>CAVOIU010000021.1:0-84061 GCA_963695965.1 uncultured Solirubrobacterales bacterium
GCGCCCTCGCCATAGTGATGCTCAAACAGCATCCCCGCCTGGTTGAACAGATACCGCGCGGGCCAGCCGAGGTTCCCGTAGCCCTTCCAGATCTCGAGCTCGGCATCGATCACGACCGGGTAGGGCACCTCGAGGCGCTCGACCGCGGCCGCCACCGCGTCGGGGTCCCGCGAGGGCTCGAAGCCGGCGGCGTGCACGCCGATCACCCGCAGCCCGCGTCGGAGTAGCGCCCGTGCCACGCCTTCAGGTCGGGGAGCGTGCGGATCGAGTTCGGGCGGCAGAAGTCCCAGAACTCGATCAGCACCGGGCGGCCGAGCGTTGATCCATCCGGAGCGGAGGCCGTGTTGAGCCAGCGGCGCGTCCGCGGGAACGGCGGGGCGGCGATGTGGTCGACCGGGGCGCGCACGCCGATCATGGTAAGAACCGCGAGCCGCCCGGGTCCTCGCTGAGGCTCAGGGCTCGACCAGCCCCCGCTTGATCGCGTAGCGGACCAGCTCGACCCGGTCGCGCATCCCGAGCTTGCGCAGGACGTTGGCCCGGTGGGACTCGACCGTCTTCTCCGCGAGGTGCAGGATCTGCGCGATCTGGGCGTTGGTGTGCGCCTCCGCGATCAGCTTGAGGACCTCCTGCTCGCGGGCGTCAGCGGGATCACGGGG
This sequence comes from uncultured Solirubrobacterales bacterium, assembly GCA_963695965.1. GTDB lineage: Bacteria > Actinomycetota > Thermoleophilia > Solirubrobacterales > Solirubrobacteraceae > Palsa-465. Next base: position 657 of record CAVOIU010000021.1, read on the forward strand.
CCCTTCGAGCCGTCCTCCATCCACTCGCGGATGATCGAGCGCTCCGCCGCGTTGGTCAGGAAGGCGTCGCCGCGGCCGATCGCCCGGACCGCGCCGACCAGGTCCTGGTCGGCCTCGCGCTTGAGCACGTATCCCGACGCGCCGGCCTTGAGCGCCTCGAACAGGTAGCGCTCGTCGTCGTGCATCGAGAGCATCAGCACGGTCGTCTCGGGGCAGGTGCGCGAGGATCTCGCGCGCGGCCTGCAGCCCTGTCAGCTCGGCATGCCGACGTCGAGGATGCAGAGGTCCGGGTTGGCGAGCGAGCGTCTGCTCGACGGCCTCGACCCCGTCGGCCGCCTCGGCAACGACCTCGAGGTCGGGCTGGCGCTCGAGCAGCAGCCGGATCCCGGCGCGGACGATGCCGTGGTCGTCGGCCACCAGGATCCGCATCGCGACTCGCCATCGCCGATCGTCAGCTCCACGCGCGTGCCCGGTGTCCCGGACGACGCAGTGACAGCCGGCCGCCGATCAGCAGCGCCCGCTCGCGCATTCCCGACAGCCCGAGGCCGCCGCCGTTGCGCTTGGCGCCATCTGACGCGGGAAACCCCGCCCGTCGTCGCTGATCCGCAGCACGGTCCGGCCGACGAATGACAGCTCGACCTCGACCTTCTGGGCGTCGCGCGTGCTGGGCGACATTCGAGAGGCCCTCCTGGGTGACGCGGTAGATCACGAGCTGCTGCTCGGGGCTCAGCCGGGGCACGCTCCGTGCGTGCGAACGAGGCGTCGATCCCGGTCTGCTCGCCGAAGTCGCGGACCTGGCTGTGCAGGCCGGTAACAGGCCGTGATCGTCGAGCACCGCGGGACGCAGCTGACGGGCGAGCGCCAGCAGCTCGTCCATCGCCTGGCTCGCCAGGCGCTTGGTCTCGGTCAGCTCCCGGCGCAGGTCGGGCGGGGCGTGCTCGATCGAAGCCTGGAGCCGCAGCGAGACCGCGGTGAGCGCCTGGTTGACCTCGTCGTGAAGGTCCTGCGCGATCCGCCGGCGCTCGCGCTCCTGGGCCTGGATCGCGGCTCGCCCCGCGTCGCGCCGCTGGGCCTCGAGCGGCGAGATCATCCGGTCGAACGCGTCTGGAGCCGCTGCACCTCGGCGCTGTCGGCGATACCGGTGGGCGGCGGCGGCGTCCGGGGTCGAGGCGACAGGTCGATCTCCTCCATCGCCGTGATCAGCTCGTCCAGCGGCTTGAAGCGCCGCCTCAGCAGCAGCCAGTTGCCGAGCAGCGTCGCCGCGAGGCGCGAGGCCGAGGACGATCAGCTGCGCGGCCCCTGACGAGATTCGCGACGTGCGCGTTGACGGCGAGCGTCGCGACGAGGGCCGTCGCGACGATCAGCAGCACGTTGACGGCCAGGACCTGGGTGAGCAGCGAGCGCGATTTCATAAGATGGGGTCTAGGCCCGATATCGGCGCGTGAGCGGGATAGCCGATAGTATCGGTGCACGCAACTCCGCGACGGGTTTCATTCAGAGGCTTTAGGGGTGCGACGACGAACGATTGGGTCTAGCTTGCGGGGCGCTCCCCTGACTGGAGGGGCGCCCCGCAGCCGTTCGTGCATCAGGGCGAGACCGGGGCTATACTCATTGAAGTATTGAATCCCTACCGCCTTTAGGAGTTTTGCGGATGAGCCCGTCCGGAGCCGAGGTTCTTCGCCAGATCAAGAGCCGGATCGATGAGGTCGATCCGGCCGCCGTCCGCGAGCAGATCTCGAACGGCGCCGTCGTGATCGACGTCCGCGAGCCCGAGGAGTGGGCGGCCGGCCACATCCCCGGCGCCAGCCACGTCCCGAGGAGCTATCTCGAGTCGCGGATCGAGGGGGCCGTCCCCGACCACTCGCAGCACGTGATCCTTTACTGCGCGTCCGGAACCGCTCGGCGTGGGCGACGCGCACGCTGGTCGAGGACCTCGGCTACGAGCAACGTCGAGTCGATGACCGGCGGGTTCACGCTGTGGAAGGACCGAGGCTACGAGGTCGAGCAGCCCCGGACGCTGACCGCCGAGCAGCGCGAGCGCTACTCGCGCCACCTGCTGCTACCCGAGGTGGGCGCTGAGGGCCAGCAGAAGCTGCTGGACGCGAAGGTGCTGCTGCTCGGCGCGGGCGGCCTCGGGTCGCCGGTCGCCCTGTACCTGGCGGCGGCCGGGGTCGGCACGCTCGGGATCGTCGACAACGACGAGGTCGACGTCTCGAACCTTCAGCGCCAGGTGATCCACTCCTCCGAGCGGATCGGCGTCCCCAAGGTCGACTCCGCCGAGCAGACGATCACCGCGCTGAATCCCGACGTCAAGGTCGAGAAGTACACCGTCCGGCTCGGGCCGGAGAACATCATGGAGATCCTGCCCGGCTACGACATCGTCGTCGACGGGCTCGACAACTTCCCGACCCGCTACCTGCTCAACGACGCGTCCGTGCGGCTGCGGATCCCGGTCGTGTCCGCGGCGATCCTCGGCTTCGAGGGCCAGCTGTCGGTGTTCAAGCCCTACGACGGCCCGTGCTACCGGTGCCTGTTCCCGGTCCCGCCGCCGGCCGAGCTCGCGCCCTCGTGCGGCGCCAACGGCGTGCTCGGGGTGCTGCCCGGGCACGATGGGGCTGCTCCAGGCGACCGAGGTGTCAAGCTGATCCTCGGTGAGGGCGACCCGTTGATCGGCCGGCTGCTGATGTACGACGCGCTGGCCGCACCGTCACCGAGGTCAAGGTCCGGCGCGACCCGGATTGCCCGATCTGCTCGCGCGAGCCCGACGTAGATCGGCGACGAGGAGCTGGGCGTATTCCCCGACTACGAGGCATTCTGCGCGGGCGCGCACTAGGGTTCCGCGCCGCATGGCGATAGTTCGCATCCCACCCGTGCTGCGCCCGTCGGTCGGCGGCGAGAAGGAGCTGACCGCCGACGGGCAGTCGGTCGGCGACGTGCTCCGGTCGGTCGCCGACGCGCACCCGGACACCGAGGCGCAACTGTTCTCCGCCGACGGTGAGCTGAACCGGTACGTCAACGTGTACCTCAACGACGAGGACGTGCGGGTGCTCGACGGGCTCGGAGACCGCCGTCGGCGAGGCCGACACGCTGGTGATCCTGCCCGCGATGGCGGGCGGCGCCGCTAGATCACAGGGCCCGTTCGCGGGAAGGGTCGGGCGCGGGCCGGCGTCCTACCGGCTGTCGATCACGAACGAAAGGGAGGGCCGATGCGCCGACATCATGATTCTGCTGTGGCCCGCCGCGCGGCCGGGTTTGCCGTTGCCTCGCGCCGGCGATCGCCGTCGCGCGAAGTCGCTTCGCGCTCGAACGCGCTAGCGAACGCCAAGGTCACCAACCAGTCGCGGCATGACCGGCACGAGCCGATCGCCGTCAATTCGCCGGGCTTCGCCGTCTACACGCTGACCGGGGACACCAGGTCGCCACCCGCAGTGCACCGGCTCGAACGACTGCTTCGCTTCTGGCCGCCGGTCAAGGTCAAGCGCGCCAAGCGCTCTCGAAGGCAGCCCGGGATCAAGGGCAAGCTCGGGACCTGGCGTCGCGACGGCTTCATCCAGCTGACGCTCGTCCGGCCACCCGCTGTACACGTTCTCGGTGGACAAGAGCAAGACGCGGCGACGGCGAAGGGGTCAAGGGGTTCGGCGGAACCTGGCACGTCGTGTCCGAGGGCCGGCCCAGCATGGCGGGACCACGACGACCGGCGCCACGACCACCGGTACGACCACCACGGGCACCGGCACCACGACCACGGGTACGACCACCACCGACCTGCGCGTACCCGCCGTACTGCTACTGACCGGCGGTCGCCTCGCCAGGGGCCGCGGCCATGCGCCCACGCATGGCCGCGGCCGCCCCTGCTGCACATAGCTACACTTCCTGAAGCATGGCCGCGGAGCGCCTCGAGAACAAGCCCTGCGGGGGGCGTTACGGCGACATCGTCCAGGCGATCGGCCACACGCCGCTGGTCGAGCTCAAGCGGCTGAGCCCGAAGCCCGACGTCAGGATCTGGGCGAAGCTCGAGTCGCACAACCCGACCGGCTCGGTCAAGGACCGCGTCGCGCGCGCGATGATCGAGGATGCCGAGGAAAGGGGCTGATCCGGCCCGGGCAGACGATCCTCGAGCCGACCTCGGGCAACACCGGGATCTCGCTGGCGATGATCTGCCGCCGCAAGGGGTATCCGCTCAAGGTCGTGATGCCTGAGAACGTGACCCGGAGCGGACCCAGCTGCTGCGGATGTACGGCGCCGAGATCGTCTACTCGGAGGGCGCGAAGGGCTCCAACGGCGCGGTCGAGCTGGCGCTCGACATGGCCGAGCGCGACGCGTCCTACTACATGCCCTATCAGTACGGCAACCAGGCCAATCCCGCTGGCGCACTACAACGGCACGGCGCTGGAGATCCTCGAGGAGCTCGACGAGGTCGCGGCGTTCGTCGCCGGGCTCGGCACCGGCGGGACGCTGATGGGCAACGGGCGGCGGCTCAAGGAGGAGCTCGGCGATCAGGTCAAGATCGTCGCCGCCGAGCCGATGCAGGGCGAGCCGGTCCAGGGGCTGCGCTCGCTCGACGAGGGCTTCATCCCGCCGATCATCGATCTGTCGCTGCTGGACCGCAAGATCTTCGTGACGAACACCGACGCGATCGTGTTCACGCGCAAGCTGCTCGACGAGGAGGGGCTGTTCACCGGGCGTCTCGTCGGGCGCGATCGCGCGGGTGGCCGTCCGGATCGCGTCGCGAACTCGACGAGGGCAACGTCGTGTTCCTCGTCGCCGACGACGGCTGGAAGTACCTGTCGTCGGGGATCTACACGCGTCCCGTCGAGGAGATCGAGAACCTGGACGCCACCGTCTGGTGGTGAGCGTCCGCCCGACGCAGGGCGCCCGGATCGCGCGCGGGCGCCTGATCGCCGGCGCGGCGTCGCGGGCGGGGCGCTGCTGGTCGCCGGGTGCGGTACCACGTCGCTGCGCTCCAGCGTGAAGAAGGGCGCCAAGGTCGCGCCAGCGGACGTCGACGTGCTCAACCGGCTGCTCGGCGCTCGAGCGCTACGCGGTCGCGGCGTACACGGCCGGGATCCCGTTCCTGCCGCGACCCGCGAGCGCACGGCCGCCAAGCAGTTCCTCGGGCAGGAGCTCGCCCACGCGAGCACGCTCGCGGGGCTGATCAAGCAGGCCGGCGGCAAGGCCGTCGAGCCGCGGGCCCGCTACGCCCTCGGCCATCCCGCGCGACGGCGCGACATCCTGGCGCTCCTGCACAGGCTCGAGGCCGCCCAGCTCGCGGCGTACCTCGAGCTGATCCCGGCGCTCACGAGGTCGCGCTGCGCGCCGACCGCCGCGGCGATCATGGCCAACGACGCCCAGCACCTCGCGGTGCTCCGCCAGGAGCTCGGACAGGCGCCGGTCCCGTCGCCGTTCGCGACCGGCCGGGAGTGAGCGCGCGCGGTGCAGGTGCCGCAGACGACGCGCGAGCTGGTCGGCGGCGCGGCGCTGCGGTGGTGGCCGGCGCGGCGCTGGCGCTGCGCCGACGCCGCGCTCGCGGGCGGCGCGACCGGCCGAGAGCGACGCCGGGTGGTGCGGCGGACGCTCGAAGGTCGAGCAGCTGGTCGTGTTCGCCTACCACCACGCGCTCGCCTCCGGGAGCGCTCGACACCGGCTCCGCCCGGCTCGTGGGCCAGATCCTCGGCCAGGAGCTCGAGCACGTGGCGACCCTGGAGCGGGCGCTGGCCACCCTCGGCGCCGCGCCGCCGGCCGCGCCCCGCGACCTGGCTGTCCGCGCAGCAGGCGACTCGCGCGACCACCACGTGGCACACGAGCCTCGCGGGGCTTCCGGACCAGAACGCGTGCCTGAGGCTGCTCGTCGACGTCGAGTCGGTCGCGGAGGGCGCCTACTTCGAGGCGATCGGCAAGCTGACCGACGCCCAGCTGCTGCGCACCAGCGGCGCGATCATGGGCTGCGAGGCCCAGCACTGGACGCTCGCTGAGCGCGCTCCGACACCACGGCGACGTCTTGGTCACCGGTGCCGTACCCGTTCGTCGCAGCGGCTCGACCGCGTGATCGGTCGAAGCCCGCATGCGCCGCTGGTAGCCTCGCCCGGATGAGGATCCCGCGCGAGCTCTACGAGCAGATGATCGAGCACGCGCGCGCGGAGGCGCCCAACGAGTGCGTCGGGACTGCTCGCCTCGCGCGAACGGCGACGCCGTCAAGCTGCTACCGGGCCGCGCAACGCCGCGGCGAGCCCACTGCGGTTCGAGATCGACGGTGCGCGAGCAGATCCGCTATCCACAACGACATCGAGGATGCCGGGCTCGAGCTGGGGGCGATCTACCACTCGCACACCCGCACCGCGCCGAGCCCGTCGCAGACCGACATCAGCTTCGCGGCCGGCTGGCCCGGAGTCCTGTGGGTGATCGTCGGCCTCGCCTCGCAGGAGCCGGACGTTCGCACCTGGCGGATCGAGGCCGGGCAGGTGACCGAGGCCGAGCTAGTCGTTGAGTGATGGGCCAGCCGGACCGCTCGTGTGCGTCGGGCTGCGGCTGCCGCGTACGCGTCAACCGAGCGGTTCTGTCCGAAGCTGCGGGCTGCCGCTCACGCACGACCCCGAGGCGTGACGCTGCCCGAGCAGATCTCCGAGCGCCATCGCGTGGCGCGCAAGATCAAGCCGCAGCTGGCCGAGGGCGGGCTGGTCCGCGTCGCCGGCGCCAGCAACCAGGCGGAGGGCGAGTTCATCCAGGGGCTGCTGCTCGAGGAGGGGGTGCCCGAGCGTGCTGCGCCGCAGCGCCGGATTCGACGTGCCGGACTTCCTGGCCGCCGGCCCGCGGGACGTGCTCGTCCCGCAGTCGGGGGTCGAGCACGGCGCGCGAGGTGCTGCTCGAGGCCGAGCTGATCACGCGCCGAGCCGCGCTCGCCGCCGGTCGCCCCGCTGCGCCTGCTGCCGGGTCTGCTGCGGCGCTCGCCGTCGGCGCCCTGGTGATCTGGGGCGATCAGCGCGGTCTGCGGCTGAGCGGGCCGGCTCAGGCCGTGCTGGCCATCCGCGCCAGGTGCGAGCGCCAGCGCCCTCGGTGTGCGCGAACGGGCGCCGTCCGAACGCCTTGGTCGAGCGCGGCGCGGGCGCCCCCCGGGTGAAGCCGGCACGCGAACCGTGCGGCGGCCTCCTCGCCCTGCTCGCGGGCCAGCAGGTCGATCACGGTGCCGCCCAGTAGCAGCGCGTCGCGGAGGCCCGGGCGGAAAGCTGGGGCGGCCGGCCCTCGCGCAGGCGCCGGGCGATCGCGGGCCGGGCGTGCTCGGTCTGGCCGGCGAACCATCGGGCCGAGCCCTCCAGCAGCCACGCCCATCGCAGCTCGGCCGCGAGGCGCCGCGGGCCCAGCCGGCGCGGCAGGTCGTGGTTGCTCTCGGTGATCACGCCGGCGCGCATACAGCGACGCCGCGCGTCAGCTCGAGCATCTCCCGGGAGCCCGGCAACCTTCGAGGCGCGTGCCTGGAGCGCCGCCGGGGCCAGCAGATGAAGCTCCTCAGCGCCTGCCCATCCCGCGAGGTAGCGCCGCGCCGCGGGCGCGGTCGCGACCCACGCCAGCGGCAGCAGCGGCCTCGCCATCGACAGCGACGCCGTGCTCGAGTGCAGCACGACCGTCAGGCCGGCGGCGTCGATCGGGAAGTACTGCGCAAGGTCGCCGCGCGCAAGCTCCAGCGAGTGGAGCACGCGCGCGGCGTCGTCGCTTGTGCGCGTAGTCGTGGCGCGCTTTGAACGATGGTCGAAGCGGATCTCGACCCAGGTCAGGCCATCACCGGCTGGCGATCCGAGGCGATCGAGGCGATCTCCTCGGATGCACGATCGAACTCCTCGTCGGAGAGGACCGGGGTCCCCTCGAACGGGAGCTCGCGCATCAGCTCGAGCCACGAGCGACAGCCGCCGTACTCGTCACGGACCTTGACCGTCACGGGACGGGGGATCCTGTACGTGCGCAGCAGGATCACGTGGAGCGGGTGACGCCGCTTCCAGGCGAGCCGCTTCTCGGCGTAATCCGGCGTCCACACGTAGAACGGCGAGAGCGCGTCGACGGCGCGGCGATCGGTGATCGTGTAGTGCGCCGCGACCTCGGCCCAGGCGCGGATCCGCACCCGGTCCGGCTGGTTGATCTCGACGCCGCGGAACAGCGCGTCGGGGGCGGGCTCGTCATCGGCCCAGACGCCCTCCTCGAGCGCGCGCATCAGCTCGGGACGGTGCGACTGGCGCACGAGATCCGGGCGCTGGTGGTCGAACGTCGGATACAGGAAGAAGCGCTCGTAATCGAGCTTGAAGTGCTTTTCGGGCTCCCGTATTCCACCCTTGCGCAGGGTCAGGAGCTGCTCGCCCTCGGCGAGCGCCCGCACGGTCACGGCCCATTCTTTGAAGGCAATCGGCATATATCGGTTTCCGGGGGGGACGGCGTTTACGGATTAAGTCCCGCGCGTGCGCCCTGTCCGGCGCAACGGCGGCACGGGGAAGTCCGATTCTACGAAACATTGAAGAAAACCCCAAATGTTGCTGCAAACTAAGGGGTTTTGGTGGATCGAAGGGCGGCTTGGCCAGACGGGAGCCGGGCGCGCTACAGCCTCGTTCCCGCGGTCGCCTCGAGCACCTCGATCAGCGCCGCGAAGTCCTCGTCGCCGAGCCCGCGGCCCGCGCCGGCGGCGAGGATCTCCCGGGTGAGCGCGGCGAACTGGAACGGAGCCCCGGCGGCCTGGCCCTGCTCGAGGCACAGCCGCACGTCCTTGAGCATGTGCTCGAGCTTGAACAGCGTCGTGTAGTCGTGCTCGCGCATCGGACCGGCCTTCAGCTCGAGCATCGCCGAGCCGCCCGAGCCCGCGGACATCACGGCGGTCAGCGCGTCCAGGTCGACCCCGGACCGGGACGCCACGAGCAGCGCTTCGCCGACGACGGCGGCGTTCGTCGCCGCGACGGCGTTGTTGATCAGCTTGACGATCTGGCCGTGGCCGAGCGGGCCCGCGTGGACGATCAGCTTCCCCATCGCCTCGAGCACCGGCCGGGCGCGGGCGAACGCCTCGTCGGATCCGCCCGCCATGATCGTCAGCGTGCCGTCCTCCGCGCGCGGAGATGAACCGGTAACCGGTGCATCGAGGAGGCCGACGCCGTGTTCGGACAGCGCCTCCCCGATCGCGAGCGTCGCGGCCGGGCCGATCGTCGAGCAGTCGACGCACAGCGTGCCCTCTCCTGCGGCCGTTGCGGCGCCGTTCTCGCCGAGGAGCACGTCCTCGACCTGGGTGCCGTCGACGACCATCGTGATCACGATGTCCGCAGAGGCGGCCGCCGCGGCGGGGGTCGCGGCTCGCTCCACCCCCTCGTGCTCGGCGCAGAAGCGCTCCGCCTTGGCGGCGGTCCGGTTCCAGACCGTGAGCTCGAAGCCCGCGGCGGCGACGTTCGCGGCCATCCGCGAGCCCATGATCCCGAGGCCGAGAAACGCGACGCGCATCACGGCTCACCATACCCCCCGCCACCGGGGGTCTCGATCCGCAGCCGCTGCCCTGGCTTGAGGTCGCCGGTCGCCTTCGCGGGCAGCTCCTCGCCGTCGAGCAGGTTGCGCCCGGGCGCCCCGGGATCGCCCCCGGCGGCGCCGGGCGGCGGGTGGCGGCGCCGCTCGGTGATCAGCGAGTAGCGCAGCGGCTCGAGCGCCTCGAGCTCGCGGACGACGCCGTCGCCGCCGCGGTGGCGGCCCGCGCCGCCGGATCCCCGCCGGCAGCGAGTACTCGAGCCACCCGAAGCGGGAACTCCAGCTCGAGTGCCTCGACCGGAGTGTTGAGCGTGTTGCTCATCGCCACGTGGACGGCACTGGGCCCGTCGGCGTCCGAGCACGCGCCCTGGCCTCCTCCGATCGTCTCGTAGTAGACGACGTCCTCATTGCCGAGCGAGACGTTGTTCATCGTGCCCTGGCCCAACGCTCGGCCGAACGCGGCCAGGACCACATCGGCGACCCGCGAGGACGTCTCGACGTTTCCGCCGACCACGGCGGGGGCGAGGCCGGGATCGTCGGACCCCGGCGCGCATTGAGCAGGGAGCCCTCGGGCGCGATCACGTCGATCGGCCGGTACGCGCCTGCGCTCGGCGGGATGTCCGGGTCGGTCAGCACGCGCACGGCGAAGTAGCAGGCCGAGCGGGTGACCGCGAGCGGGCAGTTGAGGTTGCCGCGGTGCTGTGGCGCGGTGCCGGAGAAATCGAGCGTGAGCCGGTCCCCCTGGACGCGCGCCGAGAGCACGATCTCGATGTCTCCCTCGATCGCCTCGAGCACATCGCGGGCGGTTCGCTCGCCGTCGTCGAGCTGCGCGATGCACGCCCGCGTCCGGCGCTCGGCGTAGTCGAGCACGGCGGCGAAGGCCTCGGCGAGGGTGTCCGCGCCGACGCGGTCGTGCAGCTCCCTGAGCCGTCGAGCGCCGGCGCGCGTCGGCCGCGAGCTGCGCGCGCAGGTCGGCGCGGCGCTGCTGGGGCTGGCGCATCTGCGCGACGAGCTCGGCGATCGTCTCCTCGTCGAGCACGCGCGGCTCGATCACGACGCCCTCGTCCGCGAGCGTGCGGCTGTCGGCCGGCATCGAGCCGGGCGTCGGGCCGCCGACGTCGGCGTGATGGGCGCGATTGGCGGCGAACGCGATCAGCGGTCGCCCCCCGTCGGCCGCCGGCGAACACCGGCTCGATCACGCGTGATGTCGGGGAGGTGCGTCCCGCCTCTGTAGGGGTCGTTGAGGATCCAGCAGCGTCCGGGCGCGTGCTCGAGCTCGAGCACGGCGGCGACCGCGGCGGGCATCGCACCGAGGTGCACCGGGATGTGCTCGGCCTGCATCACCATCCGCCCGTCGGCGTCGAACAGCGCGGTCGACGCGTCGCGGCGCTCCTTGATGTTGGCCGAGTGCGCGGAGCGGATCAGGACCGCCCCCATCTCCTCGCAGATCGCGCGGAGCGCGCCGGTCAGCACCTGGAGCTCGACCGGATCGATCATCGGCGCGCGGCTCATCCGGATCGTGCCGGCCAGGTCGACGTTCGATGCGCCAGCCGGGCGGCACGAGCAGCGTCGACTCGGGCAGCTCGACGACCGCCGGCCCGTCGATCCGTGTGCCCGGCGGCGGCGCGCCGCGCATCACCTCGAGCTCGAGCTCCCGCCGGCGATCGTGGCGCGGCGGCGGCCTCGCTCGACCGGCTCCGGCTGCTCGGCCCGGCGAGCGAGACCTCGGCCCCGGCGCTGGTCGCGGTGACGCGGACCGTGACCAGCTCGAGCGGCTGCTCGGGGTCGCTGTAGCCGTAGCGGTCCTCGTGCTCGGCCTCGAACGCCGTGTCGCAGCTCGTCCGGGGTGGGCGTCGGCGCGCGCCGGGATCGGGAGCTCGAACGACTGGCCCCGGTAGCGAAGCTCGTAGGTCGCCGCGCAGCTCCGCCTCGCGCTCGCTCCGAGCGCGCGCCGCGCCTGCGCGCCGAGCTCGCGACGGCCGCGGCGATCGCCTCGGCGGTCAGCGCCTCGCCGGTCGAGCAGCACGGTGCGCTGCGCGTCGCGGCGGCGCGGCGAGACGACCAGGCCGAGCGCCGCCAGCACCCCCGAGGCGCGCGGGCAGAGGATCGTCTCGATCCCGAGCTCGTCGGCGATCCCCGCCGCGTGCAGCGGTCCGGCGCCGCCGAACGCGAGCAGCGCGTAGTCGCGCGGGTCGATCCCGCGCTCGACCGTGACCACCCGCATCGCCCGCACCATCTCGGCGTTCGCGACCCGGAGGATCCCCTCCGCGCAGGCGATCGGGTCCAGCCGCAGCTCGGCCGCGAGCGCGCCGATCGCGTGCTCCGCGGCGGCGTCGATCGAGCTCGACGCCGCCCGCCAGCGGCGCGTCGGCGTCGAGATAGCCGAGCAGCAGGTTCGCGTCGGTGACGGTCGGCTCGGTGCCGCCGCGGCCGTAGCACGCCGGGCCCGGGATCGGCCCCCGCGGAGCGGGGGCCGACGCGCAGCGCACCGCCCGGGTCACGCCACGCGATCGATCCGCCGCCGGCGCCGACCGTGTGCACCGCGAGCATCGGCAGCGCGAGCGGCCGCCCGCGCGATTTCGCCTCCGCTCTGCTCCAGCACGGCGCCGTCGTCGACGACGCACACGTCGCACGAGGTCCCGCCCATGTCGAAGCACAGCGCCCGGGGCTCGCCCGCGGCGCGGGCGACGAACGCGGCCCCGGCCGCCCCGCCGGCGGGCCCGGAGAGCACCGTCCAGGCGGCGTGGCGCGCGGCGGCCTCCAAGTCGATCAGGCCGCCGTTGGACTGCATGATCGCCGGCTCGGGCAGCCCGCGCTCGCGGAGGCGCTCGCGCAACCGCTCCAGGTAGGAGGCGAGCAGCGGCGAGAGCGCGGCGTCGATCTCGGTGGTGGCCGCCCGCTCGTATTCGCGAAACGTACCGACGACCTCGTGCGACAGAGACACGTGGGCTTCCGGGGAGCTCCGCCTCGAGCGCATCGCCGAGCGCGAGCTCGTGCTCGGGGTGAAGGTAGGAGTGCAGCAGCACGACCGCGACCGACTCGACGCCCGCCTCCCGGACCTGGCCGGCCAGCCGGCCAGCTGGTCGGGCGGAGCGCGGTGAGCGGTCCGTCCGGGGTCATCCGCTCGCGCACGCCGAAGCGGAGCTCCTCGGGGACGAGCGGCGCCGGCCGCGCCGCGCACAGCCGGTAGAGCTCCGGCCGGCTCTGGCGCGCCAGCTCGATCAGATCGGTGAACCCATCGGTCGCGATCAGCGCGGTCCGCGCCGCCCGTCCCTCGAGCAGCGCATTCGTCGCGACCGTCATCCCGTGGGAGAACTGCTCGATCTCCTGCGCGGTCCGTCCGGCGCGCGCGAGCGCCGCCTCGATCGCGGCGAGCACGCCCTCGGACTGGTCGTGCGGTGTGGTCGGGGCCTTGGCGGTGACGAGCCGTCCGTCGAACGCGAGCACCGCATCGGTGAACGTGCCGCCGACGTCGACGCCCAGGAGCATGGGCTGACGTTATACGGCGGCCCCAGGGGAGCTAAAACACACGGGGCCCGCTCATGCGGGCCCTATCACCAGAACTACGCCGCCAGCGCTTCCTCGGCCTCGATCTCCTCCGTCTCGGCCAGGTGCTGGTGCGACGGGCAGTACCCGTTGTGGGGCAGCGGCATCCGTTGACAAGGCGTCCCCTTCCGCGTGCTGGCACGGCATTGGAGAGGGTTCCCGTACGCGTCGAAGCCGTTCTGCGGCAGCCGCCGCAGGAACTCGTCGGCCAGCGTCAGATAGCGCTCGACGACGCTCAGCACCCGCAGCTGGGTGCTCATCGGGAAGTACGCCCGGATGTCGCAGAACAGCGTCCGCGACGGGTGGGCGAAGTACCGGCGATCGGTCGCGAGCCGCTCGACCGCGGCCTCGCAGGCGCGAAGCACGCGTTCGTGGTTGGCGTGGGCGCCGACCGTATGAGGATCCTCGATGATCTCATCGGCCAGCTCGCGATAAATCGCTCGACTGAACCTATACATGCAGACCTCACGACTCCTTTCGGCCCCTGCCAGGGCGCATCCGTTAATGGCGGCGATTGTCCCGCCAGGTTGTGAAGCGCACGAGGCGCTAACAGTTAACGCATCGTTAAGCGAAAACTTGGTGTTACGCCGATCGATTTGTCGGAGGCGACGATCAGGCCCAGCGCTCGAGCGACGGCTCGCCTCCTCGGGTGACGACGTGCCGAGCGTCGAAGCCGGGATCGAGCGCCGGGAAGTCGCGGCGCTGATGCGCGCCCCGGCTCTCGGTCCGGGCGAGCGCCGAGCGGGCGATCAGCGCGACCAGCGGGTGCCGGTCCTCGGCGAGCGTTCGCAGCCCCTCGCCGTCACGTTCGAGGCCGGCGTAGCGCCACAGCGCCGCTCTGCTGTCCGGCGAGAGCGCCGGCGGCGGTGGCGTGCTCTCGCGCGCCGACGGCGGTAGCGCGTCCCGGTCCGGCTCGGGCTCGCCGGCCGCCGCGCGCGCCGCGCGCGCGCCGAACACGAAGCACTCGGTCAACGAGTTGGACGCCAGGCGATTGGCGCCGTGAAGCCCGGTGCACGAGCACTCGCCGACCGCGTACAGGCCCGGCAGCGTGGCGCGACCGTCCAGATCGGTCGCGATCCCTCCCATCATGTAATGCGCGGCCGGGGCGACCGGGACGAGCTCGCGCTCGGGATCGATCCCTGCCCGGCGCAGGGCGGCGACGACGTTCGGGAACAGCGCCGGGTCGACGTCACGCATGTCGAGCCCGACCGACGGCGCCCCGGTCAGCGCCATCTGCCGCTGCACCGCGCGCGCGACCTCGTCCCGCGGTGCCAGTTCGTCGACGAAGCGTTCGCCCGCGGCGTCGAGCAGGCGGGCGCCCTCGCCGCGGACCGCCTCCGTCACCAGGAAGCCGTCGGCGCCGTCGGGGGAGGCGACGGCCGTCGGATGGAACTGCACCAGCTCGAGATCGGCGAGCGCCGCACCGCCGCCGGCGGCGAGCAACAGGCCGCCGCCGATCGCGCCGGGCGGGTTCGTCGTCCGTGACCACAGCGCCGCCGCGCCTCCGGTAGCCAGCACGGTGGCCGAGCTCGCGATCCACCGCCCGCCGTCGAGGATCAGCCCCTGGCAGCGATCGCCGGCGACGACCACCCGGGTGGCACGGCGGCCTTCCAGCACCTCGATGCGCAGATCTTCGGCGACGAGCGCGCTGAGCTGGCGGATCAGCCGCTGCCCGGTCGCCGCTCCCCCCGCGTGCACGATGCGCCTGGCCGCGTGCCCGCCCTCGAGGCCCAGCGCGAGCCGCCCGTGGCGGTCTGCGTCGAACGCGACCCCCAGGCGCTGGAGATCCTCCACGGCGGCCGGGGCCTCCTCGCACAGGACCCGGGCAGCGGACTCGCGAACCGCGCCGCGGCCGGCGGCGACCGTATCGGCGAGGTGAAGCCCGATGCTGTCGTCAGGGCCGAGCGCGGCGGCGAGCCCGCCCTGCGCCCAGTACGTGGAGGACTCGGCGAGCGGGGTCGCCGAGACAAGCGTGACGGCGGCGCCCTCGCGGGCGGCGCAGAGCGCGGTGTAGAGCCCGGCCGCGCCGGCGCCGACGACCGCAACCTGGGCTTCGAGCGGCTCCAATGACGGTACGGTACTCGCGATGGCGAGCGTGTTCCTCGAGCATCCGAGCTCGCTCGAGCACGACACCGGCAGGCATCCGGAGCAGCCCGCCCGGATCGAGGCGATCGAGCGTGAGCTGGACGGTCGCGGCTGGCTGGGGTTCGAGCGGGTCGGGTCGCCCGCGGTGGCGCGCGGAGGTCCTCACCGCGGTGCACCCCGAGTCCTACGTCGAGTCGATCGAAGAGCTCTCGGCCCGGGGCGGCGGAGCGCTCGACCTCGACACCGTCGCCAGCGCGGGGTCCTTCAACGCCGCGCTCCACGCCGCCGGCGGCGCCGTCCGGCTGGTCGAGATGCTGCTCGATGGAGAGGCCGACACGGGGTTCAGCGCCCACCGCCCGCCGGGGCACCACGCGACCCGCTCACGCGCGCAGGGGTTCTGCCTGTTCAACAACGTGTCGGTGGCGGCTCGGTTCGCGCTCGACGCGCGCGGGCTCGACCGGGTGATGATCTTCGACTGGGACGTGCACCACGGCAACGGCACCAACGACATCTTCCACGCTTCGCCGGAGGCGCTGTTCGTCTCGATCCACGAGTGGCCGCTGTACCCAGGTTCTGGCGCCGCGGACGACGTCGGCGAAGGGGAGGGGCGGGGGTTCACGGTCAACCTTCCCGTGCCGCCCGGGACCGGGGACGCCGACTACCTCTCGCTCGCCGATCACGTGGTGGTGCCGCTGGCGCGCGAGTATCGCCCCGAGTTGCTCCTGGTCTCGGCCGGATACGACGCCCATCGCGACGATCCCCTGGCGGACTGCGAGGTCACCGACGAGGGGTTCGCGGCGATGGCGCGAGCGATCCGCCGGGTCGCGGACTCCGTCGGCGCGCGGCTGGGATGCGTGCTTGAGGGCGGGTACGCGCTCGGCGCCCTCGGGCGCTCGGTGGCGGCGACGATGGAGGAGCTGGGCGCCCGGCCCGGCGCCGGAGGCGCCGCCGGCGGCCCTGACGCCGCTCGCCGGGGAGGCGCGGGCACGGGTCGCGACAGAGTGGCCCGGACTGGGCTAAACGTAGTGCGTTCGGCCCGCGGCCGTTGCACCCGGTCGGCGGCGATCTAGAGGCTGAGGATCGCCACGACTGCGGCGATCACGAACACTCCGACCACGACGGCGATCACGGCGGCGGGAGCGCGCCAGTCGGGCGGCCGCTGTAGCCGCGTTCTCGCCGTCCCGCATTCGATGCACCACTCCTGGTCGGCCTCCAGCGCGGCGCCGCACCCTGCGCAGCTGGCGGCGACCGGGGAGGGAGACGCGGTCAAAGCTCCCGGCCGCACCACGAGCAGTACCGGTCGGCGCTCCCATGAACGGTGCCGCACGCGCCGCAAGCGCCCCCGATTCCCGGCTCGCGGACGTCCGTCAAGGGACTCCTGTCTCCGAGCGCACGCTCGAGTGCTGCGGAGCTCGCGGTCGGTTCTCGCCGCCGCATCGAGCTTCGCGCCGACCAGATCGGGGCGGTCACGGCCGAAGCGATGGAGCTCGAGCAGGAACCCGCCGATGTCACGGAGCTGGAGCTCCCGGAGCCGCCGCAGGAAACGAGCGCGGCGACGGATCCGGCTCCGCTCGCGGAGGCCCCGGGGCTCCTCGGCGGTGGCTCGCTGTGGCATGGGGGAGGGCGACGCTCGCCTGGTCTCCGGCGCCGGCGTTGGCTCGGGTGCCGGCTGTGGGTCAGCCGGCGACGCGCCGTTCGGCGGCCCTAGCCGGCTGCTGGCGGACGCGCGGCGCCGTTGGACGATGCGATCTCGGACCCCATTCATGGCGCGCTCATCGTTCTGCCTGGAGGCGAGTATAGGCGCGGGAGGAGCCGCAGCCAGACGCCTACGCGAGCAGCTCCCGCCAGGCGGTGGCGACCCGTGCCGGCCATTCGATCGGTCGAATATCTCGGACCGCGCGAGCGCGGCCCTGAATGCGGGGGTCGGCCTCTTTGAGATGGGGTGCGAGCGCGGCGCGCCACGTCAAGAGGTCGAACGCGCCGCAATAGCTCCCCTCGACGCCGCGGAGCGCCTCGGGTGCGATCCCCACATCGGTCGCGAGCACCGGGACGTCGCACGCGAGTGCCTCGAGCACCGCCAGCCCGAAGCCCTCCCGCTCGGAGGTGACGAGCACGGCGTTGGCCGCGTTCACCCAGAGCGGAACCTCCTCCGGATCGACGTCTCGCAGCGCGAGCAGCTCCACGTCGCCGGCGCGACCTCGACGGCGCGGTCGTAGCGCTTCTCGGCCCGCGCCGGGTTCGCCGGGAACAGCAGGTACAGGCGATCTGGGTCGAGGCCGAGCCGGCGGCGGGCCTCGGCGCGGGATCGGCGCGAACCGCGTCGTGTCGACACCCGCCGGCAGGACCGCTGTACGGCGCCGCGCCGCCCACCGGGGGAGCTCGTCGAGCAGCGGCTGGGACCGCCGGCGACGAGGTCGATGAACGGGAGCGCCGCGAGCGTCAGCCTCCTCGAGCGCGGATGCGCGAGATCGGTGCCGTGGAGGGTCGACCGCGCGGCGCGCGCCCGTGCACCGAGCGCTGGCCACGCGGTGAGGCCGAAGTGGGCGTGGACGACGTCGAAGCGGCTGGAGCGGTAGCGGCGCGCGGAGCGCCGCGGCCGCACGCGGGTACGCGCCGGCCCCGCCGGGCGCGAACGCGAACAGCTCGACGTCGAGGTCGTCGGGATCCGGCGGAGCGCGCGCGACCTGGTCGCGGACGAAGCTACCGAGCGCCGGATGCTCGGGCGACGGGTACATGTTGGTGACGATCAGGGCGCGCATGCCGCGCCCGAGCGTACCCGCGGGGGCGGTCTGCGACTGCGATCGAACTGTCGCCCAATGAGTCGTCAGCGACCGTGTCGGCGACGCCGGGCGGCGTTTGGCACCATCCGCACATGCCTGCGCCCCCAGGACCCCGTCGCCGTGTTCGACTCCGGCGTCGGCGGCCTCACCGTCCTGCACGAGCTGCTGGTCGTCGCTTCCGACCGAGGACTACATCTATCTCGGCGACACGGCGCGGTTTCCCTACGGCGAGCGGACCCGAGGAGCTCCAGGCGTACTCGATCGAGATCGCCGACCACCTGCTCGACGCGCGGGCGCGAAGCTGCTCGTGGTGGCATGCAACGCGGCGAGCTCGGCGGCGTTCGACGCCGCTCGAGGCTCACCTCGGGCGGCCGGCCGGGATATGGACGTGATCGGCGTGGTCGCCCCGGCCACCCAGCTCGCGGTGGCCGGCAGCCACACCGGCCGGGTGGGGCTCCTGGCGACCCCGGCGACGGTCGCCAGCGGGGCATACGAGCGAGCGGTCGCGGCTGCCGACCCTCACGTTCACGTCGAGAGCGTCGCGTGTCCCGACCTGGCGCCGATCATCCAGAACGGGTCCTCCGTGGACCTGGACGTGGTCGAGACCGTGCGCGGCTACTGCGCGCCGTTGCGGGAGGCGGGCGTCGACACGGTGATCCTCGGCTGCACGCATTACCCGCTCGTGGCTCCGCTCCTGCAGCGGATCCTCGGGCGCGGGGTCACCCTCGTCACCTCGGGCACGGGCGTCGCCCGAGAGGGTCGAGCGCGCGCTGACCGCGCGCGGGCTGCTCAACCCGCAGCCCGGCGAGGGTGCCTACCGCTTCCAGTGCACCGCCGACGTCGAGTCGTTCAAGGCGCTCGGCACTCGCTTCCTGCAGATGCCGCTCGGTGAAGTGGTGCACGTCGACCTGGCTTCGAGGATCGCCGCATGAGCGCGGAGCGCCCCGAGCGCAGCTACGGCAGGGCGCCGGACCAGCTCCGTCCGACCGTGATCGAACCGGGGTTCGTACGCCCGGCAACCGGCTCGGCGCTGATCTCCGTAGGGGAGACGCGGGTGATCTGCACCGCGTCCGTCCAGGACGGCGTCCCGCGCTGGCTGGCGGGATCGGGCCGCGGGTGGGTCACCGCCGAGTACGGGATGCTCCCGGCGTCCACGGGCGAGCGCAAGCAGCGCGACGTCAGCAAGGGGCGGGCGGACGGCCGGACGGTCGAGATCCAGCGCCTGATCGGACGGTCGCTGCGCGTCATCGTCGATTTCGAGGCCCTCGGCGAGCGCGCGATCTACGTCGATTGCGACGTGCTGCAGGCCGACGGTGGCACCCGCTGCGCGGCGATTACCGGAGGTATGGTCGCGCTCCGGCTGGCCTGCGATCGGCTGGTCGCCGAGGGCAAGCTCGAGCGCTCCCCGCTGACGGGCACGGTGGCCGCGGTCTCGTGCGGGATCGTCGGCGGCGTGCCGCTGCTAGACCTCGACTACTCGGAGGACTCGACCGCCGAGGTCGACGCCAACGTCGTAATGACCGGCGACGGCGGCCTGGTGGAGGTCCAGGCCACCGCCGAGCGGACGCCACTGTCCCGAGCGCACCTCGACGAGTTGCTCGGATTGGCCGCCGGGGGCATCGATGCGCTTCGCGCGTTCCAGGACGAGGCGGTCCCGTCCGCTGTCCGATGAGTGCTGCGGAGGTCTCCTCGGTGGTGCTCGGGACCCGTAATCCGCACAAGGTGAGAGAAATCGAGCGACTGCTGGCGCCGGCCGGGATCGCGGTGGAGCCGCTGCCCGCCGGGATCGAGCTCCCCCCCGAGGACGGCGCGACATTCGCGGAGAACGCGCTGCCGAAGGCCCGCGCGGCGGCCGCCGCGACGGAGAGACCGGCGATCGCCGACGACTCGGGTATCGAGTCCGACTCGCTGGGGGGCGCCCCGGCGTCCGCTCCGCGCGCTACGCCGGGGAGGGCGCGAGCGACGAGCAGAACCTTGAGAGGCTGTTGCGCGAAGTGCCCGAAGGAGACCGGCTGCGATACGTGTGTGCCCTGGCCTACGTCGATCCCGGCGCGGGGGTCGAGCAGATGTTCTTCGGCGAGTGCCTGGGGCGGCGCTCGGCGGCGCCGCGCGGTGCGGGCGGGTTCGGTTACGACCCGGCGTTCGTCCCCGACGACGACCCGGAGGGCCGGACGATGTCGGAGCTGACGGACTCCGAGAAGGACGCGATCAGCCACCGGGGCCGGGCGGTCCGGGAGTTCGTGTCGTGGCTCCGCAGCTGAGGGCCGCGCCGCCGCAGGTCAAGCTGCGCACGGCCACGCTGTCGATCGTCTCGAACTCGGCGCTGATCCTGTTGAAGGTGATCGCCGGGACGGTGACCGGATCGATCGCGATCCTGACCGAGGCGATCCATTCGAGCATCGACCTGGTGGCGTCGATCGTCGCGTTCATCTCGGTCCGGAAGGCCGACGAACCGGCCGACGAGAGCCACCGATACGGCCACGAGAAGGTTGAGAACCTGTCCGCCGCGCTGGAGGGGATCCTGATCCTGGTTGGCTCGGCGGTGATCGCATTCGAGGCGATACGCCGGCTGCTCCGGGGAGGCCATCTGCAGACGGTCGGCCTCGGGATCGCGGTGGTGGGGATCTCGATGGTCGTCAACCTCGCCGTGTCCGCGGTGATCGCCCGGACCGCGCGGAGGACGGACTCGCCCGCGCTCGAGGCCGACGCGGCGCACCTGCGGACCGACGCGTGGACCTCGGCCGGCGTGCTCGTGGCCCTGGTCCTGGTCGCGATCACGGGCGCCCAGTGGCTCGACCCGGTGTTTGCGCTGGTCGTCGCCGCGACGATCGTCTCGACCGGCGTCCGGCTGCTGACGCGCTCCTCGCGAGTGCTCGTCGACGAGGCGCTCCCCGCCGCCGAGGTGGCGATGATCCGCGACGCGATCGAGGAGTTCGCCGGGCGCGGGGTCGTCGGCTACCACGAGCTGCGAACCCGCCGGGCGGGCTCGCGGCGATACGTCGACCTCCACGTCCAGTTCCGCCACGGCACCTCGCTGGAGGACGCGCACCGCACCGCTCACGAGCTCCAAGAGGAGATCGGCTCGCGCCTGCAGGGTGCCGACGTGCTGATCCACCTCGAGCCGCAGGACCGCGTGCGGCCGGGTGAGGAGCTCAGATCAGGTTGACCGCGGCGGACACGGCGACCGCGAAGGTGACCCCGGCGTAGCCGTAGTACCCCTGCAGGACCAGTACGAGCACGGCCACGAGGAGGACCAGAACGGCCGCAAGCCACGCGAATCGAGCCAGGTCCACGTGCCTATTGTGCTGTCTGGCGCGGAGACGATGCCGTTTCCCGGTTGGCGGCGCCTCCGTCTCGGAAGGCGGCCCGGTCTCCCCGGGAGCCCACGCCATCACTTCGACGAGGTACCCGGCCGGGTCGCGGACGTACGCGCGCGGCGAGCCCCAATGCTCGCTCCGGGGCTCGACCTCGCGGCCGGCGGCGCTGAGAGCCGCGACGGTTTCCGCGTATCGCTCGACCACGACCCCCACGTGACCAGACGGGCGTCGCTCCGCGGCGGCGGCATCGGTCACGAACATCAGGTGGATCTGGGTGCCCGAATGCTCGAGCCACGCCGCACGCCCTGCGATTCCAGGCGGCGCCGGGACCGGCTGGAAGCCGAGCAAACCGTAGAAAACCGTGCACTCATCGAGCTCGCCGGGCCGGATCTCCCGCGTGACGTGCTGAATCATGGGGCAAGAAACCCGCAAATTGCGAGAATCGGTGGGGAATGGGAGTGTTCGGCCGGCCTGTGAATGGAGAGAATGGGCGCGATTGGGAGGGGGACGGGCCCGGATCGTCCGGACCCCGTGTTAGCGTCGACAATTCCTACCACCCATTGAGGAGGGAGCAAGTGACCAAGAACGAGTTCGTGGACCAGGTCGCAGATCGCGCCGGCTTGAGCAAGAAGGACGCGGCGAGCGCGGTGGACGCGGCCCTCGACACGATCGAGAGCGCGCTCGCTCGCGGTGACGAGGTGGCCTTCTCGGGCTTCGGGAAGTTCAGCGTCTCGCATCGCAGCGCTCGCGAGGGTCGCAATCCCGCGACCGGTGAGCGGATCCAGATCGCCGCCTCGCGCGTGCCCAAGTTCAGCTCAGGGGCCGCGTTGAAGAAGGCGGTCAAGTCGTAGCGCTGCTGTTTGGCGACCGTCTCGCCGGACAGGTCGCTGCGCGCGAGTCTCAACTGATCCTGGGTCTCGACCCGGATCCCGCACGGCTGTGGCCTCGCGCGGTCGAGAATCGCCGCCGAGGCCAGCCGCGCGCCCTCGGGGAGCTCGGGTCCGGACCCGGGGCGACGTGCAGCGCACGCCGTCGAGGTCCATTGCGAGCTCGTGATCGACGCGGTCGGCGAGTGCTGCGTCGGTGTAAAGCTGCAGGTCGCGTGCTTCGAGCGGCTCGGTGCGGCGGGCTGGGACGCGCTGTCCCGGGTCGCTGCTCGCGCCCGGGAGCGCGACCTGCTGGTGATCGCCGACGCCAAGCGCGGCGACATCGACGTGACCGCCGCGGCTTACGGCCAGGCGTTCTTCGGCGAGACCGCCACGCCGTTTGGATCCGTGCCCGGGCTCGGCGCGGACGCGCTCACCGCCAACCCGCTGCTCGGACTCGACTCGCTGGTGCCCCTGGTCGCCGCGGCGCGCGAGCGTGCAGCTGGACTGTTCGTGCTCGTTCGCACCTCAAACCCCGGGGCAGCCGACGTTCAGGAGCTCACGCTCGGCGACGGGCGGGCGGTCAGCGACCGCTTGGCGGAGCTCGTCACGGAGCTCGGGTCCGACGGCATCGGGGGCGCGGGGATCGCCGATGTCGGGGCGGTCGTCGGCGCCACCGCGCCCGAGCGGATCGGTACCCTCCGAGAGCTCATGCCCCACGCGAGCTTTCTGATTCCGGGGGTCGGTGCGCAGGGGGGCGAGGTCCGGGCCCTGGCGCCGGCGTTCGCGCCGGGGCCGGCCGGAGGCCTGATCGCGGCCTCGCGCGGGATCGTCAACGCGTACGACCGGATCGGCGGGGATCCGGCCGCGGCGGCCGCCACTGAGGCCGCCAAGCTGCGCGAGCTCGCCTGGGCGCTTGCCGCCTGAGGCCTCCGCGTGCTCGCATGGTCCGTTGCAAAGCCGCAATTTGCGGTGATCGCGCCGGTATGATCGCCACGCGATGGTCGCTAGGAATCGTGGCCGCTACCTGGCGCCGATCGCGATTCTCGTCGTGATCGCAGCCGCGATTCTGATCGTCCGCGGCGAGCTCTCGCCCAAGCACCATGCGCGCCCTCCGCACGCAACCGACGCCACCAGCATCTTTCATCGCACGGCGAAGAAGCCGGCCATCTTCTACGTCGTCAAATCGGGTGACAGCCTCTCGGTCATCTCTGTCAGGACCGGGGTCTCGGTCCCGACGCTCGAGTCGCTCAATCCCGGCGTGAACCCCAACGCGCTTCAGACCGGTCAGCGTCTGAGGCTGCGTCAGTGAGCCTCCGCACCCGACTGCTCACGGCGCTTGCAGCATGTGCGTCACCGCCTCGGTGGCGGTCCTGCCGGCGCAGGGTCTCGCCTCGCCGGCACCCAAGATCGACGTGAGGGCGAGTGCGCTGATCGACGCGAACACCGGGCGGCAGCTGTACGGGATGAACGCGAAGGCCGAGCTCCCGATCGCCTCCACGACCAAGCTGATGACCGCGCTGGTGACGCTTCAGCACGCGCGCCTCGGCCGCACCTTCGCCGCTCCCGCCTATCGGCTCTCGGCGGTCGATTCACAGATCGGGTTGGTGGCGGGCGAGCGGATGACCGTCCACGACCTCGTGATCGCGATGATGCTGCCGAGCGCCGACGACGCCGCCGAAGACCTCGCGTACAACATCGGCGGCCGGTCGGTTGCGAGGTTCGTCGCGATGATGAACGCGGAGGCCGTCCGGCTCGGTCTCAAGCACACCCATTACACGACCCCCATAGGCCTGGACACGCCGGGCAACTACTCGACCGCAATGGACCTGGTCGCGCTCGCCCAGTACGTGCTCCGCACGCAGCCGTTCTTCCGCCGTGTGGTCGACACGCCCAGCGCCGTGATCAGGGTCGGGAACGACGCCCGGCGGGTCGCGAACCTGAACAGCCTCGTGGGGCGGGTGCCGTGGGTCAGCGGAGTCAAGACCGGGCACACGCTCGGCGCCGGCTACGTGCTGGTCGGGTCAGGGACCCGAGACGGCATGACCCTGATCAGCGCGGTGCTCGGGGCGACCAGCGAGTCGGCCCGGGAGTCCGACACGCTGGCGATGCTGGACTGGGGCTTTCGCAACTTCACGCTCCGGACCCCGGTCACCGCGGAGGAGGTGGTCGCCCGCCGCCCGGTCACCGGCCGTCACGGGCTCGAGGCCGCGCTGCTGGCCTCCGGCGGCTTCAGCAGGGTCCTCCCGGGCTCGACCCTGTTGCGGACAGTCGTCCACGCGGCACGTCATCTCACCGGCCCATTGCGCGAAGGGGCGGTGGTCGGCAGGGTGGTGGTGCTCGCCGGCGGAGTCCCGGTCGCGAGCATCCCATTGCGGCTCGCGCGAGCGGTCCCCGCACCGCCGTCGGGTCTGACCGCCACGACGATCCTCGGACCGTTTACGCTTGTGGTGCTAGTCCTGCTGCTTGGCGCCGGGATCGTCAGGGCTCGGCGCGGGCGACCGCCCTCGAAACGAGCCGCAGGCCAACGCAAGCATGATCATCACAGTCACGCTCAATCCGGCGCTCGACAAGACGCTGGAGGTCCCTAGCTTCACGCCGGGCCGAAGGCATCGCACCGTCGACCAGGTGACGATGCCCGGAGGCAAGGGCGTGAACGTCGCACGTGCGATCAAGCGTCTGAACCAACCCGTGATCGCGACCGGCCTCGCCGGCGGAGCCACCGGGACCCGGATCGTGGAGGCGCTCAACGGCGAGGCGATCCTCAACTCGTTTGTCCGGATTCGCGAGGAGTCGCGGACCAATACCGCCGTGCTCGATCCGACGACGGGTTTGCAGACCGAGATCAACGAGCGCGGCCCCGCGGTATCCCCGCAGGAGCTCGAGCTGTTCCACGAGAAGCTCCTCTATTTGTCAAAGGGCGCGAGCATGTGCGTGTTCGCGGGAAGTCTGCCCCGTGGGGTCGACCCCGACCTGTACGCCGACCTGATCCGCGAGGTCAAGAAGCTCGGCGTGATGACCGTGATCGACACCGAGGGGGAGCCCCTGCGGCTGGCGATCAGGGCCGACCCCGACCTCGTTTCCCCGAATGAGCTCGAGGCTGAAGAGCTCGTCGGTCAGGAGTTCAACGACGTCGAGGATCGCGCGCACGCGGTCGTCGAGATGACCCGGCTGGGGGCGACCGAGGCGATCATGACGGTCGGCGATGGGTGCTACGCCCACGTGATCGACGAGGGGCCCAGCCTGTACCGCGTCGCGGTGGAAGAGCAGGAGGCCCGCTCGCGAATCGGTTCGGGAGACGCGTTCCTGGCCGGCTACGTCGCGGCCCGCTACGCCGGGCGGTCTCCCGTTGAGTGCCTCCGATACGGAGTCGCGTGCGGGGCAGAGTCGATTCAGCACTTCGGCGCCGGCGTGATCGACCCCGGGAAGGTCGATCGGCTGCTCAATGAAGTGGAGGCCGAGCAGCTCGAGATCGGCGCCGAGATCTCCTGAGGGCTGACGCCGCAAAATCCGAGAACGCGGCGCCCGAGCCGTCCAGCTCCCTCGCTACGATGAGAAAATGGAAGTAGAGATCGGGCGCGGAAAGAAGGCTCGCAGGGCCTACGGGTTCGACGAGATCGCGATCGTCCCGTCGCGCAGGACACGGGACCCCGATGACGTCGACATCACCTGGACGCTCGGCCCCTATCGGTTCGAGCTCCCGCTGCTGGCGGCCGCGCTCGACGGCGTCGTCTCGCCCGAGACGGCCGGTGTGATCGGGAAGCTGGGCGGCCTCGCGGTGCTCAACCTCGAGGGGATCTTCTGCCGCTACGAGGACGCCGACGAGCAGCTCGAGCGGATCGCGACCTTCTCGGGCGACATCTCCACGCGGGAGATGCAGGACATCTACCGCGAGCCCGTCAAGCCGGAGCTGATCGCCAAGCGGATCCGCGAGATCAAGGAGCAGGGCGTGGTGGCGGCTGCCTCGCTGACGCCCCAGAAGGTGCGCAAGTACTACGAGGTCGCGCTCGACGCCGGACTTGACATCCTCGTGATCCAGGGCACCGTCGTCTCGGCCGAGCACGTCTCGCGCGACGAGACCCGGCCGCCGCTGAACCTCAAGGAGTTCATCCGTGAGCTCGCCCCGATCCCCATCGTTGTCGGCGGGTGCGCCTCCTACCACACCGGGCTCCACCTGATGCGCACCGGCGCCGCCGGCGTGCTCGTCGGCGTCGGGCCGGGAGCGATCTGCACCACCCGGGGAGTGCTCGGGATCGGCGTGCCGCAGGCGACGGCGATCTCCGACGTCGCGGCCGCGCGCTCGCAACACATGCTCGAGACGGGCGAGTACGTCAAGGTGATCGCCGACGGCGGGATGCGCAACGGCGGCGATGTCGCCAAGGCGATCGCGTGTGGCGCCGACGCGGCGATGCTCGGCTCCGCGCTCGCACGCGCGTACGAGGCCCCGGGCCGTGGCTACAACTGGGGGATGGCGACCTTCCATCCGACGCTCCCCCGCGGCACGCGCGTGGCGACCACCCAGAACGGGACGCTCGAGGAGATCATCACCGGGCCGGCACGTGAGAACGACGGGACCTTCAACCTGATGGGCGCGCTGCGGACGTCGATGGCCACCTGCGGCTATCGGGACATCGCCGAGTTCAACCGGGCCGAGCTGGCGGTCGCTCCCGCCCTGCAGACCGAGGGCAAGCAGCTCCAGCGCGAGCAGGGCGTGGGAATGGGAGCCCGCGGCAAAGCGGCAACCGTCGGTGCCGTCGACTAGGGCACCCGACGCCGCTGTCGCGGCGGGTGCGGTTACTCGGCCGAGGACGGGCCTGGCAAGGACGCGGCGAGCGACGTGCGCTCTGCACACGAGCGACCGAGGACGCAGCCACGCGATGAGCCGGCGGTCGAAGAGGTCGTCGTTCTTGACTTCGGGGGCCAGTACTCGCAGCTGATCGCGCGCCGGGTGCGCGAGTGCGGGGTGTTCTCCGAACTGCTCCCGCACGACGTCGGCGCCGAGGAGGTGCTCCGGCGCAAGCCGCGCGGAGTGATCCTCTCGGGCGGCCCGGCGTCCGTCTATGAGGACGGCGCGCCGCCGCTTCAGCGCGAGCTGCTCGAGCTCGGGATCCCGGTGCTCGGCATCTGCTACGGGATGCAGCTGCTGGCACGCGAGCTCGGCGGCCGGGTCGAGGGAGCGGAGGTCGGGGAGTTCGGGCGCTCGCAGCTGACCGTCATGCAGCCCGGGCGCCTGCTGGCAGGGACGCCGGCCGAGCAGACGTGCTGGATGTCTCACCGCGACACCGTGTTCGAGGCGCCTCCCGGCTTCCAGGCGCTGGCGTCGTCGACCGCCTCGCCGGTCGCCGCGTTCGAGTCCGCCGAGCGAGGGGTGTACGGGATCCAGTTCCACCCAGAGGTGGTCCACACGCCCTACGGCCAGCAGGTCCTGACCAATTTCCTCAAGGACGTCTGCGGGTGCGAGCGGTCGTGGAGCCCCGCGTCGGTGATCGACGAGCAGATCGAGCGGATCCGCGCGCAGGTGGGAGACGGCCGTGCGATCTGCGGGCTGTCCGGCGGGGTCGACTCGAGCGTCGCGGCCCTGCTGGTACACCGGGCGATCGGGGATCGCCTCACGTGCGTGTTCGTCGACCACGGGCTGATGCGAAAGAACGAGGGCGTGCAGGTGATCGCGGCCTTCCGTGACCATTTCCGGGTGCCGCTTGTCGCCGTTGACGCGTCCGAGCGCTTCCTGGGGCGCCTGAAGGGGATCACCGACCCCGAGGAGAAGCGCAAGCGGATCGGGGCCGAGTTCATCAGGGTGTTCGAGGAGGAGGCGCGGAAGCTGACCGCCGACGGCGGGGACGTGGGATTCCTGGTCCAGGGAACGCTCTATTCGGACGTGATCGAGTCCGGTGGCGGCACCGGCGCCGCGACGATCAAGTCACACCACAACGTGGGCGGGCTGCCGGACGATCTCGACTTCGACCTCGTGGAGCCGTTGCGGACCCTGTTCAAGGACGAGGTCCGGGCCGTGGGGGCCGAGCTGGGCTTGCCCGAGAAGCTGGTGTGGCGCCAGCCGTTCCCGGGCCCGGGGCTCGCGATCCGGATCGTGGGGGGCGAGGCCACCCGCGAGCGGCTCGACGTCCTGCGCGAGGCTGACGCGATCCTCCAGGATGAGATCCGCAATGCCGGTCTCTACCGAGAGCTGTGGCAGTCGTTCTGCGTCCTGCCGGACATCCGCACCGTTGGCGTGCAGGGCGACTCGAGGACCTACGGCAACGTGATCGTGATCCGCGCCGTGACCAGCGACGACGCGATGACCGCCGACTGGGCTCGGCTGCCCTACGACCTGCTCGAGCGGATCGCCTCGAGGATGATCAACGAGCTGCGACCGGTCGGCCGAGTGGTGCTCGACATCACGAGCAAGCCGCCCGGCACGATCGAGTGGGAGTAGCTCAGCTCGACGTCACGGTTGCCCGCACCAGGATCGGTCGGGCGTAACGGCCCAGGTCGCGGGGCAGCCCGCTCCGGGAAACCAGCTGGCGGCCGCCAGCTCCCCGAGGTCGATGTCCAGAGCGGGATCCGACAGCTCGGCCTGGAAGCAATGGACCCGGTCCTCGCGCCGATCGATCGTCAAGACCAGTTCGCCCAGCGGCTGCCAATCGTCGATCGACACCCCCAGCTCCTCGCTCATCTCGCGGCGGGCGGCCTCGGCGGGGCTCTCGCTGCGCTTGATCGCCCCGCCCGGTAGATCCCAGGCGCGGGGCCCGTAGGTGTGGCGCACCAGAAGTACCTGATCGCCGTCCGTCAACACGCACTTCACGCCGCGCACCTGGGGGCGCCTGAAGAACCAATACGTCCGGAGACCGGCGTACGCCACGCGATAGCCGAGCCGGCGCAGCGGTACAGGAACCCTCACGCCGATCAGCGTACGCGGTCCCGACGCCGTTCATCGGGCTCTCCTTGGCCTATCATTGCCAAGGGCCGCGCCCGAGTGCGCGGCTTTGCATGCCATGAAGACCTACGTCGCAACACCCGCTGATAGAGAGCGAAACTGGCTGATCGTCGACGCCTCCGGGCAGACCCTCGGCCGGCTCGCCACGCAAATCGCCGACGCGCTGCGCGGCAAGCGCAAGCCCACGTACACGCCGCACGTCGACACCGGAGACTTCGTGGTCGTGGTCAACGCCAAGCAGATCTCTGTCACGGGCAACAAGCTCCAGGCCAAGCGCTACTACCGCCATTCCGGGTATCCGGGCGGGCTGAAGTCGCGCTCGCTCGAGGAGATGCTCGAGCGCCGGCCCGAAGAGGTCATCCGCCTCGCCGTCAAGGGCATGCTCCCCCGCAACCGCCTTGCTCGCAAGCAGTTGACGAAGCTCAAGGTGTACGCGGGGCCGGAGCATCCGCACACCGCACAGCAGCCGCAACCGATGGAGATCAAGACTTGACCCCTCAAGAGAAGAAGCCCGAGGACGCCTCGGTTCCCGAGGACGCCTCGGCCCCCGAGGCCGTGTCCGATGACGCCGGCCCCGAGGACGCGTCCGCCGAGTCGGCCGCGGGCTCAGAGACGGACCCTGTGAGCGAGGACGAGTCGCCGCGAGCGGCCGCCTCGCCGGACGCGCCCTCGGAGGAGACCGCCGACGAGCCTCAGGCCGAGGAAGCTCCGGCTGCCGAGGAGACGCCGGTTGCCGAGGAGGCTCCCGCTGCTGAGGAGGCCCCCGAGCCTGCCGCGGCCGAGGAAGCTCCAGCTGCCGAGGACGCTCCGGAGCCTTCCGCGGAGCCGGTTGCCGCCGCCGATGAGCCCACTCGCGTTCAAGAGCCGACGCCGACCGAGGCGGAGGAAACGCCCGTGGGCTCAGCGGCAGAGGCGACCGGTGCCGAAGCAGCTGCGGCGGCCGGTGGTGGAGCCGCAGAGCCCGCGGCCGACGAGGAGTTTGAGCCGACCCCGAGGGTGAAGCCCGAGATTCCGGGCGCCGATCTGGAGCCGGTGTTCGTGCCGCAGGAAGAGCAGTACCTCGACGCCGAGGCTCAGGCCGCCGCCGAGGCCGAGGCCGAGGCCGAGGCCGAGCGCAGGCGCGCCGAGGCGGAGGACGAGGCGGCCAAGCCGATCGCCGACGCGGCGATCGACCTCGCCGCGGGAGCTCGCTACACGTCGACCGGCAAGCGCAAGACGGCCGTCGCGCGGGTGATCCTGAGGCCGGGCGCCGGCACGTACTCGATCAACGGCAAGCCGCTGGAGGAGTTCTTCCCGCGGGACACGCTGCAGCGGATGATCCGGCAGCCGCTCGAGACGGTCGGCTACGAGGCGCGGATGGACGTGGTCGCGCGGATGCACGGCGGCGGTGTGGCTTCACAGGCGGGCGCGCTGCGGCACGGCATCTCCCGAGCGCTGATCGTCGCCGACCCGAATCTCCGCAGCGAGCTGAAGCGCCGTGGATTCCTCACGCGTGACCCGCGCGTGAAGGAGCGCAAGAAGGCTGGACTGAAGAAGGCCCGTAAGCGGCCGCAGTTCTCCAAGCGCTGACGCGCGAGAACATCCGCGGATGGCTCGAGAGCTCTTCGGTACGGACGGCATCCGTGGCCGCGCCGGGCATTTCCTGACCGCCGAGCTGGCGTTGAGGGTGGCGCGCGCGGCGGTGGAGCGACTCGAGATGGACCGCCCACAGGTCCTGATCGTGCGGGACACGCGCGAGTCGGGCGAGATGCTCGAGTCGGCGATGGCCGCAGGCGTCACCGCCGGCGGCGGTGACGCGCTGCTGGGGGGTGTTCTGCCGACCCCGGCGGCCCCGTTGCTGGTGTCCCGGCACGGGCTCGATCTCGCCGCCGTGATCTCGGCCTCCCACAACCCCTACGAGGACAACGGGATCAAGCTGTTTGCGGCCGACGGCTTCAAGCTCCACGACGACACCGAGCACGAGATCGAGGCGGAGCTCGAGCTGGAGCCCGCGGCGCCGGAGGCGATCGGGCGGGTGCGGTCGTTCCACGGCGCGCTCGAGGACTACCTGCGCGAACTGCACGTGCGGTTTGCGGATCTCGACCTGGGCGAGACGGCCGTGCTGCTGGACTGCGCGAATGGCGCCACCTTCAGGGCCGCCCCGGAGATCTTCCGGCGCCTCGGCGCCCGCGTGGACGTGATCGCAGACCAGCCCGACGGGCACAACATCAACCGTGATTGTGGATCCACGCACCTTCAGGGAATCGCGGCGCGGATGGCAGAGGGCGCGCACGACATCGGGTTTGCCTTCGACGGCGATGGCGATCGGGTGCTGGCGATCGATCGCAACGGCACTGTGGTCGACGGCGACGAGCTGATCGCGCTGGCTGCGCTTCACCTACGAAATCGCGGCCGGCTTTCCGGCGGCGGTGTCGTAGTTACGGTGATGACGAACTACGGCTTCCACACGGCGATGGCGGAGAAGGGGATCGAGGTGGCGACGACGGCCGTCGGTGACCGCTACGTCCTCGACGAGCTGCGTAGGCGTCAGTGGACACTCGGCGGCGAGCAGTCGGGCCACATCATCGACCTCGGCGTCGGGCCGTCCGGGGACGGGATCGCCAGCGCGCTGCTCGTGCTCGAGGCTCTCGCCGGGCGAGGGCTGGAGACGCGCGACGCGATGCAGAAGCTCCCGCAGCGGCTGGTCAACGTGCGAGCCGCGGATCGCTCGGCCCTCTCGGGTGCGATGGACGATCCCGAGGTCCGGAGTGCGATCGAGCGAGAGGACGAAGCGCTCGCGGGCCGTGGGCGGGTCCTCGTGCGTGCGTCCGGCACCGAGCCGCTGATCCGGGTGATGGTGGAGGCGCCCAGCGAGCAGGAAACCGACGATGTGTGCGCCCGTCTCACTCGGGCGGTCGAAGAGGCGCTGGCGGGCTGACGCGGCCGGGACGCTACGTCGCCAGTGAGTAGTCGAGCCACTCCTCGCGTCGTGCGCCGATCCGCTCGTAGAGGGCTCGAGCCCGGCGATTGTCATGGGCGGTCTGCCAGCTGAGGGCGCTGGCTCCGTGCTCTCTGCAGCGCTCCAGCGCGACACGGATGAGCGCCTCGGCGGCTCCCTTGCCGCGCGCCACCGGGGTGACGAACAGGTCGTTGAGGACGCCGATCCGTGACGCGCTCAGGGTCGACCAGCTCCAGAAGATCGTGGCGAAGCCGATCGCGACACCGGCGGTATCGCGCGCGATCAGCTGAAGGCCCTCACGCTCGGGATCGGCGATCAATGCGCGGGACATCGCCAGCAGGTCCTCATCCGAGGGCGCGACCTCGTAGAAGTCACAATAAGCGCGCATCAGCGGCAGCAGCTCCGCAAGATCCGCCTCGTCGACGACCGTCAGCATGTGCGGGGACTGTAGTCGCGGCACACGGGACTGTAGGCACCTCGCATCCCAGCCTCACGATCTGGTGCCGGTGATCAGCCGTTCGCGGTCGAACAGCGCCGAGACGAAGCGCCAGCCGAGACGGTCGAGGACCAGCAGCGCGGCTCCGAGGCCGAGCGCGAGTCCGAGCGTCGCATGGATCACGTCGAACGCGATGAGCGACGTGAAGATGACCGTCGGAAGGCTCGCGAGCGTGGCGAGCTGCTGGGCGACACGGAAGTCGCTGGAGCGGGCGGAGATCGCCATGCCGACCCAGATCGACCAGGTCGCGAGCAGCGGCGTGAAGACGCAGCTGGGCGAGCAGCTCCGGGCCGCGGAGGACGGCGCGACGTCACCGGCGCCTGGGCGAACACCGCGATGCTGGCGACGGCCAGACCGAAGACCGCGTAGGAGACGGCGAGCGCCGGACGAGCGCCGCCAGCGCTTTGCCGAGGATGAGCTCCTCCCGACGGATCGGCGTCGTGAGCACCGGCTCCAGCGTGCCCTGCTGGCGCTCCCCGACGACCGAGTCGGCGGCGAGCGCGGCCGGCACGAGCGCCGGGATGCCCAGCATGTACAGCAGCGGTTGCTTGTGCAGCGAGCGTGCTCGCGGAGGACGGCGGGCAGGGTGAAGATCTGGATCAGCGGCTGGATGAGGAAGACCAGCGGGCAGGATCGCCATCGTCGACCACGATCGAGCGGTTGCGCCGGTACTCCCGCAGCTCCTTGCGGAAGATCGCCCGGACGCGAGCTCGGGCTCATCTGGCCTCGCGTTCAGCTCGACGTCCTCGTCGATCAGCTCGAGGTAGACGTCCTCGAGCGAATGGCGCGACTCGCCGATCGAGAGCACGTCGGCGCCCGCCGCGACGAGCGCGCGGGTGACGGCCGGGGCGGCGACGGCCGGGTCCGAGACGGCGACCACGTAGCCGTCGGCGCCGTCCTGGCTGCCAGCCCTCGACAGCCGGCAGGCCCGCGAATACGCGCTTCGGGTCCGGGAGCGGGGCACGCGTCCGGACCGTGAGCGTCTTGGCAAACAGCCGCTCGCGCAGCTCGTCGGGCCGGCCGATCGTGCGCAGGGTCGTGTTCAGGATCGCGACGCGGTCGCAGAGGCGCTCGGCCTCGTCGAGGCGGTGGGTGGTGAGAAAGATCGTCACGCCGCGCTGGCGGAGCCCGTCGATCAGCTCGTGCACGTCGCGCGCGGCGACCGGGTCGAGGCCCGAGGTCGGTTCGTCGAGGAACAGCACCTCGGGATCGCTGAGCAACGCCCGCGCCAGCGCGACCCGCTGGCGGAGCCCCTTGGACAGCGCGCCGCAGGGATCGTCGGCCCGCTCGGTGAGGTTCACGGCGCGCAAGCGCTCGCTCGATGCGGTCGCTCGGGTCGCGGCGCCTCGTAGAGGCCGGCGAAGCACTCGAGGTTCTCGGTCACGCTCAGGCGGAGGTAGAGGCCCGGCGCCTCGGGCATGATCGAGATCCGCCGGCGGATCTCCACGCCGTTCTCGGGCGCGAGCGGGATGCCCGCGACCGTCGCCGAGCCCGAGCTCGGAGCGATGAGCGTGCCGAGCGTCCGCACGGTCGTCGTCTTCCCGGCGCCGTTCGGCCCGAGGAATCCGAACACCTCGCCGTAGCCGACCTCGAAGGAGACGTCGCTGGAAGGCGACCCGGTCGCCGAAGCGCTTCGTCAGGCGATCGACGGCGAGCGCCGGAGCGCTTCCTCCCCTCATCAGCCGTCCGCTGGTCCGAGCTCACAAACCTTCACCTCGCGGCCTTCGATCCACCCACCCCCGGACCAGTCTGATTGATACCAGCACGACGAGGGCTATGCCCCGGGGTACTCCGGCTATGCCCCCGGGGTACTCCCGGAGGCCGGCGCATGCACTCCGAGGTCTGGCTCGCGGCTTGACATCGGGTTTAGTGTTTTCGCGACCCGACCGAGCGGGCAGCGGCTCGGTCACTGATCAGAAAAGGGGAGCACAAGTGAGCGTGTCGCACATGCGCCGGTCGGCGCTGATCACCGCCTCTGTGGCGGTTGCCGTGGGGGTAGCCGGATGTGGTACCTCGACCGTCAGCAGCTCTGAGGTCGCGAATCGGGCGAAGGCGGCGTTCAATCAGCAATTGGTCGCGGCTGGTCGTTCAGCGCGAATCTTGACCGTGAGCTGTCCAACTGACCTGGATGCCAAGGTGGGCGCCTCGGAGGTGTGCAGCGGCAGCGGCACCGGCGGCGCCAAGCTCAACATCCGTGCAACCGTCACTTCGATCAAGGGCAGCACCGCCGAGATGCACTTCAGCATCTCGCAATCATCGGGCACAACGACCAGCAACACCACCACCTAGCGGGTAGATCGAGGCGGCTGACGCCGGAGCAGCGCGAGCTTCGCCGCCCGCGGGAGGCGCTTGATACGCGCCTCC
This sequence comes from uncultured Solirubrobacterales bacterium, assembly GCA_963695965.1. GTDB lineage: Bacteria > Actinomycetota > Thermoleophilia > Solirubrobacterales > Solirubrobacteraceae > Palsa-465. The sequence continues at coordinate 35,460 of CAVOIU010000021.1, forward strand.
TCGCGGCGTGCGGCGGTGCGGTCGGGCATCGGGATCGCGAGCGCGAGCTCGACGGGGAGCCGGCTTGCCGTGTAGCGGCTGGCGACGCCGGCTCGGTGGCGAGCGAGCCTGCGCTCCAGGTCGACGGTCCAGCCCGCGTACAGGGAGCCGTCACGACAGCGCAGCAGATAAACCCAAGCCTCAGGCGTCACCCCTACAGCTTCGCCGCTGCGCGGGCTGACCCTCCGTGCGACGTCAGGCGTCGATCACGCGCACGGGCTCGGGCTCGCGCTTGCCCTTGAGCGCGGCCATTCTCGAGCCTGCTTCGGCCGCGCCCGCCGAGAGTCGCCCGTAGAGGCGTTCGGAGAGCACGATCTGCCCGGCCTCGGCGGAGGACTGGAGCCGGGCGGCGGTGTTGACGACGTCGCCGAGCGCCGTGAAGTCCTTGACCTCGCCCGCGCCGACGTTGCCGACGAACGCTCTGCCAACGTCGAGGCCGATCCCGAGCCGCAGCCACGGCTCGTCTCCAGAGCCGAAGCCGACCGCCTCGAGCAGCTCGTCTGGCGTCCCGGAGCATGTCGTCCTCCCAGCGCTTGCCGATCAGCTGGGGTAGGTACAGCGCCATCACCTCGTCCCCGACCAGCTTGTCGATCACCGCCGAGCGTCCGAGAACCTCCGCGGCGCAGGAATAGAAGCGATTCAAGAGGTCCGCGACCTGCGGCGGAGCCAGGCTCTCGGCGAGCGATGTGAATCCCCGGACGTCGGCGAACAGCACCCCGATCTCCATCTCGACGCCGCCCATCGGGGCCTTCTCGAAGCAGGTGTTGCAGAGCCCCGGGTTCTTGCGCGAGGGGCCGAACCCGACCCGCCGCATGACGCGGCCGCCGAGCCCACCGTACGGCGCGTGGCACAGGCGGCACCGCGGGTCGCTGGGCAACCGCCGCATGATCGACAGGAACACCCGCGGCATGTGGTGGTCCATCAGCTCGAAGAACGCCACGTCCCCCGAGTCGCCTTGCATCTCCGGTCCACGCTTGGTTGCCATCTTCAGAGCCGAGCGTGATCGTACTCTTGCTGGCGCTCGCCGCTCCGCGCTCTAACATCTGGCTTTCGCTCTCCGGCGAGGACCCGACCGGAGAGCGCGGGCCGCCGGTGCGGTTCGACGCTGCAACTCGACCCTGGAGACAGAAGGCGCATGTGCGGAATCGTCGGCTACGTCGGCCACCGGAAGGTACGCCCGCTGCTGCTCGCGGGGCTCGAAAAGCTCGAATACCGCGGGTATGACAGCGCCGGTATCTCGGTTCTGGACGGCCCCGGATCGACGCCGTCCGCGCGGTCGGCAACCTGGAGAAGCTGCGGGAGGCGATCAGCGCCAACGGCCACGGAGAGCCGGCAGACGGTGGGGAGGCCACCCGCACGGGCATCGGCCACACTCGGTGGGCGACGCACGGCCGGGTCACCGAGGCAAACGCCCACCCGCACTTCGACACCGCGGACCGGGTCCACATCGTCGTAAACGGCATCGTCGAGAACTACCTGGCGTTGAAGGAGCAACTGGTCGCCGGCGGCGCCAGGTTCACGTCCGAGACCGACGCCGAGGTGATCGCGCACCTGGTCGCCCATCACTACCAGGGTGACCTCGTGGACGCGGTCCGCGAGGCGTACGGTGAGCTCCGCGGGCACTACGCATTCGTCGCGATGAGCATCGATCAGCCCGGGCTGCTGGTCGGCGCGCGCAAGGAATGTCCGCTGATCATCGGTCGCGGGGACGGCGAGCAGTTCGTCGGCTCGGCAATCCCGGCGTTCCTGCGCGAGACGCGGCGCGTGCAGTACATCGAGGACGACGAGATCGTGGTGCTACGGCCCGACGGCGTCGAGTTCCTGACCGCTGCGGGCGATCCGGTCGACCGCGATGTGGTCGAAGTCGATTGGGATGCCGAAACCGCCGAGAAGCAGGGCTACGAGACGTTCATGCTGAAGGAGATCCACGAGCAGGCCGACGCCGTCGCCGAGACGATCGGCGAGCGGGCGGCGCGTCCGGACGGGATCGATCTTGGAGACCTAGGCGGGATCGACGACGAGCTGCTCCGCGGGCTCAGGCGGATCGTCGTCGTCGCCTGCGGGACCTCGTTCCACGCGGGCCTGATCGGGCGCTACGCGATCGAGGAGTGGTCGCGCGTCCCGGTCGAGGTGGAGATCGCGTCCGAGTACCGCTACCGGAACCCGGTCGTGGGGCCGGGTGACCTGGTGATCGGGATCTCGCAATCCGGCGAGACGGCAGACACGCTCGCGGCGATGCGCACCGCCCGCGAGTGCGGGGCCACGGTGCTGGCGATCACCAACGTGATGGGCTCCCAGGCGACCCGCCAGGCCGACGGGGTCCTGTACACACGCGCGGGCCTGGAGATCGGGGTCGCGGCGACCAAGACGTTCGTCAGCCAGGTGGTTGCCATGTACCTGCTCGCGCTCAGGCTTGCGGAGCTCCGAGGGAAGCTCGAGCCGGACGTGCTGGCCGGCCTGATCGCCGAGCTCAAGCGGCTCCCTCACCTGATCACCGAGATGCTGGAGAACGTCGATGACGTCAAGCGGATCGCCAGGGCGCACAGCGGGGCCGATTTCTTCCTCTACCTCGGGCGCCACGCGGGCGTCCCCGTGGCGCAGGAGGGGGCGCTGAAGCTCAAGGAGATCTCCTACATCGCGACCGATGCGTACGCCGCCGGGGAAATGAAGCACGGCCCGATTGCCCTGCTCGACGAGTCGACCCCCGTGGTCGCCGTCGCGACGGACTCGCCGGTGCTGGAGAAGGTGATCTCGAACATCCAGGAGGTCAACGCGCGCGGCGCCCGGGTGATCGCCGTCGCGACCGAGGGCAACGAGCAGATCGCCGAACACGCCGGCGAGGTGATCCGCGTGCCCCAGACCGACTGGATCCTCTCCGCGGTGCTTGCGGTCATCCCGCTTCAGCTGCTCGCCTACTACATCGCACGCGAGCGCGGTCTGAACGTCGATCAGCCCCGGAACCTCGCCAAGACGGTGACGGTCGAATGAGCGCCCGGGAGGCGGCGGCCGGTGCCGGCGTGGGTATCGACCTGCTCGAGATCGAGCGGCTCGAACGGGCGCTGGAGCGCCGGCCGCGTCTCGCCCAGCGCTTGTTCTCGGACGCCGAGCGGGCATACGCCGCCCGGAGGGCCAGGCCTGGCCAGCATCTCGCGGCGCGGTTCTGCGCCAAGGAAGCCGTCGCCAAGGCGCTGGCGATGGACGCGTGGAGCTTCCGCGATGTCGAGGTGATCGGCGGCGAGGGGCCCCCAGAAGTTCGCCTGTCCGGCGCGGTCGCCGAGCGCGCGGCGACGCTCGGTGTCCGTGTGAGCGTGTCGCTCACGCACACGCGCCGGGACGCCGGGGCGATCGCGATCGCCGCGTGACGCGGACCTTATGTTCCCGGCATGAACGCCGAGGAGATCTTCAGGCCGCCTTCATGTCCCGCTGCTTTGCTCGGTTCCGGACAATCTCCCGGTTAGGGGCGCTCTCGCAGTGATCGAGGTCACAGACATCAGCAAGCGGTACGGCTCGACGACGGCCGTTCGCGATCTCAACTTCACGGTCCGGCCGGGGGTCGTGACCGGCTTTCTCGGGCCCAACGGCTCGGGAAAATCGACGACGATGCGGCTGATCCTCGGCCTCGACGCACCCGACTCGGGACGCGCGCTGGTCGCCGGCGAGCCGTACCGCGAGCACGCGGCTCCGCTCACCGAGTGCGGCGCGCTGCTCGAGGCGCGCGGGGTCCACCCGGGACGCTCGGCGTATCACCACCTGCTCGCGCTGGCCCAGACGCACGGGATCGCACGCGGCCGGGTGACCGAGCTGATCGAGATGGTCGGGCTCGCCAAGGTCGCGCGCAAGCGCGCCGGAACGTTCTCGCTCGGGATGGGCCAGCGGCTGGGAATCGCCTCGGCGCTGCTCGGCGATCCCAAGGTCGTGATGTTCGACGAGCCGATCAACGGCCTTGACCCGGAGGGCATCCTGTGGGTGCGGAACCTGCTCACCGGCTTGGCGGCCGACGGGCGCACCGTGTTCGTCTCCTCGCACCTGATGAGCGAGATGGCGCAGACCGCCGAGCACCTGATCGTGATCGGGCGTGGCCAGCTGCTTGCCGACATGAGCACCGAGGAGTTCGTACGGAGCGCCTCCAAGCGATCGGTCCGGGTCCGCTCGCCGCAGGCAAGCAGGCTCAAGGAGCTGCTCGCGGGACCCGAAGTGACGGTCAAGCAGCCCGAGCCGCCGTCCTCGAGGTCTCCGGGCTGAGACCCGAGCAGATCGGCGAGACCGCCGCCGAAGGCGGGGTCGTCCTCCACGAGCTGACCCCGCTCGAAGCATCCCTCGAAGAGGCCTTCATGGAGTTGACGCGCGACGAGGTCGAGTTCCACGCAGACGCTCCCGTACACGCCGATGAGCCGCAGGAGGTGGTGGCGTGAGCGCTCTCGCCGCGGCGAGGGGACCGGTCCAGCGGGTGACCGAGCGCCGGGTCGCGCTGTCCGAGTGGACCAAGCTGCGCTCGGTCCGCTCGACCCGCTGGTCGCTGCTCGTCACGCTCCTGCTGATCATCGGGATCGGGATCCTCGTGTGCACTGATGTTCGAGACGCGCTGGCTGCACCTGAGCCCGCGCGAGCGAACCACTTCCACGCGCTCCAGGCGAGCCTCACCGGCGTCAACTTCGCCCAGCTGGCGGTGGGTGTGCTCGGCGTTCTCGTGATCACTGCCGAGTACTCCACCGGTCGATCCGCGTCGACATTCGCCGCCGTGCCCAAGCGGCTTCCCGTGCTGTGGGCCAAGGCGCTCGTGTTCGGCAGCCGTGGTGTTCCTGATCAGCCTCCCGGCCGTGTTCATCGTGTTCTTCGCCGGCCAGGCGATCCTTACCGGGCAGCACATCAACATCACGATCTCCGCATCCCGGGGTCGTCAGGGCGCTGTTCGGAGCGTCCTCTACCTGACGGTGATGGGGCTCTTCGGCCTCGGCCTCGGCGCGATCGTTCGCAGCACCGCCGGCGGGATCGCCACGCTGGCCGCGATCGTGTTCGTCCTGCCGCCGATCATCGGCCTGCTGCCGACGAGCGTGTCGAACTCGATCGATCCCTACCTCCCGAGCAACGCCGGCGGCGCCGTGTGGACGATTCACCCGGATCCGAACACGCTCGCGCCGTGGGCCGGCTTCGGGATGTTCTGCGCGTATGCCGCGGTTGCCCTGGTGGTGGCCGCGGTGCTGCTCGTCCGTCGCGACACGTAGCGGCGGACGCTACCGGGGTGCCGGTGGTTCCAGCGCCTCGGTGACGAGCTCCGTGTCCAGGTACTCGGTCAGCTCGCGAATCTTGCCGTCGGCGATTCGGCAGACGTAGCAGTACGTCTGGTTGTAGGGCTTGCCAGACTTGGTGGTGACCTCGCCATGGCACTCGACGACGACGTGGTCTTCGTCGGCGATGATCCGGCTGGCGGCATTCCGGTAGGGCCCGGCGAACTGCGAGAACAGCGGTCGCATCAGCTCGTCGATCACCGCCCGCTTGCCCTCGTAGGTGCGAGACCACACGCTGCGCCCGGTCACTGTCCAGCGGATGTCCTCGCCGAGGCTGTCCATGAACGGCTCCCCGTTGCCGTTCGCGAGCTCCGCGAACACGCCCTCCATCAGCTGCTTGTTCTCGAGCGCGCCCACCGCGGCCAGCGTACCCGAACCGGTCAGGGTGACCAGTACGCTGCGCCTCCATGGCCCTTCCCGATTGGCTTGACCCGCTCCCAGACGCCCCGCAGCAGCGGGCGCTCGACGAGTGGGCGATCGACGAGCTCAAGATCCCTGGAATCGAGCTGATGGAGCGCGCCGGGTCGGGCCTTGAGGAGGTTGTCCAGCGGATGGTCCCCACCGGTCAGATCGTCGTCGTCTGCGGCAAGGGCAACAACGGCGGCGACGGGTTCGTCTGCGCGCGGTTGCTGCGCGAGCTCGGGCGAGATGTGCGCGTGCTGCTGCTGGGCTCGCCGGACGAGCTGCGAGGCGACGCCGGCACCAACTGCAGCCGCCTGCCGGGCGCTCCGCCGGAGCCGTTTGAGGCCGCCGCGCTCGACGGGGCGCACGGCGTCATCGACGCGATCCTCGGAACCGGCTTCAGCGGCGAGCCGCGCGAGCCTGCAGCGGGCGCGATCGAGGCGATCAACGACGCCGCCCGGGGCGCGGTCGTGATCGCCTGCGACGTCCCGAGCGGGGTCGACGCGTCGACCGGAGAGGTTCTCGGGTCCGCTGTCCGCGCCCGGGCGACGGTCACGTTCCACGCGGCCAAGCCGGGACTGTGGATCGCCCCCGGAAAGGACCACGCTGGGACGGTGGAGGTTCGCGACATCGGGATCCCGCCCGGAGGACCGGCCGAGCCGCGGATCGGACTGATCGAGCCCCGGGTCACCGACGGAATCCCCCGGCGCGGGCGGGAGTCGACCAAGTTCGCCGCCGGCAGTGTGTTGGTCTGCGGCGGTTCGATCGGCCTCACCGGGGCGCCGTGCATGGCGTCGATGGCGGCGATGCGAGCCGGAGCGGGCTACGTGACGGCATTCGTCCCCGCCTCGCTCAACCTCGTGTTCGAGTCGCGCCTGCTCGAGGAGATGACCGTCCCGCTGCCCGACGCGGAGGGCTCGCTCGAGCCGGCCGGCGCGGAGACCGTGCTCAAGCGGGCGGCGAGCTCGGGCGCGCTGGTTCTCGGTCCCGGGATCGGGCGGCGGCCGGGCGCGTTCGAGCTCGCGCGGACGCTCGCACGCGAAGCACAGTCGCCACTGCTGCTCGACGCCGACGGGCTCAACGCGCACGCGGGGTCGCTGTCGTCGCTGGCTGCTCGCACCACCCCGACGGTGCTGACGCCGCACGCCGGCGAGCTCGCCAGGCTGCTCGACTCAGACAGCAAGTCGATTGCGGCCCGGCGGCTAAGCAGTGTGCGGACCGCGGCGGCCGAGGCGAACGCGATCGTCGTGCTCAAGGGCGATGACACGCTCGTGGCGCACCCGGACGGGCGCGTCGGGGTCAGCAGGGGAGGCGCGCCGTCGCTGGCCACCGCCGGTACGGGAGACGTGCTCTCGGGCGTGATCGGTGCGTATCTCGCGAAGGGGATGGAGCCGTTCGCAGCCGCGTGTGCCGGGGTGCTCGTTCACGCGCGGGCGGGCCGGCTCGCGGCTCGGCGGATCGGCGACGAGGGCGTGGTCGCCGGTGATGTGATCGAGGCGCTGCCGCACGCCTTCGCCGCGGCCCTGGAGTAGCGGATGGCCCTGCGCGCGCTGGCCCGCGTGAACCTTGCGGCGATCGAGCGAAACGCCTCGCGGCTGTGCGATGCGCTCGCTCCAGGCGCGCGCCTGTGTGCCGTCGTGAAGGCCGACGGCTACGGTCACGGGGCGGTACCGAGTGCCCGTGCGGCGCTCGCCGGGGGAGCCCAGTGGCTCGGGGTGGCGACCGCGCAGGAGGCCGCCATCCTTCGGGCGGGAGGGATCGACGCTCCCGTGCTCGTGATGGGCGCGCTGAGCGCCGAGGAGCTCCCGGTCGCGCTCGCGGCCAGGGCGGAGATCGTGGCGTGGAGCGAAGGGTTCGTGGACGATCTGGGGGCGGCCGCCTCGCGGCTCGGCCTCGCCCCGGTTCGCGTTCATGTCAAGCTCGACTCCGGGCTCGGACGGCTCGGCACCCGAGACCCCGCGGAGGCGATTCGGATCGCCGAGCGCGTCGCCGAGACAGCTCCCGAGCTCGAGCTGTCCGGCGCGATGACCCATTTCGCGACCGCCGATGAGGACCCCGATTTCCTCGCGACCCAACTGGAGCGCTTCGGACCGTTCGCCGACGAGGTGCGCCGCCGCTGGCCCGGGGTGCTGGTCCATGCGGCCAACAGCGCCGCCACGCTGACCGCGCCCGAAAGCCATTTCGACATGGTCCGGTGCGGGATCGCGATCTACGGGTGTGACCCGATGAACGAGGAGCCGGCGCGGTGGGAGCTCGAGCCGGCGCTGGAGCTGCTCTCCTACGTGGCGGCGGTGAAGCCGGCGAGGGCCGGCGAAAGCGTCGGCTACGGTCGCCGGTTCATCGCGCGGGCCCAGACGTCGATCGCGACGCTGCCGATCGGCTACGGCGACGGGATCCGCCGCGCGTTCACGAACAACTGCGACGTGCTTGTCGGCGGCCGCCGCTACCCGCTCGTGGGCACCGTCAGCATGGACAACATCACGCTCGACGCGGGGGACCGGTCGCCCGTCAGCGAGGGCGACACGGCGACGATCATCGGCGCCGACGGCGGTGAGCGCCAGACGGCGGAGGACCTCGCGCGGCGGATCGGGACGATCAACTACGAGGTCGTGTGCGGGATCTCGGGCCGGGTGCCGCGCGAGTACCACCGCGACGGGCGGCCGCGTGAACGCGCCGCTGGAGGCGCTCGGCGAGCTCGGTGACAGCGCATGGCTGGTGGGCGGCGCGGTCCGCGACCGGCTGCTCGGCCGCGCCACGAACGATTTCGACGTCGCGATCGACGGAGACCCGGCGCGGGCGGCCAAGGCGCTGGCGCGGCGGGCCCGCGGGCACGCGTTCGAGCTGTCCGAGGAGTTCGGTGTGTGGCGGGTCGTCTCACGCGATCGCAGCTGGCAGCTCGACCTGCTGCCCCTGGGTGGCGGGTCGATCGAGGCAAACCTGGAAAACCGGGACCTGACGATCAACGCGATCGCCGAGCGCGTGTCGGGCGGCGAGCTCGTGGATCCGTTCGGCGGACTCGGCGACCTCGGCGAGAGGACGCTGCGGATGGTCTCGCCGGCGGCCTTCGAGCAAGATCCGCTGCGCACGCTGAGACTCGTGCGGCTCGCGTGCGAGCTCGGCTTCTCGATCGACCCTGGCACGGCATCAGCCGCCGCTCGCAGCGCCGCGGGGCTTCGGGTGGTCGCGCCGGAGCGGATCTTCGCGGAGCTCAAGCGCCTGATCTGCACCGACCGCGCCGTCGCCGGGCTCGAGCTGATGGAGGAGCTCGGGACGCCGAGGTGGTGCTCCCGGAGCTGACGGCGCTTCGCGGCGTCGAGCAGAGCCGCTTTCACCATCTCGACGTGCACGCCCACACCCTCGCGGTGCTTGCGGCGACGATCGAGCTCGAGCGAGACGGCGCGGAGCTCGGGGAGCACCGCCTCGCGGTCCGCCGGTTCATGGAGCAGCCGCTCGCCAACGAGCTGACGCGATGGCAGGCGCTCCGGTTCGGTGCGCTGCTGCACGACATCGCCAAGCCGCAGACCCGCAGCGTCACGCCGGAGGGAAGGGTGACGTTCATCGGACACGACACGGCGGGTGGCGAGACCGCACGAGCGGTGCTGGCGCGACTGCGGGCGAGCGACCGCCTCGCCGAGCACGTCGCCGCGCTGGCCCGCCACCACCTGCACCTGGGGTTCCTCGTCCACGAGGTGCCGCTGTCCAGGAGGGACGATCTACCGCTACCTGCACCGGTGCTCGCCGGTGCCCGTCGACGTCACCGTGCTGAGCGTCGCCGACCGGCTGGCGACCCGCGGGAGACAACTCCGAGCAGGCGATCGCCAAGCACGTGGAGCTCGCGCGGCCAGATGCTGGGGGAGGCGCTGCGGTGGGTGGCGGGACCCCCCGCGGCCGCCGGTCCGCGGGGACGAGCTGGCCCGTGAGCTCGGCCTGCGCGCCCGGGCCGGAGCTCGGCCGGATCCTCGCGGAGCTGCGAGGAAGCGAGCTTCGCCCGGGAGATCGCCGTCCCGGGAGGGAGGCGATCGAGCTGCGCGCGGCGGCTGCTCGGGGGACCGGATCGATAGGCTCCCGGGTGCCGTGAGCGACCCGGACTGCATCTTCTGCAAGATCCTTGCGGGCGAGATCCCCGCCAACATCGTGGACGAGGACGAGCGCACAGTCACGTTCATGGACATCAACCCCGCGACCCGCGGTCACATGCTCGTGATTCCCCGCCGGCACGCGCGCGATCTGCTCGAAATCGAGCAGGACGAGCTCGAGGCGGTGGCCGTCGCGGCTCAGCGCGCGGCCCGCAAGGCGCACGAGCGGCTCCGCGCCGATGGGGTCAATCTGCTCAACTCGTGCGGCCGCGCCGCGTGGCAAACCGTTTACCACTTTCACATCCACGTGATTCCCCGCTACGAGGGCGATCCGCTACGCCTGCCCTGGTACCCCAGAGCCCGGCGATATCGGACGAGATCGCGTGCCGCCGCCGACGCGCTTCGATGATCGAGACCTTGATACGGTTCCCGCGTTTCCCGGGGCCCTCGGAGAGCCAACCGTAGCGCCCAAAAGCAGTAGTAGGAGGGGAAGTTCATGGCAACTGGCACCGTCAAGTGGTTCAGCGACGACAAGGGCTTCGGGTTCATCACGCCCGACGACGGCGGACGCGATCTGTTCGTCCATTTCTCGGGCATTGCCGGCGACGGCTACCGCTCTCTCGCCGAGGGGACCAAGGTCTCCTACGAGGCGGAGGAGGGGCCCAAGGGGCCCAAGGCCATCGAAGTCACAAAGCTGTAGCGCTCTAGATCCTGCCATCGGCCGGCGGCGGCGTTTCGCAACTGCCGCCGCGGAGTCGTGTTGAATGAGGCGCATGAGACGAATCCCCTGGAAGGCGACTGTCACCGTTTTGGCGCTCGGGGCGGCGACGGCGCCCGCCACCGCTGCTGCGGCCACGATCGAGCTGGGGGCGACCAAGTCGCCGCTCGTGGCTCCGGTCTGCCCCAAGAACGTCTCCTCGGCGCAGTGCACGATCGTCCTGACCCGCGTCACCGCGCTGGAGACGCTTCGCGACGGGATCGCGTACCCCACCAAGGTCACGAAGGCCGGCAGGATCGTCGCATTCACCGTGGGACTGTCGAAGTTGTCGAGCAGCAAGTCGACCCAGAAGACCTACATCCACTTCCTGGATCAGACCTATGGCGGCACTGCTCAGGTGGCGGTCACCGTGCTCAGGCCGGTCGGCAAGCACAGCAACTTTCGCTGGCAGGTGGTGGGGACGAGCAACCTGTTCCACGTCATCCCGTACCTCGGCTCGGTCGTGCAGCTGCCGCTGGAGTCGAGCATCGAGGTTCAGCCCAAGGACGTCGTGGCGCTGACCACGCCGACGTGGGCGCCCGTGCTGACGATCAACCAGCCGAGCAAGACGTTCGCCTACCGCCAGAGCCGGAGCGCGAACTGCAACAACCCTCCGTCGACGAGCCAGGCGCAGATCGACACTAAGAGCACCGCCACCTACTCGTGCAACTACCCGGGCACGCGGGTCGAGTACTCGGCGACCGAGGTCACCTACCCGAACGGGACCAACCCGGTCCAGTAGACCGGCTCGCCGGTTCGAGCCGGATCCGCTGCGGCGCGGCGGAGCTGGCTAGCAGGCGCCTGGGTTCTGCTGGCAGAACGCCGAGCTGAGACCCGCACCGCCGCTCGAGGAGCCCGAACCGCCGCCTGAGGTGCCTCCGCCGCCGGCCGCGGTGCCCCCACCGGAGGGACTCGCACCGCCGGAGTTCGCACTCGCGCCGGAGTTGCCGCTGCTCGCCGACTGGTTGCTCGTGGCCCCGCTCGACGATGACGACGAGGCCGCGGTCGTGTCGGTGCTCGTCGTGGTGGTCGGGGTCGTGGAAGTCGTCGGGACCACGGCGCTCGCGGCCGTCGCCGTCGGGACCGTCAGCGGGGGGGCGCCGGCGGTATCGCCTGAGGTCGATCCGCCGCCCCCGCACCCCGCGATCGCTGCAGCCGAGAGTGCACAGGCACCGAGCGAGAGCAGCCTGACTGGCAGATTGCGATGGCGGTTCACCGGCGGAGCCTCAGCGGTCCAGGGGTTCCATCGCGCCTGCCGCAATACGGGCAGTCGTTCAGGTCCTTCTGGGCCAGCTGGTCACACCAGTTGCAGAAGCGCAGGTTCTCCACCGCCCAGGGGAGCTCCGAGGCGGTCGGCGCCAGCGGCAGCAGCTCGCCCACGACCTCGAGCGGCTCGCCGGTCTCCCGGTCCGCGTAGATCCGATCGGGCTCCGCTTCGATCACGACCTCGCGGCCGGTGGAGGGCGTCCGCATGCGGTACTTCTGGCGCGTCCTCATCCGCCGCCATGCTACCAGCGGCCTCGCGGGCCCGCGACGGGGCACCGCGCCCCGTGCTTGGATAGAGTGCCGCGCGCGATGACGCTGAGACGCACCTCGCGAGCCTCGCTGCGTTCGTCCCGGCGGCGCTGGTGCTGATCGCGGTCGGAGGATGCGCGGTCAAGCACCCCACGGCCAATGTGGTCCGGGGCAAGGTGCTGTTCGCGGCAAAGTGCGGGTGTGCCACACCCTGAGCCACGCGAGCACCACCGGGACTGTCGGCCCCAACCTCGACGACGCCTTCAGGCAGGACCGCCGGGACGGGATCAAGAGCACCTCGATCCAGGGCCTCGTGAGCTACTGGATTCAGTATCCGAACGCGAACCCCGCCAGCGGAGCTGTGATGCCGCCGATGCTCTACAAGGGGCAGAACGCCGAGGACGTCGCGGCGTACGTGGGCCTCGTCGCCGCGATCCCCGGCCAGGACACCGGGCAGCTGGCGACTGCAGGTCAGGCGACCGTCGCGCCGACGGCGGCCAACGGCAAGGCCGTGTTCACGGGTCCAGGCGGGTGCGGCTCCTGCCACACGCTCGCGGCCGCGGGCACGAAGGGGACGGTTGGTCCGAACCTGGATACGCGTCTGGGGCCCGACTGCGCGAGCGCCGCGTCGAAGAAGATCAGGGGGGCGACCCTCAGCCAGTGCATCACGACCGCGATCATCAAGCCCTACGCGTTCCTGCCCTCGGGGTTCGCGGCGGGCGTGATGCCGAGCAACTTCTCGCAGACGCTGAGCCCGAGCCAGGTCAAGGCCCTGGTCGTGTTCCTCTCAAGCGTCACGAAATAGCGCCCACGCGGGCGCGTCTGCGCCGAGTGCCTGCGCTCGTGGCGTCTGCCCGGGTGGTCCGCCGGCTCAGGCGGTGATCGTCACCGGCGTGCCGGGGTCCACCCGCTGTGCCAGCCACGTGATGTCCGCCGTGGTGAATCGGATGCAGCCGTGGGACTCCGCGGTTCCCATCGTCCCGCCGAGGTTCTCGATGCCGTGCATCGCGATCTGTCCGGGACCTCCGTCGAACTCAGTGAACGTGTTTGACCGGGCGCTCAGGGCAAGCGCGTATGGCGCTCCCGGAAAGCCGCTTGGCTCGGCGATGTTCTCTCGACGAAGAACTTCCCTTTCGGGCGTCGGCGAGGACGGGGCCCCGACGATCACGATGAACGTCTTGATCAGCGACCCGTAGTAGTAGACGCGGGCGCGCCGTTGGCCGAGGGAGACCACGACGTGCAGGTGGATGAACCACAGGCGCGTGTCGAGTGCCCGGATCCAGCCGACCGCTCCGTTGGGCCGGCTCGGATACCGGATCAAGAGCCACTTTCCGCGGCGGCCCGTGCGCGTTGCGAGGATCGGCAAGGTGGTCGCTTCCCCGGTGATCGGGCGGCGGGAGGAGATGGAGCTCACGCGGGCGCCATTGGGGCGGTTGTAGATCGTGTGGTCTGTCTTCAGCGTGGCGACCAGCTGCTGCGGAGAGACCCCGGAGCGGGCGGCGTGGGCGCTTGACGCAGATGCCGTCGGGACCGCCGTCCCGGCGAGGGCCGCGAGCGCGGCCGCGAGCACGAGCGCAGCGCGACGCGCCGCGCGGGCGCGCGGGATGGCCGCGGCGTCAGCCGCGACCATCCCGAGCCCGATCCGGAGCGAACCGCAGCGATGACGGTGCTTCGGATCCACGCTCTATCTCCTCAGCCGGTGAAGCCCGAGCTCAAGCGCGGGGCCCGGCTGATGTGCCTGGCGGCGACGCTGTGCTTGTGCTTCCGGTGCCTGCGGTGCTTGCGGTGGCGCTTATGGCGCAGATGGGTGCCCGCGATGGAGCGGGGCGAGCTGGAGCTGCTCGTGCTCGAGGGCGCCGTGGTCCCGCTTGTGGGGGTGCCGCTGCTCGTGCCCGAGGGCGCCGTGGTCCCGCTTGACGGGGTGCCACTGCTCGTGCCCGAGGGCGCCGTGGTCCCGCTTGACGGGGTGCTGGTCGAGGGTGCTGGGCAGTTGACCCAGAAGGTCTTGTGCTTCTGGGGATCCTGTGAGAAGTCGAGCTTGAAGTGGTAGCCCTGTGCCGCGGGGGTATCGCCGTTGGCCTGGGCTTGGGAGATCAGTTGCTGGACGTTGATCACGGAGGTGACCTGATCGCCGCCCTGGCTCTGTGAATAGCTCCAGCTGCTGGAGTAGTCGACTTCTTGGCTGCCGGAGGGCGGCCATCCGTCGATCGTGTACGTCCCGGAGCTGTCGGCGAGCTTGTCGCCCCACAGGTTGATGTCCTGGCATGCCAGGTGGGGATCCATCTCGTGACCCGGCCCTGCCGGCTGTCCCACGTTGTCAAGCCACACGTCACCGGCGTTGGGATCCCCGCCGGCGGCTGCCCAAGCAGCCGCGCCCGTCCCCATCAGCCCAAGTGCCGCTACCGCCGCCGTGACCGCGGCGAAACGCAACTTCGCCATCTCTGCCTCCCGCATTTTGTCTGCTACGCGGTGCTGCCGGCCCTGAATGCCGACTTCCCGCCTGTTGACCGTGTTGATCCTGGTTTCCGGTTTTTCTGACGCTCTGAATTTGGGAACCACGTCAGGACCGCGAATCCACGCGGCCCCGTCGCGCGGGATGTCCGATCCGCCGACGGTCCGCCTTTCGGAGTCTTATTACCCAGGAATCCGGGTAATCACTTCTCGGGGAGGATGAAAAACGTATGAACGTGCGGGCTAGGTCAACGTCCGTACGATTAGCACGACGACCGCGATCGTCGCGACGATCGCGACGAACCAGACAAGCACGCGGAAGGCATCGGCTTCCTTCCGGAACGGGTCGAACGCCAAGGCCGCGAGTGCGCCCGAGGCGCCCTCAGAGGACGTACACGAGCGTGTAGACGACGACCCACATGATGTCGACGAAGTGCCAGTAGATCCCAGGCACCTCCATGCCCTCGTGGTGCTCAGGCGAATAGTGGCCTCGGAACGACCGGATCGTCACGATCGCCAGCAGGCACAGACCGATGAACACGTGCGCTCCGTGGAGGCCGGTAAGCGAGTAGAAGATCGTCGCCTGGGCCGAATCATGCGGGGCGAACCCGATGTGGATGTACTCGTTGATCTGGACGGTCAGGAACGTGAGGCCGAGCAAGAAGGTGGCGACCATTCCCGCCTTTAGACCGAAGCGGTTGCCGGTCTTGATCGAGTGCAGCGCCCAGTGGATCGTCAGCGAGGAGGACAGCAGGATCGCGGTGTTGACGCCGGCGACCGCCTCGGGGAGCGTCGTCCCGCGCGCAGGCCATGGGTTGTGGGTGACGATCCGGATGAAGAAGTAGGCCGTGAAGAAGGCCCCGAAGATCATCACCTCGGAGATGATGAACAGCAGCATCCCCAGCGTCGGCGCGGGAACACGTGACGAGCGGTGCGCGGGAGGCGGGCCGTGATGCTCGTGGGCGATTGAGGCGGCTTCCACGATCCTCTCTAACTCGCGGCCGGCGCCGGGTCGCGCTGCACCACGTGCTCGACCGGCTTGCCGGTGGCGCGCCGGACGCGCTCGATCAGGTCGGTGCGCATCCACCCGGACTTGGTCTCCGAGAACGTCGAGACCACGATGTCGTCCACCCGGAAGTACTGGAGCGCGTTCGTGATCGCCGTGAAGGGGTCTGGATCGCCGATCATCCCTGCGGCGTACAGGCCCGCGGCACGGAGACGGTCGAGCACGAGCTTCAGGCGTGTGCGTGCGCGCCTGGCCGCCTGGCCGTCGCCGCCCTCCTGGGGGACGACGACGATGAACAGCTGCCCCTGCTCCTCCGACGTTTCGGCCTTGGCCTTGGTCTTGAGCGCCTCGAGCAACTCGTCGCTTGAGCCGGTGCGGTTCGCGACCGCGAGCGTCACGTGGAATGCCGATCCCTCGGCTTCGATGTCGCTGACGATGTGCTCGACGGGAAGGCCTGTGGCTGCCCGGACGCGCTCGATCAGGTCGTGGCCCAGCCACCCCGAGCGCGTCTCGGGATACGTGGAGATCAGGATCTCGTCCGGGTGGTACTCGTGGACGGCATCGATCGTCGCGCTGTACGGGTCGGGGTCCCCGACCTCGCCGATCGCCTCAACGCCGTCGGCGTGGAGGAACTCGAGCGCGAGATCGACTCGCGCCTGGGCGGCGTCGTGGACCGAGTCGGAGTAGATCACGAGCCCGGCTCGCGGGCGGTTCTGCGGCACGCACAGCACGAACCGCACGTCGCCCTGCTCGGCGCGCTTGCCCACGGCGTCCACCAGCTTGCGCCCGCCGAGGGTCTCATTGGCCACCACCAGGACGGTTTTCATTCGTGCTGCTCCTGGCTGGGGGGACCCGAGAACGACCCGGCGGTGACCGGCGGCGCCTCGGCGGACTTGAAGATCCCATGTACCGCGCCCGGGACGCCGTACTCGTACGGACCGCCGACGACCGTCGGCACCGAGTCGAAGTTGAAGATCGGGGGCGGCGAGGAGACCTGCCACTCGAGCGTCAGTGCCCGCCACGGGTTCGCCGCGGCCCGCGGCCCGCGGCGCCAGCTGACCACCATGTTGTAGAGGAAGATCAGCGTGCTGAAGCCGAGGATGAACGCGCTGAAGGAGATGAACAGGTTCCAGGCGGCAAACTTCGCGGCGTACTCCGCGACCCGCCGTGGCATCCCCTGCATGCCGATGATGTGCATCGGCCCGAACGTCAGGTTGAAGAAGATGAACGTCATCCAGAAATGCCACTTGCCCAGCCGCTCGTCGAACATCCGCCCGGTCATCTTCGGGAACCAGTAGTAGACGCCGGCGAAGATCGTGAACAGCGATCCGCCGAACAGCACGTAGTGGATGTGGGCGACGATGAAGTACGTCTGGCTGACATGGATGTCGAACGGGATCATCGCGAGCATCACGCCGCTGATCCCGCCGAGCGTGAACATCGTCAGGAACCCGAGCGCGAACAGCATCGGCGTGTCGAGGTGGAGCACCCCGCGCCATAGCGTCGCCAGCCACGAGAAGATCTTGATCCCGGTCGGGATCGCGATGATCGCGGTGGTGATCATCATCGGGATCCGGATCCACGGCGACATCCCCGAGACGAACATGTGGTGCGCCCACACCGTGAAGCCGAGCACCACGATCGCGATCAGCGAGAACGCCATCATCCGGTAGCCGAAGATCGGTTTTCGGGACTTCGTGGCGATGATCTCGGAGATGATCCCGAAGCCAGGGAGCATCATGATGTACACGGCCGGGTGCGAGTAGAACCAGAACACGTGCTGGTACATGAGCACGTTGCCGTTCTTGCCCGCCCCCACGAACGCGTCGAAGAAGTGGAACCCGAGCGCCCGGTCGAGCAGCACGAAGAACTGCGAGGAGGCGATGAACGGGGTGGCGATCACGACCAGCAGCGAGGTCGAGAAGTTCGCCCACACCAGCAGCGGCATCCGGAAGAAGCTCATTCCGGGCGCACGCATGGTGATGATCGTCACGAGGAAGTTCAGCGCCGTGAAGATCGAGGAGAACCCGGCGAACTGGACCCCCACGGTGAAGAACAACTGCCCCAGCGGCATCGTCGTCGACAGCGGGGCGTAGGCGGTCCAGCCCGAGGCGAACGAGCCTCCCGGGGCCAGGAAGCTCATCAGCATCAGCACGCCGCCCATCGGCAGCAGCCAGTACGAGAAGGCGTTGAGCCGCGGGAACGCCATGTCCGGGGCCCCGATCATCAGCGGCAGCACGAAGTTCGCCAGGCCCGGCGAACACCGGGATCACAAACAGGAAGATCAACACCGTCGCGTGAACCGAGAACACGCCGTTGTACTGCTCGGGCGTCAGGAATTGCATCCCCGGCTTGGCCAGCTGGACGCGGATCAGCATCGCCAGCAGGCCACCGACCAACAGGAAGAAGAACGAGGTGACCGTGTACTGGATGCCGATCACCTTGTGGTCGGTGTTGACGCGGAAGTAGTCGCGCCAGCTGTGGGCTCCGTGGGAGGAGTGTTCCTCGGGCCGGGTCTTGCGTCCGATCGCCCAGTAGGCCCAGTAGTCGCAGACGCCGATGCCGACGATGAAGAACAGCGGTACAACGATCAGCTCGACGGGAGTGATCGCGTTGCCGGAGACCACCGGGTGGATGTTCTGGAGCCAGCGGATCAGGACGGTCAGGCCGAAGGCGAACCCAAATCCGAGGACCTCGAACAGCGCGGCCCGGTACCAGCCGGGCGCACGGAGCTTCGGTGGGAGCGGGACGCGTGTGCGCGTCCGTGCAACGATCGGTTCGGAGACTGCGGTTGCCATCAGCCGGCCACCTCCTGTGCGGTCGTGCTACCCACGGTCATCACTTTGCCACGCTCGCGAGGAAGGTGACGAGCGACTGGATCTGGTTGTCAGATATTGCCGTCGCCATCGCTTGGCCCCCCCGATTGTCGCTGTCAGCGTCGCCCGCGTTCGCTCCTTGGGGGATGCCCGTGGAGCCCGAGGGGCTCGTGGTCGTGCTCGAGCTGGTGCTCGAGGTCGAAGTCGACGTTCCGCTGGGCGACCCCGGAACCCCGGGCTGGGCGGACTGTGGCGCGGGCACGCCGATGGGCGGCGGCGTGTTGGCCGGCTGTGAGGCGAGCCAATGCTGGAACGCCGCAGGCGTCACCACGTAGACCGCGGCCCGCATCAGCGAGTGCCCGGCGCCGCATAGCTCGGTGCACTCGGCGGGATAGCGCCCTAGCCGGGTCGGGGTCACGCGCAGCGTGGTCGTGATCCCCGGGACCGCGTCCAGCTTCTCGGAGAACTCGGGCACGAAGAAGCTGTGGATGACGTCGAGGGAGCGGAGCTTGAACACGACCGGCTCCCCCTTCGCGAGGTACAGGACGGGGGAGACCACCTGCTTGTTGCCGGCCTCCGGATAGGAGAACTCGAACGCGAACTGGCGCTCGGTGACGTTGATGGTCGCTCCCCCGCTGGCTCGCCTCGTTGGAGCGCAGCACCGAGTACGCGTAGGCGCACAGGCCGATGATCAGCACGGCGGGCAGCGCGGTCCAGACGACCTCGAGGCGCGTGTTGCCGTGGATCGGGGGGCCGTCCTTCTTCTCCTCCCCGGGGCGCATCCGGAACTTCCACACCGAGTAGATGACGACGGTCTCGACCAGCACGAAGATCGGCACCGTCGCGATCAGCAGCACGTGGTAGAGCGTGTGGACGTTCTTGGCCTGCTTGGAGGCGTCGGCCGGGAACCACGGGATCAGCAGGCCAACCGGGATCAGGATCGCGCATCCGATCACGCCCATAACGGCCATCTGGACGATCGGCCGTTTACGCAAAGTTGCCTATCCCTCGGTGCCCTCGCAGCATCGTTCGCGCGGCATGCTATGCGTTCTGTGCGACGAATGGCGCGGCGGCCGGAGGTCGCCGGGGCCAGCGGCCGGAGGTCGCCGGGGCCAGCGGCCGGAGGTCGCCGGGGCCAGCGGCCGGAGGTCGCCGGGGGCGCGATCGATGAGGCCCCCCGAGGCTCAGTCGATACTATGATTGCGCCAATTGTCGCAAGCGATCCGGGGAGAGCCATGCAAGTGAGAGATGGCATGTCGGAGGTGGTGCTCACCGTAGGCCCTGGCCACACGCTGCGCGAGGCCGCGGCGCTGATGGCGGATCGCCGCGTCGGTGCCGCCGTGGTGCTCGATCCTGACGCCCCGGGCCCGGGCGTGATCACCGAGCGTGACCTGCTGCGGTCCGTCGGGGCCGGTCAGGATCCGGACACCGAGCTCGTATCCGAGCATCTCACGTCACAGTTGACGTTCGCCGGCGCCGGACTGGTCGCTGGAGCACGCGGCGGTCGCGATGATCCGCGGGAGCTTTCGGCACCTGGTGGTGGTCGACGGTGGCGATCTCGTCGGGATGCTCTCGATGCGCGACATCGTCCGCTGCTGGACCGATGGGGCGACCACGAGTCCCTGCCGTAGCCAGGCGTAATCCGGGCGCGGGGCTGCTCGCGGGTCCTGGCGGGGCGTCCTGGCGGGGCCGGCTCTCGGCGAGGCCTCGCGGCCTGCTCGCGGCGAGGCCTCGCGGCCAGCTCGCGGCGCCTGCTCGCGGCGCCTGCTCTCGGCGAGGCGGAGCCCGTCTAGTGGTGCTCTTCGGGCAGCGCCGCGACGTCGCGGCGCGTGTCCTTGACCCAGCGGATCACGATCAACACGAGGGCGATCCCCCCGACGGCCGAGAAGATCCAGTCGATCGTCGTGCCGACCACGATCAGGGTGATCGCGATCGCGGCCATCAGCGGCAGGATCGTCGGGCCGGGGAGATGGATCTCCTCTCCCGGGGCGGCGCCGGCTGCGCTGAGTACTCGGCCTCGTCCCGAGAGGCGCTCACGGGTGCACGTAGATCGCGGCGGCGACGAACGTGAGGCCGAACATCAACAGGCAGGCGGCGCCGGCGATCAGTCCGGAGCGGATGTTCTTGCGGGCTAGCTTGCGGTCCATGGGTTCCTCCGGCTGAATCTACAGCTTGACGTCGACCACCATCGCGCCGAACAGCAGCGCGAGGTAGGCGAGGGAATACAGGTACAGGCGCAGGGCGATGCGCCGCTCGGCCTTCCGGTAGAGCCACAGCGCCCCGCCGATGAACCCGAGGCCCAGGACCATCGAGGCGACCAGATAGAAGCCGCCGAGCGCCCCGGCGCAGAACGGCAGCTGCGAGATCGCGTAGAGCAGCAGCGTGTACAGCAGGATCTGCCGGCGGGTCTCGTGCTCCCCGCGGACGACCGGCATCATCGGAATCGACACCTTGGCGTACTCGTCCTTCATCAGCAGGCTGAGCGCCCAGAAGTGGGGCGGGGTCCAGTAGAAGACGATCGCGAACAGGTATACGGCTGTCCAGGAGAGGTGCCCGCGGGTAGCGGCCCACCCGACCAGCGGCGGCACGGCGCCGGCGGCGCCGCCGATGACGATGTTCTGGGGCGTCCGGCGCTTGAGCCACAGCGTGTAGACGCCGACGTACCCCACGAAGCCCGACAGCGCCAGCACGGCCGACAGCAGGTTCACGCACGTCCACAGGAGCAGGAAGGACAGCGTCGCGAGCGCGATGCCGTAGATGAGCGCCGCACGCGGCGAGACACGGCCGGCGGGAATCGGGCGCGAGGCGGTGCGCTTCATCTGCGCGTCGATGTCGCGGTCGTAGTAGTGATTGACGGCCCCGGCGCCGCCCGCGGAGAGGTAGCCGCCCAGGCAGGTCAGCGCGATTCGCGAGAGCGGCGGGTTACCGGCGATCTCCATCGTCGTGACGGTCGTGAACAGCAGCAGCGTCTGGACCTTGGGCTTGGTCAGCTCGACGTAGTCGGCGACCAGCTGCCGGCCCGGGGCGGGCGGGGACGGTCAGAGCGCTGCCGGCGACCGTCGTCACGACCGCGCCTTCGCGAACCGCTCGCGGCCGCCGGCCTTCTGCGTGACGCCGGTGTCCCGCTCGATCTGTCGGCGGATGTCACGCATCGGCTCGACCGAGCGCACCCGCGGGATGACGTCGAAGTTGTTCACCGGGGGCGGCGAGTGCACGAACCACTCGAGCGTGTTGCCCTTCCACGGGTCGGGGCCGGCGATCCGCCCACGCCGGTAGTTGACCGCGATGTTGACGACCGTCATCACGATGCCGAGCGCAAGGATGAACGCTCCGATCGTCGAGATCAAGTTGTACAGCGACCATCCGAGCCCCGGCTGGTAGGTGTAGATCCGGCGCGGCATCCCCGACAGCCCGAGGGCGTGCTGGACGAAGAAGGTCAGGTTGAAGCCGATGAACATCACCCAGAACGAGATCTTTCCCCAGCGCTCGTCCAGCATCCGGCCCGTCATCTTCGGGAACCAGTAGTAGATCCCGGAGAAGATCGAGAACACCGCGCCGCCCATCAGCACGTAGTGGAAGTGGGCGACGACGAAGTACGTGTCGTTGAGCTGCCAATCGACCGGGAACACGGCCAGGAAGATCCCGGTGATACCGCCGACGATGAAGATCGCGATGAACCCGATGGCGAAGTACAGCGACGCGGTCATCACGATCGAGCCCCGCCACAGGGTCGCGATCCAGTTGAAGATCTTCACCCCGGTCGGGACGCCGATCAAGAACGAGCTCAGCATGAAGAACCCGAGCACGACGATCGGGACCGGCGAGGCGAACAGATGGTGGCCCCAGACCAGCACGGCCAAGAACGCGATCACCGCCGTCGATGCGGCGATCGCCTTGTAGCCGAACACCGGCTTGCGAGAGAACACCGGGATGACCTCCGAGATGATCCCGAACCCGGGCAGGATCATGATGTACACCTCGGGGTGGCCGAAGAACCAGAACAGGTGCTGCCACAGAATCGGCGATCCGTGCGCCGTGGGGTCGAAGAAGTGGGTCCCGAAGTGGCGGTCGGTGAGCAACATCGTCACCGCGGCCGCGACCACCGGAAGCGCGATGATCAGCAGCACGGCATAGACGAGGATCCCCCAGATGAACAGCGGAATCCGGCCCCAGCTCATGCCGGGCGCGCGCATGTTGACGATCGTCGCGTAGAAGTTGATCGCCCCGAGCAGCGAGGAGATGCCCGTCAGGTGGATCAGGAAGATCCACGCGTCCTGGCCCCCGCTCGGCGAGAACTGGATGCTCGACAGCGGCGGATAGCTCCACCAGCCGGCCTCGGGCGGGTTGAAGAACAGCGTGCAGTAGAAGACAACCCCGCCCGTTAGCAGCAGCCAGAAGGACAGCGCGTTCAGCCGCGGGAACGCCATGTCCCGCGCCCCGATCATCAGCGGCACGAAGTAGTTGCCGAAGCCCGCCATCACCGGCACAACGAACAGGAAGATCATCGTCGTCCCGTGGAGCGTGAGCAGCTCGTTGTAGCGCTCGCCGGACAGCAGGGTGTTGCCCGGCTCGGCGAGCTGTAGCCGCATCAGCAGCGCCTCGACCCCGCCGAGGGCGAAGAAGACGAACGTCAGGACGAGGTACATGATTCCGATCTTCTTGTGATCGGTCGTCGTGACCCAGTCGATCCAGCGCTTGGTCTGGCGCGGCTTGGTGACCTTGTGGGCGATCACCTGGGGGACGGGGCGAAGGGCCTGCTCCGCGGTCGCGGGGGGGACGGGGCGAAGGGGCTGCTCTGTGGTCGTGGCCATGTTCTAGAGGTTCCCGGTTGCGGTGAGGAGTTGGCGGAGCTGGGTGACCTGGGTGTTGGCGCTCTGGATCTGTGCCTGCTCGGTCGAGAGCCATTGCTGATACGCCGCCGGAGTCACGACCTTCACCTGCGCCGTCATGTAGGCGTGCTGCCGGCCGCAGAGCTGAGCGCATTGGCCGCGGTAGATGACCGGGTGCCCAGGGGTACCCGCGCGTGGCGCCTTGAACCAGGTGTAGGTGGTGTAGCCAGGAACTGCGTCGACCTTGCCGCCGAGCGCCGGGACCCACCACGAGTGGATCACGTCGGTCGACTGGATGTCCAGTACCACCGTCGTCTGCGCCGGCACGACCATCTCTTGGTATGAGTAGGGCAGCTTCAGGGCGAACGCGTTCTGCAGGCAGCCGTTGCCGTACGTGTAGCGCCAGATGTACTGCCGTCCCTGGATGCAGATCGTCAGCTTCTTCCCGTTCGGCGGGTTGGGCTGGGTGACCGAGGCCGACAGGAACGTGTCGGAGGCCGTCGAGTTGGGCGGATTGATGATCCCGGGCAGCTTGACGAACGTGACGACCGTGAGCCCCACCAGGATCAGCGCGGCGGCCACCGTCCATCCGATCTCCAACCGGGTGTTGCCGTGGATCTGTGCGGCCACCCGCGCCTTCTTCGCGCGGAACTTGAACACCGAGTAGACGAGCGCTCCCTCGACGACCACGAACACGACGGCGGCGATGTAGAGAACGATCTTGTACAGCGAGCCGATCTGGTTGGCGGGCTCACCACCCGACTTTGGAGTGATGAAGCCCGCAAACGCCGTCCCAGGGAGGACCAGCAAGCCGGCGGCCGCGAGCGCGATCGCCGCAAGCATGATTACGCGAGGCCGTCGCAAGGCGGGGCATTCTATCCACGCGGACTGCACCCTCGTCGGGGCGGCGGCGGTGGCCGGGAGACTCATATACTCGGATGCCTTGCGCGCGTCGAGCGGTATTCGAGCGACCGCCTGGGCCCTCGTCGCGGCAGGGGTCGCTGCCCCCGCGCTTCGACATCGCCTGAAGCTGCGTCCTCCGGCGGTGCTCGGCGCCGGCGCACTGGCGCCGCTTGCGCTGTGCGTCGCGATGCGGCGGAGCCGGGCCCGGGACGTGGCCGTGTGCGCGCTCAACATGTACGTGTATGTCGCCGCTTACGAGATGCCCCACGACAACCCGGGACGTCTGGCCGAGCGCGCCCGGGTCCAGTACCCGGCGATCGCCGACCGCGTGCTGGGGCTCGGGGTGCCTCCGACGCTCCGGCTCCAGCGAACGTTCTCGACTCCCGGCGAGGTCAACCGGTTCGAGCGGGTACTGGTCTGGTGCCACTGGCTGTGGTTCTTCGTTCCGCACGCGAGCGTCGCGTACGTGCTGATTCGTCGCCCCGAGCGGTTCGCCGGCTCGGCGGCGCGGATGTACGCCGTGTTCGACCTCGGGGCGGTCTTCTACTGGGCGATTCCGACAGCTCCGCCGTGGTGGGCGGCCGCCCACGGCCGACTCGAGGACTCCCAGCCCGTGCACGTCCGAAGGATGATGATCGAATACGGCGAGCAGTTTTGGGGAGACCTCTGGGAGCCCCTTTACGATGTCCTCGGAGGAAATCCCCTTGCTGCGATGCCATCGCTCCACTTCGCAACGTCGCTGATGGGAGCGCACCTGCTGTCCGACGTAGGTCCGATCGCCGGTGCGATCGGATGGACGTACGCGATCACGCTCGGGCTCGCGCTGGTCTACCTGGGCGAGCATTACCTCATCGACCTGGTCGGCGGCGCCGCGCTGACCGAAGGGGTCAGGGTCGCGGCTCCACATGCGGCGCCGATCGCTCGGAGCGTGGGCCAGCTGCTCGACACGTGGCAGGTCCGGGGGGAGAAGGGCTAGAACGCCGTGTCCGAGGACCGCGCCACCAAGGAGCAGGCTCGGGCCCCCGCTTCCGCCCTGCAGACCGGCGGCGAGAGCACGCATCCCGATGGCGACAGCCATGAGATGCCGCGGGTGCGATTCACGCGCGCCCGGCTGCTGGCGTTCGTGGTGTTCGTCATCTCGAGCCTGGCGTTCCTGTACTTCGTGCTGCCGAAGATCCTCGGCCTGAAGGAGACGTGGAACCGGCTCGGGCAGGGTGACGTCTGGTGGCTGGTGCTCGGCGCCCTGCTCGAGGTGCTGTCGTTCGCGTGCTACGTGGCCCTGTTCAGAGCGGTGTTCGTGCGCGGCAAGTCGCGGATCGGCTGGCCCGAGAGCTACGAGATCACGATGGCGGGGCTGGCGGCCACGCGCCTGTTCGCGGCAGGTGGCGCCGGCGGCATCGCGCTCACGGCCTGGGCGTTGCGGCGCTCTGGGATGGGCCGGCGCGTCGTCGCGTGCCGGATGATCGCGTTCCTGGTCCTGCTGTACGGCGTGTACATGCTCGCGTTCGTGATCGACGGCGTGGGCCTCTACCTCGGGGTCTTCCAAGGACGTGCGCCGTTCGCCGCGACGATCGTTCCGGCGATCTTCGGCGGGGTGGTGATCGCGGTGTTCCTGGCGATGGCGTTCGTGCCGGGAGATCTCGAGCGGCTGGTGGGTCGGTGGACGAAGGGGACGCGCTGGGTCGGGAAGCTCGCTCGGCGTCTCGCGGCGCTTCCTGCGACCACGGCCACCGGAATCCGGACCGCGATCGACCTTGTCAGGTCGCGGGACCCCGCGCTTCTCGGCGCGGTCGGCTGGTGGGGCTTCGACATCGCGGTCCTGTGGGCGTGCTTTCACGCGTTCGGACAGGCGCCGCCGCTGGCCGTGATCGTGATGGGGTACTACCTCGGGATGCTCGGGAACGCGCTCCCGCTTCCCGGCGGGATTGGGGGCGTCGACGGCGGGATGATCGGGGCGTTCACGGCGTTCGGAGTCAACGTCGAGCTGTCGGTCGTGTCCGTGCTGGCGTACCGGGCATTCGCGTTCTGGCTGCCGACGCTCCCCGGCGCGGTCGCTTATCTTCAGCTACGCCGCACGGTCCAGCGCTGGCGGGCGGACGAGGTTCCCAACCGCAAATCCGAGGCGCCTGCCTCCGAGGCCCCTGGCTCAGAGGCCCCTAGCTATACTTAATGAAGTGACTGACCAGCGAATCGAGAACGTGATCATCGTCGGGAGTGGCCCGGCCGGGTACACCGCCGCGCTGTACACGGCCCGCGCGAACCTCGAGCCGCTCGTGATCGAGGGCTTCGCCTGGGGTGGCCTGCTCCAGCAGACCACGGACGTCGAGAACTACCCCGGGTTCCCCGAGGGGATCATGGGACCCCCGCTGATGAAGCATTTCCGCGACCAGGCCGAGCGCTTCGGGGCGCGCCTGGAGACCGACGACGCGACCGCCGTCGAGCTCTCGACCGACGGCGGCCCTCACAAGGTCCACAGCGGCGACGACGTGCACCTGGCGAGGGCGGTGATCCTCGCGATGGGCGCCCAGCACCGCAAGCTCGGGATCCCCGGCGAGGCCGAGCTCTCGGGCCGCGGCGTGAGCTACTGCGCGACCTGCGATGCGGCGTTCTTCAAGCAGTCGCCGACGCTGATCGTCGGCGGCGGCGACTCGGCGATGGAGGAGGCGATGTTCCTCTCCAAGTTCGCCTCGAAGGTGGCGATCGTTCACCGTCGCGACGAGTTCCGCGCCTCGAAGATCATGCTCGAGCGCGCCCGCGCGATCCCCAACATCGAGTGGGTCACTCCCTACACGGTGGACGAGTTCCTCCCGGGCGACAACGGCTCGCTCAGCACGGCGCGACTGCGCAACACGGTCGACTCCTCGACCAGGGACCTCGATATCACGGGCGCGTTCATCGCGGTCGGGCACGACCCCCAGTCGCAGCTCGTCGCAGACCAGGTCGAGACCGACGCGGCCGGCTATGTCGTGACGCAGGGCCGTTCCACCCTGACCAACGTGCCCGGGGTGTTCGCGGCCGGAGACCTCGTCGACCACACCTACCGGCAGGCGGTCACAGCCGCCGGCTCCGGGTGCCAGGCCGCGCTCGACGCCGAGTGGTACCTGCGCGATAACCCTTTCCCGCTTGATCGCGAGGAGAGTGACCGCCAGGAAGCCGACGTTGCCGGGTCCGCTTCATAGCGGCCGAGATCAGTAGGGGCAGCCGTTCATCGGGCCCTGGTTGTGCGAGGGCGCCGACTGGCCCAGCTGCAGCCCGAAGTCCTGCGTCCACGTGGCCGGGCCACTCGCGGCGGTGCCGACGGCGGAGTTGCTCTCTCCGGTTCCCACGTCCTTGAACGCGGGATCCAGGATGTTGCGGCAGTGGTCGGTGCTGGCCATCCAGGCGGCGACGACGGAACGAGGAGTGGGGAAGCCGGTGGCGATGTTCTCGCCCGCGGTCTGCCAGTTGTAGCCCGCGGCGCTGATCCGCTTGGCGAACGCGTCTCCGGGGCCGTGGGTGAACTGACCGCTCAGGACCATCACGCTGGTCCACGCCTGCGCGGAACGGTTGAGCTGGTCGGAGGTCGCGAGCGCCGGGAGACCGTGCTGCCTGCGCTGCTGGTTGACCAGGCAGACGACCGCGGCGCGCATCGTCGTCAGTGAAGAAGCGGTCGCCGGCGTATCGGCACTCGCACACTGTGCGGGCACCGCGGGGCGGCGCGTGGCACGGTGGCGGCGGTGATGGCGGTGGTGCGCCGCGGTGCGGTGAACGACCCTGGCGCCGACGCTCCCTCCAGCCGGCGCCGCCGAAACCGCGAAGATCGCAACGGCTGCGACAAAGCCGAGCAGAGCGCATGTGTGATCAGAGAACCGGCGCAAGACGCCCCCCCGAAGAAGCTGGTCTGTCCTACACCCTCAACTTCGGCACAACACGATTTCGCCTTGAGGTCAATCAGCCGATCTTCGTCCAGACGGTCTTGGTCTCCAGGTACGCGTCGAGTCCCTCGTGGCCGTGCTCCCGGCCCAGCCCGGATGCCTTGAAGCCGCCGAACGGGGCGCCGGGATCGACCTCGCCCCAGCAGTTGACGTACACCGAGCCGGCCTTCAGCAGCGCGGCAAGCCGGTGGGCGCTTGACGGCGATTGCGTCCACACACCGGCGGCAAGGCCGTACTCGGTGTCGTTGGCGCGCGCCGCGACCTCCTCGAGCGACTCGTACGGGAGTGCCACGAGCACCGGCCCGAAGATCTCCTCACGCGCGATCTTGAGATCGTCGCTCGTCGCGCTGAACAGCGTCGGTGAGACGAAGTACCCGGGCTCGTCGGAGGTGCTCTCCGCCCGCGAGCAGCTCGGCGCCCTCCTGGCGTCCCGATTCGATGTAGGAAAGCACGCGCTCACGCTGCTCCTGTGAGACCACCGGGCCGAACATCGTCGCCGGATCGAGTCCGGCGCCGACCTTCGCCTTGCCCGCCTGCTCGGCGAGCGCGCCGACCACCTGGTCGAACTGGTCCTTGTGGACGAACAGCCGGCTGCCGGCGTTGCACGCCTGGCCGGTGTTGAAGTAGATGCCCATGAACGATCCCGGGATCGCCGCCTCGAGGTCGGCGTCGGGAAGGATGATGTTCGCGGACTTGCCGCCGAGCTCGAGCGTCACGCGCTTGAGCGCGCGCCCGGCCTTGGCGCCGATCTCCCGCCCGACCTCGGTCGAGCCGGTGAACGCGATCTTGTCGACGCCCGGATGGTCGACGAGCGCCGCCCCCGTATCGCCCTCGCCGGTGAGGACGTTCACGAACCCCGGGGGGATCCCCGCCTCGAGCGCGAGCTCGCCGAGGCGAAGCGCGGTCAGCGGGGTCTGCTCGGCCGGCTTCAGCACGACGGTGCAACCGGCCGCGAGCGCGGGAGAGAGCTTCCACGAGGCCATCAGCATCGGGAAGTTCCACGGGATGATCTGGCCGCACACGCCGACCGGCTCCTTGCGGGTGTAGGTGTGCATGCCAGGGTTGCGGACGGGGATCACGTCGCCGCGGATCCGCTCGGCCCACCCTGCGAAGTGACGCAGCCACGCGATCGTCTGGCTGACGTCGACGATCCTGGCGAGCTTGACCGGCTTGCCGTTGTCGAGCGCCTCGAGCTCCGCGAGCTCCTCTGCGTGCTCCTCGATCAGGTCCGCGAGGCGGTTCATCAGCCGGGCCCGCTCGGCTGCGGGCGCCTTGCTCCAGGGCCCCTCCTCGAGCGCGCGGCGCGCGGCGCGGACGGCGCGGTCGACGTCCTCGGTCCCCGCGTGCGCGACATCGGCGATCGGCCGCTCGGTCGACGGATCGACCGTCTGGAAGGTGCGACCGTCGGCGGCGGGCACGCGCTCGCCGTCGATCAGCAGCTGCTGCTCGCCCGAGGCGAACGCGCGGGCGGGCTCTGAGAGCTGGTCGGGAAGGGTGGTGACGGACATCGCGACCTCCAGTGTTTACGGCGTGAGCACGATCTTCAGGGCCTCCCGGCGATCGTAGAGCCGGTAGGCCTCGGCAGCGTCGTCGAGCGACATGTGATGGGTGACGAGCGGGGTCGGGTCGAGCGTCCCGGTGGCCAGCATCGCGAGTACGCGGTCGACGTGGCCGATCACGTTCGCGGGGCCGGCCTTGAGCGTCAGCCCCTTGATCCAGACCAGCCCCATGTGGACTTCGGCGCGCTCTGCGTAGACCCCGATCGCCACGACGGTGCCGGCGTTGCGCGCCAGCCTGATCGCGAGCTCGAGCGCGTCCGGATGGCCCACGGCGTCGACGGCCACGGCTACTCCCCGGCCGTCGGTCAGCTGCTTGGCGACGTCGCGGGGGTTCTCCTCCTTCAAATGGACCGGCACGGCTCCGAACTGCTTGGCGATCGCGAGGCGGTCCTCGACGGTGTCGATCGCGAGCACCGGACCGGCGCCGGCGGCGATCGCTGCCTGCACCGCGCACAGGCCGACCGGACCGAGGCCGAGTACCGCGACGCTGTCGCCAGGCTTCACCCCTCCATCGGAGATCGAGTGATAGCCGGTGCCCATCACGTCGCCGGCGAACAGGGCGATGTCGTTGCTCACGCGCTCGGGAACCTTGCGGAGGGTGAGGTCGGCGTTGGGGACGAGCGCCTGCTCGGCCTGGGTTCCCTGCAGCGCGCCCATGTTCGCCCCGTGACCGAAGGTCCGCTTGTTGTCACACTCGTGGTAGGCGCATCGAAGGCACTGGAAGCACGTCCCGCAGGCGGTGTGGAAACAGCCGAGCACGCGGTCGCCCGGGGCGACTCGGGTCACCTGGTCGCCTGCCGCGAGGACCGTGCCCACGAACTCGTGGCCGATCGTGAAGCCCGGCTCGATCTTGACCCGGCCGTGGTAGATGTGGAGGTCCGAGCCGCACACGCCGCTGGCCTCGATCCGGACGATCGCCTCGTCGCCGGCGCCGAGCTCGGGCTCAGGGCGCTCGTCTACGCGAACCTCCTCGGGCGCCTGGAAGGTGACGGCTCTCATACCTCAGTCATAGCTGAAAAAGCCTTCGCCCGTCTGCCGGCCCAGCCGCCCGGAGAGCGCCAGCTGCCTGAGGCGGGTGCGGTTCGGTAACGCTCCTCGTGGCGCTCGTCGTACAGGGCGTCGAGCACCGCGAGCACGTGGTCGAGCCCGATCTGGTCGGCCCAGGCGAGCGGGCCACGTGGGTAATTCAGGCCATGGACCATCCCCGCGTCGATGTCCTCGGCGCTGCCGATGCCTTCGCCGAGCGCGAACGCGCACTCGTTGATGACCTGGCAGACCATCCGCCCGAGCACGAGCCCGGGGGCGTCGTGGACTTGCTCCGGGCGCTTGCCCAGCGTGGCGAAGAAGCGCTTGGCGGACTCGAGTGTGGACGGCGCGGTATCGGGACCGGCGGTCAGCTCGACCAGCTGCGCTTCGGAGAACGGCGGCAGGACGTGGAAGCCGACCGCCGCGCCGCCGGGGTCGAGCGCCGTCAGCGACCCGCCCGCGCACAGGAGCGCCCGGGGGCCGCCCTGGAGCGGGGCGTCGGGCTCCTCGCCGGCCCGCAGTCGAGCACGAGGAACGGCGCCGCCCCCTCGGCGTCGCCGGGTGCCGCCACGTCCCAGCCGGCCTCGCGCGCGGCACCGGCGATCTCGTCGGCGATGATCGTGTCGCCGTGGATCGCCACCAGCCCGTCCCCGCCGCCAGGCTCCAGCGGCTCGGGGTCCGCGGCCCGATACTCGTCGCCGCGGTACTCGTAGTAGCCGCGCCCGACTTGCGGCCGGTACGTCCGGCCGCGACCAGCTTGACCGGGATCCCCGAAGGCCGCCAGCGGGGCTCGCCGAAGCTCTGCTCGTAGAACGAGCGCCCGATCTCGACCCCGACGTCGACGCCGACGAGGTCCGAGAGCTCGAACGGCCCCATCCGGAACCTCCCGGCGAGCCGACAGATGCGGTCGATCGTCTCCACCGACGCGATCCGCTCGGTCAGCAGGCGCTGGCCTTCGAGCCCGAACGGCCGGTTGCACCGGTTCACGAGGAAGCCGGGACCGTCGACGGCGTCGATCACGACCTTGCCCATCGCCTCGCCGGTCGCCCGGGCCACCGCGAGCGCCTCCTCGGAGGACTGCTCGCCGGCGACGACCTCGAGCAGCCGCATCAGCGGCGCGGGGTTGAAAAAGTGCATCCCGACGACGCGCTCGGGTCGCTTGGCGGCGCCTGCGATTGCCGTCACGAGCAGCGAGGAGGTGTTGGACGCCAGCACGCACTGCTCGGAGACGACCTCGTTGGAGAGCGTTCCGAACAATTGGTGCTTGAGCTCGAGGCGCTCGGGCGCTGCCTCGATCACGAGCCCGCAGGGGTGCAGGTCGTGGAGGTCCGGGGCAGGCTCCAGACGGGCGGCCGCTGCGCTCGCGTCCTCCTCGCTCCAGCGCCCGCGCTCGGCGCCCCGGTCGAGATGCCGCTTGATCTGCTCGATCCCGCGCTCGAGTGCCTCGGGGATCGGGTCGTGCAGCAGCGTCCTCGCGCCCGCGAGTGCGGCGAGCTGCGCGATCCCGGCACCCATCGTGCCGGCGCCGGCCACGCCGATCGTGTCCGGGCGCTCGGCGCTCACTGCACTAGGACGGGACGAGCGCGTTGATCCCCGTCAGCGAGCGTCCGATAATCAGCTTCTGGATCTGGGAGGTGCCCTCGTATAGGGTCGTCACCCGGACGTCGCGGAGGTATCGCTCGACGGGGTAGTCGTCGACGTAGCCCGAGCCGCCGTGGACCTGGATCGCCGTGTTGGCGCACTGGATCGCGGCCTCGGTCGCGTACAGCTTTGCGATCGAGGTCTCGGTGGTGTTCGGCTTGCCGGCGTCCTTCAGGTAGCCGGCCCGCCAGACGAGCATCCGCGCGGCGTCGGTCTGCACGGCGATATCGGTGAGCATCTCCTGGACGAGCTGGAAGCTCGCGATCGGGCGACCGAACTGCTCGCGCTCCTTGGAGTAGCGGACCGATGCGTCGAGCGAGCCCTGGCAGATCCCGACGCACCCCGCGGCGACGCTGTAGCGCCCCGAGTCAAGGGAGCTCATCGCGACCTTGAACCCGTCGCCGACCTCGCCGAGCAGTGAATCGTCGGGCGCCTCGACGTCATCGAGTCCGATCGCGGCGGTGTCGGAGCCCCGCAGGCCGAGCTTGTGGTGGATCTCCTGGGGCTGGAAGCCCGGCTGGTCGGTGTCGACGAGGAAGCAGGCGACGCCACGGTGCCCCTTGTCCGGGTCTGTCTGGGCGAAGATCAGCGCGACCTTGGCGTAATTGCCCAGCGAGATGAACATCTTCGAGCCGTTGATCACCCAGCCGCCGTCGGTCTTCTTGGCGCGGGTCTTCTGGTTGGCAGCATCGGAGCCGGTGTCGGGCTCGGTCAGCCCAAAGCAGCCCAGCCACTCGCCGGTGCACAGCTTGGGGAGGTACTTCTGCTTCTGCTCCTCGGTGCCCCAGCGGAGGATCGCCGAGCACACGAGCGAGGTCTGCACGGAGATCACGGTCCGCATCGCCGAGCAGCCCCGGCCGACCTCCTCGACGATCAGTCCATAGGTCAAATAGTCGAGGCCGGCGCCGCCGTACTCGCGCGGGACGATCGCCCCGAGATAGCCCTGGGCCGCGATCTTCGCGACCAGGTCGGTGTCGAAATGCTCGTTGCGATCGTTCTCGCGCGCGCGCTCGACGATCTCGTTGTCGGTGAATGCGCGGGCGGTCTCTTGGACCATGCGCTGTTCGTCATTGAGTTCGAAGTCCATGGCCCCGGCACGCTAGCGCAGGGCAGTACGCTGGCGCGCAGTGGCCCCTCCGATCAAATACGCCCGGAGCGGTGAGCTTCACATCGCTTACTGGGAAGTCGGCGAGGGGCCGCTCGACCTGCTGTGGGTGCCGACCTGGATCTGGCAGAGCGAGTACATCTGGGAGGAGCCGTGGACCGCCAAGATGTTCGAGCGGCTGAGCTCGTTCGCGCGCGTGATCACGTTCGATCGCCGCGGCGCAGGGCTGTCCGATCCGGTGCCGGGGGCGCCGACGCTCGAGGAGCAGATGGACGACGTGGTGGCAGTGATGGACGCGGTGGGCTCCGAGCAGGCGGCGGTGATCGCGATGCTCGAGGCCGGCTCGATGGCCTCGCTGTTCGCGGCGACCCATCCCGAGCGGACCCGGGCGCTGGTGCTTTACGCGTCGATGGCACGCATGAGCGCCGCCCCGGGCTACGAGTGGCCGCTGTCACGGGAAGAGCGCGAGGCCCTGTCGGAGGGCGTCCGCGAGACGTGGGGATCCGGGTCGCTTGTGCGGACGCTCGCCTATGACCCCGACGGCCGTCTGCGAGATTGGGCCGGACGGCTCGAGCGGCTCGCCGCGAGCCCGGGAACCGCGGTGGCGTTCTACCGGATGCAGAGCGAGATGGACGTCCGTCCCGTGCTTCCGTCGATCCAGGCGCCGACGCTGGTGCTGCACCGTGCTGCCGATCCCAACATCGACATTCGGCACTCGCGCTACTTCGCAGAGCACATCCCCAACGCGCGCATGCTCGAGCTACCGGGAGAGCACACGCTTCCGTTCGGCCCAGGCCAGGAGGAGCTCGCCGACGAGATCGAGGAGTTCCTCACAGGGACTCGCAGTGAGGTCGACCGCGAGCGGGTGCTGGCCACTGTGTTCTTCGGGGACATCGTCGATTCGACCCGGCGCGCAGCCGAGCTCGGCGACCGACGTTGGCGTGACCTGCTCGAAGCGTTCGCGCGAGCGGTCAGGCGCGAGCTGCACCGTTTCCGCGGTCGCGCCGTGAAGACGCTCGGCGATGGCCTGCTGGCGACGTTCGACGGTCCAGCCCGCGCAATCGGCTGCGCCCTGGCGATGCGCGAGGTCGCGCGGTCGGAGTTCGGGCTCGAGCTCCGCGCCAGCCTCCATACCGGCGAGGTCGAGGTGATCGGCGACGACATCGGGGGAATCGCGGTGCACATCGGCGCGCGAATCCTGTCCACGGCCCTCTCGGGGGAGCTGATCGTGTCCGGGACCGTCAAAGACCTCGTCGTGGGCTCGGGAATCGAGTTCGACGACCGCGGCGAGCAAGAGCTGCGGGGTGTGCCCGGCGAGTGGCACTTGTGGGCCGTGGCAGCTTGAGCACCTCGCAGCCGCCCGACGCGAGGGCGCCGAACGGCTGTCGAGGTACTCGGTGCGACCCCTATCTCCAGGGGCCGGGCGCCTCCCTTAGGAGCCTGGCGGCAGGGTCGACGCCGGGGGCGCCGTGACCGTCACCGTCACCGGCGCGGAGGCCGAGCCGACGTTTGCTCCGTCGCTCGTGATCCGTGCCCGGAACGAGTCGGTCCCTGGGGAGCCTGCCGCCCACTTGAACTCAAACGTCGAGTCGTTGTGAACGGTGCCGACCTCGACCGTGTGCCAGTCGCCGTCCTTACCGAGGCGCTGCAGGTAGATCGAGTGACCCGCCTTGTCGGGCATCACCGTGCCGGTGAACGTCACCGGCTGGTCGGTGGTCGCGCTGGAGGTGCTCGACAGGATCGTCAGCACGTCCCTCACGCCCTGGTACAGAAGCGCGGTGTGACGGCGCTTCTCGTGTCCTATCCGCATCGTCGCGACGTAGTACACGGTGTTCGTCCTGAGCCCAGGCTGGAGAAACGAGTAGCTCCCGTCCGAGCCGGTGGTGCCGTCGGCGAGCACGAGGAAGTGGCCCTGATGCGCCGTCCGGCCCCACAGCTGGACGACGGTGTTGGGCTCGGGCGTGGTCGTGCCCGGCTGATCGAGCACTCCCGAGATCGTCACGGAGGACCCCTCGTAGGTGATCGGCGCCGATGAGCCGATCGTGAACCCGGGCACCTGTGCCTGCTGGACGTCGACCGTCACCGGATCCGAGGCGCCAGGGATGTTGCGGTCATCGCCCCTGAACAGGACCCGCACGTCACGCACGCCCGGGCGCTTCCATCGGTAGGCGATCGTGTAGGTGGAGCTCGGGTCCAGGCGGGTGCTGGCCAGGGTGTGCCAGTCGTCGCTCGAGCCCTGCTGCTCCTGCAGGAAAACTTGCTCATGTGCGTGGTTCGGCGTCACCGTCCCGGTGAACGTGATCGGGTGCTTGGTGTCGGTCGAGGTCGAGCTCGCCGCCAGGCTCACGAGTGCGCTCACGCGCTCGTGCACCGTGCGGCTGTGACTGTCGACCGGACCCCGGACGAACCAGTCACGGTTCGTTTCAACGACGTCCTCGGCACGGGTGAACTCGTAGTACCCGGACGAATCGGTGGTCGTTGTTCCCACGAGCGTGTAGCCGCGGCCCGAGCCGACCAGGTGGTGATAGAGCTGGATCGTCTGCCCACCGACCTCGGAGCCCTCGAGCCGGCCGTAGATCAGGACTCCTTCGCCGGCTGACACCGGATTCGGCGCCGCGGCGATCGTCAGGTGGTGGTTGTGCCTGGGTGCCGCGCTGACCAGGCTCGGTGCGATCAGCAAAGCCGTCGCCGCGAACGCAGCAGTGAGCACAGTGATACGTAGGCGCATTTCTACGCCCTCCTTCCCGCTAGATGACTGTCCCTCCACCGCGTGCGCCGGCCCTACCGGGCGGGGGGAACTGGACATCTACATCAACACGATTTCGCCTTCGGAAGTTGCGCCTCGGTTCCGCTCGCGCCGCGGGGTTAGACTCCTGGATGCGGTGGACCCATTCGCGGTCGTGATTCTGAGCGGCATCGCCGCTGTCGTCTTGTCGGTGTACCTGCTCGGCAGGTTCTATCCGGGCAACGGGATGGAGCAGCTGGGGCTGCGCACCGCGCGAGAGATCTCCGAGACGCGCGAGGCGCTCGAGGCCGAGGACCTCGATCAGATGCTCGCCGCGCACAACGCGCGGCGGCGCGCCAGGGGTGAGTCGGAGGTCACAGTTGGCGACCTGGAACTGCGGATCGCCCACGATCTGGGCGAGCAGCAGCGCAGACGTGAGGCGTACCTGGCCGATCGCGAGCTCGACCAGCTGCTTGAGGCGACCAACGCCCGGCGGCGGGCGCGCGGCCTGCCCGAGCGCACGCGCGAGCAGGTCCGCGAGGAGTTCGGGGGCGCCCCGCCGGCCAACGGCTGAGGCCCGCCGCGAGCCTTGGCGCGCTGCCTGATCATCGGCTGCGGCTGCCGCGGTCGCCTGCTCGCCCGCGAGCTTGTTGACGGCGGCCACGCCGTGCGGGGAACCACTCGCGATCCGTCGTGCGTGCCCGCGATCGAGGCGGTGGGCGTCGAGGCGGTGGTCGCAGACCCCGATCGGGTCGCGACGCTGGTCGGCGCTCTCGACCACGTCACGGTTGTCTGCGTGCTGCTCGGGTCGGCTGTGGGATCCGATCAGGAACTCGCGGCGCTGCACGGCACAAGGCTCGAGATGCTGCTTACCAAGGTGGTCGACACGACCGCGCGTGGCGTTGTCTACGAGGCGGCTGGAACGGTCGACCCCGCCTTGCTACGCCAAGGCGCAGAGCGGGTCCGGGGTTTCGCGGAGCGCTCGCTGGCGACGGTCGCGGTGCTTGAGGCCGACCCGGCCGAGCACGGCGCGTGGCTGCGCGCGGCGCTGGACGCGGTTGGGCAGCTCCTCTAGCGGATGCCGCGAGCGCTAGGGCGTGCCGAGCAGCGGACCGATGCGATCGAACAGGTCCGACAGGATCCTCGCGGTGGCGCCCCAGATCAGGTGATCGCCGGTCACGTAGGTATCGGTCCGGATCGGAAGGCCGCGACGGATCAGCCGCTGGCGCGCGTAGCCGTCGCGCAGCTCGCGCAGCGACAGCTCGAGCACCTCGGCGACCTCTCGGGCGCTGAGCGTCCACGTCCGGCCCGGCTCGATCAGCCCCACGAACGGATAGACCGCATACCCGGTGGCGATCGTTGGGGTGGGCTGGAGCGCGCCGACGATCTCGACCCCCGAGGAGGGCAGGCCGATCTCCTCCTCCGCCTCCCGCAGGGCGGTCGACTGGAGGTCCGGGTCACCCTCGTCGTGGCGGCCACCCGGGAATGAGATCTCGCCCGGGTGCCGCCGTAGGTCCTCTCGCCGCTTGGTGAACACAGCGCGCAGCTCGCCGCCCTCGATGTAGAGCGGCACCAGCACCGCCGCGTCCGTGTTGCCGAGGACGTCGAGCGCAGTGGCCTCCGCGGTGGACAGCAGGACGCGGCGCAGCCGCTCCCTGACGGCGCCTGTTTGCAGCGGCATCGGCTGACTATATTTGGCCGCTCATGGAGGGCCTGATCGTCGTCGACGTACAGAACGACTTCTGCGCCGGCGGGGCTCTGCCGGTCCCCGACGGCGATGCGATCGTCGAGGAGACCAACCGGCTCGCCGAGGAGTTCCCGTTCGTCGTCGCGACCCGCGATTGGCACCCTCCCGACCACGGCTCATTCCAAGGGCAGGGCGGGCCGTGGCCGGTGCACTGCGTCCGTGACACCGGCGGTGCCGAGCTCCATCCGAAGCTCCACACCAGCCAGATCGACGCCGTCGTCGATGCGGGACGCGAGCCCGACGAGGAGGGGTACTCGGGCTTCGAGCACACCGAGCTCGAGCGGCTGCTGCGCGACCAGGGGGTCGACACGGTCCACGTCGCGGGGCTCGCGCTCGACTACTGCGTCAAGGAGACCGCACTCGACGCACGCCGAGCCGGATTCGGCGTGGTGCTGCACGTCGGAGCGACGCGCGCGATCGATGCCGAGCCAGGAGATGGAGACCGCGCGCTCGCCGAGCTGCGCGAGGCCGGAGTGGAGATCGTCGACTAGCGCCGGCGGGGTCGGCGAGCCCCGGAGCTCTAGGCCGTGGCGGGCTCCACGAGCTCGACCCGCTCCTGAAAGACCGCCTCTCCGTCGAGCGTGCGGTGGACCGGGCACTTCGCGGCAATGACCTGAAGCTTCTCGACCTGCTCGGCCGGCAGGCCGGCCGGCAGGCGGAGCACGAGGTTGAAATGGGTCGGGCACCCGCGCTCGGCTGTGGCTGGCGACGGGCGCCTGCACGGCGTCGGGCGAGGTCGAAAAGGCGATCGCTCCAAGGTGCACCGCGGCGGGCAGCTTGTCGATGAAGGCGTTGGCGGCGCGCTCGGCGGCAGCCAGCCTCGTCGGCTGGACATCGGTCGACGCCATCGATCCGGAGTGGTCGGTGACAAGCATGATCGACCCTTCCTTGATCGAAGCGCCGTAGGATACGTGTGGTCGCGCGAGCGCCAGCGCGAGCGCCGCGATCGCGGCAAGCGCGAGCGCAGCGGGGACGTGGCGCCACCACGAGCTCTGCGCGCCGAGGCGAGCTGCAGCGTCGACACCGCCGGGAAACGGACCGCATAGCGCCCCGCGCGCCGGCGGGCGGCGACCGCGGCGGCGACGGCGAGGGGAACCAGGGCAAGCGAGGCCAGCCAAACGGAGCGGCGAGGCGAAGGCTCATCAACCAGGTGGCGCCCCAGCGCCAGTAGCCAGTCGGTCCTCGGTGGACAGCCGCACGTGATCGATCCGCAGGCGACGTAGCTCGCGCGCGACCGTCTCCCGACGTTCGCGCTCGAGTTCGGCGAAGCGCTCGCGCACGCCGCGCCTGGAGGTGTTGACCTGGACGCGGGCGCCCGCTCTCGGGGTCGACGAGGGTGAGGTGTCCAACGGCGGGGAGCTCGGCCTCGCGGGGATCGGAGATCTCGACCGCGAGCACCGAGTGGCGCATGCGCAACGACCCGAGCGGGCGCTCCCACGCCTGCTGGTCGCGGAAATCGGAGATCACGACCACGAGCCCGGGCTGGCGAGCCAACCGCCCGAGCGCGTCTCAGCGCTCCCGCCAGGCCCTCGTCCTCGTGGCTCGCCGTCGGGCGCAACGCCCTCGCCGAGCATCCTGCGCAATGCGAGTATCCCCGGCTTAGAACCCCGCGGCCGGAGCACTCGCGGGGTGCCGGCGCCGAAGGCAACCAAGCCGACGCTCCCCGCTCGCCGCACCCCGAGCCGCCCGAACACGAGCGCCACTCCCTCGGCTACGTCGGCCTTGAGCCGGCGCGCGGTGCCGAACGCCATCGAGGGCGAACACGTCGAGGGCGATCCAGGTCGTGAGCGCGCGTTCGGGTACGTGCAGGCGCACGTGCGTCTGGCCCGTGCGGGCGCTCGCCGCCGGGTCGATGTGGCGCACGTCGTCGCCGATCTCGTACGGGCGCAGCTGTGCGAGCTCCGTGCCGGCGCCGACCCCGGCGGCACGCCGGTCGCCCGGCAGCATCCGCGCGATCAGCCGGCTGATGGCCACATCGAGGGCCTCGATCAGCGGCTGCGGGATCGCCCCCGGCCCTGTCGCGCCGCGGGCGGCTCCAGGAGCGCTGCAGCTCACCCGGCGCTCACCGCAGTCGGTGGCTCGACATCAGGTGCTGGCCCGCCCGGCGTCGGGGACGGCCGCGAGGATGCGCTCGATCAGCTGATCGGGGGTCACCCCTTCGCTCAGCGCGTCGTAGGAGAGGACGATGCGGTGGCGAGAACGTCCGCTGCGAGGTCGCGGATGTCGTCGGACACGACATGTCCGCGGCCGCGCAGCAGGGCGAGCACGCGCGCCGCCTGGACGAGGCCGATCGGCCCGCGCGGGCTGGCGCCGAACTCGATCAGCGGGGCGATCTCCGCGAGCCCGTGCTCGGCCGGGTGACGGGTCGCGTCCGCGAGCGCGACCGCGTATCCGATCGCTTCCCGGTCGACGAGACGGTCTGGGCCACCCGCGGCGTGGCGGCGCAGATCCGTCGAGCGAGAGCCGCTCCCGCACGACCGCCGGCGCCGAAGGCTGCGGCCGACGACCGCCGCCTCCTCTCCGACGCTCGGGTAGTCGACGAGGATCTTCATCAGGAAGCGGTCGACTTGGGCCTCGGGCAGGGATAGGTGCCTTCGGACTCGATCGGGTTCTGGGTCGCCATCACGATGAACGGCGGCGGCACGCTGTAGGTGGTTCCTCCGATCGTCACCTGCTGCTCCTGCATCACCTCGAGCAGCGCCGACTGGACCTTGGCGGGCGCGCGGTTGATCTCGTCGGCGAGCAGGAAGTTACAGAACACCGGCCCGAGCTCGGTGTCGAAGCCGCCGGAGTCGGGCCGGTAGACGCGGTGCCGACGAGATCAGCGGGGACGAGGTCCGGGGTGAACTGGATTCGGCCGTAGGAACCGCCGAGCACCGCGGCCAGGGTCTTCACGGTCAGTGTCTTGGCCAGCCCGGGTAGCCCTCGAGCAGCACGTGCCCGCCTGAGAGGAGGCTGACGAGCAGCCGCTTGAGCATCGCGTCCTGTCCGACGATCACGCGTTTGATTTCGTAAAGCGCTTCCTGCAGGGCATCGCGCGCCTGCCCTCGGATGTGGTCAGTCGGGTGGATTTCGGTCATCGGTTCCCATTTGGTGTTCATCTAAATCAGGCGGCCGAACCAGCGAAGCGACAGCGCGCTGCCGAGCAGCAGCAGCACCAAGCCCCCCCCGGCGAAGCCCGCGGTGATCTCGTGCTTGACCTGCTTGCGGCCGAGCCGGGCCGCGAGATGCGTGTATACGGCGCTCAGCCCGGCGGCGTCGGAAGCCGTGAACGCTCGGCCGCCGGACAGCCGCGCGATCTGCCCAAGCTGCTGGGGGCTGACCGGTACGGGCGTGACGACGGTCCGGGCGCCGCGCTTGATCGGAATCGTTCCGCGTGATGTGCCGACGGCGACGGTGTAG
Source organism: uncultured Solirubrobacterales bacterium (assembly GCA_963695965.1). Classification (GTDB taxonomy): domain Bacteria; phylum Actinomycetota; class Thermoleophilia; order Solirubrobacterales; family Solirubrobacteraceae; genus Palsa-465. The sequence continues at coordinate 76,658 of CAVOIU010000021.1, forward strand.
ATCGGGATGCGCTCGGCGCGCGCCTCGCGAGCCGCGGCGAGCGGATCGACTCCGACGTTGGAGGCGCCGTCGGAGATCATCACGATCGCGCCCGGCGGATGCTTGCCGTGGACGAGCGGGAGGCTCTTGAGTTCGCTGATCGCGGTCAGGATGGTCACGCCGACCGCCGTGCCGCCGCTCGTGTGCAGCTGCGTGAACGCCGACTCCGTGAGCGCGTGGTTGGTGGTCGGCGACTGGAGCACGGTCGGCGTTCGCGGCGAACTCGAGCAGGCCGACCTGAACCGTGCTCGGGACGCTGGCGATGAAGTGCTTTGCCGCGCGCTCCGCGGCGCCGAGCCGCGACGGGGCGACGTCGGTGGCCTGCATCGAGCTGCTCACGTCGTTGGCGAGCATGATCGCCCCATTGGTGATCGGCACCGCCACGCTTCGCTGCGGGCGTGCTGCGGCCGCGATCAGGACCGCGAGCGCGAGCACGAAGACGAGCATCGGCACGTGCCGGCGCCAGCGCGGACCGTGCGGGGCAACCGAGGGTGTGAGCGGCGGTGCGACGAAGGCCGACGCGGCCACCGCCCGTCGCCGCTGTCCGTAATACCAGGTGATGAGCAGCGGGATGGCCAGCAGCGCCAGCAGCACGAGCGGCGAGGCGAAGCTCATGGAGAGGCTGGAGGTCGCGCGGCCAGCGTGGCCTGCGTCGTGTAAGTCAGGGGTCCGACGGCTCAGCTGGATATTTATCGTATCGCCGGGGTGGAGGTCCTTGAGGGCCGCGGAGACGCCGTCGACCGTCCCGACGGGCTGACCGTCGATCTGGTTGATCAGATCGCCCGGCTCGATTCCCGCCGCTTGGGCGGGGCTGCCCGGCGCGACGCTCGCGATGAGGATGCCCAGTGGGGAGCCCACGACATCGATCCCAAGCCATGAATGGACCGTGTTCGCGCCGGCCGAGTTCTGGGTGCCGGACCCGGCGAAGATCTTCGTCACCCCGTAGGCGGCACCGGCGAGGACGAGGATCCCGAGCGCGATCAAGAGCGCAATCCGGAGTTGCCAGCCCAAGGGCGCACGCGCCGCCACACGCTCACGCGCTGCCAGGCGCCCCAAACGGGTGCGCAGCGCCCGCCGCCAGGAGGAACCGCGCTCAGCCGCAGCGTGCCGAGCCAGGGGCGGGGAGGCCTCCGGCTGAGTCTCTCTGGACTCGTCGTTCTGCGCCCGGCGCCTGGCCAGCTCTTCGCGAGCGGCTGAGGAGTCGAGTTCCAGTCGCCGGACCATAGATGGCGAGGACTACTCATGACTTCTCGGCCAAGCTAGGCGGGGATTCGTTAGAGGTCCTTAAGAGTCGGATCGCGGTGGCGGACGCTGAACTCGGGAGGATGGCACGGCCGACGATCAGGCCCGACAGGTTAGGGGGACCGGCGTACGTGCGAAAAGCTGAAAGCGCTCAGGTCGATGTCGGATTTGCCTACGGTCAGCCACTGTGCGGCCGCCTCGCCGATCGCAGGCGAGTGTTTGAACCCATGTCCCGAGCACGCGGACACGATGAGAACCGAGTCGTGCCCGGGGTGGCGGTGGATCACGAACCGGCTGCCACGGGTGCTCGTGTAAAGGCACGAGGCCGTCTTGAGCGGTTTCGCGCCGAGCCATGGGAGATGCGGCGCGATGTAACGCTCGTATCTTGCGCCCTCTCAAGCTCAGTCGCTGGATGCTGGCGGCCATCAGGCTCCGTCGTGCGTTCATATGACTCCGATGCCACCTTCACGCCGCCTTGCGGACCATCGACGGCGGGGAAGCCGTAGAAGCCGTCGAGATGAACGAAGCCTTCCTGGTCGCCACCGAAATCCCAGACGAACGCCGGCATGTCGCGAAGCTGCGGGTATCCCTCGCGGATCGGGAACCAGTAGAGGAGCTGGCGGTAGACCGCGAAGACGTCGCGGCCCTCAGGGAAAAGCGCACCAATCCATGGCCCAGGGCACAGGAGGAACTGGTCGCCCTCGTAGGTATCCCGAGCGGTGGTAACGGAGACGCCGCTGGGTGATGCCGTCCACCGTTCGACGCGCTCCCGAGCTGGAGCTGGGCACGGTTGCGGCGCGCGAGCTCGAGCTGCGCCGCGATCGCTGCTTCAGGGCGTACATACCCGGCCTCGGGCTCGAAGTAGGCCTCGGACTCCTCGCCCACGGAGAACATCGGGAAATGCGCTCGGACCTCGGCATCGGTCAGGTCCTCGTGTTCGATCTCCATGCGTCCGCCGCCGCTCTCGTCTCGAGCAGGAACGGGCTCGACGGGCTCGCGAGAACGACGATCCCCTGCTGCTTCAGCAGGTGCTTGCCGGTCTCCCGCTCGATCTCGCGCCAGAGCTCGTGCGAGCGGCGCACCAGCGGCACGTGCTCCCGTCCTTCACCGATGGCCAGGCGCGTGATCCTGGTCTCCCCGTGGCTTGAGCCCCACGGATGCGGCGGCGCGTACTGGTCGATCCCGACCACCGACACGCCGCGAGCGGCCAGCTGCGAGCACGCGGCGCTGCCCATCGCGCCCAGCCCGACGACGATCACGTCAGCGTTGCGGATCCAGGCATGATCGCTGCCGCGGCGCGGCCCGGACTTCAGACGGGCGCCCGCGACCGGCGATTGCGAAGATCTGCCGCGTGAGGTCTCACCTCAACGAGCTTGGTCGCTCGGAGATCCGGCCTGCCTTGGCGCGGTCGGTGGCAGAGATCCGGGCGGAGTTCCCGGGCCTCGAGCCAGGGACCGTCGCGCTCGACGGCGCTGCGGGCACGCTCGCGCCGGCGGCGGTCATCGAGGCCGTGGGTGACGCGATGCGGTTCGGGATGGCCAACACCCACGGTGAGTTTCCGCCAGCGCGCGTAGCGCCAAGACGGTGGCGGACGCGCGTCAAGCGCTAGCGGACCTGGTGGGCGGCAGCCCCGACGGGGTGATCCTCGGACCCAACATGACGACGCTTACCTTCCATCTCGCGGACGCCCTGTCGGCCGACTGGGGGCCGGGCGATGAGGTCGTCGTCACCTCGCTGGATCATGACGCCGACTCCGGCCTTGGGTCATCGCGGCCCAGCGCGCCGGGGCCACCGTTCGCTGGGCCGAATTCGATGTTGACAGCGGGGAGCTGCCCGTCGAGCGCTTCGATGCTGTGATCAGCGACCGGACGCGGCTCGTTGCTGTGACGGCCGCATCCAACGCGATCGGAACCAAGCCTGACGTCCGTGCCATCGCCGAGCGGGCGCATGCCGCCGGCGCGTTGACATACGTGGACGGCGTGCACGCGACCGGCCACGGCCCGGTGGATGTCGCCGCGCTCGGAGCCGACTTCTACGCCTGCTCGACGTACAAACTGTTTGGTCCGCATCTCGGCGCGGTCATCGCCGGCCCGACGTTGCTCGAAGGGCTCAGACCGGTAAAGCTCGCGCCGGCACCCGATTCCGTGCCCGAGCGGTTCGAGCGCGGCACGCCGCCGTTTGAGCTGCTCGCCGGCGGAGCGCCGCCGTCAACTGGCTCGCCGGGCTCACGGACGCTGCGGGCGTCCGCCGCGAGCGCATCCTTGCCGCCCTCGAGGCGAGCGAGAGCCACCTGAAGCCACTGCTCGAGCGTACGCTCGACGGACTCGCGCGCATCGGCGGCGTACGCGTGCTCGGGGCTCCGCGGCATCGCACTTCGACGGTCTCATTCGTGCTCGACGGTCACTCACCGAGCGAGTCGCACAACGGCTCGCGGCGCGAGGCATCTCGGTCTGGGACGGGGACAACTACGCATACGAGCTCATGCACCGCTTCGGGCTGCGCGACCGGGGTGGCGCGGTCCGCGCGAGCATGGTGCTCTACAACGAGGAGACCGACATCGACCGCCTCCTCGAAGCTGTTGACGCGATCGCACGGACATAAGACCGCGCCGGCCCCTAGGGGGTGGACGGGCTCGTGAGCCGCTTTGCCGCTCCGAGACCGCGCGCGAGCAGGTAAATCATCGCGACGAGCAGTGCCGGCGCCAGCGTCAGGCTCGGGATGACATCCCCGTGCCCGATCCCCGAGGATCCGATGGCCACGACCATGGTGATGGCCAGCAGCACCGCCGTCGGCACCACGTATCGGCGCACGAGCAGCAATAGCCCTCCCGCCACCTCGAGGACGCCGGCGAAAATCTCGAGCGCCGAGGGCCATGGCAATCCGAAGCTACGAAACGCCTGCAGCTCCCAGTGGTGAAAGACGAACTTCACGAGGCCGCCACCGATAAACACGATGCCGGTCAGCACCGCCACCCTGACGGCGGGTGCGATCACGCCGAACCAGCTCATCGGGCGCGGAGATCGCGGCGCGCTTGAGCGACGCGGCGGTCACGGCCGCAACCGTGACGCGATCGCCGGAGCCGCTGGGCATCACCCGATCTTCGCAGCCTCGGTCACATCGTGCTGGCGTCGATGATGAACCGGTAGCGCACGTCGAGGCGAGGACCGCTCGTACGCCTCGTTGATCTGGTGGGCGGAGATCACCTCGATCTCGCGCCGGTGCCGTGCTCGCCGCAGAAGTCGAGCATCTCCTGGGTCTGGCCAGCCCGGCTGATCAGGGAACCAGCCACCGCTGACGATTCGGGATCGGCGGTGAAGGCCGACTCTCAGCGGTCTCGGCGCTCCGAGCTGACCAACGTCCGCCGACGCCAAGCAGCATCAGGTATGAGATCGAGAGCGACGGCTGACCGTGTCGAGGATCAGGTCAAAGGTCCCGCCGGAGCGTCTCAAACGTCGCCGGGTCTGTGGTCGCGCAGTAGTGGTCGGCGCCGAACGCCAGGCCGTCCTGCTCCTGTAAGCGACCGGCAGAGGACGGTGACCTCGGCGCCGAGCGCGCGGGCGAGCTTCACGCCGATGTGACCGAGTCCGCCCATCCGATCACCGCCACCTGCAGCCGTGCCCCACCCTCCAGCGGCGCAGCGGCGAGGCCAGCGATGCCCGCGCAGAGCAGCGGCGCGGCGACGTCGAGCGGAGCCCGTCCGGGATCGCAACGACGAAATGCTCGGTCACCACGATCTGCGTGGAGTATCCGCCCTGGGTGAACTGTCGCCGATGGGGCCGCCGTAGGTCTGCACGACGCCGACCGGCAGAACTGCTCCTCTCCCCGCCGGCACTCCTCGCACACCCGCAGGAGTTGACCAAGCATCCGACTACCGACCCGATCCCCGACCGCGAAGCCGCGTACCTCGTCGCCGACCGCGGAGACCACGCCGGCGACTCGCTGGCCCGGGCGCGACCGGGTAGGCGCTGGGCCCCAGTCGCTGCGCACCTGTGGATGTCGGAGTGGCAGATCCCCGCTGAACTCGATCTCGATCTGCTACGTCGAGCGGGCCGAGGTCCCGTGTCGCTCTATCGCCGTCTTCTCGCAGCGTGTCCGCAGAAGGCATTTGGTATCCGGTGGCTGAAGTCATTGCCTCCAGGATACGAACCGCCGCTTCTGCTCCTCGCGCCGAGTCTTCCCTCGATTAGGTCCGTGCGGCCCCCGGGGCCCCGCGCGAGGGGTTTCATCGCTACGAGCCAGGAAAATTTGCCCGATCCTCGCGGTTTTCGACCACGGCAAGTGTGGCTCGGAGCCGGGAGGGAATCCTTAATCACGCGTGGGCAGGCGAGACCGACAGACCGACAGACGCGCCGAGCACAAGCGGATCCCGCCCGGCCTAGCGCGCGCCGGCCCGACCGCGGGGCCACCGTCTCGCGGTGAGGCGGCTCGCGGCGGCCCTACCGGTGAGCGACAGCAGGAGCTCCTCCTCGGACTGCTGCGCGCGAGCGATGGCGCGCCGGTCAGCTACCACGAACTCCGTCGAGCCGGGATCAAGTTCCCAGCCAGCATGGTGTCCGAGCTCAGCTCGCCGGCGTGACGCTCGACCACTGCCACATCCGAGACGCCGAAGGACGACGACAAGTCGCGGTCCGACTCGATCAAGCTCGCGCGCAGCAGCCCGCCGCCCGCTCCAGGAGGCGCGGGGCGCCCCCGATGGTGCGCCCGCACAGCGGGCGCCCACCCGTACCTACCGGGGAGCCTGCCCACGAGGCCACCTCGGCCGAAGCGCCGTCGAGCCTCTCTATCTGGTGGTCCTCGCGACGGTTGAGAGCGCCCACCGTGCGCTGGGCCGGGCGAAGCGCGCCTCCCCAAGCGTGACCGGCCGGCGGGCGGTGGTCGGGAGAGCGATAGCCGTCGGCGCGCTGCTCGCCGTGCTCGTCGCGTTCACCGCCGTCCTGACGGCGGGGACACCGCGCGCTGGTCGACAGCCGCGCACGGCGAGCGCCCGCCGCCGGACCCCCGGTCTCGCCGCGACGGCGCCGCGAGCGTCGCGGAGCCATCCCACCAGCGTCGGAACGCAGAGTTCGTCGAGTCGAGCGCTCCACACAACGTCGCGCGCCCCGACACCAGCGACGACCACGCCGACGGCACCGACCACGTCGACCCCGGCGGCCGGCGCGACCCGGCCGGCCGCCGCCACGCCGGTCTCATACCCATTGGCGGCCAACCTCGAGGCACGCGGCCACGATCTGCTCCTCGCAGGACGATACGGGAGCGCCGTGCCCATCCTCGAGCGCGCGGTCAACGCCACCGGCGAACGGCTCGCCAACTGCGTGCAACCGAGCAGTAGCGCCTGCCTGACCTACGCTTATGCGCTCTACGACCTCGGCCGGGCGCTCACGCTCAGCGGCCGCCCGGCCAGTGCCGTGCCGGTGCTCGAAAGCCGACTGCGGATCGACAACCAGCAGACAGTCGTCGCCGCGGAGTTGACGCTCGCCCGGCGCGAGGCAGGGAAGGCTGGCCGGCGCGTGGTGGCAGCGCTCGCTACGTTTGCGGCCGCCAGCGCGCTGTTAATCGTGCTGCCCGGGCCCGACAACATGTTGGTTGTCCGCAACGCGCTACGGCACGGTCGATTCGTCGGACTGCGAACGGCGGCCGGCACGCTCACGGGCGTGGCGATTTGGGTCCTGGGCGCCGCCTCTGGTATCTCGGCGCTGCTCTCGGCCAGCCGGATCGGCTACGACGTATTGCGCGTCCTCGGAGTCGCCTACCTGGTGTGGCTGGGGATCGGGTCCCTGCGATCCCGCGGCAGGGCCGCCGTCGATGACCTCTGGTCCCTGCCCGACCGCACAGCACCTGCGGGTGGCCGTGCCGGGTATGTCATGGGTGTCCTCAGTAACCTCGCCAATCCAAAGACCGGGGCGTTCTTCATCGCCTTGTTTCCGGCGTTCATACCCCGCGGCAGCTCCGTGGAAGCCACCTCGCTGTTGTTCGGCGCGTTGTTTCTCGTCGAGGCCGCGGCTTGGTTTGCCATCCTGATCTGGCCCGTGTCGCAGTCAGCGGCGTGGCTGAGCAAGCACCGGGTACAGCGTCGCCTGGAGCAGATCAGCGGACTGTTCCTGATCGGCTTCGCGGTCCGCCTGG
>CAVOIU010000022.1:0-120000 GCA_963695965.1 uncultured Solirubrobacterales bacterium
GTGTTATGTGCAGCCGCGTACCGTTGGTCTTGCTGCACCTGCACGCCCAGCTCGCGGTGGCGGTGGGGATCGACCCAGATCGTGTGTTCGAGGGCGAGAACGGGTTGCCGCTCCAGATCGATGACCGCGGCGCCGCCTTTGGCGAGCCTGAGCAGGCGGGCATGATCTTCGTCGACGGGGTCGACATCGGGGAACCGGCGGACGTCGCGCTGCGCGATCGGCGGATGCTCTCCGATGACGGCATCTTCATCGTCGTGGCGACCATCTCCGAGCAGACCGGCGAGTCGGTCGTGGACCCTGAAGTGATCTTCCGTGGCGTTCCGTTCGTCGAGCAGGCCGATGGCCTGGTCAACGACATCCGAGGCGAGGTCGAGGTCTCACTACGCCGCGCGGTGGCGGACGGGATCAGGGAGATCGACCTGCTCCAGCAGGAGCTCCACGACGATCTCGCGGCGTTCGTCTACGACCGGCTGCGCCGCCGTCCGATGGTGCTGCCGGTGGTAGTCGAAGTGTGATCGGGCGAATCGCCGTTTCCGGACAGCACCGCCGGCAGGCGCACGACGAACCGGGCGCCGCCGCGACCGCCCGGGCGTTCGAGCATCACCGATCCGCCGTGTGACTGGGCGACCGCGCGGACGATTGAGAGCCCAAGACCCGCTCCCCGCGCCCGGTCGGGCCCGACCGTGTCGCTGATCCCCGCGCCGCGGACGAACCGTTCGAAGATGCGGTCGTGGAGCTCTTCCGGGATCCCCGGTCCGTCGTCCTCGACGACCAGTATCGCGTCGCCGTTGACGGTGGCCGTCGACGCGCGCACGTGTGTCCCCGGGGGCGTGTGGTTGACGGCGTTCTCGATCAGGTTGAGGACCAGGCGGTGGAGCTCGTCGCGCGCTCCTGGACAACCGCCGGCGAGGCGTCAATCTCGAGCGCGTGATCGTCGGCCACCGGTCCGATCTCTGAGGCCGCCTCTGTCAGCACCTCCTCCAGCGGGGTGGGCTGGTGGGGTTGGACGCGCTTGGCGTCGACCCGCGCGAGCAGCAGCAGGTCGCCCACGAGCCGGCGCATCCGGCGAGCAGAACGGAGCGCTGCCTGGGCGGTGTCGGCCTGCTCGCCCTCGAGCTCCTCGGCGAGCAGCTCGAGGCTCGCGAGGACGCTGGTCAGAGGCGTCCTCAGCTCGTGCGAAGCGTGGGCGACGAACTCGCGCTGGCGGGCGAGCATCGCCTCGGTGACCCGCGCGGGCTTCGTCCAGGCCCTGGAGCATCCCCTCGAGCGTGCGTGCCAGCTCGGCGACCTCGTCGTCGGCCTTCTGGAGTGGAACGTGCCGGCTCGGGTCGCGGGTGCGCTCGATCTCCCTTGCCGCCTCGGCCAGTTGTGAAATCGGGCGGATCGCGCGCTGCGCCGTGGCGAGCCGGCGAGGCGAGGAACGTGCCGCCGGACCTCGGGAGCGAAGACTTCGACCCGGTTGACCAGGTGGTCGAGGTCGGACCGCGGACGCCGTAGAGGAGCAGCGCGCTCGCCCGCGGGCTGACGTCAGGCTGCTGGGCACCACCACCCGGTAGCCGAGCTCCTCGAAGGTGCCGCTCCGGCCGGCGTCCGGAACGCCGGCGTCGGCGGCGGTTGCTTGGTGCCCTTGATCCTGGATCTGCGTCCTGGGTGCAGAGGCAGGTCGCCGGTGCCGGCGTCGAAGATCCGGATCTGGGCGCGCTCGGCGCTTACGTAGTCGCTTGAGGCTGACGGTGGTGTAGTGCAGGTGAGCTCGCCGTTCGCAGGAAGATCGCAGATGCAGCTCGCTGCGGAGCTGCTCGGCGGCCGACGCCGCCCTGATCGTTGAACTGGCCGCGGAGGCTGGCGGAGTTGTAAGGACCCCGACGAGCACCGCGAACGCCGCCAGGATCACGAACGTCAGTGCCGCGGATCCGCCGGCCAGCCGCCACCTGATCAGGCAGCGTATACGCTAGGAACGTAGCCCGCGCCGCGGATCGTATGTAGGAGCCGGGGCTCGCCATCCGGCTTCAAGCTTCCTTCGCAGGTTGGACACGAACACCTCGATCGTGTTCGTCATCGAGAACGGGTCGTAACCCCACACCTCGTCAAGCAGTCGCTGACGGGAGATCACGATTCGTTCGTTGCGCATGAGATATTCGAGCAGCTCGAACTCTCGCTGAGTTGGAAATTGAACAACCGCGCCCCGAACGCAGCACCTCGTGTGTGTCGGGGTTGAGCCTCAGGTCCGCGACGGCCAGGGTCGCCTGCCCGCGGGGGTCGTCTTCTGAGCAGCGCTCGGAGCCGCGCCAGGAGCTCCTGCCGCTCGAACGGCTTCACCAGGTAGTCGTCAGCGCCGGCGCTCGAGTCCCTCGACCCGCGCGTCGACCGTATCGCGGGCTGTCAGCACCAGGATCGGGACGTCGTCGGACTCGCGCAGGCGCTTGGCGACCTTGATCCCATCGACCTTCGGAGCCCCAGATCGAGGATCACGAGATCTGGGAGGAAGGCGTGTGCCTCGTCCAGCGCAACGGCGCCGTCGGCCGCGAGCTTGACCTCGTAGCCTTCGAGCCGCAGGGATCGCTGGAGGACCTGCGCGATCGCCTCGTCGTCCTCGACGACCAGCACCCGGGCGGAACGTTCGTAATCGGCCATTGGCACCAGATAGTAGGAGGCAGGAGGCCGGTCCCCGGCCGTCGAAGCCATTCCTTCGGAGATGGCCGCCCGCAAACGAAAGAAGCCGCCGCCCAAGCGCGCGACGCGCTCGCTGCTTGGGGCCCGCCCGTCGCTGCCTCTCCCGCGGATCGACCTCGAGCCCCATGAGGTCGACATCCTCGCCTTCGCGCTGATCGCGCTCGGGATCTTCCTCGCTGGCGTGGGGTACCTGCACTGGGCCGGGGGGACGATCGGCGAAGGCGCGATCACCGCCTTGCGATTCCTGCTCGGGGCGCTCGGCTACGCCGTTCCGGCCGCGCTCGTCCTGGGCGGCGCGCTGATGCTGATTCGCGAGCTGCACCACCGACCCGGCCGATCCGCACGGGCCTGGTGTGCCTGACGGCTTCGCTCACGCTGGCGCTCGCGGCGGCACCCTCGGGATCGGACCGGGGCGTTGCATGGCCATGCGTTCTGGCACGCCCACGCGTTCGAGGCCCGTGGCGGCGTCCTCGGTCAGGGCGAGCTGTGGGTGACGATGCACCTGTTTTCCACGGTCGGTGCCCACGTCCTCGCGGTATTCCTGTTGATCGCCGGGGTGATCCTGGTGACCGGCGCCGGCGTGGCCGGAATCGTTCGGGTGACCGGAAGCGGGGTGGCGGAGACGGGCCGCGCGCTCAGGCGCTCGAGCGAGGAGCTCGCCGCGACCGTCGCTCGCCGACAGCCGGCGACCGCCGCCGGGCGTGCCGAATATGCGTCCCGGCTCGACACCGAGCCGATCGAGCACGAGCTCCTGCTGCCCCCGAGCCCGACACCGCCGAGCTGGTGGTGCGCGCTACGCACGTCGAGGCGCCGCCGCCGATCCATGCTCCTGACGCCGATCTCGGCGAGGACGACCAGCCCGAGCAGCTCGAGCTCGTGCCAGGGGATCCCCTCGAGGCCCCCGCCGGGGAGCAGCACGAGGCGGACGAGCCCGCGCTCACCCCGCAGGGCCGCTTCCGTGCGAGCGTCACCGACGATCCCGATTTCGTGTGGCGCGTGCCCGCTGCGCGCTTCCTGGTCCGCTCCACGGGGGAGGCCGCCAAACCCGATACCGAGGGCCAGGAGCAGACGGCCAGGTCCCTGCTCGAGGCGCTCGGGCACTTCGGAATCGAGGCGAAGGTGATCGGCCGGGTGACCGGGCCCCACATCACCCGCTACGAGATGCGTCTGGCGCCCGGTACCAAGGTCTCCAAGGTCGCGCAGCTCAAGGACGACCTGGCCTACGCGCTGGCCGCGACGGACATCCGGATCCTCGCGCCGATTCCCGGCAAGCAGGCCGTCGGAGTGGAGGTGCCAAACGCACGGCGAAGGATCGTCCACCTCGGGGACGTGTTCCAGGACCCTCCGGTCGACTGGTCGCCGCTGACGGTGTGGCTGGGCAAGGACATCGCTGGGCGCGCGATCGGCGCCGACCTGTCGAAGATGCCGCATCTGCTCGTGGCCGGCACCACCGGCGCCGGCAAGTCGGCGTGCGTCAACGCGATGCTGTCGTCGATCCTGTTGCGCGCGACGCCGCACGAGGTCCGGTTCGTGCTCGTCGACCCCAAGCAGGTCGAGCTGAACCATTACGAGTCAATTCCCCATCTCCTGACCCCGGTCATCACCTCCCCGCGGATGGCCGCGAATGCGCTCCAGAACCTCGTCAAGGAGATGGAGCAGCGCTACGGGATCATGTCGCTGGCCAGAACGCGGTCGCTCCCCGAGCTCAACCGCTTCCGCGAGAAGCGCGGCGAGCCACACCTCCCGTACATCCTGTGCGTGATCGACGAGCTCGCGGACCTGATGATGGTCGCTCCGGCCGAGGTCGAGGACTCGATCATCAGGCTGGCGCAGAAGGCCAGGGCCGTCGGAATCCATCTCGTGCTGGCGACCCAGTCGCCGCGGGTCGACGTGATCACGGGCATGATCAAGGCCAATGTCCCGTCGCGGATCGCGTTCGCAGTATCGAGCCAGACCGATTCCCGCGTGATCCTCGACCAAAACGGCGCGGAATCCCTGCTCGGCCAGGGAGACATGCTGTTCTCCCCGGTCGGAGCGTCCAAGCTCCAGCGGATCCAGGGCGCCTACATCGACGAGGAGCAGATTGCTGAGTTGACCGAAGCCTGGCGCAAGCAGGGTGAGCCGGAATTCCACGAGGAGCTCCTCGAGGAGGTCGAGTCAGAGGACGGCGGCCAGTCCGAGGAGGGGGAGTTTCACCCCGACGAGGACCCCCTGCTCGAGGAGGCGATCCTGCTCGTCGCGCAGATGGGGACCGCGTCGACGTCGATGCTCCAGCGCAGGCTTCGCCTCGGGTACACGCGCGCCGGACGGCTGATCGACATGATGGAGCGCCGCGGGATCATCTCGGGCTACGAGGGCTCGAAGCCCCGCCAGGTGCTGATCACAGAGTCCGACGCGCCGCGCATCCTCTCCCACCTGAACGAGGCCGAGGCGCAGCCGAGCGTCGCCGGCGGCGGGTCCGACGCCTGATCCCATTAGCCGCCGATTTCCGGCGGCTTTTGATCCCGCGGAGCGCGTGTAGCCTTCGCGGCCGTGGCGGACATAGGCTCGACACTGCGCGAGGCGCGGATGCGGGAGCGGATCGACATCAGCGAGGTCGAGGCGCAGACGAAGATCCGCGCCAAGTATCTGCGGGCGATCGAGAACGAGGAATGGGACCTGCTGCCCGGGCCGGTGTACGCCCGGAGCTTCCTGCGCACGTACGGCGACTTCCTCGGGCTCGACTCGCGGATGCTGATCGACGAGTTCAAGCGACGCTACGAGAACCCGGCCGATCACGAGTCCCGCCCGACGACCTCGATCGCCCGCGAGCGCGAGCGGCCGCGACGCGACCCCCGATTCCCCGCGTGGGCGCCGATCGCCCTCGTGGTCGTCGTGATCGTGGGCGTGCTCTACGCGGTCGGCACCCTCACCCAGTCGAACTCGCCGTCGCCGAGCGCGCACAGGCCGGCGCGCCATCACCCCAAGCACCACGCGACCCCGGTGCGCGTCCCGACGGTCACCACGCCGGCAAACGTCACGCTCCAGCTCGTGCCGACGGGCACTGTGTATGTCTGCCTGGTGAACGGAACCGGGGCGAAGCTGGTCAACGAGCAGACGTTCGCTGTGGGTCAGAAGATCCCGTCCGCGACGGCCCCGGCGCTGCTGCTGACGCTCGGAAACGCCTCGGTCCAGATGAAGGTCAACGGGCGGGCGGTGCCGGTCGCACCATCGGCGAGCGCGATCCGGTTGATGCTCACCCCGACCTCCGTCAAGCACATCCCGCTCTCCCAGACGCCGACGTGCCCGTGAGCGAGCAATCCCGGCAGCCTCCGCGTGCGGGCATCCTGATCACGGGGACGGAGGTCCTGACCGGGATCATCTCCGACCGCAACGGCCCCTGGCTGTCGGAGCGGCTCAGAGAAACAGGTGTCGACGCGGCGGTCATCCAGATCGTCGGCGACCGACCCGACGACCTGCTGGCCGCGCTGCGCTACATGGCGGCCGAGGGGATGGCGCTGATCGTGACCAGCGGTGGGCTCGGCCCGACCGCTGACGATCTCACGGCGGAGGTCGTGGGCGCGTTCTCCGGCCGCGAGATGGTGCTCGACCCGGCGCTGGAGCGCCGGATCGAGGAGATCCTCAGCGGGCTGATGCGACGCTGGCCGAACCTCGACCGCGGCGCGATCCGTGCCTCCAACCGCAAGCAGGCGATGATCCCCAAGGGCTCGACGGTGCTCGATCCGGTCGGCACCGCTCCCGGTTTGGTCGTCCCCCCGCGTGAGGGAGCGCGGCCCACAGTCGTCGTCCTGCCCGGGCCGCCGCGCGAACTGCAGCCACTGTGGGCGGAGGCCAGGCGGACCGATGCGTTCGCCGCCGCGATCGAGGGCGCGACGACGTACGAGCGGGGGATCCTTCGCCTGTTCGGGATCCCGGAATCGGAGATCGCCAACACGCTGCGCGCGGCCGAGGCCGAGGGGCTGTCGCTCGAGCCGCTCGAGATCACGACCTGCCTCCGGCGCGGCGAGATCGAGATCGCCACGCGGTATGAGCCCTCCGGAGAGGATGCATACGGCGCGTTCGTCGAATTCGTCCGCGCTCGACACCGGGACACCCTCTACTCCGAGGACGGCTCGACCGTCGACCAGCAGGTCGCCGCGCTCCTGAGGGGGCGCACGATCGCGGTTGCCGAGTCGTGCACCGGCGGGTTGATGTCGGCGCGGCTGACCGATCCGCCGGGCTCGTCCGCGTACTTCCGGGGGGGAGTCGTCGCCTACTCGAACGAGGCCAAGGTCTCGCTGGCGGGCGTCGATCCCGCGCTGATCGAGCGGGCCGGAGCGGTCTCTGACGAAGTCGCCGAGGCGCTGGCGGACGGAGCGGTGGAGGCGTTCGGGGCAGACCTGGGCGTGGGGATCACAGGAATCGCGGGGCCCGACGGCGGGACCGAGGAGAAGCCCGTGGGGACGGTGTGCTTCTCGATCTCCCTGCGTGGGGGAGAGCGGATCACCCGCTCGACGCGGCTGCCCGGAGGGCGCGCCGATGTCCGCGATCGCTCGACGACCGTCGCGATGCACCTGCTGCGGCGACTCCTGGCTGGTGACGGTCCCGGGCGCCTGCCGGGCGCAGAGCCGGTCTCGGCGCCGCGTCAGGGGTGAGCGATGAGCGAGCGCGGCTGTTCGTCGCGCTCGAGCTGCCGGACGGGGTGCGCGACGCGCTCGTGGCATGGCGTGAGCGGGCGCTCGGGAGGATCGACGGCGTGCGGCTCCTCGCGCCGGGCGACCTTCACGCCACACTCTGCTTCATCGGCTGGCGGCCCGAGGCCGAGATCGGTTCGATCGCCGAGTCCTGCCGGGTGCTCGCGGGACGCCCGGCACCCGAGCTCTCGCTGGGCGGCGCGCTCGCCCTGCCGCGACGGCGACCGCGTGTGCTCGCGATCGCGCTCGAGGACCCGGGCGAGGTGCTGGCCGCCGAGCAGGCGTCGCTATCGGCGGCGCTGGTAGCCGGCGGCTGGTACGAGCCGGAGCGCCGCGCCTACCTGCCGCACGTCACGGTCGCTCGGGTGGGAAGGGGCGCGCGCCTGCCCCGCGCGGAGCTGCCCTCCCCGCTGCCGCGGACCGCATTCCGCGCACCGGGCGTGACGCTCTACCGCTCGCGGCTGTCTCGCAGCGGCGCTCGCTACGAGCCACTGGCCACGATCGCGCTGAGCTCCGCCTCAGCCTGAGACCTTCTGCAGGCCCGAGGAGCTGTTCGCGCGGTACTCGAACAGCGGCCCCGTCGCCCCCGGCGACTCGAAGTATTCGACGCGACTGCCCTGGATCGTGTAGACGAGCCACTGGAGCCGCTTGCTCGACGTGGGGTCGCTCTCGACCACGATGTAATGAAGCTGGGACTCCGGCGTGTGCGCCGCGGTCGCGATTCTCCGCGCGACGGCCGCCGGCGCGTCCGCCTTGATCTGTCCCAGACGGAACAGGGAGCTGCCGGTCGGCCCCCCGGCGCTAACCGTCTGCTCGACGCGGCCACCGGCGTCGACGTACAGGTTGACCTCGCTGCTGCCTTTGACCACGATCACGGACAGGTAGCCCGGATACACGACGAAGTTGTCGATGCCGGCACCGTTGCCCACAGACGCCCGGACGCGGTCGAGCGCCCGGGTGAAGTTCGCGGTGCGGAACAGCGACGCCTGGTCAGTGGACTTGATTGAGCTGGGATCTGGAGCCGACGAGCCGCCGCTCGACGAGCCCGAGGACAAGGAGGAGGCGGAGGTCGAGGTCTTGTGGATGCTCCCGGCGACGGTGCTCGACACCGCTACGGCGCCGACGGCGGCGGCGACCCATACGACAAGTGCGATCAGCAGCCGCATCGCCACGTCCCGCTACAGCTCTCGGAGCAGCTTGGCCTTCGCATTCGCGAACTCCTCGTCCGTCAGGTCGCCCTGCTGATGGAGCTCGCCGAGCTTCGAGAGCTGATCGAGCGCGCTTCCCGAGGTCGTCGCCCGGACCGCCTGGAGGCCCGGGACGAGGTTCAGCGGCGTCAGCACCGCGCCGCCGGTCGCCGGGCTCGTGCCCGGCGTCGGACCGGGCGTCGGGACGCCCATCGACGCGGGTGACGACGACGGGGAAGGTGACCGTCCGCCGCCCGACGTCGTCTTCGTCTTTCCGTGCCGCACCTCCTGCGGTCGTCGCGACGGCAGCGACCGGAACGCGGATACCACGATTACCCCCCAGGCGATGATCCCGACGACCGCGAACACCCCGCCGAAGGCGGCGCCGAACACCTGCGTGCCGCTGGAGGCGTTCGAATCGAGGACGAGCGACAGGGCGCCGAACCCGATCGCCCCGAAGATCCCGGCGAAGATCAGGGCTCCGTGGCCCCCCATCGCCGCCCCCGCCAGGCAGCCGATGATCCCGCCGAACACGAACGCGAACCACCAGCCGGTCCCCGACGGGCAGTGCGGAACCGGCCCGAAGTTCGCCGAGTAACCGGTCGACGAGCACGTGCCGGTGGCGACGAGGTGGTGGATCCCGACTCCGAGCAGGATCGCCGAGAACAGCAGCACGGCCACCCCCGCGATCCTCATTGCGCTTAGCTCTGATCCCAAGGCCCACTCCCCAATCGGCGTCGGGACCGACCCTAGGGCACCGGCGCCCCGCGCACAGTCCCACTTGAGTCTCGACCCAGTCTCGCCCTGCGTCGACGGGCCTCACCTTGAAAACCACTGCCGGTGATGGATTAGGATTGCCCCGCATGCCAGACGTCACGGTCAGGACGATCGACGACATGGAGGGCCTCTTCGGCGGGGCGATGCGGAAGGTGCGCGCCGAGCTCGGGCTTTCGAGCTTCGGCGTCCAGGCCGTCGACCTGCCGCCGAACTTCGACGGGTATCCGTGGCACGACCACGGTGAGGAAGGCCAGGAGGAGCTGTACGTGGCGCTTAGGGGCGATGCCCAGCTCCAGGTCGAGGGCGGTGATACGACCGAGCTCGTGCCCTGTCAGACGGTCGTGCGGGTAGGCCCCGGAGAGCGACGGCGCGTGGTCTCCGGCCCGCAGGGAACCCGCGTGCTGGTGGTAGGCGGAGTTCCAGGGGCGGCCTACAAGGCCTGGGCCCCCACGGAGCTCGGCGCACCGGATCCCGCCGCGGGCTAGACCGACGTTGACCCGTCCCACCGACCGGGACGCATACGCGAGGTTGCGGGCAGCACACCTGCACGAGGTCCGCGCGGCGCTCGAGGATCACGTCGAACGCCTGGCCTGGCCGCGGGAGCGGATCGCGCGGTATCGCACCGAGCGGCTGCGGGCGCTGCTGGCCCACGCCCGCGAGCGCTCGCCGTTTCACGCCGCGCGCATCGGCGACCTCGACCCGTCGACGGCGACCGTCGCCGACCTCGTCCGGATGCCGCCGATGTCGAAGCGTGAGGCTCAGGACGAGTGGGACGCGATCGTCACGGCGCCGGGGCTGGATCGCGCCGGCGCCGAGCGGATCCTGGCGGAAGAGTCGTGGTTCTCGTATACGCCCTCGGGGGAGCAGGTGTTCAGCTCGGGCGGATCGAGCGGTGTACGTGGGGTGTACGTGTGGGACTGGCAGCTGTTCGTCACGCTCGGCTGCCTCGCGTGGCGAATGCAGGCCCGGGAGCAGGCGCGCTTGTCCGGTCCCAAAGCCGCTGGGCGGCTCGCGGTACTCGAGGCGGGTGAGCCCCCGCACGGGAGCACCCCGCTGTTCGACATCGCGCCGACCGCCGAGATGGGAACGGTCGTGATCCACGCGGGAGCCCCGTTCGACGAGGTTCTCGCCGCGGTCGCCGAGGCGCGACCCACGCAACTGGTGGGCTATGCGTCGGTGATCGGCCGCCTGGCCCGCGCGGCCTGTGCGGGCCAGCTCGACATCCGGCCCGAGCGCGTTAGCACGAACTCCGAGCCGCTCGGGGAGGAGGACCGCGAGGCGATCGCCGATGCGTGGGGCACACCGGTCCACAACGTCTGGGGGTCGACCGAGATCGGGGTCCATGCCGTGGGCTGCGGCCACGGCGCCGGCCTGCATGTCTGTGAGGACGAGGTGGTCCTCGAGCGGGTGGACGACGACGGCATGCCCGTCGCTCCCGATCAGCCGGCGGCGCGGACGCTGGCCACCGGACTCGCGAACCGGACGTTCCCGTTCATCCGTTACGACCTCGGCGACGAGGTGATGATGCTGCCCGGCGGGTGCCCCTGTGGGAGCTCGTTGGCGCGGGTCGCGGACATCGTCGGCCGTCGTGACGACGACTTTCGCTACGGCCCGCAGACGATTCCAGCGAGCGTGTTCCGCCATGTCCTCGGCACGAGCCCGGAGATTTCCGAGTATCAGGTGCACCAGACCAGTGCCGGCGCCGACGTGCTGGTCGTCGGCTCGGTGGATGTGGCCGCGGTCCGGGCGTCGCTGACCGAGTCGCTGCTCCGGTACGGACTCGTGGAGCCCGAGGTTCGGGTCAGCGCGGTCGCGAGCATCGAGCGGCACGCCGCGACGGGAAAGCTCAAGCGGTTCGTCGCCCTGTCCGGCGCGGCGGACTCCGCGCGCCCCGGGCGATAATCTCTGACTCAGGTCAGAGATTTGCCAGCCGATGCGGACATCGCCCAGGTCCGGCGCTTCAACCGGACCGTGACGCAGCGAGTCGGAGCGCTCAGCGACCGGTACCTCGCGCGAGACCGGACGCTGGGAGCGTCGCGCGTGCTGTGGGAGGTGGGAACCGAGGGCTGCGAGGTTCGCTCGCTCCGCTCGCGGCTCGGCCTCGACTCGGGCCAGCCAGCCGGCTGCTCAGGGTGCTGGAGGCCAACGGGCTCGTCGAGGTGATCCCGAGCACCGAAGACGGGCGAATCCGGCTCGCCCGCCTGACCGAGGCCGGCGTCGCCGAGCGAGTGCTGCTCGACGATCGCAGCGACGAGCTCGCGAGGTCGATGCTCGAGCCGCTGGACGGCCGACGGCGCGGCGAGCTCGTCGCGGCGATGCGGACGGTCGAACGGCTGATCACGGCATCGATCGTCGACGTTCGGGTCGTCGATCCGGCCGGCGCGGACGCGCGGCGCTGCCTGCGCGCGTATATCGCCGAGCTCAATCGTCGTGCGGAGTCGCCGTTCGACCCGGCCAGGGGGACCTCGGCCGAACCGCACGAGCTGCGGGCTCCCGCCGGCGCGTTCCTGATCGCCTACCTGGGAGACGAGCCGATCGGCTGCGGCGCGGTCAAGCACCACCCTGGCGGGCCATCGGAGATCAAGCGCATGTGGGTGGCGGAATCGGCCCGTGGCCTCGGGATCGGGCGCCGGCTGCTCGAGGAGCTCGAAGACCTGGCTCGGGAGCGGCGCGCGCCCGCCACCCGGCTTGACACCAACAAGGCGCTCGTCGAGGCGATCGCGATGTACCGCTCTGCGGGATACGGCGAGATCCCCGCGTTCAACGACGAGCCGTTCGCGCACCACTGGTTCGAGAAGAAGCTCGACCGCTGACCGCCGTCGGGGGCGACTCCCGCCATCGCCACGGGGCTGGAACAATCGGCGAGGGCTGAGCGGCCGTCGGCCGACCGGCGGGGACGGTAGGCTGAAAGCCCGCTTGGGTGGGCCCGAGGGGGCGCCGCAAAACATCCTGTGATCACGCCGATCGCTTCTGTCACCGTCAAGCTCGAGCTCGGTCTGGGCTACCTGCTCGTGCTGCCGTTCTGGATCGCGGCGATCGGGGTCATCAGCGGGCGCGTGCTCGGGGTCCAGATCGGCCGCCTTCGCATCGCGGTGGCCGCGACCGTCGGCTGGGCCGCGGGACTGATCGCCGGAGCGATCGCACTCGGCCCCAACAACCAGCACCCGGTCCTGATCGTGGCGCTCTCGGTGTTCTTCGGGGTGCTGGCCTCGCTGCCCGTGGCGATCATGCTCGACGTCGTCACGCGCGGCAGGCGCCATCACCCGCTGGCGCGGCGGACGCTGCGGCACCCCATGCGCGCCACTCGGTCGGTGCTCGCCCCGCTCTCCCGCTTCCGTGAGATCCTCGAGATCGCGCGAGCGGAGAACCTTCTGCACGTCCGCTACCGCACGCCGGCGGCGCTTTCCTCGCCCGACTTCGCTCGCCGCGTGCGGATGATGCTGGAGCGCTCGGGCGGGATGTTCGTCAAGTTCGGGCAGATCGCCGCGACCCGCACCGACCTGCTCCCGGAGACCCTGACCAGCGAGCTCTCCAACCTGCATTCGAACGTCAAGCGCCTCACCGGCCAGGAGGTTGCCGGCGTGCTCGACGCCGAGCTGGCCGAGCCAGTGGACAAGGCGTTCAAGGAATTCGACATGCAGCCGCTGGCCGCGGCCTCGATTGGCCAGACGCACCGCGCGAGGCTTCACGACGGGCGCGCTGTCGTGGTGAAGGTCCAGCGTCCCGGTCTCGACGAGGTCGTGCGCCGCGACTCGGCCGTCCTCGAGTTCGCCGCCAGACAGCTCGATCGCCGGATCGATATGGCCCACCGGATCGGGATCAAGGACCTCGCGGACGAGCTGGTCACGAGCATCGTGGCCGAGCTGGACTACGGCCTCGAGGTCGAGGCCGGTATCCGTCTGCGTGAGAACCGCAGCGCTGACACCGGAGTCCGGATTCCCGCGGTGCATCCGACGCTCTCGAGCGGCCGCATGCTGGTGATGGACGAGGTCGTGGGCCACTCGATCTCCGATGCGGCGGCGGTGGACGCGGTCCCGGTCAGTCGCACTGAGCTCTCGCGGCGGCTGCTGTCCTCGTTCCTCGCTCAGATCCTCCGCGACGGGTACTACCACGCCGACCCGCATCCGGGCAACGTGATGATCGATGCGGAGGGCACGCTGTGGCTGCTCGATTTCGGTGCAGTGGGCCGCATCGATGGGATCTCCCGAGAGGCCCTCCAGGGGATGGCGCTGGGGTTCTCGCTCAGAGACGGATCGTTCATCGCGCGCGCGGTCCGGCACATGATCGGCGACGCGAGCCACATCGACATGCGGCAGCTCGAGCGGGACATGTCGATCCTGCTCGACGAGGTTCAGTCAGCCGGGTTCGGAGCGGCCGCGATGGTGGGGGTGATGGACGTGATCGAGCGTCACGGACTGCGCCCACCGCGGTCGATGCTGCTGCTGTCGCGCACGCTGATCACGCTGGAGGGCACGCTCAGGGCGCTCGATCCCGGATTCGAGCTCGGCGTGGAGGCGGAGCAGCTCGTGTCCCGTGATCACCGCGACGAGCTCGGAGACCCGGACGAGCTGCTTCAGAAGGAGCTCCTGCACGCGCTTCCGGCACTGCGGGCACTGCCCGACCACGCGGAGGCGCTCGGGAGTCAGCTGCGCTCGGGCAGGCTGGTGATAAGGACCGAGCGCTACGGCGCCGGCGCGGACCGCGACGTCGTCGAGAACTGGCTCAACCGGACGCTCGTCGTGCTTGCGGCCGGCGCCGGGGCGCTGACCTCCGCGGCGTTATTGGTGGCCGGCTCGCTGTCGCCCGACAAGGGCGTCCGTGACGTGCTCTGGACGCTGGGATTCTCGGGGCTGACGGGGACGACGGTGCTGCTCATGCGTACCGTCGCACAGGCTTTGCACGCACAGGTCGTGCGGTCCGAGTAGGCGCCGTCTCGAACCCTGATACACGCCAGCGCTTCCGCCGCCCCGACGGGCATCGATCGCGATCCGATCGACCGCAGAGCTGGCGCAGGCTGTTCTCAAATTTGTGACGAACGCGTCTTGTTCTGTCACAGGGAGCGCCCTAGCGTGCAGTTCCGTCCGACATCGCGCCTACCGTGAGCTGTTCGAACGTCGAGAAACAAGGAGCCCGAGCTAGAGATGAGCGAGCAAGAGAAGGGCGCAAGCCCGAACCCGGCGACTGACGCAAAGCGCCAGGCCGCCCTCAAGGGCGCTCTGAGTCAGATCGAGAAGCAGTTCGGCAAGGGCACCGTGATGCGCATGGGCGACCCGGGCGCGCGCGTGGCGTGTGACGCGATCCCCACCGGGGCGCTGGCGCTCGATATCGCGCTCGGGATCGGCGGAGTCCCCCGCGGGCGGGTCGTGGAGATCTTCGGCCCGGAGTCCTCGGGCAAGACGACGCTCGTGTACCACATCCTCGCCGAGGCCCAGAAGCTCGGCGGAGTGTGCGCGTTCGTCGACGCCGAGCACGCGATGGATCCGCTGTACGCCCAGGAGATCGGGGTCGACATCGACGAGCTCCTGGTCTCCCAGCCCGACCACGGCGAGCAGGCGCTCGAGATCGTCGACATGCTGATCCGCTCCGGCGCGGTCGACATGATCGCGGTCGACTCGGTCGCCGCGCTCACCCCGCGCGCCGAGCTCGAGGGGCAGATGGGCGATCAGACCGTCGGCCTCCAGGCGCGAATGATGTCCCAGGCGATGCGCAAGCTGGCAGGGACGCTCAACCGCACCCAGACCCTGTGCGTGTTCACCAACCAGATCCGTGAGAAGGTCGGGGTGATGTTCGGCTCGCCCGAGACCCAACCGGGCGGCCGGGCGCTCAAGTTCTACTCGTCCGTGCGGCTTGACATCCGCCGGATCGAGACGCTGAAGGACGGCACCGAGGCGGTCGGCAACCGCGTCAAGGTGAAGGTCGTCAAGAACAAGGTGGCGGCGCCCTTCAAGCAGGCCGAGTTCGACATCGAGTTCGGCAAGGGCATCTCCACCTCCGGCTGCCTGATCGACTACGGAATCGAGCACAACATCATCACCAAGTCGGGCTCGTTCTTCTCGTACGGCGAGGAGCGGCTCGGACAGGGCCGCGGCAACGCCAAGGCGTTCCTCGACGAGCATCAGGAGATCGCCAAGGAGATCGAGGACAAGATCTACCAGGCGCTCGGGATCGGACGCGACCTGGTCAAGCCGATCGAGGGCCACGACGAAGCGCCTCGGCCGGATGCCGATCGGAGCGCGCTCGAGGCCGTCGAGGTGGTGGAGAACGTCGAAGGCCGCGCCGCGTAGGACCGGGGCCGGGGGAGGGCAGGTGGCGGCGATCCCGCAGCACGACGACCCGGTGGCGCGCGCGCTGACGGTCGCCTACCGCCAGATCAGCCGCCGCGAGCGAACCGTCAACGAAGTGCGCGGGCACCTGCTCGAACGAGGCGTCGAGACGGACGTGACCGATGCCGTGATCGAGGAGCTGCGCGAGCAGGGCTGTCTCGACGACGCCCGCTTCGCACGCGTGTTCGTGGAGGACAAGCGTGCGCTCGAGCAATGGGGCGAGGAGCGCATCCGGCGCGGGCTACAGGCGCGAGGGATCGATCGCGAGCTCGCCGATGCGGCGATCGCCGCACCGGAGGGGGAGGAGGGGGCGAACGACGAGCTCGAGCGTGCGCTGGCGCTGCTGCGCACGCGGTTCCCGCACGCGCCGGGAGACCGTCGGGACCGTGAACGCGCGCTCGGCCTGCTCGTTCGCAAGGGTTACGAATACGAGCTGGCGCTGGATGCGATCGGGGCGCACCGCGCGCAGTCGCAGTAGGCAGGGCACGCGGCCCCTGTGACGGCGGGTGCAAGGTTT
Source organism: uncultured Solirubrobacterales bacterium (assembly GCA_963695965.1). Taxonomy (GTDB): domain Bacteria; phylum Actinomycetota; class Thermoleophilia; order Solirubrobacterales; family Solirubrobacteraceae; genus Palsa-465. The sequence continues at coordinate 16,151 of CAVOIU010000022.1, forward strand.
GCGCCGCTCGCCTCGCGGTACTACGATCCAGTCAGCGAACGAATGGCCTGCGGGCCGTAAAAGACCAGCAAACTTCGTAGATTCAGTGGATACCGGACTTTAGTGTTGACGGCGATCTCTACCGGGCCGCCCGGCCCGCTCGAACCACAACTCCAGACAAGCATCTAGCCGCCGCCTGAAGCGCGCCCGGCGCCCTGCCGGCATCCGCTCGTGCGTCCCGCACGGGCCACTCGGTCGCTCCCCAAGAAACCGAAGCTGAAGGAGGGTCCGGACCATCGGTCCGACCCAGGGAGAGGATCGACATGGAAATCATCGGTGCCGCAGCGCTGATCGCGGTGGGACTCGTGATCGCTGCGCTCGTCTACGGACGGACGCATCGCGCGCCCGGGTCCGGGAGGACGCGGGCGTCAGAGGATGCGGCAGGGACCCAGCGAGAGCTGGCTGACCGAGGTGCCGCGCTCGCCCGGCGAGAGGACGCGGTCGCGACGCGCGACGTGGAGCTGGAAGCGGAGCGTCACGCGCTCGCGGATAGGCGGCAGGAGCTCGAGCGACACCTCGAACAGGCTTCGGGCATGTCGGCGTCCAGGGCCAAGCAGGTGCTGCTCCAGGAGATCGAAGACGATGCGAGGCACGACGCCGCTCGCCGCATCCGGCAGATCGAGGAGGAGACCAAGCGGGAGGCCGAGCGCCGGGTTCGCAACATCCTGTCGGTGTGCATGCAGCGCCTGGCCGCTGGACACGCGACCGAGACGACCGTGTCGGTCGTCCAGCTCTCCGCCGACGACATGAAGGGACGGATCATCGGCCGTGAGGGGCGAAACATCCGTGCCCTGGAGAACCTCACCGGTGTCGACTTCATCATCGATGACACCCCCGGAGCGGTGGTGCTGTCCGGGTTCGACGGGGTCCGCCGGGAGATCGCGCGGGTGACGCTGGAGAAGCTCCTGCAGGACGGGCGAATCCATCCTGCCCGGATCGAGGAGGCCTTCTACCAGGCCAAGTCCGAGCTCGAGGACCACATGACCGAGATGGGGGAGCAGGCGGCCTTCGAGGCGGGAGTGCAGGGCCTTGATCCCGAGCTCGTGCGCGTGCTCGGCCGCCTCAAGTTCCGAACCAGCTACGGCCAGAACGTGCTTGACCACTCGGTCGAGGTCTCGCGGCTCGCCGGGATGATGGCCGACGAGCTCGGAGCGAGCCCCAAGACGGCTCGGCGCGCCGCCTTACTCCACGACATCGGCAAGGCGGTCACGCATGAGATCGAGGGACCGCATGCGCTCGTCGGCGGCGACCTCGCCCGCAAGCATGGCGAGTCCGAGGCGGTCGCCCACGCGATGGAGGCCCATCACAACGAGGTCGATCCGCAGACGATTGAGGCGGTGATCGTGCAGGCCGCCGACGCGCTCTCGGGCGCCCGGCCGGGCGCCCGTGGAGAGTCGCTCGAGCAGTACGTCAAACGCCTGCGTGACCTCGAGGAGATCGCGATGCGCCACAAGGGCGTGGACAAGGTCTACGCGATGCAGGCCGGGCGGGAGATCCGCGTGATGGTCGCCCCCGGCGCGATCGACGACGACGCCGCCACGCTCCTGTCGTACGAGATCGCTCGTGAGATCGAGAAGCAGCTCGAATACCCCGGCCAGATCAAGGTCACGGTGATCCGGGAATCGAGAGCCGTGGAGTACGCGCGTTAGCGGTCACACGTCGGTAACGCGGCCCGGCGTACCACGCACAGAGATCGGGTATAAAGCCGACGCGGGTTCGTTTCCACGTCTACGGGAGGCGGCGGCTTGGACCCGTAGCCGTCGGGAAAGGTCCACGTGACTCGATTCACTTGGCAGGTAGGCGCGCCCACGCGCGCTTGGCGGGTGCCGGCATCGTTACTCCTGACGCTCGCGGCCTTCGCGGTCGCCGCGTCGAGCGCGTCGGCACTGAGCTCACACGGCCAGCTGCTACGGCTGGCGCCGCACCTGCGGTCCAACACCAACCAGAGCAGCAACTGGTTCGGCTACAACCAGGGAACGCTCGAGCAGGGCAGCAAGCTGTTCAACGCGATCGGCGGACAATGGACGGTTCCTACGGTCACGCAGCACACAGCCGGCCAGGCGGAAGCCTCGTCTGACTGGATCGGGATCGGCGGCGGGTGCATCGACTCCGGCTGTACCGCAACCGACTCGACGCTGATCCAGACCGGAACCGAGCAGGACGTGAGTGCGACCGGTCAGACGACCTACGACGCTTGGTATGAGCTGGTCCCGGCCCCCGAGCTTCAGATCACGAGCATCACGGTCAACCCGGGCGACCGGATGTCGGCTTCGATCGCCGAGGTCGTCGGCGAATCGAACGTCTGGACGATCACGATCAAGGACCTGACCAACGGTCAGTCGTATACGACGACGGTGCCGTACAGCTCGACCCATGCCACAGCCGAGTGGATCGAGGAGACGCCGCTTGAGATTGGGACGAACGCGGGCTTTGCCGCGCTGCCGAACCTCTCCAACCCGGCGTTCGGCTCCGCGACCACCAACGGCGCGTCGGCGAACCTCAAGGCGTCCGAGGAGCTCGACCTGATCGACTCCAACGGCAACGTGATTGGCGCCCCGTCGGCGCCCAATTCCACCGCGGACGGCTTCGACGCCTGCACGTGGGCGACGAGCTGCTCGTGAGCTGAAGTACCCCGCCTAGGGCCCATCGCGCGCGGGCGTGTCCCGCGTGCGATGGGTTTCGCGGCTCACCCGTGATGGTGATGGTGGAGCGCTCCGGGCGCCGTCCACACGCCGAAGTGCGGGATCAGCACGACCGCAAGGACCACCCCGGCGACAACCGCGCCCACAAGGGCGATCCACCGCCCTGCCGCGCCATCTCCGCCGGCGACGCTGTGCTCCGCGTAGTCCGAACGCGGCACGCGCAGCAGGCTGCCGACGCCGGGGAGATGGCCGAGCACGTGGACGGCGGTGAACGCAAGCCACGCGAAGAAGCTCACCTTGTGGAGCGACAGCCAGAACCCGCGGTTGCTTGGCCCCTCGAACAGCAGCACGACCCCGGTGGCGAACACGACGACCGTCGAGATCACCACAGCGGGCGCGAGCAGGCGCAGGGGCAGCGGCGGCGGGCCGCGCCTCACGTACACGGGATTGCCGGTGTAGTAGCGCATGAACCGATAGCCACTACTCGACATCTTCAGCGCCACCGGACCGATCAGGAGCAGGCCCAGGAACAGATGCAGCCAGATGAGCTGTCCGATCCGGATGATCGTCACCCCGAGGGCAGCGAGTAAGACCAGCAGGAGGATCCCGGTGGACGTCGTCAGCCACTCGTTGCCGTCGACGCTGCCACCCCACAGGCGGGGGCGGGCGGAATCTCGCACACTGTCTGAAGGCATGGTCTGCGATCGATGCACTGAAAGGCAGTGTCGCCCGATCGGCTCAAGCACCGTTCAGCGCTATATGAGAATGCTCTTGCCCGAGACGTGCACGTTCAAATGACCGCATACCATCGCCACGCAGGCGAGACCCCCACGCACAACGATCGGTGATGCCCGGACTGATTCTGGTAATCGAGGATGAGCCCGGGATCGTGGACTTCCTGGAGCGCGGGCTCGCTGCCAACGGCTTCGAGGTGGTCTCGGCGACGGACGGCGACACCGGGATCGAGCAGGCGCTGACCGTCGACGTCGATCTCGTAGTGCTCGACATCATGCTCCCTGGAACGAGCGGGCTCGAGGTGCTCGAGCGGGTCCGGGAGGCCAAGCCCACACTGCCGGTGATCGTGCTCACCGCGCTGGACGAGATCGAGCATCGCGTCACCGGACTCGACGCCGGCGCGACGGACTACATCGTCAAGCCGTTCTCGCTGTCGGAGCTCGCGGCGCGGATCCGCGCGCAGCTGAGAATGGCCTCGCAGGTCCCGCAGACGGCGCTCAGCGCCGGCGACATCGAGGTCAACCTGATCACGCGCGAGGTCCGCCGCAACGGAGAGCCGATTCGCCTCTCGACGACCGAGTTCGAGCTGCTGGCCTATCTGCTGAGAAATCGCGGCCACGTCCTCACCCGCGAACAGATCCTGCGCGCTGTCTGGGGATACCAGTACGACCCCGGCACCAACGTGGTCGATGTGTACGTCGGCTACCTGCGCCGCAAGCTGCGCAGGGCGGACGCCGCCACGCCGATCGTGACGATCCGCTCGGTCGGCTATCGCTTCGATGCGCAGGATTAGCTCGCTGGGCTGCCGGCGGGGCTCCGCTGGCGGCTGACGGCGTGGGTCGCCGGCGTGATGCTCGTCTCCGCCGCGGCCGTGTTCGCGGTCGTCTATAAGGACACTGGGACGCAGCTGCGCAGCCAGATCGACCGCAACATCTCCGCCGACACCGGCGAGCTCGCCCAGGCCATGCTCCCGTTCAGCGGCGACTCGCCCGCGTTGGTGTCCGCCGCCGCGGCCCGGTACGTGCGGGCACAGCCGTACACGGCGAGCTCGACGCTGTTGTTCGTGTTGGTTCCCGGCGGCGACACGGTGAGCAACCATCTCGAGGTGTTCGGCGACTCGACCCCCGAGCCGGGCGAGACCCCGCCGAGCAGGCACGGGAGAATCGCGCCGGGAAGGCGCTGACGGTCGTGCGCCTCGGCTACTCGACGCCGCAGGTCCCCGACGTGGGGAGGATGCGGGTCCTCGAGCGCGCGGTCGACCTGGGCAGCGTGCGGATAGTGGTTGGGGCCGGCGAGCCGCTGGCCCTGGTCGAGAATGCCCAGCACGACGTCGCCAAGGCGTTCCTGCTGGCCGGCGCGATGGTGCTTGCGCTGCACTGCTCGCCTCCTACCTCGCCGGCGCCCGCGTGTCGGCGCCGCTGCGGCGGATGGCCACGGTGGCCGCGCGGGTGGACGCGGGCGAGCTGGACCCCCGGATGGAGGTCGCGGCAGGTCGCCGTGACGAGGTCAGCGCGCTCGCGGATTCCTTCAACCGGATGCTCGATCGTCTCGCCGAGGCGTTCGCGAGCCAGAGAGAATTTGTGGCAGACGCCTCGCATGAGCTCAGAACGCCGCTCACCGTGATCCGCGGTCAGCTCGAGGTCCTGGCCGCGCAGGATCATCCCTCGGAGGCGGAGGTCCGGCGCGTGGAGCGTCTCGTTCAGGCCGAGATCACCCGCCTCAGCCGCATGGTCGACGACCTGCTGGTCCTCACCCAGGCCGAGCGCGTCGACTTTCTGCGTCCGGAGGCGATCGACGTCCGCTCGTTCGTGGACGAGCTGTGGGACGGTCTGAGCCTGACCGCGGAGCGGCGCTTCGAGCTCGGGGCGGTGCCCGCGGGCGTGCTGCAAGCCGATCCCGATCGTCTCGCGCAGGCCCTGCGAAATCTCGCACGCAACGCGATCGAGCACACCTCGGAGCCGGGTGGTCTGGTCCGCCTGGAGGTGGACGCCGTCGCGCTCGGTCGCCTCCGGTTCGCGGTGGTCGATGACGGGCCCGGCATCCCGCTCGCCCAGCGCGAGCGGATCTTCGAGCGCTTTCATCGTGTGGACTCGGGGCGGGGCCGGCGCGCCGGCGGGGCCGGCCTCGGTCTGGCGATCGTCAGGGCGATCGTCGAGGCCCACCGCGGGCAGGTGCGCGTTGGCGAGCCGCCGGACGGGAGGGGCGCCAGGATGGAGATGGTGGTGCCCGGATTCAGCCCGAGCTGAGCCCGTCCGGCGTTACTCTTGGGCGCTGTGAAGGCGTACCACGTCACAACCTTTGGCTGCCAGATGAACGAGCACGACTCCGAGCGGATAAAGGGGATGCTCGAGTCGCTCGGCTACGCGGAGACGCCGCGCGAGACGAGGCGGACCTGATCCTGTTCAACACGTGCTCGATCCGTGAGAAGGCCGACGACCGCTTCATTGCCCACCTGGGCGAGGCCAAGCGACTGAAGCGCGAGCGCCCCGAGGTACTGGTCGGGGTCGGCGGATGCTGGGCCCAGTCGGTCAAGGAGGAGGTGTTCGCGCGCTTCCCGTTCGTCGATGTGGCATTCGGGCCCGGCCAGGTCCACAAGCTCGCGGAGTACCTGGTCAGCGACTCGCTGACCGCGCAGGGGTTCTTCGAGTTCGAGGGGTTCACGGGCCGGCTGCCGGTCAAGCGCGCCCGGGAGCATCAGGGATGGGTCCAGATCAGCGTCGGCTGCAACTGCGTGTGTTCGATTGCATCGTGCCGACACGCGGGCCGAGAGGTGTCGCGTCCGTCGCATGAACTGTTGGATGAGGTCGAGCGCCTCGCCGGCGACGGCGTGCGTGAGGTGACGCTGCTTGGGCAGAACGTCAACTCCTACGGGCGCGACCTCCGCCCGAGAGCCGGGTGTCGTTCGCCGAGCTCCTCGCGATGATCGACGCCGTCGACGGGATCGAGCGGATCAGGTACACGAGCCGCATCCGAAGGACATGCGCGAGGACGTGATCCGGGCGCACGCCGAGCTCCGGTCGCTGTGCGAGCACATCCACCTGCCGCTGCAGTCCGGGTCGAGCGCGGTGCTCAAGCGGATGCGGCGCACCTACACGCGCGAGCGCTACCTGGACCGAGTCGCGCTGATCCGCGAGCACGTGCCCGACTGCGCGCTGACCACCGACATCATCGTCGGATTCCCGGAGAGACCGAAGAGGATTCGGGGGACGCTCGCGGTCGCCGAGCAGGTCGGATATGACGGCGCCTTCACCTTCGTCTATTCACCCAGGCGGGGCACCGAGGCGGCGACGCTCCCGGACCAGGTTCCGCACGAGGTCAAGGTTGCCCGGATGGAGCGCCTCGTGGAGGTGGTCCAACGGCGTGCGCTGGAGCGCAGCCAGCGGTTCGTCGGACGTAGGATGGAGGTCCTGGTGGAGGGGCCGTCGCGCACCGATCCGACCCGTCTGCGCGGACGCTCGCGGCACAACAAGGTCGTCAACTTCGAAGGTCTCGGTTCGCCCGGAGACCTGCTCGATGTCGAGATCGACCGCGCCACCAGCCAGACGCTGTCGGGCCGGGCGTCGGTCGTTTCGCATAGGCTTCGAGCATGAGCTCCGGCTCCGCACGCGGCGTTCATCGTGGCGGTTCCGGAGAGCCCCTGGTCCTGATCCACGGGTTCTCGGGCACCCGGATGATGTGGCAGCCGGTGCTCGCGTCGCTCGAGCGCGGGCATGATGTGCTCGCCGTCAACCTCGCCGGGCACGTGGGCGGCCCAGAGCTTGAGAGCGGGACCGAGCCGTCCGTCGGCGCGCTCGTCGACGCGGTCGAGCGCGACATGGACGCGGCGGGCTTCGAGACCGCACACATAGTCGGCAACTCGCTCGGCGGGTGGATCGCCTTCGAGCTGGCCCGCCGCGGCCGAGCCCGCTCGGTCGTCGCGATCTCGCCCGCCGGCGGCTGGGAGCCAGGTACCCGTGCGGAGAAGCGCCTCCGCAAGCTGTTCCAGCGCAACCACCGCATGTCCAAGCGGGCGCTCCCACGGCTCGACAAGTTGATGCGCAGGCCGCGGCTTCGCCGGATGATGCTGTGGCAGGTCGCGGCGCGCGGCGACCGGATGCCAGCCGCCGTCGCTGCCCAGATGGTCCGTGACTCGGTCGACTGCTCGATCTACTTCGAGCTGATGGGCGCGATCATGCGCGACGGGCCGCCGAAGTCGCTCGACGGGATCACGATCCCGGTCGCGCTCGTATGGGGGACGCGCGACCGCATCCTTCCGCACAAGCGCTACTCGGACCGGCTGCGAGGCATGCTTCCACAGGCGCAGTGGGTCGAGCTGAAGGGCCTCGGCCACGTTCCGATCTCGGACGACCCCGAGCTCGTCGCCCGGACGATCGCCGATTTCGTCGCCCGCGCCGAGGACCGCGCGACCGTCGCGGCCTGAGCCGGGCGGACGGCGCGGATCAGCCGAACCGCGCGAGTGCGATCGTGCCTCGGGCGACGTCGGTCCCGGCGGCGAGCGACAGCTGCACCCCCAATTGATTGCCGAGCGCCTGCGCGAGCAGCGCGCGGCCGTGGGGCGACAGGGAGAAGAACACGTAGCCTGCCTCCTCGCCGCCGATCGACTCTGAGCCCGTCTTGGCGATCGTCGTATCGCCGACCGAGAGCGTCGCGGCGACGTGGCAGGTGACCGGCGTTGAACACGACGCGAGGATGCCGGCGAGCCCGCGACCGGGGACGAAATCCGTCGCACCGAGGATCCGGACGGATGGCGACTGGCTGACGCTACGGGCCGGCCCGCGGCCGCTCGTCAGGAATGGGATCAGGTTGAACGGGACCGTCGCCGCAGGGCCACCGGTGTCGCGGAGGCCGACCTGCGCCGGCAGCCGCCCTCCACGGGAGTTCGCGATCATGAACTGCCCGGCGGTGGTGAGCGTGAAGTAGAGAACTCCCGTCGCGCCACTCGGTATCGACTCGGTGCCGGTGCTCGCGATTACGGTATGGCCCACCGAGATCGTCGTCGCGATGTGGCAGGTCCGGGCCGCGTAGCAGCCGGCTGGGATCCCGCCCGTACCGGTCTGGCTCACGAATGCGCCGTGTCCGAAGACCGCGAGGTGCGCTGGGGCCGCCGCTGGAGCGGATGTGGCGAGCACCCGGCTCGAGGAACCGAGGGCCTGCACCGCGAAGTACCGCGCGGCGTTGGCGAGCCGGATCACGGTGCGCGTGCCGCGTGCGCTCGCGCCACCGGCTGTGCTGAGCGCGCCGGGGGTCGCGCCTGCCAGCACCCGCCACGCGACGAGCCCGTGCCCGCCGGTCCACGAGGCGCCGATCGACGTCGTCCCATCCGGGGCGGTAGAGACCGTCAGCGTGGGGGGCTTCGGCGGTGGGCCAACGCTGCCGCCGCTCGTACTCGCCGTCGCGCCGTCGACGTAGTCCCCGTCGATGTCGACCGTGGCGCCGCCGTAGGTCTCGGTGTGGTCGCCCGAGTACTGATGCAGCCGGTGGTGATTGCTCCAATCCGCCGCGGGCACGTACGGATCGCTCGTGCTCTTGCGGCCGTTCCAATCTGCGACCCAGAGGTCGTCGGGCTCCTTGTAGCCGCTGCCGTAGCGGGAGACGAGGTCGCTGATGCCGGTGCTCCCACTGCTGTAGACCCCGGACACGTAGCCCTTCGCGTGCAGCTCGGCGGTCCACGCGGACAGGAACGCCAGCACGGCCGAGGTGTTCGTCCCGCCCGTCGGGTAGCTCTCCATGTCGTCGTAGATCGGGTTCCCGGCCGGGATGCCAAGCGACTGCGCGTCTGTGACCGCGTCGTCGGCGGCGGCCGCGCCCTGGGCTCCCGCCTTGCTGGCCGTGATCCCCGAGCACCCGCAGCTGTTGGACGGCGCCTGGAGGCCCACGTAGATCGGGATCAGATGCCAACCGGCTCCCACCTCGGTGCCGACCCAGCTCCTGTTGAGGTTCGACTGGGCGCAGGCGGAGTTCGGTCCCGCCGATGTAGACCCCGACCGCGCGATACGGCGAGGAGGACCATGCGGACATGGCGCGCGTGGAGGGCGTCGCACACGCGTCGAACCCCGGGCCCGTGTAGACCGACGCAGCATGCGCCGAGGGCGCCGCGGTGCGGGCTCGCGCAGAGCCGCCGCTCGGCGACCCGGCGTTACGCGTCGCGGCCGCGGTCGTGATGACACGAACCCGGCTCTCACCGGATCGCTTAGCGCCGGCGCCGAGCGGTTCGATCAGGAGCGCCGAGGTGTGTCCGGCGGCGTGCGCCGGGCAGCGCTCCTGCGATCCCGGGATTCCCAGGTAGACGGCGTGCCGGTCGAAGCGAACGCACGTCTGCGGGTTCCGCGCGAGGTCGTAGACGGGCCAGGACGACGGCACCCGCGTGGTGTAGCCGTGATAACGGATCGACTTCAGCTGCTGTCCCGGCCGGGCCAGCGCCCCGCCCGCGCCGCAGATGAGCCCGAGCGCCAGCGCGAGCCAGCACACCCGCCGGGCGAGATCGGCTCCTCGCACGCCTCACTTCGGCCCCTAACACGGCAACCTCGTAAACGGAGCGCGGCGCAGGCGAGGGACCGTTGCCACTGCATGCGATGCGCCGGGCCCGAGGTCCACTCCTAAGGTTCAACGTCCGGGGGTGCCTTCCCGTCTGGTGCAACGTGAGTCCCATGGCACGGCTCGTCGAGGCGGAGCGCGACCGCCTGAGACCTGACGCATGGGGCTAGAGTCGCCATCACGAATGCGGATCCACGCGCTCAGCACCGGGACGGTGGCGCTCAAGCGGGCGTTCCTGTTCGCGAGCGAGGGATGGCGCCGCCAGGTCGACCTGCTGCTGCCGGGTCCGTGGTCGGAACCCATGCCGATCCACTGCTGGGCCATCGAGCACGCCGGGAGACTCGACGCTCGTTGACACCGGCGAGACCGCCGACGTGCGCGACATCCCATTCGCGCGGTTCGCGGTCGCTCCCGAGGACGAGCTCCCCCGAGCACTGGCGGCGGTCGGGCTGGACCTCGCCGATGTCGACGCGGTCGTCCTCACCCACATGCACGGCGATCACATGGATGGCGCTGTCCACTTCAACCGGCCGGTGCTCGTACCGGAGCGAGAGCTCGAGTTCTCCCGCACGCGGGGGGCGCGCGTGATGCAGAGGCTGTTGCGCCAGCCGGTCCCATCGAGGGTCGAGTTCCGGCCGCTCGCGCTGGACGGAGGCCGGTTCGGGGCGTTCGAGCGCAGTACGGCTCTCAGCGACGACGGGCGGATCGTCGCGGTCGACACGCCCGGGCACACACCCGGCCACGCCTCGGTGGTGTGCGTCGATGACGACGGTCGCCACGTCTTCCTCGCCGGCGACGCGACCGACAGCGTCGAGCAGCTGCACGCGCTGCGCCCGGACGCGGTTGGCCCAAAGCCGGCGGTGTCGGTCGCGACCATGCGGACGATCCTCGCCCACGCCGGCGAGCATCCGACCGTCTACCTGCCCTCGCACGACCCCGAGTCGGTCGCCCGGCTGGAGCAGGGAACGACGCTCTAGAGCGGTGGCGTTCGGCGTCTGTGGGCGTTGCCCATCAGGTGCAGCAGGTCGAAGCCGAGGAAGGCAGCGAGAACGCTGGTGATCTTGCTGCTAAGCGACGTTGCGGAGCGCCGTGAGCAGCGACTCGCGTGATCACGCGTTCGTTCGGGGCCGAGGCACAGCTCTCCACGTCTATGCGGTCGCGCTGGCGTGGAAGCGGACGATGGGTCTCGGACCCGCGACCTGCGGCTTGGGAAATCTCGCCCGCGGTAGCCTTGCCTCGACATGAGGACGAGCGGGAGGCTGATGGCGAGCACCGCCGTGCTCATCATGACGATCAGCGGGATTTGCGCTCCCGGCTTGGCGGGGGCTGCGGCTGGCAGCGGCGCGACCGGCTTCACCGGTTCCCATGCCCGGCAGAGGTTTGCCGTCGGGGAGATCGTGGTGATCTACACCGACCGACGACGCCACGTGACTCTGCCCGATGGGCGATCGGTACCGCGGTCGCTCACCACGATCATCCGTTACCCGGCCGTCGGCAGCCCCTCGCGGAACGATCTGCTGGCCGCCGCGCCGGCCAAGTCCGCGGGACCATTTCCGCTGATCGTCTTCGCCCACGGGTTCGACATAACCCCCACCCCGTACGCTCCCATGCTCCGGGCCTGGGTCCGCGCCGGCTTCGTAGTGGCGGCGCCGATCTTCCCGTTGACCAACGCCGCGGCGCCCGGGGGTCCGAACGAGTCAGATTTAGTCAACCAGCCGACCGACATGAGCGTTGTGATCACCCGGATGCTGGCCGGCAACGCCCGCTCGCACGGGATTTTGTCCGGGCTCATCACGCCACGCGAGGTTGCGGTCACGGGCCAGTCCGACGGTGGCTCGACCGCCCTGGCCGCGGCCTACAACATTCACTACTTCGACCGCCGGGTGCGGGCCGCAATGATCCTGTCCGGCGCCCGGATACCCGGCGTGGACGGCTACGACTTCCCGGAGCCCAGTCCGGCGCTGCTGGCGGTCCAAGGTACGGGCGACACGGTCAACGCGCCATCCTCCACCGACCGGTACTTCACCCTCGCCCGGCAGCCCAAGTTCCTGCTGTCGCTGTTGGGCGCGCCGCATCTGGGCCCGTACACCGACGAGCAACCGCAGTTGGGGATCGTGGAGCGGGTCACGGTTGCCTTCCTCGATCGCTACCTCAAGCACCAGCCCGGGGCGCGCGCGCGGATGTGGAAGGACGGCGACGTGCCCAACCTGGCCAGCCTGAGCAGCTGAGCCCAGCGCACGGCATACGTCGCGGCGCAGCTTGCGCACCGCGCGACAGCTCGACGTACCCGCCGATGCCCTCGCGAAGATCGCGCTGAGACCAAACCGAGTCTCGAGCGTGCGGTGGCAACGGCCCTCGTATTCGCCAAACGCGCGACTTCGGCACCGCAGCCACGTGGGACGCTCGGGGACCAAAGATGGCTGATCGCGATTGACTAATACGAATACGTACGCGTACATTTTCGCCACAGTCGTTGAAACCGGGAGGAAGCATGATCGGCAGGGTGTTGGCGGGACTTGGCGCCGCTGCAGCGGTGGCGCTGGCGGCTCCGGCGGCGGGCGTGGCGCGGGTCGGCTACTGGCGCGCGGATTTCGAGGCGCATACGCACAAGGTCACCTTCGGCCAGGCGCCGGTGTTCATGCCCGACGGCCGGGTGGTGTTCGGCCAGGATTACAAGCAGGGCGAGCACAACCAGGTGTATATGCAGAACTGGGACGGGAGTGGTCTCACGTGCCTGACCTGCAAGGGCGATCCGGTCGCAAATGACCCCAACGACGTCAACGGCGTTCCCGCGGTCCGGCCGCAGGGCGACTGGATCCTGTTCCACTCGTGGCGCGGGCACTCCATCACGGTCGGTTCCGCGGGCTATGGCGGCATCGGCTCGTCGCTGTGGGTGATGCATCCCGATGGCTCCGATCAGACACAGCTGACCGATGTGCAGCCCGCCAGCGCCCCGCCGTTCAACGGCGAGGGGATCGACGACTACCACGCGTACTGGTCGCCAGACGGAAAGCAGATCGTATATGCGCACTTCAATGGGAACTTCGTCTCGGGCGCGGGGCAGGACCCGGGTCCCGGCCAGGGGAAGTGGGATGTCCGCGTGGCCGACTTCGTGGTCCAGAACGGCAAGCCGATGCTCACCAACATCCGCGAGGTGCGCCCGTTCAACGGCCACTGGTATGAGACGCAGTGGTGGAACCCGGACCCCAGCCATCCCGGCTTCCTGTACACCGAGACCTACCCCGAGGGCCGCGGCGGGGGCGGGGCGGCGGTCCCGCAGCTGTTCTACTGCCAGCTCGTCGCCGACGCCGCCGGCAAGCCTGAGAGCGCGTGCAAGGTGACGCGGCTGACCGACAACGCCTCGTGGGACGAGCAGGCCGTGTTCGTGCCGGGGACCGACAAGGTGATCTTCATGTCCAGCCGGGCGCGCGACGGGTTCTTCAACACCTGGGCGAACCTCACCCGAACGCTCGGGCTGCCGTCGGACTACGACTATCTGCTGATCCTCCCGATCTTCGAGGCGGGTTTCCTACAGCCGGTCGCGCAGGAGTCGACCCAGCTCTACATGACGAGCCTCGATCATCCATCGAGTGTCCGGCAGCTGACGGCCGATGGGACCAACCCCAACGACCCCTCGAACGACGGCTGGATCACGCCCGAGTTCGGATGGGATCCCAGCCATCGTTGCCTGGTCTGGACCGAGAACCGCCTCCCGGACGGCTACCGCTACCAGCTCCCGGTGACCGACTGGGCACAGCAGGCGGCGGATCTGGTGGCCAACCCCCCAAACCCGAGCGACATCATCGACGTCAATCAGAATGGCGTAGGTGTCGCGCCGTTCCCGGTCCAGCAACGCACGCAGGTCGGCTCGTTCAGTGGCTCAGGCTGCACACTCTGAGCGCGTCACCGAGACGGGCGGTTCCGGACCCGATCCGGACCGCCCCTACGCCGGCATGTCGCTCCACGCGCGACGGGGCGACCAGCGAGAGCGGATCCTGTTGGCCGCACGCGACGTGTTCGCGACCCGCGGCTACGGCGCAGCGGGAATCGACGAGATCGTCGCCGGGGCCCGGGTATCTCGGACGACGTTCTACGAATTCTTCGAGAACAAGGAGAAGTGCCTGCTGGCGGTATTCGAACTGGGGGTGCAGCGGGTGGCCAACGCTCTGTTCGGAACAGTGGCGGACACGCGCGACCTCCAGCCGATCGAGCGCATCCGTGCCGAGGTGCACGCCCTCGCCGAGGCCTACGCCGCCGATCCGGCGATGGCCCGCATCATCCTGATCGAGGTCGTCGGTGCCACGCCCGCCTGCGAGCGGGCAAGGGTGTACGCGCGCGACCAGGCCGCCCAGGTGATCCAGGCCCAACTCGAGGAATACGAGTACTGGCTGAGTCGTTCACCACTCCAGCGGCGAGTGGCATCCGTGGCGGCGATGGCCGCGATCGGCGAGCCGATCACCGCGCTGCTGTCAGAGAACCGCCTCGAGGATGAGTGGGAGACGCTCATCGAGCCGATCACCGAGTTCGTGGGACGCGGGCTGATCGAGCCCTGAGGACCGAGAGGCAACTCCGCCCACCGCTCCCGCTCACGACTGCTGTGCGCTGCCCGACAGTCGCTGAGCTGAAGATCGAGTCAGCAGGTCCGATACGCGTCCGGGGCGTATGCGAACATACGTTCTATGCGTTGGAGCAATCTCAGTGCCGAGGCCGAGGAGCGGGCCCGGCTGCCGGGATATCGAGACGAGGCCGTCGTCCGCCATTTCGAGGCGCCCGGCGGAAATTGAGACGAGGTTCTACGAGGTCCGGGCCAAGTCGATCTTGAATCGGGTGCCGGAGGCGAGCCGGATGCCGTTCCGGTGGACGATCAATCCACTCCGCGGCTGCAGCCACTCTTGCAAATTTACTGCTTCGCCCGTCCCACGCACAAGTACCTCGACTTCGACGCCGGCCGCGACTTCGAGCGCGAGATCGTCGTCAAGGTCAACGCGCCGGAGTTGGTGCGGGCCGAGCTGGCGCGGCCGTCATGGAAAGCGGGAGCACGTGGCGCTCGGCACCAACACCGACCCCTACCAGTGGGTCGAGGGCCGCTACAAGCTGATGCCCGGGATCTGGGAGGCGATGCGCGACGCCGCCAACCCGTGCTCGGTGCTGACCAAGTCGCCACTGCTGCTCCGGGACCTGAGCTGATGAAGGAGATCAACGCGCGCACCGAGTTCAGCGCCGCGCTGTCGGTGCCTACGCTCGACGAGAAGGCCTGGCGGGCAACCGAGCCTCACACACCCAACCCGCGGGCCCGGCTCGAGGCGGTCGGCGAGCTCGACGCGGGCCGGAATCCGAACCGGAGTCCTGATCGCGCCGCTGATGCCCGGCGTCAACGACGCTCCCGAGCAGGTCGAGCCGATCCTCGAGCTGGCCGCGGAGGCCGGGGCCGCATACGTCACCGGGATCGCGCTGCATCTGCGCGGGGACGTGCGCGACCTGTGGTTCGAGTGGCTGCGAGAGCACCGGCCCGATCTGATCCCGCGCTACGAGCGCCTTTACCGGCGGGGCGCGTATGCGCCGCCGGAGGAGCGCAAGCGGCTGGCGGAGCTCGTGCGCGGGCGCCGATCACACCCCCGGTCGGGCGCAGGCGGGGGACCTGGCAGGATCGCCTGCGTTCATGCGCGGGCGCACCGATCCGGCCCTGGCCGCCGCAGTCCGGCTCACCTGAAACAAGAGCAGGACGCCTGTTCTAAGGTGGAAAGCGACCTCATGCAGAGACCGACTCAGAAGAAGCCGAGACCTACACCTTGAGCGGATGTTCGAGACCCGCAGCGATGCGTGGGAACGGGCGGGCCTTGCCATCAACGTAAATCAGCGCGCGGTCCGCCGCGCGCGGAGGGAGATCGTCGTCCTGCTGCCGCTGCTGATCGCGGTCCTGGTCCTCTACGGCCTTCGCCACGACATCCTCAGCAAGCACGAGCTCGCCACCTGGGGCAAATGGATCCAGTGGGGAACGGTCGTCGTGCTGCTCGCGCTCGGGTGGGCGATCGCGCGCGACGTCGGCCGCGCAGCGGGCCCGACGATGTTCCGCCGCATGGATCCCGGCACAGCCGGGACCGTCGGGTTCCTGATCCGGCTGATCACACTCGCGATCACCGTCCTGATCGCGCTCAGCGTCGCCGGCGTGAACACGGGCTCGCTGATCGCGGGAAGCGCATTCACGGCCATTGTGCTCGGGCTCGCGGCGCAGCAGACGCTGGGAAACGTGTTCGCGGGGCTGGTCCTGCTGACCGCGAGGCCCTTCCAGGTCGGGGAGCGGATCCGGCTTCAGGCCGGAGCGCTCGGCGGCATCCACGAGGGGATCGTGAGCTCACTGGGGCTGATGTACACCACGCTCGCCCGCGGCGAGGACCAGATCATGATCCCCAACAACGGGGTGCTCTCGGCGGTCGTGGTGCCGCTGCGCGAGCCGGAGGCCGTCGATGTAAAGGTCCGGCTCGGCTCGGGGGTCCGGCCGAGCCAGGTTCAGGCGATCCTCGATGAGGAGGTCACCACCCCGACCCGCAGCCCGGCGACGGTGCTGCTCGAGGAGCTCGACGGTGACGACGTGGTCGTCAGGGTCCAGGCGACGCCGGAACGGGCCGATGACGGGGCGAAGCTCGCGGACGAGGTCATCGATGGCGCTCTCGAGTGTCACCGGCGAGCACGAGATCGTTCGCTCGACGCGATTCCTACGGCTCCGGTCGCGAGCTGTAGTCCTAGGGACGTTCAGCTAGCGCTCGGCCGCAGCTCGCGTCGCCGAACCGGCGGGCAGCGTTTGTGCCGCTGGCCGGTGGCGAGCTCCGATGCGACTCGCCGCTCGCCCATCTTGCGCTGACACGCTCGCGACGAGCTCCGGGCGCGACGCTCGCGAACCCCGCGCCGAGCCGCAGCCCGAGCGGCGCGACCTCGACGCTCGGCGCGGTTGCGCTCGATCGCCTGATCACCGCCGCGCGCGACCTGCTCGGGCGTGCGGGTTCCGACCCCGCGCGGGAGCGAGACGTTCGCCTCGGCGAACATCCCCGCGTCGCGGATGAAGCCGGGCAGCACGACCGACACGCCCACTCCGTGCGGCCGGAGGTCCTCACGGAGCCCGAGAGCGAATCCCCGCAGCCCAAACTTCGTGGCCGAGTAGATCGACGAGGCGGGCGAAGCCACCTTCCCGGCGAGCGACGAGATGAACACCATATGCCCGTTTCCGCGAGCGACCATCGCCGGCGCCAGCGCGCGGGCCAGCGCGATCGGCGCGCGCAGGTTCACCTCGAGCATGCGGTCGATCTGGTCCTGACGCAGGTCGGTGAGCGTGCCCGATGCCGGGTTGGCCGCATTGGCGACCAGCACGTCGACCTCTCCGGCGTCCGCCAGCAGCCGATCGAGGTCCGCGCGGTCGGAGAGGTCGCACACGACAGCCCGGCCACCGACCTCGGAGGCCAGCGGCCCCAGGACATCGGCCCGCCGGCCGCTGAGCACGAGGCTCGCGCCGCGCTCGGCGAATGCCCTGGCGATCGCCGCGCCGATGCCGCCGGTGGCACCGGTCACCAGCACCCTCCCCGCTCACGAGAGCTCACGGCTCGCACGATACTGGGCCGATGCCGCGAGCGAGGTCATCGCCCTGTTCGGGCCGACCGGCGTTGGCAAGACGGACGTCGCGATCGCGATCGCGAAGCGGCTCCGCGACGCTCGGAGAGCGACCGGTCGCGGTGTCGGCCGATGCACTGCAGGTCTACCAGGGGCTCGAGACTCTCACCGGCGCCGCCAACGCCGCGCGAGCGCGCCGCAGCTCGAGCACCGCCTGATCTCGGTCGTTCCCGGTCGATGCCTCGTTCAGCGCCGGCCAGTACGCCGAGCTCGCACACGCCGAGATCGACGCGCTGCTGGCCGCGGGGCAGCGGCCGATCGTCGTCGGTGGGACCGGCCTGTACCTCCGGGCGGCGCTGACCGAGCTGAGCCTCAAGCCCCCGCCGCCCGAGGGAGTGCGGGAGCGCTGGACAGCCGAGCTCGAGCGCCAGGGTCCGGAGGCCCTCCACGCGCTGCTCGCGGAGCGCGCGCCGTGGGCGGCGCGACGAGATCGATCCGCGTGACCGTCAGCGGATCGTCCGAGCGCTCGAGCTGCTCGACTCCGGCGAGCTCGAGCCTGCGGCGGGGGCGGGCCCCGGGGATGAATCCGAGCTGTGGACGCGGCCGTGCGGCGGCCCGACGCTGCTGATCGGCCTGATGATGGACCGCGAGCGGCTGTACGCCCGGATCGACGAGCGAGTCGAGCAGATGCTGCCGGCGGGGTCCAGGACGAGGTGCGCCGCGGCGAACGCTGCCGGCGCCTCGCTCACCGCGCGCAAGGCGCTCGGGCTTCGAGGAGCTGCTCGCCGGCGACATCGAGGGGATGAGCGGCGCACCCGAAACTACGCGAGGCGCCAGCTCACCTGGATGCGGAAGCTCGCCGGCATCGAGGTGCTCGACGCCACCGACCGCCCGGCGGACGGCATCGCCGCGGACGTGGTCGGCCGCTGGCTTGCCCGATCCGGCGGCGGCTCAGGGCAGCGGGGTGAACGGGTAGGCGATCACGGCGGCCAGGACCACCATCGCGACCCATACGCCGATGAGCCTCGAATGCGGCGCTGAAGCGGGCGGCCAGCCATGCCGCCGCCATATACAGCCCCGGGCATCACGACCACCATGTAGTAGATGTAGCTTGTGCGGCTCCAGAACAGGCTGAGGAGCTCGAACGGCACGAACGTGCCCAGCGAACCACGCGATCGCGAGCACCGCGAGCTGGCGGTCGCGGCAACGGCGCCCGCCGCCGGACTGCGACCACCGCCGCAACCACGAGTGCCGGGCATCCCGAGCGAGCAGGATCGGAGGGCTGATCAGCCCGAGGAAGTGGACCGCGGGATGAACATGGACCAGGCCGTCGGTCGGCCGCGCCGGGTTGATGTTCAGGTACACGATCGGCTTGTAGTCGACGAGCCACCCGAACGGGTAGGACGCGATGCCCTTGGGTCCGTGCGGGCTGGTCTGGCTCGGCGGCGTAGCTGAGCATGTGACCGAAATGGGCGAACGGGCCTCCGGCGATCAGCTTCCCGGCGGTGTCGTCATACGGCCGCGCGATCCGGTCTAGGATCGCGAGCAGCGCCGAAGAACGAGACCGCGCTCGCCGCCACCGTCTGTGCCAGATGCGAGACACGGCGCAGGGCGGCACCCCTCGAGTCGAGCCACCGCAGCGCCTCGAGCACGACGATCACGAGCAGCACGTATGCGGCCACCAGCTTCATGCACGCGCCGATGCCGAGCACCACACCGGCGAGCAGGGGCCGTCTTCGCAGATACAGCGCGGCTCCCCAGACCATCGCGGCGAGGGCATAGATATCGAGCGTTCCGATCCGCCCGTGGACGATCAGGAGGTTGTCGGCGGCCATCAGGGCCGCGGCGCCAAGCGCGGTCCACCTGCCTCCGCCCGCCGAGCGCACGAGCACGAACATCCCGAGCGATCGCGAGCGTGCCGAACAGCAGGCTGCCGATCCGCCACGCGAACGGCCCGTCGCCGAAGAGCTCGATCGCTCCCGCGATCACGAGCTTGGCCAGTTGCGGATGCTCGGCATTGGGGTCGGTGCCCAGCGGGGCGGTGGCGTAGCTCGAGCCGGCCGGCGGGTGGATTCCGGCGATCACCCTCGCCGCGTTGACGTAGTAGCTCTCGTCGAATACCAGCACGTGATCGGTTGCGCGTCGCGGCACGGCGACCGGCATGGCTCCCCGAGCAACGCCGCGCGCACGCCGAGCGACGCCAGGCACAGCACGACCAGCAGGACGAGGGGCAGCGAGGGGGTACGCGCTGAGAGCGACCGGAGACGGCGGGGCATACGGCGGCGACGCTAGTACATAAACTCGCGGCGGTGAAGTTCGAGAAGTGGCAAGCGCTCGGCAACGACTATGTGATCGTCGAGGCGGACGCGCTGGAGTTCGAGCTGACGCCGGCGCGGGTCCGGGCGATCTGCGCCCCTCGCACCGGCGTGGCCGCCGACGGCGATCCTGCTGCTCTCCGCGCCGGAGCACGAGGGGTCGTCGCCCGGCTGCGGATCTTCAACCCCGACGGCTCCGAGGCGGAGGTGTCGGGCAACGGGGCCCGCGAGGCGGTGCTTTACATGCGCCGCAGCGGCTGGGCGGACAGCCGACACGTTCTCGATCGAGACCGTCGCCGGAGAGCTGCGGCCAACCATCACCTCCCCGACGACCGCACGACCGACATGGGGAGGGCCCGGCTGCGCAGCGACGATTACCCGTCGGGTGCCGCCGGAGGCGACGGCGAGTCAGCGCCGGCGGGTGCCAGCTGGCGCTTCCAGCACGTCCAGGTCGGAAATCCCCAGTGCGCGATCCGCGTGGCGGCGAGGATGCGCTGCTGGCGCTCGACCTCGCGGCGATCGGCCTCGAGATCGAGCGCCACGAGCTGTTTCCGAACCGCACCAACGTGTCGTGGTTCACGCCCTCGGGCCGGGCAGCATCCGCGCGCGGATCTTCGAGCGCGGGGCGGGGGAGACCTCGGCGAGCGGAACGGGCGCGACCGGCGCCGCGGTGGCCCACGTGCTGAGCGGCGGCGGCTCGCCGGTGACGGTCGTGCTCGACGGCGGCGAGCTCGAGGTGGAGGTGGGGGAGGACCTGCACATCAACCTGACAGGGTGGGCGGTTCCGGTGTTCCGGGGCGCGCTCGCCGAGGACTTCGTGGAGGCACTGCATGCGATCGAGTAGCCGGCTGGAGCAGATCCCGCCGTACCTCTTCGCGGAGCTCGAGCGGAAGATCGCCGCCAAGCGAGCCGCCGGGATCGACGTGATCAGCCTCGGGATCGGCGACCCCGACATGCCGACCTTCGAGCCGATCGTCGCCGCCGCGCAGCGTGCGGTCGCCGACCCCTCGACTCACGGATATCCGACCAATCGCGGCCGCCAGGAGTTCCGCGAGGCGGTCGCGGCGTTCTACGCGCGGCGCTTCGGCGTGCGGCTCGACCCAGACCGAGGTGATGCCGGCGATCGGCGCCAAGGAGTGCATCTTCAACCTGAACCTGGCGTTCCTCGACCCGGGCGACGTGGCGCTCGCGTCCGACCCCGGGTATCCCGTGTATACGGGGGGCCCATTGATCGCCGGCGCCGAGCCGGTGGCTGATGCCGCTGCGGCCCGAGCTGGAGTTCGCGCCCGACCTGGACGCGATCCCCGCAAGAGGTCTCTCGCGGCGCGCGCGGATCATGTACCTCAACTACCCGAACAACCCGACCGGCGCGATCGTTCCCGATGGGCTGTTCGAGCGCGTCGTGGAGCTCGCCGCCGAGCACGAGATCTCGCCGTGCATGACAACGCGTACAGCGAGACGACGTTCGACGGATACGTCGCGCCCTCGTTCCTGCAGACGCCCGGCGCCGAGGACGTGGGGGTGGAGGTGTTCTCGCTTTCCAAGGGCTACAACATGACCGGCTGGCGGTGCGCGGCGATCGTCGGAAACGCCGAGGCGATCACGCACTACTGGCGGCTGAAGTCGAACGTCGACTCCGGGCTGTTCGAGGCGGTCCAGCTGGCGGGGGCGGCCGCGCTCGCGCCTGAGGTCGACGTCCAGGTGCAGGGGATGAACGAGATCTACTCGCGGCGGCGCGACCTGGTCTGTGACGCCCTGGCCGCTTCCGGGGTCGAGGTAAGACGGCCGATGGGCACGATCTACGTGTGGGCGCCGGTGCCGCCGGGGTTCGAGTCCTCCGCCGCAGTATTGCGAGCACGTTCTCGAGGAGGCGGCCGTCGTGATCTCCCCGGGGGACGCGTACGGACCGAGCGGCGCCGGCTACTTCCGGATCTCGTTGACCACCCCGGACGACCGGCTGACAGAGGCGGTCGATCGCCTGCGCGGGCTCGGAGCGGCGACGTCCTCGGGCAGGTAGCGCGGGGCTACCATCAACCGGGTGCCGCGAAGCCGCCAGGGACGTACGAGCCCGCTCTCGCCGTCCGCGAACGGGCAACGGCCCCGTGGCCGTGCCCGCCAGCGCGCGTACCTCGTGGCGGCGCTCCCCGATCACGACGATGAGGCGCTCGCTGAGCTGAAGGAGCTCCTCCGCACAGCCGGCGTGGCGGGGGTGGGGGAGCTCGTCCAGCATCGCGACCGACCGCACCCCAACAGCTACCTCGGACCCGGGAAAATCGACGAGCTGAGGGACGAGATCACGCGCGCCGACGCAAACCTGGTCGCGTGCGACGACGAGCTCTCGCCTCGGCAGGAGCGCAATTTGGAGAGCGCCCTCGGGGTGCCGGTGATCGACCGCACCGCGATCATCCTCGACATCTTCGCCTCCCACGCCCACACGGCGGAGGGCAAGCTCCAGGTGGAGCTGGCCCAGCTCGAGTACAACCTGGCCAGGATGCGGGGGCTGTGGTCGCATCTGGAGCGCCTCGGCGCCGGCCGGATCGACGGCGGCATCGGGACTCGGGGACCCGGCGAGACGCAGATCGAAACCGACCGCCGCCTCGCGCGGGACCGGATCTCGGCGCTGCGGCGCAAGCTCGCCCACGTACGGGCGAGCCGCTCGGTGATGCGTGCCGAGCGCGAGCGAGCCCACCTCCCCACTGTGGCGCTCGCGGGCTACACGAACGCCGGCAAGTCGACGCTGCTCAACGCGATGACGGGAGCAAGCGTCGGAGTCGGCGAGCGGCTGTTCCACACGCTCGATCCGACCACCCGAGTGCTGCGGACTTCGGGCCGAAGCTACCTCGTCACCGACACCGTCGGCTTCATCCGAAAGCTTCCTCACCAGCTGGTCGACGCGTTCGGCGCAACGCTCGAGGAGACCAGGCTCGCCGACCTGATCCTGCACGTCGTCGATGCCTCCGTCAGCGAGGAGGAGCTGGGGGCGATGACGCGGGCGGTGGAGGGCGTGCTGCACGAGATCGGCGCCGACGGCGTGTCGCAAGTCCTGGTCCTCTCGAAGGCCGACCAGGTCGACGATGAGCGGCGCCGTGAGCTGACCCTCCGGCATCGGGGTGCGGTGCTCGTATCGGCGCTCAGCGGCGAAGGGATCGACGCGCTTGTCGAGCGGATCGAGGAGGAGTTCGCGCGGACCCTGCGGGACGTCGAGCTGCTGATCCCCTACGACGAAGGAGGCCACCTCGCCGAGCTCCACGAGATCGCCGGAGATCTCGAGCGCGAGGAGATCGCCGAGGGCGTCATCGTCAGGGCCCGGCTCCCCGCGAGTGTGGCGGCGCGCTACGAGCGCTTCGCCGTGGGCGCCCGGACGTGAGGGTCACGCGGCTCGACCCCCGAGCGCGGCTCCCGCGGCGTGCATACGACCACGACGCGGGGCTCGATCTGTTCGCGCTCGAGCCGCGGCGGCTCGCGCCTGGAGGGCGTGGCTCGGTGCGCACGGGCATCGCCATCGAGATTCCCGAGGGCCAGGCCGGCCTCGTACTGCCGCGCTCGGGCCTCGCCGATCGCCACGGGATCGCCCTCGTCAACGCCCCGGGTCTGATCGACTCCGGGTACCGGGGCGAGCTCCGGGTACTGCTGCTCAACACCGATGCCGTCGAGCCGTTCGAGGTATCCGCGGGGGACCGGATCGCCCAGCTGGTGCTCGTCCGGATCGAGTCCCCGGAGATCGAGGAGGTCGATGAGCTGGCCGAGTCCGAGCGCGGCACGGGCGGGTTCGGCTCGAGCGGCGGCTGAGCGGTCTCAGCTGGTGCCGGCCGGCGCGAGGCCGTGGGCCGCGAGGAACTGCTGGGCCACCGCCGCTGGGTCCTCGTTGTAGACGTCGACGTCTGCGTTGAGCTGCCGGATCGCCTGGACCGTGAGGAGCGCGCTCACATGGTTGATCGTCGCCGCGAACGCCGGTCCCTCGGCCGCGAGCACCTTCGCCGAGACGACCGGGACCACGTTGCCTCGGCCGAGCACGTCCAGTGGGTCCTTCAGCAGAACGTAGTTGCCGGTGGTCAGCTGACCGTCCGTGGTGTTCACGTCGGCAGCCTGGACGGAGCCCTGGTCGAGCGCCTGGTACTGGCCACCGATCTCGAGCGCCTTGAACGCGGCCGGGACGAATCCGTACGCCTGCTCGAGCGCCGGCAGGCCGGTCGACTCCTGCTGGAACTGCGGCGGCGCGCCGAGGGTGAGCGTCTGTGCGACCTTGCGCAGGTCGCGAATTGTCGAGAGGCCGTTCTGGACGGCGTAATCGAGCGTGACGCCGATCGCGTCGGTGTCACTGAACGGAGTCGGCTGCAACAGCTCGAGGTCGTGGGCGACGGCGTAATCCTGGGCCGCTCTGTAGGCCGAGCGCACCGTCCGAAACGAGTGGGGGTTCGCGGCGACGGTCGAATTCCAGATGTCGAGATACTCCGGGTACATCGCCAGCTGATTGCTCTGGAGCGCCTGGATCGTCACCTCCGTCGGGCCGATGTTGCGGTTGAGCAGCACCGAGAAGCCCTGCGCCTTCAGCGCCTCGTAGTAGAGCTCGCCGAGAATGAACTGCTCGGTGAAGTTCTTGTCGCCGATCGTGACCGGCGGCGTGCCCGCACCAGGCAGCGGACGCGTGGTCGCGGGTCGCCGTGTCGCGCGGTCGACCGATCCGGACGCGTTCCTCGCCGACGGATCCACAGCCGCTCGCGGCGAGCACCACCGCGCGCACGAGGTGGCGATCGGCGAGCATCCGGGTCGGCCGCGCTCACGCCGAGACTCCCCGCAGCGCGGAGGGCATCGGTGTGGGCGGCGCGCTCGAACGCGTCCTCGAGCGGTGCCAGCGGCGCGGGAAGGCCGAGCGCCGTCTCGATCAGCCAGTCGGCGAACCACGCGTTCTTCGGCAGCAGAGGACCGTGTAGGTACGTCCCGATCACATTGGCTTTCCGCGCGCCCTCGAGCCCGTCCTTGCCGTTGTTGCCGTGGCCCTTGAGCACCCGCCCAAGCGGCGTGGCCGAAGATCCCAGGTAGGTGCGACCGCCGTGATTCTCGAAGCCCGCCAGCACCCGGCGCTCACCCGGCCGGAGCTCGACCTCGATCGCGACGTTCCCGATCAGCCGCGGGCCGTCCTCGCGGATCGTCTCGGCGTCTAGGAGCCCGACGCCGGGGAGCGTCTCCTCACCGAGCTGGTACGACCTGCCGAGCAGCTGGTAGCCCCCGCAGACCGCGAGAACCACGCCGCCTCGATCAGCGATCTGGTGCAGGGCGTCGCGCTTGGTCTCCGCGAGGTCCAACGCGCAGCGCTGCTGGTCGCGATCCTGGCCTCCGCCGATATAGAAGAGATCGGCGGCCTGCGGATCCAGGCCGTCCCCGATGTCGCTCGAGCTCAAATCGAAGCCGATCCCGCGCCACCGGCACCGTCGCTCGAGCAGCAACAGGTTGCCGCGGTCGGCGTAGATGTTCATCAGCTCCGGATACAGGGCGCATACGCGCAAGGCGTCAGGCATCGAGCATCACCACGACGCTGCCGACGTGATCCGCTGTGGGCGCGATGACCCGCCGGCCCGCCGGGTGCAGCCCGACCGCGCGGCCCTCGCGCTCGAGCTCGTCCGCGCTCAGCGCATCGATACGAATCACGTTCTGCTCGACGGTGCGTGTGCCTTCGCCGGTGATGGTCTCGCGCCGGCGCTCGAGCACGAACCCCTCACGATCCTCGCGCACGGCGGTCGGCTGGCTGCAGTACACGACGCCTGCGAGCTCCCGGATGTCCGGCAGCGGGGCTCCTGGACCAGGCTCGACCTCGTACACCTCGAGCTGCTCGCTGACCGCGATCGCGACCAGGCCGTGATCGTCCAGGTGGGCGCGCGCACACTCGAGGAAGCGCCTGCGGCCGTCTACGCCCCCCAGCAGCTGGATCGTCTGCATCGGCACGACGATCAGGCCAAAGCGCCGTCTCAGCGCGAACGTGCGCGCGTCGGCCGCGACCGTCTCCACGTCGAGGCCGACCGCCCGCCGGGAGAGCTCGTCGATCAGCGCGGGGTCCCGATCGAGCGCCACCACCCGGTGCCCGTGCCGCGCGAGGTCCACCGCGATCCGGCCTGTCCCGGCGCCGACGTCGAGGACCGGGCCGTGGTGGTCGTCCGCGAGCGAGCGCCACAGCTCCATGTCGGCGTCATAGGAGCCACATTCGACGTCGTGCCAGATCACGCTCACCGTGCTGCTCCCGCCGGTGCTCCCAGAACTGCCCGACGTGTCCGCGTGAGGCGAGCACCTGGTGCAGCTCGAGCAGCGCGGTGTACGTGGGCAGGACGAACAGCCGCTCGGACTGGGCATCCGCGAGCGCCCGATCGAGCGCGTCCTCGAGCGGCGGCGAGACACGCACCCGGTCGGCGGGGACCCCGGCGTACTTGAATCGCAGCGCGAGCTCGGCCGCGCGCGTGCCGGCGCACGTGACGCGCCTGACGCGCCCCGCGAGCAGCTCGAAGTCGGCATCCCACACCCATGAGACGTCCCTTCCGTCGGCGATGCGGTCGTTGAGGATCGCGAGCATCTCCAGGGGCCCCGGTTCGAGCGCGAGCGTACGCAGGATCTCGTTCGCTCCCGCGGGGTTCTTGACCAGCAGGATCGACAGCTCGACCCGGCCGACAGTGACGCTCTCCGCGCGGCCGAAGGCGGCGGTCACCGCCTCGAGGCCGGAGATCACCTGCTCCAAGCCGACCCCGAGCTCCAGGCACAGGGCGGCTGCCCCCAGCGCGTTGTAGACGTTGTAGAGGCCCGGTAGCGGCAACCGCACCGGCGCGCTCCCGGCCGCGGTGCGCAGCCGGAAGTTCGAGCTGCGGGTGCCCTCGAGCACGATCTGCTCCGCGGCGACCGCGGGATCGGGGCGGCGCTGCCCGCAACCCGGACACTGATAGACGCCGAGGTGGCCCAAATAGATCGCGTCGTAGGCGTAGGCCGCGCCGCAACGGCGGCAGTGCTTCGAGTCCGAGGCGTGCTGCATCTCCGGGAGCGCAACCGACGGATCCTGTACGCCGTAGTAGGTGGCCCGGGGGACCATGCGCCCGAGGTCGGCCACGAGCGGATCGTCGGCGTTCAGGACGACAGCCGAATCGCCTCCCAGCGCCGACACGGCCGTCGACCAGCGATCGGCGATCGCGTCGAGCTCGCCGTAGCGGTCGAGCTGGTCCCTGAACAGGTTGCCGAGCAGCAGCGCCCGGGGCGAGAGCTCGGGGACGATCCGGTCCAGCCAGAACTCGTCGACCTCGAACAGCCCCAGCTCGCCGTCGATCCGGTCCCCGTTGCGGGCGGCCGCCAGGAGTGCCGAGGCGACGCCGCCGGCCATGTTGGCGCCGGCGCGGTTGTGGACCAGGGGAATCGCCGCTCGATCCAGGATCGAGGCGATCATCGCGGCGGTGGTGGTCTTGCCATTCGTCGCCGACACCACCACCGAGCCGCGCGGGAGCCGTGCCGCCAGCTCGGAGATCGCCCGCGGCTCCAGGCGGATCAGCACCTTACCCGGCAGGCTGGTCGCACCGCGTCCGGCCCGGCGGCTGAGGCCGCCGACAGCGCGTGCGGCTCCAAGCTTCGCGCTCATCATCAGGCTCACGCCGGGACGACCACCCGCACGGCCGCCGGGAGCGCGCGGATGGTGACCGGCAGCTCCCCGATCGGGTCACCGTCCGCGTACAGCGTGAACGGCCGATCGGCCGCGATCTCGATCTCCTTGCACCGCTCGACGTGGACGTTCGGCTGGTGCACATGCTCCCCCTTGAACACGGTCGGCAGCAGCCGCAGGAAGCGCCGCTTTGGCACGTCACCAACCATCACCACGTCGAGCAGCCCGTCCTCGAGGGCCGCGTCGGGAGCCATGAGCATCCCGCCTCCGTAGGCCTTCGAGTTGGCGGCGGCGATCGTGTAGCCGGTGATCGTGCGGGTCGCGTCGCCGTCGAGGCGAAGCGTGAACGTGGCCGGCTTCCAGGCGCTGAGCGCGCGTAGGGCGCCATAGGCGTAGACGAGGTTGCCCCGCACGACGTGGGTTTCGTTGGCGATCCTGTTGGCCTCGGAGTCGAAACCGCAGCTTGCGATCCCCACGAACGTACGTCCGGCGGCCTCGCCGAGGTCGAGCATCCTCGTCACCCCGCGATCGATCACCGCTACCGCCGCCACCGGGTCCGGAGAGATCCCCAGGACGCGTGCCAGGTCGTTGCCACGCCCGCCTGGCAGGACCCCGAGCACGCCCTCGGAATGCCTCAGCGCGCCGGCCACCGCGCCCACCAACCCGTCCCCGCCGAGGGCGGCAGCGATCTCGTTGTCGGCCGTCGCCTGCAGCCCCAGCTCGACGGCGTGCTCGAGGCTGCGGGTGCGCTCGACATGGTGCTCGAGTCCGGCTCCGGCCAGCGCCTGCTCGACGGCAGCGAGCGCTCTGCCCGCCCGGCCGCCGCCGGCGGCGGGGTTCACGATCAGCGACACGCGGCGAGGCACGGTCGCGCTCATTTGCCAACCACCAGCTCATGGAGGTCCGCCGCCACGGCGACGGGTGCCGGGTCGGCGGCCGAGTTCGCCTCCTCGGCGGAGGTGACCCCGGTCAGCACGATCGCAGCGTCGAGCCCCGCGGCGGAAGCCCCCTCCAGGTCGGCGTCCAGACGGTCGCCGACCACCAGCGTGCGTCCGTCGCCGAACCGGTCGAGCGCCGTCCTGAAGATCTCCGGGTCGGGCTTGCCGACAACATGCGCCTGGCGTTCGGTCGCGTACTCGAGTGCCGCCACGATCGAGCCCGTCCCGGGCCGGAACCCGTCCTCGGCGGGAAAGCCGCGGTCACGGTCGGAGGCGACGATCTCCGCGCCGGCCAGCACCGCCCGGGAGGCGTCCTCCAGCTGTGCGTAGTCAAAGCTCTCGTGTCCCGCCACCACGACGATGTCCGCGCGCGTCGCGTGTTCGGTCCCGTTGACGATCCGGTGCCCAGCATCCGCGACATGCTTGACGAGGGCTTGTGAGCCGATCACGTACGCGTTGCGCGGCGCCTGGCCGGACAGGAAGTACTGCACCGCCGCGCCGGCGGTGACGACCTCGGCGAGCGAAGCCTGAATCCCCAGCGACCAGAGCTTGCGGACGTAGTCCTCGGGCGAGCCCTGGGCGTTGTTGGTGAGAAATGCGAGGCGCTTGCCCGCCGCGCGCAGCGCTGAGACGGCCTCGGGCGCCGCACGGGTGCACGCGGGGCCGACCCATACGCATCCGTCCAGGTCGAGCACCACGTTGTCGTAGCCGGCGAGCAGGGGGGAGAGGCCCATGCTCAGAACAGGCTGGCCTGCGAGTTCGCCCGGTCGTCCGCCGGGGCCAGGCACTCCGGGCCGTCGTAGCGGGCATCGTTGACCGCCGGCCCGACCGGGGCCATCCACGTCTGATCGGAGGGGAGAGGATGGAGCATCTCGAGGAGGTGCCCGCGCGGAGTGGCGGGGTCCAGCCAAGCCTCCTCCGCGTCGCGCGGCAGGATCACCGGCATCCGGTCGTGCAGCGGTGCGACCGCCGAGTTGGCTGTCGTCGTCAGGATCGCGCACGACCGCACCGGGATCACGTCCTCGGGAGCGCGGTCCGATCGGGCTGGTTGACCGGCTGGGCCCTTCCAGATCGACCACAGCCCCGCGAACGCGAACGGCTCGCGGTCGGTGGGAGCGATGTGGAACGCCCGCTTGGGGCCTCCGTCCGCAGGGGCGCTCCACTCGTAGAAGCCGTCCGCGACGATCAAGCACCGGAATCGCTCGAACTGGCGGCGAAAGGCCGGGCGCTCGGCCACCGTCTCAACCCGGGCGTTGATCATCTTCAGGCGCGACTCGGGGGCCTTCGCCCACGACGGAACCAGCCCCCAGCGCAGCAGCTCGCCACGGGGCCGGGCCTCCCGGTCGGTGGTCACGGCGAGCACGTCGTCACCGGGGGCGACATTGAAGCGACGGCGGATCTCGACCGTCTCATCGACCGGAAAGCGCGCGCGCACGGCGGCCGGATCCGGCGTCGCGAGCGTGTAGCGACCGCACACGGGCGGCTACCAGCCCTACCGCGCGGCGGTCTGCTGTGAGCGTTCGGCCCGTGCCCGCTTCTGGCGCCGGCGCCCGTAATACGCGAGCACCCCGAGGGCGATGACGACCAGCAGGAAGCCGTAGAAGATCGAGGTGTCCACCGAGATGCCGCCGGCCGCGGTGCCGATGCCGTAAACGATCCCGAACCCGATCGCCAGGATCGCGATCACGAGGACGATCGCGAGCACGATCCCGCGAATCCGAGCCAGGATCCCGGCGCTCGCCGGCGGCGCCACCAGGCCCATGAGCCTCAACCCGTGGAGCTGGCGGTTGGTCGGCGACTCGACCCCGAGCCGCTCCGTCGCCCGCTTCAGGTCGTCGGCTCGGCGTTCGGCCAGCGCCAGCGACGCGTCGGCCATCCGCCGCAGCTGCATGCGCTCCTGAGGACGCGCCGCAGCCAGCGCTCGCTGGAAGTGCGCGCGGGCCGCCTTGGCGTCATAACGCTCGGCAGCCCGGGCGCCGAGGATCGCCTGCGCGGCCGCGCGGAACTTGGTCTCGGCCTCGAGCTCCTCGTCGGAGCGGGTCTCGAGCGCCTGCATCGCCGCGAGCGGGCTGCGCTGCTCGACCCTCATCATTCGCTGCTGCTTGGCCATCGGGCTCCAGTCTAGCTTCGAGGCTTGATCACGAAGGCCGACTGGTTGACGAGATATTGCCCGCCGTCCGTGGGGCTGCGCGGCGGCGAGCGGTACACGTCGATCCGGTGGCCGTTGATCGCCCCGCCGGTGTCCTGCGCGAGAAACCAGCCGCCGTAGCCGTCGTGGCGGTATGCCGGGATATAGACCCTGCTGCCCAGCGGGATCACGTGCGGGTCCACCGCGATCGACTGGTAGAAGTGGATCGGCAGCGCCGCACCGAGGGCGAACGTGACCCCCGGCAGCGGTACATAACGCCTGCCGGTGCCCGCCGACCAACCGCCCGCTTGCAGCGGGAAGGTCACGACTCCGCCGGGGCCGCGCCAGAACGCGCCCGCGCGCCAGTACGGCGCCCCGGCGGCGAATCCGTTGCTAGCCGAGGTCGGATTGCCGGACCTGGTGACCCAGCCACCGTCGCCGAGCGAATCGATGTGGTACATGCGCCCGTCGAGACCGTAGCCCTGACCTTCCATCGAGACCCCTTCCGCCGAGTACAGCCAGTCGATCCGGTGCTTGCCCGACAGCCCGGGAGCGCTCACGAGCCGCCCTCGGAACCAGGACTCGGGCGCCGGCCAGTACTCGGTGATCGTGATCGCGCGCAGCCACGAGCCGCGCGCGTTCCTGCCGGGTGGCGGTGGAACCTTGGGGTTGGTCTGGTTGGGCGCGAGCACCCCCGGAGCGGCGCCGCCGCTGGGCGCCGTCGAGCTGGTGGAGCCTCCGGCCGCGAGCGCCTGCGACGGAATCGCGATCGCCAAGGACGGAATCGCGAGCGCGATCGCGGCCGCGCGCGCGACGCCGCGCCGCGAGTGCCTGATTCCGCCGGACGCACGCATCTTCAGCAGTTTCTCGGTTGCGGGCGCAATCCCCTTGAGTGGGCGCGCGGTTGCGGGACACCGCAGGGCCAGGAGCTGGCCACCGCCGCGAATCTCCGCGGGCTTACGGCCAATCTGGGGCTCCTGGGCGATGTGGGCGTCCCAGGCGATGTGGGCGATTTTGGCCGCATACCGGTCGTCGGGCAAACCAAGCCTGACGCCTTGGCGTTGTGCGCCTCTGTCAGTCCGGGCATGACGCCCGTCGGACGTGGACGATCGAGTCTCCCATATAGGTGCATTAGATCGACCAGGTCATCGCGTGCGGCTCCGGATTTGGGGCAGAAACGCCCCGATCGGACGGATCTGGGGCCGAAAACGCCCCGATCGGACCCAAAAACCCGCTCCGTGGTCTACATAAGATCGATTATCGAGCATTGCTACAGATTTGCAGGGGTGTCCTGCAAGCGATCCCAAGCACGCAACTCCCCGGTGGCACCTCGGATACGACAATCGTCCGGAGGGCGCAAAAAACCCCAGCTATTGAGCTAGGCGACCGATCATATTCGGAGCACCACCGTCTAGCGCGAATCGTTACAAGGGTGCCCACTGAAGAGAGCTGCTTGAAGGCAGAATTCGGGCCAGTGGCGCAATTAGCTGGCGTTATGCCCCTGCTTATCGGCCCTTTCGTCACCGCAGGCATCGTGCAGCTTCGCTGATGGCACTTCCGGAGTACCCGCAGGGGTCGACGGCCGGAGACCGTCCCGAGGAGATCCAGGAGGAGCTCTTCTCCAGTAGGGACGGATACGTTGACGACGGCTCGGTGGTGCACGCGCTCGACAGCGCCGTGGTCTGGGGCGCGATGGCTGTGTCGCGGGCACTCGTGGACGAGGGGCGCGACCCTGGCGACGAGCTGCTTGACCGATTGCTCGCGATCCAAACCGCCATCGCGGAGCTCCGCGAGGACTGGACGGCGCCGGGCACCGATAGCGCCTCAAGCGGCGCAACTTCCCCCCGCGTCGTGGGATAAAGCATCTGACAACGCGAGGAGGCGTCGATGAAGAGGAAGCTATTGGTACTCGCCGGCACGGCAGGCGCAAGCGCGGCGCTCGCCGCGGTCGCGCTCGCGGGCTCGTCCCCGACGACCGCGACCGGCACCGCTACGCAGGTCAAGCAGAACAGCGCGCTGCTGCATGGCACCGTCAACCCCAACGGGGCCAGCACCACCTACTTCTTCCAGTGGGGCTTGAGCACCAGCTACGGCGTCAACGGCACGCCGCTGGCCGCCGGCGCCGGTGTGAAGGCCAAGGCGGTGACCGAGCCGGCCGCGGGGCTGGTCCAGGGAACCACGTACCACTACAGGGTGGTGGCCACCAACCAGTTCGGAACCACGTTCGGCGCCGATCACGCCTTCAAGACGACCGGACACGCCCCTCCCGGCGCGCTGACCGGAACGGCGGTCAGGCTGAGTACGACCGGGGCGATACTGACAGGCGCCGTGTATCCCGCCGGTGAGGCGACCTCCTGGTTGTTCCAGTGGGGCACCAGCACCGCCTACGGCCAGAACACGGCCACCCAGAGCGTCAAGGCCGGCACGACACCGCAGCTGGCCGTGTCGTCGCTCGAGGGGCTGCTCGCGCCGGGGACGATCTACCACTACCGCCTCGTCGCCAGCCACAGCGGTTCGCAGCCCTCCTACGGGGCCGACGTCAGCTTCATGACCTACCCGTCGCCTCGCCCGGTTCCGCGCGTGGAGGCCCGCACCAGCCCGGGCCGAGCCCGGCACCGGCCCTACGTGCTGACCACCTCCGGCAGCGTCATCGGCCCGGCTTCGATCCCCGACCAGTACGCCTGCAACGGCAACGTCACGATCCGGTTCTTCCGGGGTCGGAAGCAGGTCGGGTTCACGCTCGCCGGGATCCAGCCCAACTGCGCGTTTGCCGCCCGGACGGTGTTCCAGAGCACCCCCGGAGGGCGCCCGGGAGGGCGCAAGCACCACAAGCCCGTCCACCTTCACGTAGTCGTTCGCTCGCTCGCCAATTCGTATCTGGCCCCGAACCGCGCGGCTTACGAGGAGATCACGCTCGGGTAGCAGTCCCCGCCGTGTGCGCGGCCCGCTCACGCCGAGCGGGCCGCGACGCCGGCGATCACCTGCGAGATCCGGCTCCCCTGCCACGCCAGCGGCGATTGCCCGGGCGCGTCCGTAACCAGGGCAGCGCCGGGGATCGCCTCGGCGTAGGCCTCTGCGAGTGCCTGCGGATGGCCGGGGTCGGCATCGTCTCCGCTCGCGACGACCGTCACCGGCATCGACAGCGCCCCGAGTTGATCGAGGCCTCCGAACGGCCTCGATCGCGGCACGCATCGGAGCGCGTCGGCCACCGCCCCCGGATGCTCGTGGAGCTCCAGCCGCTGGCGGATCGCCTTGACCGTCGCCTCCCGCCACCTCGGCGCCACCCCGGGATCGCCGTACGCCCGCAGGAACCCCTCGACTCCGTCGCGCTCGAGACCCTCCGCGAGTGCGTCCCAGCGCGACAACCGCGCCGGGTCGTCGTGCGTGGACGGGTCATAGCCAGGGGTTATGACAACCAGGCCGGCCACCCGCGACGGCTCCCGCAGCGCGAGCCGGATCGCGGTGTGCGCCCCCATCGAGACTCCGGCGAGGACCGCCCCCTGCGCCCCGAGGCGATCGAGGACCGCGTCGAGATCGAGCTCGAGCTGCTCGTAGGTGTACGCCCCGGGGCTCGGTGCGGGCGTCGAGCGCCCGTGACCTCGCGCGTCGTAGGCGATGACGTGGTGCCCCGAGCGCTCGAGGCTCCGCGAGCCCATCACCACGTACCGGCGGGTCGCGGTCAGGCCGTGCAACAGCACGACCGGAAGGCCCTCCCCGGCCGCGGCCGCGGCGAGGCGAACCCCGGCGCGTTCCAGATGAATCTCGGCGGCGGACGTGCGCTCAGGGTATTCGCCGGGCCCTACTAACATCGAAACCATGGACGTCACCGAGCAGAGCTTCCAAACGGCCGTGATCGAGCGCTCCAACGCGCTGCCCGTGGTCGTCGACTTCTGGGCCGAATGGTGCGGCCCCTGCCGCCAGCTGGGCCCGCTGCTCGAGCGCGCGGCCGCCGACCGCGCGGGGAAGCTCGAGCTGGTCAAGGTCGACACCGATGCCAACCAGGAACTAGCGCGGGAGTACGGGATCCAGGGCATTCCGGCCGTCAAGGCGTTTCACCGGGGCAAGGTGGTCGCGGAGTTCGTCGGAGCCCAGCCGGCTCCGGCGGTCGAGCGCTTCCTGGACTCGCTGGTGCCATCCGAGGCCGACGCGCTGGTAGCGCGCGGCGACGAGGAGTCGCTCGCGCGCGCGCTCGAGCTGGAGCCGACCCGTGCCGACGCCGCTCTTCCCCTGGCCCGGATCCTCCTCGATCGGGGCGAGACAGAGGGCGCGCTCGCGGTCGTCTCGAACGTGCCCGGTAGCTTCGCCGCCGACGGGCTGGCGGCCCGGATCGGGCTCGAGCAAGGGCAAATCCCCGGGCAGGTCGACCTCCAGTCGGCGTTCGCAGCGCTTGACTCAGGGGACGTCGAACGGGGGCTGCAGCTGCTGCTCGAGGCGCTCCCGAGCGCCGACGGGGCCCGCGAGGACATCCGCCGCGTCGTGGTGGGGATTCTGGAAGAGCTCGGCGTCGACAATCCGCTCGCCCGGGAGTACCGCCGCAAGCTGGCCTCAGCGCTGTACTAGGCGGTGTGGAGAGGTGTTTTTTTCGGCGATCCGGGTATCCCAATGCCCAGGATGCTCGATCAAGCTGAAGGCTTCTGCGAGGCGTATCCGGCGATCGCCGATTCGGTTCCGAGCGCGCGGGCCGCGCTGACCGAGTTCGCCGCCGGGGCGGGTGCTGATGGAGAGCGCCTCGAGGCGATCCGGCTCGCGGCCTCCGAAGCCATCACGAACGGCGTGCTGCATGCGTATAACGCCTCCCGAGGCACGATCCAGGTAGCTGCGGCGCACACCCCCGGCGAGCTGTGGGTGCTGATCGCGGATGACGGCACCGGGCTGAGACCGCGCGGTCCTCACAGCGGCCTTGGCCTGGGGCTCGCGCTGATTGCCCAGCTCGCCGACGAGTTCGAGATCCTCAGCCGGTCAACCGGCGGAACCGAGCTGCGGATGCAGTTCAAGCTCGGCGATGGCGAGTCTCCGGCGGGTCGCGAGCGTCCGGAGCCCGCTCAGCTGCGGGGGTCGGTCTCCTCCGCTATGGCTCCGGCCTGATCCAGCTTCTCCACCACCAGATATCCGGGCCGGGTCTCGATGACTACCTCCGCCTCGGGCCGCTCGTGGCCGGGCAGCACGATGAAGCGCCGGGGGTTCGTGCGGACCGATTCGTACTCGTGGACGCTCAGTTCGACGATCTCGTTGCATCCGAGCTGAGCGCACTCGCACCTGAACCCGACCGGGGAGTGCTCCTCCCCCGGCCACTGGCCTCGCTCGATCCCTTCGTTCACCTGCCGGAAGACCGCTTCGTTGGCGCCGAGGCGCTCCTGAGTGTTGTCGCGCAACCGGAGCCCTTGATCGCTAGGCGTTCTTGATCACGATGCCCTCGAGGATGTACGCGGCCCGCTCGGTGGAGTCGATGGCGTTCTCGAGTCGCTCGAAGATGTCCTTCCATCGGATCACCACCATCGGGTCGATGCCGACCTCGAACAGCGAGGCGATCGCCTCGCGCACGATCCGGTCCGCCTCGTTCTCGAGGCGATGGACCTCGACGGTGTGCTCGCTGATGTCCTTGAACCCGCGGACCAGCGGAATCGCGAGCGCGATCTGGTTCGTGGCCGAGCGCAGGACGCCTGCCAGTCGCTGGGCCTGCACCATCGGCGCCTCGATCCGGTACAGCCCGAGGTAGTCGGCGACCTCCTCGGTGTAGTCGACGATGTCGTCGAGCGACGAGGCCAGCTGCAGGATGTCCTCACGGTCGATCGGCGTGACGAACGTCTGGTTGAGCCTGCGGATGATCTCGTGGGTGATCTGGTCGCCGTCCCGCTCGCAACCGAGGATGTCCTGAGCGAGCCCCCGGCGCTCCGGGTACTCGGCGAGCATCTCGTCGAGAAGCTGCGCCGCGCGCGCTAGGTTCGACCCTGCACGCTCGAACAGGTCGAAAAATTCCCTATCGGTGCCACGGAGGAAGTTCGCGATCGACGTCATCGGCACGCTCACGGCAGCATACGCCCAGGGCAAACACGAAGGCGAGCGTTTTTCGTCTAAACCGCCAGCGTCAGTTGCTCGACAGTATGGCCTTCGCCCCGCTGCAACCCGGCGACGCGCACTCCCAGGAGCCGCACGGGCCTGGCGGGCGCAAACCGCCGGAGCAGCTCCAGCGCCACCGGCTCCACGTGCTCCGCCGAGGCCACCGGGCCGGGCAGCGTGCGCGCCCGGGTGTGGGTGGAGAAGTCATCGAGCCGGACCTTGATCCCGATCGTCCGGCCACAGCGGCGCTGCTGCACCAGGGTCGCGCACAGCCGCTCGGTCAGCCGGGCCAGGACCGCTTCCAGCTCGGCGATGTCCGAGATGTCGTGATCGAAGGTCGTCTCGCGTGACTCGGAGACCACCTTCCGCTCCTGGGTCACCGGGGCGTCGTCCTCGAACCGCGCGCGGCGCAACAGGTCGCCCGCTGCCCGGGCCCCGAACACCGCCGCCAGCCGGTCCGGCGTCGCGATCGCGAGCTCACCGAGCGTGCCGATGCCGCACCGCTTCAGCCGTTCGACGGTCTTCGGCCCGATTCCCGGGACGAGCCCACATGGCGAGGAGGCAAACCGCTCGGACGCCTGCTCGCGGGTCAGCACGACGAAGCCGCGTGGCTTCTCGGCATCCGAGGCGACCTTCGCCACGAGCTTGCTGGGGCCGATTCCGATCGAACAGCCGAGGCCGGTGGCTCGTTCGATCTCGGCGCGGACGAGCCGCATCGCCGAATGCGGGGCCGGGAGCCCCGAAAGCTCCAGGTATGCCTCGTCGAGCCCCACCACCTCCACCTGGTCGACGTGCCCGCGGACGATCTCCAAGACTTGCCTGGACGCCTCGCGGTAGTAGTCGAAGTCCGGCGCGAGGAACACCCCGTCGGGGCAGAGCCGCCGCGCCCTGGCTGCGGGCATGGCCGAGCCGACGCCGAACCGGCGCGCCTCATACGACGCTGTCGTCACCACCGCCCGCGGGCCGGTGCCGGCCACGACCACCGGCAGTCCACGGAGCTCAGGGCGACGGAGCAGCTCGACCGACACGTAGAACGCGTCCATGTCGAGGTGGGCCACGCAGCGCCCGGGCATCGATCCCGAGCGTACGCAGCGTCCCAGACGGCTCGCCGGGTCCCGGTTCAGGGCACCCGGCGGCCGTCAGGCCGGGGCGTGGCTCAGGCTGAGGACCACACGGTGCCGACGCCGTCGAAGGCCAGGGCGCCGGCGGTGTTCTGGTTCAGGTCCCAGTCGCGACCGCTCACGTACGGCCCGCGATCGTCCACGACCGCGGTGACCGTGTGGCCTCCGCGGACGAACTTGACCCGCGATCCGCACGGCAGGGTTCGGTTGGCGACCCCGTATTGGGCATGAAACCCGCACGCCGTCCCGCCGCCGTCCTCGTACCACGACGCGACCGACTCGCGGTAGACCGTGAGCGTGCCGGCTCCGGCATGGACGGCCGGAGTCCCCCGGCCCCCACCGACGACCACGCGCAGCCGTTCGCTACCGGGGTCGTGGGGGACGTAGCGCACGGAGAACCCGCCGTGAACACCTGTCTGGGCGGACGAGAGCGTCAACCAGCGGCCGTCGTGAAGCCCTTGTAGCCGCACGCGCCGCCACGGAGCCGCCGGCACGAGCCGGCCCGGAACGTTGACCGCGTCGCCGCCGAGCACGTTGATCGCGCGCCGGCGCACGTGGACCCGTCGCGCCACCGCGCGCTGTGGGTGAACGCCGCCGGTCGCGGTGGCGTTCGCCGCCGGCGCGACCGCGGTCTTGCCGGCGAGCGCGGCTGCCGCCGAAGCTGGGATTGCAAGCATCGATACGCCTACGGCCACCTGGGCCAGACGCGATTCTCGCAGGACTTTCCTGCGCCTCATGCGAGGACCTCCTGTGATCTTCGATCGGGCGCCTACGGGCTTGGCCGCCGGACTCGCGACGGCTCAGAGGGCGTGCGCCTGAAAGGCGCTACGGCCGCATGAGTTCGAGAGGCCAGACGGCCGATTCCCCGGTCCGGGTGGAAAGGCCACACACCCGCGAATGGGTTCCCGTTCGCCCTCGCATCGGGCAAGGGCGACTCGGCAGATCGAATCGACTTACTGAGGATGCCCTCGAAAATCAGAATTTAGTGTGAGGAGGCGCACATCCTGGAACAATCACCCCGATGCCCCATTTCGACCGCTTGACCGGACTGGACAGCTCCTTCCTGCACCTCGAGCGCAATGGCGCCCATATGCACGTCGCCGCGTGCGCGGTGTTCGACGGCACCGCCCCCTCGCACGAGGAGCTGATCGAGGCGATCCAGTCGCGCCTGCACCTCGTTCCCCGCTATCGCCAGCGGCTGGCGTTCGTCCCCTTCGACCAGGGACGACCGGTGTGGGTCGACGATCCCCATTTCAACCCGGCCTACCACATCCGCCACACGGCGCTTCCGGAGCCCGGCGGCGACGATCAGCTCCGGCGCCTGACCGGACGGGTGTTCTCACAGGCGCTCGATCGCTCGAAGCCGCTGTGGGAGGTGTGGCTCGTCGAGGGGCTCGCCGACGACCGGTTCGCGCTGCTCTCGAAGACCCATCATGCGCTCGTCGACGGGATCTCCGGCGTCGACATCATCGCGGTGCTGTTCGACGCCTCGCCGGACCCGATGCCGGTCGCACCCCCGGACCACGAGTGGACCCCGCGGCCGGTCCCGAGCGGTACCCAGCTGCTCGCCGATGCGCTGCGGGAGCGGGCGACCGTCCCCGCGGAGATCGCTCGCGGGATCAGGGCGACCCTCCGCGGGCCCCGCACGGTGGCCAAACGGGTCGGGGAGGCGCTGGTGGGTGTCGGGGCGATGGCGTGGGCCGGGTTGTCGCCCGCCCCTCCCAGCATGTTCAACGTGCCGATCGGGCCGCATCGGCGTTTCACCTGGGTCCGCAGCGACCTCGCCCAGTTCAAGGCCGTCAAGAACGAGCTTGGCGGCACCGTCAACGACGTCGTGCTGACGGTCGTCGCGGGGGCCCTCGGCCGGTTCATGCGCCTCCACGACCAGCCGACGGATGACGTCGAGCTGCGTGCGATGGTCCCGATGTCGATCCGTGCCGACATGGAGCGCGGCGCCCTCGGCAACCGCGTGACGGCGATGTGGGCGCCGTTGCCGGTGGGGATCAGCGACCCCGTCAAGCGTCTGAGCACGATCAGCGCGGAGATGCGCGATATCAAGGAATCCGGACAGGCCGTGGGCGCCGAGGTCCTGACTCGCCTGTCGGGCTTCGCCCCCACCACGATCGTCTCGCAGGCCGCCCGCCTGGCGACCGGTCAGCGCATGTTCAACCTCGTGGTCACCAACGTGCCCGGCCCCCAGATCCCTCTGTACCTGCTCGGAAGGCGGATGGAGTCGATCTTCCCGATGGTGCCGCTGTCCGCCAACACGGCGCTCGGGATCGCGATCATGAGCTACAACGGGCAGCTCAACTTCGGACTGACCACCGATTTCGACGCGGTGGCCGACGCAGAGACCCTGGCCGACGAGCTTCGCTCCTCGATCGAGGAGATCGTCGCGGCCGCGGGCGCCCCGGGCCCACACGGACCGAACGGAGGCCGTCGCCGTCCGAAGCGCCCACGCTTGGCCGAAGCCAAGTGAGGCTGCTCGAGCGGGCCGCGATCCTGCTCGTGTCACTGGCGCTCGCGATCGGGCTGATCGCGGTGCTGTCGGGCTACTTCACCGCTCGCGACAAGGCCAGCGTCACGACGACCGCGCGTCAGGCGCCGGCCGGCGCTCCCTGACGGCGATCGTCATCCGTGTGAGCACGCACAGGCGGCCGGCGTCGTCTGACATCTCGACCTCCCACACCCAGGTCGTCCGCCCGCGATGCTTGGGCACCCCGACCGCATGGATCGTGCCCTCCGTGACCGGGCGCAGAAAGCTCGTCTGATTGGAGAGCCCCATCGCGGTCTTCCCGTCCCGGCTCACCGAGACCGCGGTGCCGATCGACGCGAGGCTCTCCGCGATCGCCGCGTAGACGCCGCCGTGCACCAGCCCGAACGGCTGCTTGAGCTCGTCGCGAACCCGCACCCGGCCACGCGCCAGCTCGGGTGTGATCTCGATCAGCTCGAGGCCGTACAGGCCGTCGAAGCCCGACGGAATCCTGGTCGGCTCGGACTCGGTCACTCCGGCGGCACCTTATTCGCTTCTTCTTCGTTTGGAGCGCCTCATCTGGCCTTTATGTCGTCTACGCTAGCCCTCGATGGCGTCCATCGAGAGCCTCCCAGCCGATCAGCGAGCGGTGCTCGAGCTCGTGCTCCGGCGCGGCCGGACCTACGACGAGATCGCGCAATTGCTCTCGATCGACCGTGCGGGCGTGCGCGAGCGCGCGCTCGCGGCGCTCGACGCGCTCGGTCCGCACACCGGGGTCCCCGCGGAGCGCCGGGCGCTGATCACCGACTATCTCCTCGGGGCCCTGCCCAGCCGGGTCGCCGACGATGTCCGCGAGCACATCGGCGACTCGCCGAGCGAGCGGGCGTGGGCGCGCGTCGTCGCCTCCGAGCTCGGGTCGATCGCGTCGGGTCCGCTACCCGCGATCCCGGTCGAGTCCGCGTCCCGGGCGCCGGAGCCGCAGGCCGAGGTCGAGCCCGCGCCCGCCGCCCGGAAGCCCTCGCGACAGCGCGAGCCCTCCCGCGCGCGACCCAGACAGCCCCGCGAGCCCCGTAGCTCCCGCGCCGGCGGCGCCGTGCTGCTGGCCGCAGGAGCCGCGGTGGTCATCGCCGTGGTCCTGGTTCTCGTCCTCAGCGGCGGCGGCGGCAAGAAGAACACCACGGCGGCCGCGCGCTCGTCGACCTCGACCCAACCCTCGACTTCGACAACTTCGAAGTCAGGCACCCAGGTGATCGCGCAGATCAATCTGAAGCCCCCGGCCGGCGGTACCAAGCCCGTCGGGATCGCAGAGGTCCTGCGCGAGCAGGGCAAGACCGGCATCGCGATCGTCGCCCAGGGTCTTGTCCCCAACACGAAGAAGCCTCCGAACGCCTACGCGGTGTGGCTCTACAACTCACCCAGCGACAGCCGGATCCTCGGGTTCGTGAATCCGGCCGTCGGCACCAACGGACGGCTCCAGACGGCCGGAGGCCTACCGACGAACGCCTCCCATTTTCAGAAGCTGCTGGTGACGCTCGAGTCGCAGTCGAACCCCAAGTCCCCCGGGACGATCGTGCTCGAGGGGACGCTCAGCGGGGTCTGACGCCGGGCGCTGCGCTCAAGTCGGGCTGAGGATCCCGTCGAGACCGTCCAGGGCCTCGTCGAGCTTGTCCTTCGTCGCCCGGCGCAGCAGGAAGCCGCCGGTCCGCGAGTAGCCACGCAGCTTCTGTCGCTGGACGATCGTGATCTGGGTGCCGTCCCCGGCGGGCTCCAGCACGATCTCGGTGATCGACTCGGCGAGCACGCGCTCGAACGGCGTGCCCTCGACCTCCTGCTCCCACACCAGAACGCCGGGCGGGTCCCCACCTGTGCCGGGCGGATCGGACTGGAGCAGGTGGTAGTCGATCCGCACCGGGCGGCCCTTCTTGGTCGTGAACACCTGCGTCCAGCGGTCTGCGCTCACATCCTCCATGCGCTTGACCCCGGGCCACCAGCGTGGCATGTGGTGTGGGTCCACGATCACCTCCCAGACCTGCTCGGGAGCCGCCGCGATGGTGCGGATGCGCTTGGCCGTAGCCATCAGTCGTCGTAATCGATCAGCGCGAACACGGGTCGGGGCGCCAGCTGGTCCCGCCCGTTCAGGAAGCTCAGCTCGACCACGAACGCGCACCCCACCACCTCGCCGCCCAGGCCCTCGACGAGCCCGCACAGCGCGCCGGCGGTGCCCCCCGTCGCGAGCAGGTCGTCGTGAACGAGCACCCGCGCTCCACCAGCGAGCGCGTCGGCATGCACCTCGAGCTCGTTCACCCCGTATTCCAGGGCATATTCTCGACTGACGGTCTCGTACGGAAGCTTCCCGGGGCGGCGGGCGGGAACGAACCCCGCCCGGAGCTCGCGGGCGAGCGCGGCGCCGAGGATGAACCCACGAGCCTCGGCCGCGACCACGAGATCGACACCTAGCGGCGCGGCGAGCTCCGCGAGCCCGTCGATCGTCGCGTCGAGCGCGTCCGGGTTCAGGAGCAGCGGCGTGATGTCCCTGAACACGATCCCCGGACGCGGGAAGTCGGGGATGTCCCGAATCAGCGCACGGAGGTCTGCTGAGTCCATCGTCGGCGCGCGCGGCGCTAGGTT
The DNA here is from genome assembly GCA_963695965.1 of uncultured Solirubrobacterales bacterium. Classification (GTDB taxonomy): domain Bacteria; phylum Actinomycetota; class Thermoleophilia; order Solirubrobacterales; family Solirubrobacteraceae; genus Palsa-465. The sequence goes on from CAVOIU010000022.1 coordinate 58,984, forward strand.
GCGATCTTGCGCAGGTCGCGGATCAGCAGCAGGTGCTTGAGGTGGGTGGTGACCGATGCGAGGTTCTCGAGCGCCTCGATCGCCTCCTTGCGCCGTTCGGGGTTGCGGGAGCGAAGCGCCGGAGCGAGGATGCTCTGGAGCAGCTGCGCCTCGCGGTCCGCCGAGCTTCTGAACACACGCAGGTTGCGTCCCCCCACTCCGTATCGCGCGAGCTCCGATACGGCCCTGACGATCTCCCGTTCGGTCTCCTCGTAATAGCGAATCCCCGCGCGCGTCTCCCCCTTGATCACGCCGAAGTCGACCAGCTCGCGCACGAGCGTCGGATCGGCTCCGGTCTCCTCGCACACGTCCTCGATCGAGTAGAGCGCGCCGGGGTCCCGCGCGTCGACCAGGGCGCGCCGCAGCGACCGCCCGTCGGTCGGCGCCGCGACATCGCGCTCCGCGCGTCCGGCGGCGAGCTCCTGGCGGATCACTCTGAGCGGGAGGAACTCGTCGCGCTGAAGGCGCAGGATCGTCCGCAGCCGCTGGATGTCCGTCTGGGTGTAGAGGCGGTATCCCCCCTGGGTGCGGCGCGGCGAGAGCAGCTTCTGGTCCTCGAGGTAGCGGATCTTCGAGATCGAGATCTCGGGGAACTCCTGGCGCAGGGCCTTGCAGACGGCACCGATCGTCACCGCCTTCTGGCGCGGTGGCTCGGCGGACCCGGTCCCGACCGGAGGCTCGGCCGGCCCGCCGTCAGCGGTTGTCTGGGAGGTGGCCATCAGTGGCTGAAGTAGGCAAGCTTGTATTTGCCGATCTGAAGCTCGTCGCCGTCGGTGAGGTGGTGTGACTCGATCCGTCGCCGGTTCACGTACGTGCCATTGAGCGAGCCGCAGTCGTCGAGGTGGTACTCGCCGCCGCGGCGGACGAGCACCGCATGGTCCCGCGAGACCGTTACGTCGTCGAGAAAGATGTCGCTCTCGGGGCGGCGACCGACCGTCAGACGGTCACCGTCGAGCGAGAAGCTCTCGCCGGCGCGTCCGCCACCCGCGCGAATCACGAGCGCGGCGCCACCTGCCACTACATCCTCCAAGTCGATCTCCTCGAGCTCACCCGTCTCTCCGATCCGGTACGTCGCGGTGATTGGCGCCGCAGGCGCCTCGGGCTGGGCCAGGAAGGCCCCACACCGCTGGCAGTAGGACGCTCCCTCGCCGTTGGTGAAGCCGCACTCGGTGCAGTGCAGAGTCACCAGGCCGCGGCTAATCCGTCCCCGCGGCCGGTACGCGCCCCGCGAGGATGTCACTCAGCTGTTGCACGTCCGCGCCGGTGATCACCAGCTCTCCGCTCTCGTCCTTCTTGCGCAGGCGGTTGACGAGCTCGGCACGGAGGATGTCGATCTTCCCGTGGAGGATCCGGCGCTTGTATGAGATTTCCATCTCCTCCTCGGTCAGCTGCTTGATCAGATCCTTGAGTTCCGAGTCGGTCAGCGAGCCGAGGTCGGGGAAGGTGTCCATTCGATCCTCCGTCCTGGGATAGAGATGCGCGAGGCGCCAGTATACCCCCGCGCGCTGGAGGGTCAAGCTGAGCTTGAGAGTTTGCTTGCACGCATTTCCCGTAGCCCCGTCCGGACGTAGAGCACCGTCGCAAGCAGGGCGAACGCCAGCCCGACGTACAGGAGCACGAGCGCCAGCCAGTGGACCCCTGCGATCGCGAAGAACGGCGCGCCCATCGTCGGGGCGACGCCGAGCCGGCCGGGCCAGTTGATCTTCAGCTCGACGCCGTGGCGCAGCCCGTAACGGCTGAGAACGAGCACGAACAGCTCCCGGCCGACGACGATCGCGATCGCCCAGCGCGGAAGCAGCTCGAAGCGCCACGCGACGACCATCCCCGAGACCACCAGCAGTCGGTCGATCACCGGGTCGAGCAGCGCCCCGAGCCGGCTGTATTGACCGGTGACGCGGGCGACGAACCCGTCGAGATAGTCGGCCCATCCGATCACTGCGAACAGCACGGCCGCAAGCGCGCTCTGTCCGTTCGAGCTCGAGAGCGCCACCGCGAGGAACACCGGAATCCCCGCCAGCCGCGCGAAGCCGATCGCGTTCGGCAGAGTCCAGGGGTTCAGCGGGGCTCCGGAGCGGGTCGCTTCCGGCGGCGGCCCGGAACGGTCGATCCCGAACAGCCGGCGCTTGGTCGGCGTCACGGCAGCCCCCGCCACACCTCCGCGATCGCCTCTGCCGCTCCCTCGATCGGCACTGTGCGAGCCTCGCGACCCCGTCTCACCTGCACCTCGACCTCCCCTTCGGCAAGCGTCCTGCGACCCACGGTCACGCGTACGGGACATCCCACGAGCTCGGCATCTGCGAACTTCTCACCCGGACCGGCATCGCGGTCGTCGTAGAGCGTGTCGAGGCCCGCCTCGAGCAGCTCTCGGTAGAGCCGCTCGGACACCTCGCGCTCCTCTCCGCCCTGCTTACCCAGAACCACGAGCTCGGCGTCGAATGGGGCCATCGCCCTCGGCCACGAGATCCCGTGCTCGTCGGCGTACTGCTCGACCGCCGCGGCCGCGGCGCGCGCGGGGCCGAATCCGTAGGACCCCATCCAGATCAGCTGCTCGGAGCCCGAGTCGTCCAGGTACCGGGCACCGAGCGCCTCGGCGTAGCGCGTCCCGAGCTTGAAGATGTTGCCCACCTCGATCGCGGGCTCGATCCGGATCGCCGTGCCGTTGACGGTGTCCCCCGCGATCACGGTGCGGACGTCGGCGCGCTCGAACTTGAAGTCGCGGCCGGGCTCGACCCCGCGCAGGTGGGCGTCGGGCCGGTTGGAGCCCGTGACGTAGCCGCCAGACACCACTGCGTCGTCGAGCAGAATCGGCACTTCGGCGCCGACCGGGCCGATGAACCCCGGCGGCCCGAGTCGCTGCTCGATCTCCTCGGGACGGGCGGGACGGAACGGCTGCTTCAGCGCGAGTCCCAGCTTGATCTCGTTGACCATGTGGTCCCCCCGCACGATCACCAGGCGCATCGCATCGTCGTCGACGATCACCGGGAACGCCTTCAGCAGCGCGCCAGGGGGAACGCCGAGTGCGCCGGAGACGGCCTCGACCGTGGTCATCCCCGGGGTGTCGACGAGCTCGGGCTGCGCGAGCGGGTCGGGGAGGGTCACCGGCTGCGCCTCGGCGCTCGCGACCTCCAGGTTGGCCGCGTAGCCGGGCGCGAGCGCGACGTCGTTCTCCCCGGCGGGGCAGGGGGCCATGTACTCGTGGGCGCCGAACCCGCCCATCATCCCGACGTCCGCCTCGACCCGGTACCACTCAAGCCCGCAGCGGTCCATCATCCGGTCATACGCCACGACGTGCTTGTCGTAGGCCGCGTCGAGGCCCTCACGGTCGCGGTCGAAGGTGTATGCGTCCTTCATGATGAACTCGCGCGTCCGGAGCACTCCAGCCCGCGGCCGCGGCTCGTCGCGCTCCTTGATCTGAAAGTGATAGAGGATCAGTGGCAGGTCGCGGTATGAGCGCACCGCCGAGGCGACGTGCCCGGTGACGATCTCCTCGTGCGTCATCGCCAGCACCATGTCGGCGCCGCGCCGATCTTTCAGCTTGAACAGCTCCTCGATCCCGTAGCGGCCGGTGCGCCGCCATGGCTCGGCCGGATGGAGCACCGGCATCAGCATCTCCTGGCCGCCGATCGCGTTCATCTCCTCGCGGACGATCTGCACGATCTTCTGATGGACCCGCCACCCCGCGGGCAGCCAGCTCCAGAGGCCGGATCCGACCTGGCGGATCAGCCCCGCGCGCACCATCAGGATGTGGCTGATCGCCTCGGCGTCGGCCGGAGGCTCGCGCTCGGTGGGCAGGAAGTACGTCGACAGGCGTGTCATCGCGGGGCGAAGGGTATCCCGGAGTGATAGAAGAACGACAACCACCGACACCGTCTGCAAGGAGCGCCCCATGGCTTTCGAAGTTCCACCCCTCCCCTATGACTACGACGCGCTCGAGCCAACGATCGACGACGAGACGATGCACCTGCATCACGACAAGCACCACCAGGCGTACGTCACCAACGCCAACAAGGCGCTCGAGGGCACCGAATGGGCCGACAAGCCGGTCGAGGAGGTCCTCCAAAACCTCCAGTCGATCCCCGACGACAAGCGCAATGCCGTGCGCAACAACGCCGGCGGCCACTACAACCACTCGCTGTTCTGGCAGTGGATGTCGCCCGATGGGGGCGGCGAGCCCGACGGCGCCCTGGCGGCCGCGATCGACTCGGCGTTCGGCTCGTTCAGCGACTTCAAGGACAAGGTCAAGGCCGCCGGCGTCGGCCAGTTCGGCTCCGGCTGGGCGTGGCTCGTCCATGACGGCTCCGGCCTCGCGGTCGTCTCGACGCCCAACCAGGACAGCCCGATCAGCAACGGCAACACCCCGCTGCTCGGCGTCGACGTCTGGGAGCACGCCTACTACCTCAAGTACCAGAACAAGCGCCCCGACTACATCGATGCCTGGTGGAACGTGGTCAATTGGGCGAAGGTCGCCGAGGACTTCGCGGCCGTCTCAGGCTGAGGCAGGCGGGGGCGCCGCAGCCGCATAGGCTGGTCGAAAAACGTGACTCCTGGTTGCGTTTTTCGGCCCGCCTCCTCCTACGCACAGGTTGCGGCGTCCGCCAGACGACGCACTTAGCAACTCTTATGGGCGATCACCGTTGTAGGAGGAACTCATCCTGGAGGGAGGAGGACTGTCGGACCGACTTCGACGGGCCAGACGAGAGCTTCGCTTCCTGCGGGCGCTTCGTTCGCTCCCGCTGCGCGTTGCGGTCTTCCAGTGGCGTGCCAGGCGCGTAGCCCTGCGAGAAAGCGACGGGTTCAGCGTGGTCTCGCCAACGCGGCCGCCGAACCTGGCGGCCCTGCTGGACGCGGTCTGCGGATGCCGCCGCGTGGTCGAGCTGGGGACCGGGACCGCGTGGACTTCGATCTCGCTGCTGCTGGACGACCGGGAACGTGAGCTAGTGAGCTATGACCCGATCCGCCGGACCGAGCGAAACCGCTACCTGTCGCTGGTGGCTCCGGAGCTACGGAGCCGGGTCGACTTCATCCATGCGTCCGGCTCCGTTGGGCCGCACAGCCGCACGATGATCGACCTGCTGTACATCGACAGCTCCCATGAGCGTGAGGAGACGATCCGCGAAGTTCACGCGTGGCGGCCCGTGCTCGCACCCGGAGGGCTGATTGTGTTCGACGACTTCGACCATCCCGGGTACCCGGGGGTCCGGGAGGCGGTTGCCGAGCTGGGCCTCGACGGTGAGCGCCGGGCGAACCTGTTCGTCGCCAGGCCCGCGTGAAGCCACGACCGGCGACCGGCATCGGCCTCGTCGGAGCGGGGCGGCTCACGCGATCCGGACGATCGTGATGTGGGTGCTGCGGTCGTCGCTCCCACCAGCGCCACTGGTGTTCACGAGTGTGATCGCGTCGCCTACGTTCAGGCTGAGGATGATCGTGAATCCACCGGACAGGGTGTTGGGGTCGGATGGGCCGAGTGTCTGCGTCGGGCCCGCGCCGGCGCCGTTCACCCTGAGCTGAACGGTCACACTCTCGTTGGCGCCCGCCACCCCGTCCGTGACGAGGTACTCACCGGCGCTGCTCACGGTGAACGTCGTGTTGCCCGCACCGCTCGCCACGATTCCGGACGACGCCTGGAGCGTGTCGAATTGGAAGTCGCTGCCGGGTGCGATCACGGTGCTCGTCGAGGCGTAGGCTGAGAGGTACGCGCTGCTGAGCGTCCCGGCGGGACCGGTCGGGCCGCTCGGGCCGGCGGGACCGGTCGGGCCGGGCGCCCCCGGCGGCCCGGTAGCGCCGTTGCTCCCATTCGTCCCGTTGGTCCCGTCGGATCCGTTGGCCCCTGCGGCGCCCGCCGGCCCCTGGGGACCGGTCGCGCCGGCTGATCCTGTTGCTCCTTGGGGTCCCGCGGGGCCGGGGGATCCCCGGCCGCCAGTCCGGCCGGAAGCGCCTCGAGGACCCGCTGGCCCACGTTTGCCGCGCGGTCCTCTCGGTCCGAGGGCGTTCCAGGAGATCTTCGGCGCCCCGTTCGGGCAGGTCGCGCGGGCCGTGGTCAGCTTCAGGGTCTTGGATGTCGTCGCCACGCAGGCGTAGATCCGCGTCCCGGCGGCGTGCCCGCCGTCCGCAAAGCCGCCTGTCGCTGCGTACGCCGCCCCGGCGGCAGCCGCGACCGCGGCGGCGCAGCCGATCGCAGTCGTGATCCCCCGACGCGCATGGATCAACCGATGCATTGCTCGCGCTCCTGTCTTTCGGGTGCCACTCCCCAGTCCCCACAGCGATGACTCGTCGCCCCATTGCCCCAACGGGGTGGATCTTCGCAGAGCCGGCGGCGGGAGTCTAGGCCCGCGTGAAGCGACGGCCGGCGACCGGCGAGGTCGCTTCGTCGAGCCGCGCGGCCTCGGCCTCCAGCGCCGCCATCCGCTCGGGCGTCATCGCGGTCTCGTCCTCGTTCTGGGCCAGCCATTCGCGGGCGGCCGCGGCTGCGGCCTCGTCGCGCACGACCCGCTTGCCGGCCGCGTAGTACCGATCGATCTCCGCGAACAGCTCATCCACGAGCCGCTCGGTCGGGACCTTCTTCAAGGGTTCGCCGCGGGAGTAGATCATCCCCATGTCCTTGGCGCCGGTGATCCCGAAGTCGGCGTGGCGGGCCTCACCGATCCCGTTGACCGCGCAGCCCAGAACCGAGACCTCGATCGGGTCTTCGTAGGCCTCGAGGCGCTGCTCGATCTCGGCCACCACCGTGTCCATGTCGAACTGCAGCCGGCCGCAGGTCGGACAGGCGATCAGGACCGGGCCGCGCTCACGGAGCTTCAGCGCCTTGAGGATCTCCCAGGCGACCTTGACCTCCTCCTCGGCGTGGAACGTCGAGAGCGAGATCCGGATCGTGTCCCCGATCCCGTCGGCGAGCAGCGTCCCCAGGCCGACCGATGACTTCAGCGACCCTGACCACTTGGTCCCGGCCTCGGTGATCCCGAGGTGCAGCGGGTACGGGATCCGCTCGCTCAAAAGCCGGTTCGAGGCAATCGTGTTCGGCACGCTCGTCGATTTCATCGAGACCTTGAAGTTCGTGAACTCGAGGCGCTCCATCAGCTCGACGAACTCGACCGCGGCGGTGACCAGTGCCTCCACGGGGTTCTCGAACTCCAGCTCGCGCAGGTGTGCCGGCAGCGAGCCCGAGTTGACGCCGATCCGCAGCGGCGTCCCCAGCTCCGAGGCCCGAGCGGTCACCTCGGCGACCTTGTCGGGCCCGCCGATGTTGCCGGGGTTGAGGCGGACGCAGTGCGCGCCGGCATCGAGCGCCTTGAGCGCGAGGGTGTAGTTGAAGTGGATGTCGGCGATCACGGGGATCGGCGACTCGCGCACGATCGTCTTCAGGGCCTCCACGTCCCTCTCGCGCGGGACCGCCACCCTGACCATGTCGGCCCCGGCCTCGGCCACGGTCCGGATCTGCTTCATCGTCGCCGCCAGGTCCGCGGTCTCGGTCTTGGTCATCGTCTGCACCACGACGGGAGCACCGCCCCCGATCGGCACGCCGCCGACGCTTATCTGGCGCTTCGAGGCCATCACCGGGAGTGTAGAGAGCACCCGTCGATCATCCGCGCCCTCGTCGCCACGCGAAGGCGCCGAACAGGCCACCACCCACCACCAGGACCGCCAGCACCACGATCAGCGGCGTGGGCAGGAAAGATCCGCCCCCCTGCCCCGATCCGCCGCGACCGTGGAGGCCGGCGACTTGACCGAGCAGCGCCCGCTGGATCACGTCCGGGCAGTTCGTGTACTCCTTGATGTCGGCGGGCATCGTCGCCAGCGCGCCGCGCAGCTGCGCGATCGAGTAGTGACCGGTCAACCGAGCGTGGGCGTTGCAGTCCGCGACGACCGGGGACAGGCCGGCGGCTGCGGCAGGCCCTGAAAAGAGTCCCTGCGAAACCGCGAGAAACGCGCAAAGCATCGTTATCAGGGAGATGGTTTTGCGCATCTGTCGCGGGGCCAACGTTATTGTCTCCCGCCTTCCTGCGCTCCGGAGGGACGGCTTGCCTGCACTCCGGAGGCACCGTTTGCCTGAGCTCCACAGACACCGCTTGCCTGAATTCCTCAGACATCTCAAGCTGCTCGCCCCGCTGGCGGCGCTCGCCCTGCTGGCGACGGCCTGCGGCGGCTCCGAGAGCTCGCACTCGGCCACCATCGAAACCGCCACGACGCCTGCGCAGCCGCCCACGCAGCGGGCGTCGCTGATCTCGATCTTCGGTGACCCCTCGGGGCTGCTCGACACGCCAGGGCCGCTGCTCGACACCCTCCGGACGCTCGGCGTGGGCTACGTCCGCGTGACCGTGTCGTGGGCCGGTGTCGCTCCCGACCGCAACGCCAGCGCTCCTCCCGCGGGGTTTGACGCCTCGTCGCCGGCTTCATATCCAGGATGGGCTCCCTACGACGCGATCGTGCGAGACGCGGCGGCCCGCGGAATCGGTGTGGACATGGACCCGGGCTCGCCTGCGCCCAAGTGGGCGACCGGTAGCGGAGAGCCGGCGGGTGGGCTGCCGTACGTGTGGAAGCCGTCCGCGGCCGGATTCGGCCAGTTCGTGCATGCGCTGGCCACGCGCTACAGCGGGCATTACACGCCGCCAGGCGCCGCCTCCGCCCTTCCCGGTGTCCATTTTTGGTCGGTCTGGAACGAGCCCAACTACGGCCCCGAGCTCGCTCCCCAGGCGATCGACCAATCCCGCGTCGAGGTCGCTCCTGCTCTCTACCGCGGACTCCTCGACGCCGCGTGGACGGCCCTTCAGCAGACCGGACACGGGCACGACACGATTCTGTTCGGCGAGCTCGCCCCGCGTGGCCTCACCACCGGCGACAACCCGGGGAGCTTCTCGGGCATGGTCCCGCTGCGATTCGTGCGCGCGCTGTACTGCGTCGACTCGAGCCTGCATCCGCTACAGGGGGCCGACGCGACCGCCCGCGGATGTCCCGCCACCGCGGCCGCCTCCAAGCAATTCCCGCTCCAGAACCCGGCGCTGTTCCACGCGTCCGGAGTGGCGGTCCATCCCTACCCGCAGGGAGCTCTGGCGCCCAACGTGGTCACTCCAAACGAGCCCGACTACGCCGATCTTGCGACGCTTCCGCACCTCGAGAAGCTGCTGGACACGATCCAGGGCGACTACGGCTCGAGCGAGCAGTTCGACATCTACTCGACCGAGTTCGGCTACAAGACCAATCCCCCCTTCCCCGCCGCCCCGTCGCTCCAGCAGGCCGCCGCCTACCTCAACTGGTCCGAGTACATCAGCTGGAGCGATCCGCGGATCCGGTCCTACGACCAATACCTGCTGACCGATCCGCCACCGATCTCCTCGCACTTCGATACCGGGCTCGAGTTCGTCAACGGCACCCCCAAGCCTTCCTACGGCGCTTTCCGCCTGCCGATCTTCATGCCGGTCACGACCGGCAGCTCGGATACGCCGCTGACCGTATGGGGTTGCGTGCGCCCGGCCCACTTCGCCGGCGGTCCGCAGAGAGTTCGCATCGAGCTGCGAACCGGCAACGCGGCATTCAAGGTCGTGGACACCGTGTCGATCACTGACCCGAATGGGTACTTCGTCGCCAACGTCCGGTTCCCGGCAAGCGGGTCGGTGCGGCTCACCTGGTCCGATCCGCACGGCCCGACGATCCATAGCCGCGAGGTCACGGTCGCGATCAGCTGAGGCACAGCTGCGCCGGTGGTCTGGCTGGGGCCTCGCCGGCGCAACTTCGACCGTCGCGGGACGTTGAGTATTTGATGCCGAGGCCACGTCGAGCGATCGTCGCGCTGACGCTGGCCGCCGCCGCGGCGCTGCCGCTCGCCTCCGCGCCGTCGGCGCTCGCCTCAGGCCGGCAGGTCGCGCTGTTCGAGGACGACGTCTCGGTCTTGTACAACCCGGGACCGACGCTCCAGGAGCTCCGTCATCTTGGGGTCACGATGGTCCGGCTGAACGTCCGGTGGTCGTTCATCGCTCCGGACCCGAACTCGCGCACCCGCCCCAACTTCGACGCCTCGAACCCCGACTCGTATCCCGTGGGCGCATGGCAGCAGTACGACACCGTCGTGAACGACGCCCGCGCCGACGGGATCCAGCTGATGTTCACGCCGACGGCGTTCGCGCCCCTGTGGGCCCAGGGCGCGAACCCCGAGAAGTACGGCGCCCATTACAACTCGGAGTTCGCGTTCATGCCGTCGGCGAACGAGTTCAAGCAGTTCGTCGAAGCGGTGGGCAAGCGCTACCCCTCGGTCCGCACCTGGGAGCTCTACAACGAGCCGAACTTCGGCGAGGACCTCGCCCCGCAGGGGATCGACGGATCGCGGGTGCTGTACGCGCCGGTGATGTACCGCGGCCTGATCAGCGCTGCGTGGGGAGCGCTGCACGCAACCGGCCATGGCCGCGACACGATCCTGATCGGGTCGCTCGCCGCCCACGGCGCGCACATCCCATCCAGCCGGAAGCCCGGGCTGCCCGGCGCCTACGGTGAGACCCCGCCGCTCGAGTTCGTCCGCGACCTGTACTGCCTGGACCCGGGCTACCACCCGTACCGTGGTGCCGCGGCGGCGGTTCGCAAATGCCCCACGACCGCCGCGGCCTCCCGCCGCTTCCGAGCCCAGAACCCCGCGCTGTTCTCCTCGAGCGCCTGGTCAGTCCACCCTTACCCCCTGGGCGCCGACGGCGGCACGCCGCCGACGAAGACGAACTACCACAACCCCAACTACGCCGGCTTCTCCCAGCTGCCGACCATGCTGAGCACGCTCGACCGGGTTCTGCGCACCTACGGCTCCCCCAGGCACGTCGCGCTCTGGAACACGGAGTACGGCTACATCACCAATCCGCCGAACCGAAGCGAGCATTTTGTCTCCCTTGCGAACCAGGCCTACTACGAGAACTGGGCGGAGTACCTCTCCTGGCGCAACGGGCGCATCGCCAGCTCCATGCAGTACCTCCTGTACGACCCCAACCCCAGCGTGGGGACGCCCGAATGTGGAGGCTTCGCGAGCGGGCTGGTGTTCTACACGGCGCCACCGATCAGCTCGGGATGCAGCACCTACGCACCGGGCACGGCCAAGCCCGGCCTCAACGCGTACCGCCTGCCGATCTTCCTTCCGAGCACCACCGCCAAACGTGGCCACGCGCTGACGGTCTGGGGCTGTATCCGCCCGGCGCACTACGCGCTCGCGGACGTTCACAAGCCGCAGACGGGGCTGATTCAGTTCCAGCGAGGCTCCCGTGGCGCGTGGTCTACCGTTGCGGCCGTGAAGATCGGCAATCCATCGTCCAGCTGTTACTTCACGCAGTCGGTGAAGTTCCCGGCGAGCGGCTCCGTCAGGCTCGCGTGGTCCTACCCGCTCGGCGATCTGAGGCTCGAGCCGATGATCCCAACGGCCTACTTCGACCCCCTGACGCCGTCGGTCAGCCGAACGGTGACCGTCAAGATCACCTAGTTGCGCAACTGCAGCCCACGCCGAGCGCCACTGCTCCGAGCATTCCTGCTGACGGCGGCGATCGCCGCCATTCCGGCGGCCCCGGCGCTCGCGTCGAGCAACCAGCAGGGCATGCTCCAGGACGACGTCCAACTGTTGACGAACCCCGCCGGGACGATCGACCGCATGCGGATGATCGGTGTGTCGAGCATCCGGCTGACGATCCGCTGGTACTACATCGCCCCGAACCCCCATTCGAGCCGGGCGCCGAAGGGCTTCAACGGCGCCGATCCCGCCTCATACCCGAACGCCAACTGGACGATCTGGGACGAGATCATCGAGGACGCCGCCAACGCGGGCATCGGGGTGGACCTCAACCCGATGGGAGGCGTCCCCCAATGGGCGATGGGGCCCGGGCGGCCGAAGGGCAACGACAACCCCAACTGGGCGCCCTCGCCGAGCTTGTACCAGGCCTACGTGCACTCGCTCGGCGTCCGCTACAGCGGCGATTACAACCCGGTCCTCAAGCGATTGACCCCGGGCGATCCTCGCGACCTTCCCAGGGTGTCGTTCTGGTCGGTCTGGAACGAACCCGACTACGGGCCGAGCCTCGCCCCCCAGGGCGTCCTGGGACACCTCACGATCGAGAACAGCCCGCGGATGTACCGCAACCTGGTGGATGCCGCGTGGACCGCGCTCCACCAGACCGGCCACGGCGGCGACAAGTTCATCTTCGGTGAGCTGGCCCCGCGGGCGCTCAGCAACTACTGGGGCGTGTTCTCGGGGATGGCGCCATTGGTGTTCCTGCGCGCGATGTATTGCCTGGACTCCGGTTATCGTCCGCTGAGCGGCACTGCGGCCGCCAGTCGCGGCTGCCCCACGACCGCGGCAGCCTCACGGAAGTTCCGCGCCCAGAATCCGGCGCTGTTCCGGGCCAGCGGCATCTCCGATCATCCGTACATGCGCTGGTACCCGCCCAACGACGAACGCGATCCAAATCCCGACTTCACCTCGCTCGCGCTGATCGGGCAGCTCGAGCGCGCGGCCGACCGGCTCGAGCGTGCGTACGGCTCGCCGTCGCGCTTTCAGATCTGGAACACCGAGTTCGCCTACATCACCACCCCACCCAAGCACGACAAGCAGTACGAGCCGGCCGCCCCGCACTACTACCCCTGGGTCTCGCAGGCGACGGCCGCGTACTACGACAACTGGGCCGAGTACATCTCGTGGCGAGATCCGCGTATCGCCTCGTTCTTCCAGTACCTGCTGCACGACCCGTTCCCGTCGACCAAGGCAACCGACTGGGGCGGGTACGCGAGCGGGCTGCTCAACTACAACTTCACCCCGAAGGCCGGCTGGGGCGCCTGGCGGCTCCCGGTGTACATGCCGGTCACGAGCGCTCGCCGCGGCCAGAGGCTCGAGGTCTGGGGGTGCCTGCGGCCGGCTCATTACGCGATCGAGGACACCTCCGAGCCGCAGGCGGTTCTGATCCAGCTTCAGACCAAGCCGCAGGGCGCATTCGAGACCGTGCAGACGGTGACGATCGCCAACCCCCGCACGAGCTGCTACTTCGACGTCCGGGTGGCGTTCCCGGCCGGCGGGACGGTCCGTCTCGGATGGAGCTACCCGGCGATGGACCCGATGCTCGGCTACTTCGATCCGAGCGAGCCGCACTCGGTCGTCAGTCGTCCGGTGAAGATCACGCTCCACTAGGCATTCGCGATACTTGTCCGATGGAGTCCGGCGCGGAGCTCGTAGCCACGCTGAGCGCGATCTGCGGGGACGACCACGTCCTCACGCACCCGCAGGCACTCGCCACGTATCGCTCCGACGCGCTCGCGCACTACCGTCAGGAGCCGCTCGCGGCGGTTCTACCGGGTGACGGTGACCAGGTCCGCGACGTCGTCCGGGCGTGCTTCGAGGCAGGCGTTCCGTGGGTGGCCCGGGGCTCAGGCACGGGGCTGTCCGGCGGGGCGCTCCCGGTCGCGGACGGCGTGCTGATCGTGCTGACCCGGCTGCGCCGGATCCTCTCGGTCGAGCTCGGCGACGCCCGGGTCGTGGTCGAGCCCGGGGTCACCAACCTCTCGATTTCCCGTGTCGTCGCGCCGACACACTTCTATCCCCCCGACCCATCGAGCCAGATCGTGTGCTCGATCGGCGGCAATGTCGCGGAGAACTCGGGCGGCGCGCACTGCTTCAAGTACGGGTTCACGACCAACTACATCACCGGGCTCGAGGTAGTGCTGACCGACGGCTCGGTGGTGGAGCTGGAGCGAGACGCGCCGGGCTACGACCTGCTCGGGGCGTTCGTGGGGTCTGAGGGGACGCTCGGGGTCGCCACCCGGATCGCGTTGCGGGTCGTCCCGCGACCCGAGTCGGTGCGTACGCTCGTGGCGTTCTTCGAGCACACGGCCCCGGCCGGCGAGGCCGTCAGCGCGATCGTCGCCGCCGGAATCGTCCCCGGCGCGATCGAGATGATGGACCGCCTCTCGATCCGGGCGGCCGAGGAGGCGACCGGCGTCGGCTACCGGCTCGACGCGGGGGCTGCGCTGCTGGTCGAGCTCGACGGCCCCGAAGAGGAGTGCGATACCCGATTCGAGGAGGTCGTCGGCCTGATCGAAAGGCAAGACGCGATGGAGATCCGCGTGGCCGGCAGCGACGCCGAGCGGGAGTTGATCTGGAAGGCCCGCAAGGCCGCGTTTGCGGCTATGGGGAGAATCGCCCCCGCTTACTACGTGCAAGACGGCGTGATCCCGCGCACCCGACTCTCCGAGGTCCTCCAGCGAATCGACGAGCTGTCCGCCGAGTACGGGCTACAGGTGGCGAACGTGTTCCACGCCGGTGACGGGAACCTCCATCCGCTCGTGTGCTACGACTCGGCACGCGAGGGTGAACCCGCACGGGCGGAGGAGCTCGCCGGGCTGATCGTCAAGACCTGCGTGGACGCCGGCGGCTCGATCACCGGCGAGCACGGCGTCGGCGTCGACAAGAAGGCCTACATGCCCTCGATGTTCGCCGAACCGGACCTCGAGGCCTTCCAGCGGCTCCGGTGCGCGTTCGATCCCCACGGTCTCGCCAACCCGGGCAAGGTGATGCCGACACCACGGCTGTGCGGCGAGGTCCCGGGGCCCTACCGCGAGCACCCGCTCGAGCGCGCCGGCGTGGCCACCAGGTTCTGATGCCGCGGCAGCTTCGCCCGACCAGCTTCGAGGCCGCCGCAGCCGCCCTGTCGGGGGCAGCTCGTGGAGGCGAGGCGGTCCGGATCGTCGGGGGCTCCAGCAAACTGCGCTGGGGCGCGGTCGGGGTCACCCCCGACGTGGAGGTCCGGACGGCCACGCTCGACCGGATCGTCGAGCACAACGAGGGCGACCTGACCGCCGTGCTCGAGGCCGGCGTGCCGCTGGCACGCGCGCAGAAACGCTTCGCGGCCTCCGGGCAGATGCTGGCTCTCGATCCGTTCCTCGGGGCCGAGCGCGAGGCGACCGTCGGCGGGGTGCTGGCGTGCGCCGACTCGGGACCGCTGCGACACCGCTACGGGGCGCCCCGCGACCTCGTGCTGGGGATGACCGTCGCGCTCAGCGACGGAGCGATCGCGCGCTCCGGCGGGAAGGTGATCAAGAACGTGGCCGGTTACGACCTCGGCAAGCTGTTCACCGGTTCGCTCGGGACGCTCGGGCTGATCCTGTCGGTGAGCGTGCGCCTCCACCCTCTCCCCTCCGCGACCGCGACCGTACTCGGCGTCAGCGCCGATCCGGGCACGCTCGCGGCTGCCGCGTCCGCGCTGGCCGCGGCGCCGCTCGAGCTCGAGGCACTCGACGTGGCATGGCGTTCGGGTCGGGGCGGGGTCCTCGCGCAGTGCGCGGGCGCGGAGTGCGGCCGCCGCGCCGAGCGGATCGGCGCGCTGATGCGCGAGCGCGAGCTCGAGCAGGTGGAGATCACGGCCGACGACGCAGAGCTGTGGGCGCGACAGCGCGCCGGACAGCGGTCCCTCGACGGTGCGCTCGTCCACGTCGCCGCGCGCCCGAGCGCCCTCGGCGAGGTGCTGCGAGCCGCCGGGGCGAGCGGCGCGACGGTCGTGGGGCGTGCCGCCGTCGGTCACACCTTCATCGACCTCGACCCCGGCGCCCTCGGCGCGCTGCTCGGGCACCTCCCCGATGGCGCCGTGCCCGTGCTGCTCGACGCCCCGGACGAGCTTCGCAACGCGATCGATCCCTGGGGGCAGCCGGCCTCCGAAACCGCCCACGCGCTGATGCGGCGCGTGAAGGAGCGCTTCGACCCGGCGCGGGCCTGCAATCCGGGAGTGTTCGTTGGCGGTATCTGAGACGCCGGGGTTCGACTCGCACCGGCCGCCCGAGCAGGAGGTCGTGGACGACTGCGTCCACTGCGGCTTCTGCCTGCACACGTGTCCGACGTACGTCCTTTGGGCCGACGAGGCAGATTCCCCCCGCGGGCGGATCGTCCTGATCGGCGACGCGGTGGAGGGCGCACCCGTTTCACAGGAGCTGGTCACGCACATCGATCGCTGCCTCGGCTGCATGGCGTGCGTGACGGCGTGCCCCTCGGGCGTACGCTACGACCGCCTGATCGAGCGCACGCGCCCGCAGATCGAGCGCCACCACAAGCGGTCGGGGTCTGAGCACGCGCTCCGGCTGATGCTGTTCGAGACGCTCCCGTACCCGCGGCGGCTGCGCGCGCTGGCGCCGCTGCTGGCGGTGAGCCGCCGGCTCGGCGTCGCACGGCTGAAGGGACGGCTGGGGATGATGGCGCGCGTGGCGCCGCGCACACCGGTCCGCCGGGCGATGCGCTCGCGCGTCCCAGAGCTGACACCGGCTCTCGGAACCCGCCGCGGCCGGATCGGGCTGCTCCTGGGATGCGTGCAGCGCGTGTTCTACCCCGAGGTCCACGAGGCCGCGGTTCGCGTGCTGGCTGCCGAGGGCTTCGACGTGCTCGCGCCGCGCCTGCCGGACTGCTGCGGCGCGCTCGAGATGCACGCCGGCGAGGAGAGCGCCGCGGTGGCCCGGGCCCGGGCGACGATCGCGGCGTTCGCGGAGCTCGGAGCTCTCGACCACGTCATCACCGGCGCGGCGGGCTGCGGCTCGGCGATGAAGGAATACGGCGAGCTCCTCGGCTCGCCAGAGGCGCACGCGTTTGCGAGTCGCGTGCGGGACCTCAGCGAGGTGCTCGCCTCGGCGCCGGCAGCGGCCCCGAGGGGGCCCGTGCCGCTGAAGGTCGCCTACCACGACGCCTGCCACCTCGCGCACGCCCAGGGGATTCGCCAGGAGCCCCGCGAGCTGCTGCGCGCGATCCCGGAGCTCGAGCTGCTCGAGGTGACCACCGAGCCCGAGGTCTGCTGCGGCTCGGCCGGCGTCTACAACCTGCTCCAGCCGCAGGCGGCCGCGGAGCTGGGCGTCCGGAAGGCGCGCAACGTCCTCGACACGGGCGCCGAGGCGATCGCCGCCGGCAATCCCGGCTGCGCCGCGCAGCTCGACCTCCATCTACGCCGGCTGGGACGCCCGCTGCCGATCCACCACCCGATCGAGCTCGTGTGGCGCTCGATCCAGGCCGGCGGGGCCTCGTAGCCCTCGCTGCGCTCGGTCAGCCCCGGGGGCGGGCGTCAGGCGCCCATCGATCCCGGGTCGGCGGGCACGTCGACCGCGTAGGGCTCGAGCACCTCGAGCGGCACCACCTCGAGCGCTCGCTCGTGCGTGGAGGCGAGCACGACGAACGCCGCCACGCCGTCGTCGTGCGCGCGCAGCCAGTTGGGAGCGGTCACACACCACCTGTCCCCAGGCTCGAGGCCCGGGAAGTCGTAATCCGGCACCGGGGTGCTCAGATCGTTGCCGATGCTCTGCTGGTACTCAAGGAACTCGGCGCTCACGACCGCGCAGATCGTGTGGCTGCCCAGATCGCCGGGACCCGTCCTGCAGCACCCGTCGCGGTAGAAGCCGGTCAGCGGATCGCTGCTGCAGCCCTGAAGTGGTCCGCCGAGCACGTTGCGCTCCATCGGCCCGGCAGTATCGCCGCTTCCGCCTACGGGACGCCAGGTACGACCACCACGGGGCTGCCGCTCCCCTCGAGCCCGGCCGTGTCGAAGCTCGGCTCGGGCATCCGGCGAACCTCCGAGAACAGCGCCAGGAACTCGTCGGCCGTCTCAGAGGAAGCTGATCCGCTGCGTGCGGTAGTGCATCGGCACGACCCACCTTGGCCCCAAGCGGTCGACGATCGTCCTGGCCTGGGCCGCGTCGATCGTCGGCCCGCCGCCCACCGGCAGGATCACCAGGTCGACCTGCCCGATCGCCTCGGCCTGCTCGTCACGGAGCGCCGCCTGGCCGAAGTCGCCGAAGTGCGCGGTGCGAACGCCATCCAGGCTGAACACGAAGATCGTGTTCGGGCCCCGCTCGGTGCCGGCGGCCGCGTCGTGCTCGGAGGCGACCGCGACCACTTCCCCGATCGGTGACTCGAGCCGGCCCGCCGTCGAGCGCAGGATCACCGGGTCGCCACCGATCGCCTCCACGCCATTGTGGTCGGGGTGCTCGTGGGTGACCAGCAGCAGGTCGGCCTCGACGCCCTCGATCTGGGGGTAATCGAACTGGATCCCGTGCTCGGCGGCCCCAGACATGTCGGCGAACGGGTCGATGAACACCGACGCCTCGGGCCCCGATAGCGAGAACGATGACTGCCCATACCACTGGATGCGCATGCTGGCTCCTCTCTGCTGGTTGGCGACTGGAAGAGATGTGCCGGTCCGCCGGGCGCCAGGCCGCGCGTCAGCCCCGGGCTTCGAGGCCGTCGATCAACAGGACCAGCATTCGCTGCCACGCCTCGGGCTCCACCCGCTTGGCGGCCCGGGTGGCGGCGAACAGGAGGTGGAGGTCCGCCGTCGTCGCATCGGCGCGCAGCCTGCCCTCATCGCGCGCGGCGTCCATGATCCGTGCCAGGGCGCCGAGCGCCCGGTCCATCGCCGCGACCACGTCGCGATGACCGGCCACCTGAGCCAGCGCCTCGCCCAGGAAGTCGTCCCCCGATTGGCGCTCGACGACCGTCCACAGCATCTCGGTCAGCGCCGACCAGCGATCGCCTCCTCGTGCGGCCGCGTCCTCGGCGGCTGCGGCGGTCTGCTCGAGCCGGCGCGTCACGAGCGCCGCGAGCAAATCGCGCTTGGAGGGAAACTGGCGGTAGACGGTGGCGATGCCGGCGCCCGCCGCCGCGGCAACCGCCGGCATCGGCGCATCGAGCCCCTCGCGGCCGAAGACCCTGCCGGCGGCGCACAGGATCCGCTCGCGCTTGGCCTCCCCGCTCAGCGCGGTCCACTCGAGCTCCGGGTCGGCGGCCGCCCACGGTTCCGCCGCTTCGGTCTCTGGGGACCGCGATGCCGGAATGGTCATTCCGCTAGGGTAGCCGCATGTCCTCGGAGGCGCACGGATCCGGCCGCGTACACCCGACGCTGATCCTCGTGGTGCTGTCGCTGGCGGGGCTTGCCTACGCGGTGCTGAGCTCGGCCGTGATCCCCGCGCTGACGACGCTCCAGCACGATCTGCACACCACCGAGACGGGTGCGACCTGGCTTCTCACAGGGTTTCTGGTGTCCGCTTCGGTGGGGACGTCGATCATCGGGCGCCTGGGCGACATGTACGGCAAGGAGCGGCTGCTTCTGTGGACCCTCCTGGTGCTGGCGGGCGGAACCCTGCTCGCGGCCGTCTCGCAGTCGTTTGCGATGCTGCTCGTCGCGCGCGTGATCCAGGGTGTCGCCGGCGGGATCTTCCCGCTCGCGTTCTCGATCGCCCGCGATGAGTTCCCGAAGGACAAGGTGGCCGGCAGTATCGGCTTGATGTCCTCGATCCTCGGGGTAGGGGGCGGCGCCGGGCTGGTGGTCGGCGCGCTGATCGTCGAGCATCTCGGCTGGCACTGGTTGTTCTGGATCCCGCTGGTCGTGACGCTGCTGGCCGCGTGGGCCACCTGGCGCTACATCCCCGAGTCGCCGGTCCGCTCGCCGGGGAGGGTGAACTGGCTCGCCGCCGTGCTGATGACGATCGGCATCTCCAGCCTGCTGATCGCGGTCGCGCAGACCACGGTGTGGGGCTGGGGCGGAGCCAAGACGCTCGCTCTGTTCGCGTTCGGGGGGCTGTTCTGCGTGCTCTGGGTGTGGGTCGAGGTGCACAGCCGCGAGCCGCTCGTCGACATGACGATGATGCGGATCCGCGGCGTGTGGACGACGAACCTCGCCGCGTTCCTGCTCGGCGCGGGGATGTATGCGTCGTTCATCGTGCTGCCGCAGTTCGCCCAGCTCCCCAAGCGCACCGGGTTCGGGTTTGGCGCGTCGATCGTCGTCGCGAGCCTGTACCTGCTTCCTACCGCGCTCACGATGGGACTGCTCGGCGCCGCCGCCGGCCGGGTTTCGCGGCGCTTCGGCTCAAAGCGCGCGCTCGTCGCCGGCTCGGCGATCTCCGCCCTCGCATTCGCGTTCGCGGCCGTCGCCCATCAGCACCCCTACCAGATGCTGATCACCTCGCTGCTCCTCGGAGTTGGGGTCGGCCTCGCGTTCGCGGCGCTCGGAAACCTGATCGTCCAGGCCGTGCGATCGACCCAGACGGGGGTCGCGAGCGGCATGAACACGGTGATGCGGACGCTGGGCGGCGCGCTCGGCGGACAGATCTCCGCGACGTTCATCGCCGACAACACCGCCTACGGACTCCCGACCGTCACCGGATTCACCGACACCTACGTGATGGCGACGGTGTTTCTGGTCGTGTGCGTGCTCGCCGCGCTGCTCGTACCCGGGGTCCGCGCCGAAGCCGGCGCGACCGCTCTCGATCAGTCGTTCGCGGCAGGCGCCGAAGCGGGATGACGGCCGGGCTCAGCCCGAGTACATCCCCTCGATCTCCGGCTCGTACTTCTGAGCGATCGGCTTGCGCTTGAGCTTCATCGTCGGCGTGAGCTCGTCCCCGCCCGGCAGCCAGTCGCCGTGGACGATCGCGAACTTCTTGATCTGCTCCACCCGAGCCAGGTGGGTGTTTGCCTCGTCGATCCCCTCCTGCACGGCCTCCACCACCTTCGGCTCGTCCGCGAGCGCTTCCAGCGACGAGGCCTCGAGCCCGTGCTGCTTGGCCCACTGGGGAGCGAAGTCGGAGTCGAGCACGATCAGCGCCGTGTTGTAGGAGCGCCGATCGCCGATGCACACCGCCTCGCCCGATCAGCGGGCTGGCGGTCTTGATCGCGGCTTCGATGTTCGCGGGGGACATGTTCTTCCCCGCCGCGTTGATGATGATCTCCTTCTTGCGATCGACCAGGCGCAGATAGCCGTCCGCGTCGAGCTCGCCGATGTCGCCGGTGTGAAGCCATCCGTCGTCGTCGATCGTCTCGGCCGTCTGATCCGGCTTGTTGCGGTAGCCGAGCATCACGAACTCCGATCGCAGGAGGACCTCGCCATCGTCGGCGATCCTGATCTCGCACCCCGGGGCCGGGGGCCCCACCGTCCCGATCTTGACCGCGCCCGGGCGGTTGCACGTTCCGGCGCCGCACGTCTCCGACATCCCCCACAGCTCGGCGAGCTCGATCCCGAGAGCGTGGAAGAACTCGAGCACCTCGACCGGCGTCGGCGCCGCGCCCACGTTGACGCCCTCGACCTGGTCCAATCCGAGCATCGCGCGAATGCCGGAGAAATACTTCGCGTCCGCCTCCTGCACCTTGGCTTCCAGCTCATCCGGCACCGGCGCGCCCGCCTGGCGCAGGCGGACGCGTTCGATCGCGGCCGCGAGCGCGTCCTCGACCGGACGCCGCTGCTCCTCGGACTGTCCCGCGAGCATCGTTTCGAGCCCGGCCTTGAGCTTCTCCCAGATCCGGGGTACGGCGAAGAACCAGGTCGGGTGGACCTGCGGGACATATGTGAGGATCTCCCTGGGATTGGGACAGCACGTCACCGTCCCGGCGAACACCACCGGCAGGTAGTGGTGGGCCATGCGCTCTGCGATGTGCGCCGCCGGGAGCCACGAGATGACGCGGCTTCCAGGGTCGAGGGTGATCATCTCCTCGGTGACCTTGGCGGCGAACATGATGTTGTGATGCGAGAGCTGGACGCCCTTGGGCGGCCCGGTGGTGCCCGAGGTGTAGATCAGTGTCAATAAGTCCCCGGGCTCGGCCGCGGGAAGCGATGCCGGGTCGAAATCGGGGTCTGAGCCCTCCACCTGGTCCAGCGCCAGCGTCCCCTCGGGCGCCTCGCCGTCGACCACGATCACGTGCTCGAGCCCCGGTAGGTCCTCGCGTGCCTTGAGCATCGCCGGCAGGAATGCCTGCTCGACAATCGCCACCCGCGAGCCCGAGTCCTCGACCAGGTACCGGATCTCCTCCGGCGGGTACGTCGTGTAGATCGAGAACGGGGTCGCCCCGAGGGTCACCACGGCGAGATCGACGATGTGAAACTCGGGGCGGTTGCCGAGCATGATCGCGACCGTGTCTCCCCTGGCGACGCCGAGCTTCGCAAGGCCGCCGGCGACGGCGTCGACCCGGGCGAGCAGCTCCGTCCAGGTGAGTGACACGCTGTCATCGGGCATCCGGACGGCGACGATCTCCGGATGGTTGGCGGCGGTGCGGCGGAGGGCCTCAGTCAGCGTCGGGGCGTCGACGGCCTTGGCGGCGGCCGGTGTGATCGTGCTGCTCTCCATGTCTCTCCTCTGGGACCTCGTTGAACCTGCAAATCTCGGGAAACGCTATCGAAGCGGCGCGTCCGTCCTAGTGCACGTTGAACCCGCTCCCCGACAGGGTCGAGATGTCGTTGCTCAACCCGATCACAAAGATCAGGATGATCAGCACGAAACCGACCGCCCCGGCGCGCTCCATCACCTGGAACGGGATCCGCTTCCCGCGGATCTTCTCCGCGACGGCCCAGAACACGTGGCCGCCGTCGAGCGGCAGGAACGGGAACAGATTGATGATCCCCAGCGACAGCGAGATCAGCGCGAGCACCTCGAGCGCCTGCGTCGTCGAGTGCGAGAACGACTCCTGCGCGACCGTGTATCCGCCCACCACGCCATGCAGCTGCTTGCGCTCCTGAGGCTCGAAGATTCGGGCGACCACCGACACGGTGGTCTTCGTGACGCCCCATAGGCCGGTCGCCGTCAGCGACGCGGCCTCACCGGCGCTGACCGGCTGCTGTCGGTCCCCGAACTCGAACCCAATCAGCGGCCTCCCGGCGCTCGCGCTGTAGACGGGGCGGAGCCTGAAAGTCACCAGCTGCCCGTGCCTGCGCACGATGATCGTCGCCGGGGTCGCCGCCGCGCAACCGTTGACCTGCGGACCCGCGCACCGATGCCTGGCCAGCTGCGCCCGGATCGCGTCGAATGACCGCCCGACCCCGTCCACTGACACGATCTGGTCGCCGGCGTGGAGCACCGTCTTCGCGGGAACCGCCGTCACGGCCGCAACCCGTTGGCTGGGGACGGACTGCCCATTCGACAGGAACAGCGCCCAGATGATCAGGAACGCGATCGCGATGTTCACCGCGGGGCCCGCGAGGATCACAACCACCCGCTTCCAGACGGGCTGGTTGTAATAGGAACGGCGGCGCACCTCGGCGAGCTCGGCCCGCTGATCCGAGATCTTGGCGGTCAGCGCGCGCTGTTCGGCCAGTAGCCCGTCGGCGCGCTTGGGGTCAGCTGCAGCGGAGCCCTCGAGATCCTCGTTCAAGTCCTCGAGTCGCGCCTGCCGTTCATGCAGCTCATCCTTCAGCTGCTGCTCCTCGTTCGGGTTCATCCCGGTGATCTTCACGTAGCCGCCGAGCGGGATCAGGCCGATTCCGTACTCGGTCTCGCCGATCCGCTTCTTCACGAACATTGGCCCGAAGAACAGCGAAAACCGCTCGACCCGCATCCCGACGAGCTTGGCGGCGGTGAAGTGGCCGGCCTCGTGTAGCACGATCAGCGCCACGAACCCCAGGAACGCGAGCACGTATGACACGTCGATCAGTGTGGCAGGCGCGATTATGGGTTCGCGAAGAGGCGCCGGGCGTCAGGCGGGCGTCCGCTGTGCCACCAGCTCGCCGGCGACCGATCGTGCCCGGGTGTCCGCATCGCCCAGCGCCTCGAACGAGTGGATCTGCTCAGCCGGGAGCTCCGCGAGCGTCTCCTCGATCACGGCCTCTATGTCGAGGAACCTGATCCGCCCGGCGAGAAATGCGTGCACCGCGACCTCGTTCGCGGCGTTCATCGTGCACGGCGCCGTCCCCCCCGCGCGCGCCGCCTCGCGGGCAAGCCGCAGGCAGCCGAACGTGGCCTCGTCGGCCTGCTCGAACGTGAGTGTCCCCACGGACACCAGGTCCAGCGGCTTCACGGGGACGTCGCCGCGCTCGGGATGATGCAGCGCGTAGGCGATCGGGACACGCATGTCCGGATAGCCGAGGTGCGCGAGCGTCGCGCCGTCGCACAGCTGGATCAGGCTGTGGATGATCGACTGCGGGTGCACCACGACGTCGATCTGCTCATACGGGGTGCCGAACAGGTGGTGGGCCTCAATCAGCTCGAGCCCCTTGTTCATCAGCGTCGCCGAGTCGATCGTGATCTTCCCCCCCATGTCCCAGGTCGGATGCCGGAGCGCCTGCTCGACGGTGACATCCTGGAGCTCGTCGCGGCCCATCCCGCGGAACGGTCCGCCCGAAGCGGTCAGGACGAGCCGCTGCACGGTTCCGGGACGCTCGGAGGCGAGCAGCTGATACAGCGCGGAGTGCTCGGAGTCGACGGGGATGATCTGCGCGCCGGTGGCCTCGGCCAGCTGCGTGACGAGCTCGCCGCCGACGACGAGCGACTCCTTGTTCGCAAGCGCAAGGTCGATCCCCTCCCCCAGGGCCGCGACCGTCGGCACCAGCCCGGCCGAGCCCACGATCGCGTTCAGGACCATGTCGCAGTCGCAGTCGGTGAGCAGGCGGACGATGCCATCCATCCCGGCGAGCACGTCTCCATCGGTCCAGGACTCGGCCGCGCGAGCGGCGGCGTGGGGATCGGCGAGTGCGATCCGGCGCACCCCATGGCGTCTCGCCTGCTCGACGAGCTCCTCCCACGCGTCCGATGCGCTCAGAGCGACCACGCGCAACTCGTCGGGTGAGGAGCCGATGACGTCCAGCGCCTGGGTGCCGATCGACCCCGTCGAGCCCAGGATTGCGACGCGGCGAGGCACGAGCCGGATTGTAGGTGCGTCTCAGTGCACCGCAGCCAGCCACACGTAGTAGCCGGCGACCACCGTGAACAGCGCCGCATCCGCGCGGTCGAGCACGCCCCCGTGCGGGCCGAACATCGTGCCGGCGTCCTTGGCGCCCGCGTCGCGCTTGATGAGCGACTCGAACAGATCTCCGAGCGGACCCAGCACGGCCACCGCGAGGCCGAGCAGGAGGGCGTCTCCCTGGGTCAGCCAGGTCTGGAAGTTGCCCGCCAGGAACACCGCGATGATCGCCGCGAGCGCGCCGATGAACAGCCCCTCCACCGTCTTGTTCGGAGAGATGGAAGGGGCCAGCGGCCTGCGTCCGAACAGACGTCCCCCGACGTAGGCGCCCGTGTCGCCGACGAAGGTCCCGAGCAGCACGTCGATGACGACGCCATTGCCATGGGGCAGCTGGCGCAGCAGCATCGCGTGGGTCACGGCCAGGCCGATCCAGAAGACACCGAGCAACGTCCCCGCGATCGCCACCGTGCCGTTTCCCCGGCCACGGGCGATCACGAACACGAACAGGACCGGCAGCGTCGCCACCAGCACCTCGACGACGTCGCGCAGACCGCCGTAGCGGGCCGCGAGCACCATCCCAGTGACCGACGCGAAGCCCACGATCGCGACCGGCCGCCAGCGCTCGAGCAGCCGGTACAGCTCTGCCAAGCAGGTCCACCCCACCGCGATCATGAACAGTGCGAACACCAGTCCCCCGAGATCGATGAAGATCACGGCCATGATCGCCATCGGGATCGCCACGAGGATCCTCGTCAGAAGATCCGAGCCCTCGGAAGCTCGGCCGCGACCGCTCTTCGGTGGACGGCGAGCGCCGGGCATCAACGCCCCCCGAAGCGCCGCTGGCGAGCGGCGAACTCTTCGAGTGTCTGCTCGAACGCCTCGCGCGAGAAGTCGGGCCACAGCTCGTCCCGGAACACCAGCTCCGAGTACGCGCCCTGCCAGAGCAGGTAGTTGGAGATCCGCTGCTCTCCGCTCGTACGGATGATCAGGTCGGGGTCGTGCATGTCCGGTGCATAGAGGTGGGCGCGGAACTCCTCCTCGGAGCCCTGGTTAAAGGTTCGCGCCGCATCGAGGATCTCCGCCCGGCCGCCGTAGTTGAACGCCACGAACAGCGTTATCCGCGTGTTCTGCCGCGTGAGGTCCTCGGCCCACGACATCCGCTCGATCAGCGTCTCCGGGACGGGGTCCGCCCTGCGTCCGATGAACCGCATGCGAACGCCCTCGTCGTTGAGCTCCGGAGTCTCCCGGTCGATTCGGCGCCCCATCATCGCCATCAGCGCCGAGACCTCGGTTTGAGACCGGCTCCAGTTCTCGGTCGAGAACGAGTACACGGTGAGCTCCTGCACCCCGAGCTCAACCGCATCGCGCAGCCGCGATTTGACGGTGTCCGCGCCCGCTTCGTGCCCCGCCATCACCGGGAGGCCTCGTTGCTTGGCCCAGCGACCGTTGCCGTCGGTGATGATCGCGACGTATCGCGCGGGTACGTCGCCTCCCCCCGGGTCCTCGGAGGTCACGCTAGACCTCCAGGATCTCTTCTTCCTTGTGCTTCAGTACCTCGTCGAGCTCCTTGATCCTGGCGTCGGTGACCTTCTGGAGCTCCTGCTCAGCGCGGTGCTCGTCGTCGGAGCCGGCCTCGCCTGCCTCCTTGAGCTCGCGAAGATCGTGCATGACGTCGCGCCGGATGTTGCGGATCGCGACGCGTCCCTCCTCGGCGATGTTCCGGACCACCTTGACAAGCTGCTTGCGCCGCTCTTCGGTCAGCTCAGGGACGCCGAGGCGGATCACGTTGCCGTCATTGTTGGGGGTCAGCCCGATGTCGGACTCGAGGATCGAGCGCTCAATCGCCTTGATCGAGCTTTTGTCGTACGGCTGGATCGTCAGCAACCGGGCCTCGGGGGCGCTGATCGTGGCCAGCTGCTTGAGCGGCGTGGAGGTCCCGTAGTAGTCGACGACGATCCTGTCGAGCAGCGCCGGGCTGGCCCTGCCCGTCCTCACCGAGCCGAACTCGTGCCGGGTCGATTCCACGGACTTTCCCGTCCGGTCGCGGGCGTCGGCCAGCAGGTCGTCGATGATGTCGCTCATGTCCTCACAAGCGTTCCCACGCGCTCGCCCGACACTATCTTGTCGATGTTCCGGCCGTCGGACATGTTGAACACGACGATCGGGAGGTTGTTGTCCATGCACAGCGCGAACGCGGTCGAGTCCATCACCTGTAGCCCGCGTGTGAGCGCTTCCTTGTGCGTGATCTCCGGGATGAACTCTGCGTCCGGCGTCACCGCCGGGTCGGCGGTGTAGACCCCCTCCACGCCGTTCTTGGCCATCAACACAACCTCGGCGTGCAGCTCAGCGGCTCGCAGCGCCGCCGCAGTGTCGGTGGTGAAGAACGGGTTGCCGGTGCCGGCGGCGAAGATCACGATCCGGCCCTTCTCGAGGTGACGGATCGCGCGGCGACGGATGTACGGTTCCGCGACCTCGGAGATCGTGATCGCCGACTGCACGCGGGTCGGGGATCTCCTCCTTCTCGAGCGCATCCTGAAGCGCAAGCGCATTCAGCACCGTGGCGAGCATCCCCATGTAGTCACCGGTCGCACGATCCATCCCCGAGCCGCGGCGGCCAGCCCGCGGTAGATGTTCCCGCCACCCACGACGATCGCGACCTCGATTCCGCGGTGGTGCACGGCCGCGACCTCCGCCGCGATCGCCTGCACCCGGTCGGGATCGGTGCCGTACTCGAGGTCCCCCATCAGCGCCTCTCCCGAGAGCTTCAGCAGCACGCGGCGATAGGCCGGGGGCGCGGGGGTCGAGGCACCGCGCTGCGCTGTCTCAGCCACCGACCGCGAACCGAGCAAACCTGCGGATCACGATGTTCTCTCCTGTCTCGGAGGCCAGCGCCGTACGCAGCTCCTCGATCGTCCTGCCACCGTGCTTTTCGTCATTGACGTGCTTCTGGCGCAGCAGCACGACCTCGTCGAGCCACTTGTCCACCTTCCCGGCGACGATCTTCTCGCGGACGTTCTCGGGGCGGTCGGCCGCCTGCTCGGTCGCGATCCGCTCCTCACGCGAACGCTCCTCGGCCGGAACGTCGTCCTCGGACACCGCCAGCGGAGCGGCGGCGGCGATATGCAGCGCGAGATCCCTTGCGAACTCGACGAACTGCTCGTTGCGAGCCACGAAGTCGGTCTCGCAGTCGACCTCCACCAGCACGCCGATCTTGTTCCCGGCGTGGATGTAGCTCTGCACGGCACCCTCGCGCGCCTCGGCACCCGCCCGCTTGGCGGCCTGGGCCTGCCCGCGGGTGCGCAGGATCTCCACCGCCCGATCGAAATCACCCTCGGATTCGATCAGCGCATTGCGGCAGTCGTTGATCCCCGCTCCGGTGCGCTCGCGAAGCACCTTCACGTCCTTGGCGGTGGGCGCGCTCATGAGCCTTCCTGCGGCTCAGCAGGCTGCTCCTCCTGGGGCTCGGCAGGCTGCTCCTTCTGCTGCTCAGTCGGCTTCCCCTCCTGCTGCTCAGCGGGTGGAGCAGCCGGCGGCGCCTCAGCAGGCGAGGTCGCCTCCGGCTCGGCCGCCGCAGGAGCCGCCGGAGGAGGAGCCGCAGGAGCCGCCTCGGGAGCCGGAGCCGGCTCCGGGGCAGCCGCTGCTGGCGGAGGCTTCTCAGGAACGCGCCCCGGTCCCCGTGCGGGGGGCGGGGCGGCATCGGAACCCACTCGCGTAGCGGTGGGTGCCGATGGCGCCCCACCCTCCGCCGAAGCTGCGGCCTCAGCAGCGGCAGCGGCCTCGGCAGCGGCAGCAGCAGCAGCCTCCTCGGCCTCGCGCCGCGCCGCCTCCTCCGCCTCGCGGCGGGCCTGCTCCTCGGCCTCGCGCCGCTCACGCTCGAGTCGCGCCGCCTCTTCGTCGGCGACCCACGCGCCGTGGGCCTCGGCCACGACTCCACCGATTGCTCGCGTGACCGCTGCACAGGACCGGATCGCATCGTCGTTGCCCGGGATCACATAGTCGATCCCGTCGGGATCGCAGTTGGTGTCCACCAGCCCGATGATCGGGATCCGCAGGCGCTGTGCCTCGCGCACGGCGATCGCCTCGGTCTTGAGGTCGATCACGAAAACCGCCTGCGGGACGCGCTGCATGTTCTTGACTCCGCCGAGGTTCGCGCGGAGCTTCTCGAGGTCCTTCTGCGCGGAGATCCGCTCGCGGGTCGGCAGCAGCTGAAGCTGGCCCTCGGACTCGTATCGCTCGAGGTCGTGCAGCCGCTTGATCCTCAGGGAGATCGTTTGGAAGTTCGTCAGCAGACCGCCCAGCCAGCGGTGGTTCACGTATGGCATACCGGCCGATTCCGCGACCTCCTTGACCACGTCGCGGGCCTGCTTCTTGGTCCCGACGAACAGGATCGTCCCGCCGCGGCGCGCGATATCGGTCGCGAACCGGCGGGCCTGCTCGAGCAGCTCCTCGGTCTGGAGGAGGTCGATGATGTAGATGCCGTCCCGCTCCCCGAAGATGAAGCGGCGCATCTTTGGATTCCACCGGCGCGTCTGGTGGCCGAAATGTACGCCGGCCTCCAGCAGCTCCTTGACGCCGATCTGAGCCACTGTTCTGCTCCCTTGTGTCTGGTATTCGATAGAGCCCGCCGGGCGGCGCACCGTTGACCTCGTCTAGTGCGAGGCAGGGCACGGCTCGCCCCCAACGGGGTCGAGGATTCTTGAACGTCCAGTTTACGCAAGTTCTCGGTGCTTCCACCGTTGGTGGGGGTGCGGCGGATCTGCACGTTGATCTCGCCGCTACGCGAACCGAGCCACCCTTCCCCTTCTCCGGAGGTTCGGTTCGCACTTGCGGGCGGGGCGGCTTGGACGGGCGGCCCCGCCCGCCCTACTTGTGCGTGCCGCGCGCTCGGGCCAGCGCGGCCGTGAGATCTTCCGGCAGCGGTGAGCGGATATCGATCGCCGCGTGGGTGACCGGATGCTCGAATGCCAGCCGAGCTGCGTGCAGGAACTGGCGCTCGAGGCCGAACCGACCCGGGGTGCCGTACACCGGATCGCCGCACACGGGCAGCCCGATCGCGGCGAGGTGAACGCGGATCTGGTGCGTACGGCCGGTTTCGAGCGTCACCCGCAGCAGCGCGCTTTCGGGGAGCAGCTCCTCGACCTCGAAATGAGTCCGGGCTTCGCGAGGGCGCTCGGTGGCGATCGACATCGCGGTACGGTCGCGCCGGTCTCGGCCGATGGGCGCGTCGATCGTCCCGGACCGCGACGACGGATGATCGTCGACCAGCGCCAGGTACTCTCGCCGCAGGCGCCGGGAGGAGAGCAGCGAGCGCAGCGCCCGGTGGACGGCCTCGCTGCGAGCGACGACCAGCAGTCCCGAGGTGTCGCGGTCGAGGCGGTGGACGATGCCCGCGCGGAGCGGCTCGTCGCCACCCGCGCTCAGCCCGGCGAGAGCCTGCGAAAGGGTCCCCTCGCGGTGCCCCCGGGCCGGATGCATTACCACCCCGGCCGGCTTGTCGACGATCAGCAGGTGTTCGTCCTGGTAGGCGATCGTGAACGGCGCACTCGCCACCGGAGCCTCGGCGGCGCTGGCGGCCTCAGGCTCGACCTGGACGACCTCTCCGGCCACCAGGACGTGGCGCTTGGGCCGGCTGCGACCGTCGACCCGGACCCGGCCGGCGTCGATCGCGCGCTGGGCCTGCGCGCGGGAACCCAGGGGCTCCCCGAGGAACCGGTCCAGCCGCGTCCCCGCTTGCTCGGCCCCGACCGTCAGCGCCAGCGGCTCAGCTGTCATGTTCGCGGGCGAGCTCGAGCACCAGGACCAGCGCGATCACGCCGAAGGTGATCGACATGTCGGCGACGTTGAACGCGGGCCAGGCCGGCAGCTTGATGAAGTCGATCACCGACCCGCTGGCGATGCGATCGATCAGGTTGCCGAGCGCGCCGCCGACCAGCATTCCGATCGGCAGCCATAGCCACGGGCGAT
This sequence comes from uncultured Solirubrobacterales bacterium, assembly GCA_963695965.1. Lineage (GTDB taxonomy): Bacteria > Actinomycetota > Thermoleophilia > Solirubrobacterales > Solirubrobacteraceae > Palsa-465. The sequence goes on from CAVOIU010000022.1 coordinate 89,609, forward strand.
CGGGTCGCAGCGTCAGGTACGCGATCAGCGCGACGAGCGCGGCCACGGTGAACACGAGCACGACCGCGCCCCCGCCGGACAGGACGCCGAACGCGACGCCGGTGTTTCTGACGTGGACGAGCTCGATCGCCGGCAGGAACCGCTTCTGCTCGCCGGGCCGAATCCCCGCCGCGAGCGTGTGCTTGGTCAGCTGGTCGAGCCCCACCACCACCGCGACTACGATCCCCGCGCGCGCCAGCGCCACGGCGCGAACCTTTCGCGCCAACCCCAGCTTCGGCGATCCGGCCGCCTCTTGCACGATCGGGAGCGGCTCAGCCTGAGATCGCGTTGACCACCAGCCGGTCGGCCACGTACAGGACGATGATCGCGATCATCGGGCTGAAGTCGAACATGCCGACGGACGGGATGAAGCGACGGAAGATCCGCAGGTAGGGCTCGCAGACGTCGCGCAGGAAGCCCAGGACCACGTCCGACCAGCGAGCGTACGGGAGACGCAATCCGAGCGAGAACATCAGGTTGAGCAGGATGTAGACGAAGATCAGGAGGATGTAGACCTCGAACAGCGCGTTCACGTAGTTCGCCACGTCCACGCGCGTGACGGCGAGCAGAGTCAATCCCGGCTCCAACCGGCGACCGCGTCGATCGCGTCCTGAAACGCCGCGCGTACGCCGGCGCGCTCGAGCGCCGCGAGCCCGCGCGCCGTCGAACCTCCCGGAGAGGTGACCTCACGCCGCACCGCGCGGGTGTCGTAGCCGCGCCGGGCCAGCAGTGCGGCCGTGCCCTCCATCGTCTCGACCACGATCCGATCGGCTTGGGCAGTGCTGAGCCCGTGGCGCACGGCCGCATCGATCTGGGCCTCGGCGAGCAGTGACAGGTAGGCCGGCCCGACGCCGCTCACGGCGGTCGCCGCCTCGAAGGTGCCCTCTGGGAGGCGAACCACCGTGCCCAGGCGCTCGAACAGTTCCACGACCTGATGCTCGAGCTCGGCGTCGATCCCGGCTGCGGGGGAGTAGATGATGACCCCGCGCCGGACCTCCACCGGGGTGTTGGGCATCAGCCGGAAGATCGGGACGCCGGGATAGGCATCCTCCAGCGCACGGATCGGCGTGCCGCCGAGGACCGACGCGACCGCCCGGACCTGATCGCGGATCTCTTCGGCCACGGGTCCCAGCTGGGCGGGCTTGTGGCACAGCACCACCAGGTCCGCCCGGGCCGCGACCTCGCGCGAGTCGAGAGCCTCGCCACCGAGCTCGCGTGCGAGCTCCTGCGCCCTTCCCGACCCCGCGTCCGAACAGAGCACGGGCTCGCCCCAGCCACGCGCGAGCGCACGAGCCATGTTGCCAGCGCCAATGAGGCCAACCTGCATGGCTCGAACGTTACCCGGCCTGGCCTGCGACCCGCTCGGCTATGACTGGTTGAAGAAACCCTTCTCGACCAGTCGGGCGCGCTCCTCCGCGGAGACTTCGACGTTGCGCGGAGTGAGCAGGAACACTTTGTCGGCGATCCTCTGCATGCCCCCGTCGAGAGCGTAGGTGAGCCCGCTCGAGAAATCGATCAGGCGCTTGGCGAGATCGGTCTCGGTCCCCTGGAGGTTGATGATCACCGGGATCGCGTCCTTGAACTTGTCCGCAACGTCCTGCACGTCGTTGAAGCTCTTGGGCGCCACGAAGTGGACGCGGACGTCGCCACCCCCGCGCCCGTTCCCGCGGCCCGTGCCGACGGGGCGCAGCGAGGAGCCGCGCCGTTCGGTCTCGGCGTCGTCGGCGAAGATGTCGTCGATCTCGTCGCGACGCCGTCTGGCACTCAGGCGGCGGACGTTTGGCCGCTCGCGGTAGGTGTCCTGGAGCTCGCCCTCGGGACCGCTGTAGGGCGGCTCGACGTCCTCCTCGTAGGCGTCGTCCTCAGCCAGCCCGAAGTAGACGAGCGCTCGATGCCAGGTGTCTCGAAAGGCCATGTGCGATTGGGTGTTCGCCCACCGGCGCTGATTCCCTGCCGTGATTATGACGCGTCGGCGTACAGGATCGTGCCGAGCCGCACGATCGTCGCGCCTTCCTGGACCGCGACTTGAAAATCCTGGCTCGTCCCCATCGACAGATGTTCGAGGCCTTCGCGCGCGGCGAGCTCACGTAGCTCGGCGAAATACGGGCGGCTTTCCTCGGGGTCTGCGGCCAGCGGGGGCATCGTCATCAGGCCAACCACGGCGACCGGGCACCGCGCCACGAACGACGGGAGCTCGGCTGATGAGATGCCGCTCTTGCCGGGCTCGCCTGAAACGTTGACCTCGACCAGGACCCTCGTATCGGGCGTCCCGTGGCGTCTCAGCTGGTTGAGCGCCGACTCGCTGGCGACGGAGTGGATGTAGCGGACCCGGGGCACGATCAGCGGGACCTTGCGGCTCTGCAGATGCCCGATGAAATCCCACGTGAAGCGGCCCGGATCGATCGTCTGACTTGGCGATCAGGTCCTGTGCGCGATTCTCCCCTACGAGCTCGACGCCCGCCCCGGCGAGCACGGGGAGCTCGTCGCTGTGAAGGTACTTCACCGCCGCGAGGACCTGCACGTCATCTGGGTTGCGCCCCGCGGCGCCAATTTCGGTTCGAACCCGTTCGAGGTTCGCCCGCACGCTCTCGGGGCGCAATCCGGTGATCAGGTCAGCCAAACGACTCCCGCCTGGCGACCGGTGGTGCCCTGGTCGCGGCGATGCGAGAAGAAGTCCTCGTCGCAGATCGTGCAGAGCTTGAGATCCGTGACCCGCTGCACGCCGGCGCGCTCCAGTTGCATGCGGGCGATCGCCTTGAGGTCGAGGTTGCGGCCGCTCCGGGCCGCGGGGCCGTAGGCGGCGAATCGCCCGTGGACCTCCTCCCCCACCTCGTAGCAGCACGGCCCTGCCCCCGGGCCGATCACGGCCTCGAGCGGCTCGGACGCTCCCAGCTCGCGGACGGCGCGGACGCCCTGTTCGACGATCCCGCCGGCGAGGCCGCGCCAGCCCGCGTGCAGAATCGCGGCCGCCCCGTCACCGGCCAGCGCGATCGGGAGGCAGTCGGCGACGAGCACGATCGGCGCGACCCCGTGCATTGCGGTGGCCTGCCCGTCGAGTTCGACCAGCGGTTTCGCGGGATCCGGAAGCGCGGTGATCCGGCGGACATCGGCTCCATGCACCTGGCGGATCATCGCCAGCGGGATCCCCACTCGAGCCTGCAGTCGCTCGCGGTTCTCCCGCACGGCGTCCGGGGCATCATCGGTCAGCCGGCCGAGATTGAGGCTCCTGTACGGCCCGCTCGAGACCCCCCCATGGCGAGTCGTGAACGCGGCGCGCGCGCCGAGCAGGTCGACGATCAGCCGCTCGTCGAGGACGTCGGCGGATCGCAGCGTCATCTCGTCAACAGCTCGACCCCGGGGACCGGCTGGCGCCGGCCGACCTCGTAGTGCGCGCGTCCCGCCGACACGAGCGTCCGAAGCTGCCGCCACCCTCCTCCGCGCCGCGCTCGCTCCTGAACCTCGAGGCGCATCGACGCTGTCTCGCTGTTGTAGCAATAGGCGCGCTCGCCGTCGGGGTCGTGGTAGGTGACGCCCGCGAGCTGCTCGCGGACGGGCTGCACCTCCCCCACCAGCCGCAGTGCTCCGTCTGTCGCCTCGAAGCGCCAGCCGTCGAGGTCGTAGCGGCTCGGGTTGCGGAGGATCCGAAGGGGCGAGGTCGAGCGGAACTCCGCGCCGTCGATGCGGGCGACGACCGGCGTGTTCGGCCCCATCTCCCTCCCCATCCGCGGAACCGTCACCGACACGCCGTCGATGAATGCGTCGACGGGCGCCCCCTCGGCGCTCGTGAAGTCGTTGCAGTGCGCCCAGGCCCACGTACTGGCGTGCTTGGAGCCCCACAGGTGGGCCTGGCCGGCACGGACCCCGTCGAGCGCGAGCGCCTCGCCGCTCGGAAGCGTAATCGTCCCCTCGACCGCCACGTGGGCATGTGGAAGCACGAGCACGGTCTTGGCCACGCCCAGTCGCTCGAGCAGCGGGTGGACCGGCGCGTAGGGGTCCGGCGCGGGAACCCATCGAAGCTCCCAGGAGACATCATCAAAGCGGCCCGCCATTCCCGCATCGCTCAGGGTTGCGTCTCCGAGGCGGAGACCGAACGGCTCGCCCGTGGCCTCCAGCTGCTCGATCCCGAACGTCGCCTTGCGCCCGACCGTCGGCGGTGACCCGGGACGGGGATCCATCGCCAGGAACCACAGCGAGCAGCTCGGCGGCTCGCCCGTCGAGGGGAGCGGTGCGAGCATCGTGTACCGGATCCAGACGCCGACGCCCGTGCGCGGATCGGTAAGCGTCAGGTAGTAGACCTCGTAATGCCCGGGTCGCCCATCCCATCTGAGTGCGTTCGGGCCGCCTGCCATCGGCCCAGGCTATCCCGTCCCGCGGGCTGCCTCCAGCGCCGTCGCGAGCTCGGCCTCCCGTCCCGCCGCCGCCCCATCGAGCTTGGCCGCGAGCGCCGCATCGAGACCGCGGCCGATCGCCGGCCCCTCGGGGACCCCTGCTGCAAGCAGGTCCCGGCCATCGATCTCAAGCTCGACGTGGCGGAGCCGGTCGAGCCAGTCTCGCGCCTGCCGCTCCGGGCCCAGCGCCCCGGCAAGCGCGACCGCCTCGGGCGGCGCGTCCCCCACCGCGCGCGAGATCTGCGACGGCCGCTCGGCCTCCGCGAGCGCTTGGGCGATCGCTCCTGACCGTTTGACGGCGGACAAGATCGTGTCGCGGTCAGAGGCGTCGAACGCGAGCCTGTCGAGCAGCTCGCCGAGCTGGGCGGGCGGCACCGCGCGCGCGGCGAGCGCGAGGGCCAGGCGGTCGCGCCCGCCGTCCGCGGGGAACAGCTTCAGCGCGCTGCGCGCCAGACCCTCGTCTTCTAGCCCCAAGAGCGGGTGGATGGCCCGGTCGATCCCGAGCTCGCCGAGGCGCACGAGCGCGCCGATCGGGTCCTGCTCGCGTGCAAGCAGCCGCAGCTCGGCCCCGATCCGCGGGCCTGAGACCGTGTCGAGTGCCCGCGCGGCAATCGCCGCTTCAGCCAGCTCTCGTGTCGAGCGCTCGACTTCGAATCCGAGACGGTTCCAGTAGCGAGTCAGGCGCAGCAGCCTGGTCGGGTCCTCGACAAAGCTGCGATCGTGGAGCACGCGCAGCACCCGGCCCTCCAGGTCGTCGATCGCCCCCGGAGCCGATTTGACCGAGCCGGCGGCGGCCCCGCTCAGTGCGACCGCGATCGCGTTGACGGTGAAGTCCCGGCGCACGAGGTCTTCGTCGATACCGGCCGGTTCGACCTCCGGGAGCGCTCCGGGCTGCGCATAGCGCTCGCGGCGTGCCTGGGCGACGTCGTAGGAGAAGCCGTCGATCGTGACCGTCGAGGTGCCGAAGCGATCGTGCACCACCGGGTTCCGTCCGATCCGCGACGCCTCTTGCGCCGCGCTTCCCTGCACGACGAGATCGAGGTCGCGCGGTCGACCACCGAGCAGGAGGTCACGGACCGCGCCGCCGACGAGGTAGGTTCCGGAGGCTTCGCCGACGCCCCGCAACAGCGGGCCGCCGGCCGGCAGCGTCCTGATCAGCTCGAGCATCTCGGGCGGCGGTGGGATCTTCACCGGCAGATCTTCCCGTTTAGCTCCCCGAAAGTGTGGCCTGGCTAGCATGCGCGCGATGCCGAGTCCCGGTCCGCGCCGCTGGAGGCGGTGGGGACTCGTCGCCGCAGCCGTCCTGCTGGTGCTGGTGGGAGGCGCGGTGGCGTTTGTCCTGCTGCACTCGCCCGGCAACGTCTCCCACCCAAGCGTCGAATTCACGACCCCCACGACGGGGCGGCCGAAGCCGCCGCCGAAGGTGTTCGAGTGGCCTCGGTACGGGTACGACGCTGCCCGGACGCGTTACTTCGCCTCGGGTCACCGGCTCGACCCCCCATTCCGGATGGGCTGGAAGTTCCAGGACTATGCGCTGCTCGAGTTCCCGCCGGTGATCTATGGCCACACCCTGTTCGTCGTCGACGACGACGGCTCGGCCAAGGCGCTCGATGCTCGCACCGGCCACAAGCTGTGGGAGGACAAGGTCGGCACGCTCGCCGCCGCGTCGCCGGCGCTGGGCATCGCTCAGGGGCTGCTGTTCGTCCCGATCCTCTCGACCAACTCGAACGCCGGGGGCAGTCAGGCGCCGGGCAACGGACGTCTGGTCGCGCTGTCGATGAAGACCGGCCGGGTCGTCTGGTCACACAGGGTTCCAGCGGGGACCGAGTCCTCCCCGCTCGCGTGGAACAACTCGGTTTACTTCGGCGACCAGAACGGGACGGTCTACTCGCTGCGGGCACGGGACGGCCACGTGAACTGGACCTATTCGGCTCACGGGGCCGTCAAGGGAGGACCCGCGCTGGCCTACGGCAGGCTCTACTTCGGGGACTACGCGGGGCACGCGTACGCGCTCAACCCCAACAACGGCCATCAGATCTGGGCGGTGACCACCAGCGGCAGCGACTTCGGGTTCGGCTCGGGCAACTTCTACTCGACGCCGGCGGTCGCGTTCGGCCGGGTGTACATGGGCAACACCGACGGTCGCGTGTACTCGTTCGGCGCACGGACCGGACAGCTCGCCTGGGCCACCACGACCGGGGCGTACGTATACGCCTCGCCCGCCGTCGCGGACATTCCCGGGATCGGCCCCACCGTCTACGAGGGCTCCTACGACGGCAACTTCTACGCCTTCAACGCCCAGTCCGGAGCGATCAGGTGGCGCCACAGCGTCGGTGGCAGGATCTCCGGCTCGGCGACGATCGTCGGCGACATCGTGTACTTCTCGAACCTCGGGGCCAAGAACACGGTGGGTCTCGACGTCCGCACCGGCCGTCCGCGCTTCGGGTTCCCCGACGGGGCGTTCAATCCGGTGGTGTGCGATGACGGGACCGTGTACCTCACCGGTTATACGATGCTCTACCAGATGATCCCCGAGCGCGGTCATCCGGCTCTCGCCCCTCACGCGGCCAAATCAGCCAACGCGAAGGGCAAGTCCAGCAAGTAATCGTGCATACGGAACGTGCGTTCGCGTTCTTGCTATCCTTTAGCGTCTATGCGCTGTCGTAGTGGAAGTCACTGTCAAAGGCCGGCCATGTCCGGCCGCCGGTTCTGCGCGGATCACGCGGCTGAGCTCGATCGCATGCGCGAGGAGCTCAAGGATGCCGCCGCTGCCCGCATCGGACGAGGACGCCCCAAGCGCTCCTCGACCTGTTGCCGTCCCGGCTGCTACGAGCCTCGCGTTCTCCCCCGCGGCGTACTGCGATGCATGTACGGCCGCCGGGTACGTCGAAGAGGCCGCCTAGCAACAGTCGCCCCGCAGGGGCCCAACAAGTTCAGATTGTCGGCGATCCGCCGGGCTGTGGCCCGGCGCGTCTGTCAGCACCCGTCAGATGCTTCTGCCGGGTCGCTCCGCGCCGATGAGATTGCCGGCCTTGTCTCACCTCCGGAGCCGAGCCGCCAGCTCGTGAAGATCGCCGACCGATTCGTCAGCATCGGGGTCCTCGCGCGCCGGATAGCCCGGGCCGTACTCGAGCGGGCGCTCCACGAAAGCGGTTCGAAGTCCCGCGTGGCGCGCGCCCCTCAGATCGAACGGATGAGCAGCCACGAGCATCACCTCGTCGGGTTGCATCCCCAGGAGGCGAACCCCCGTCAGGTAGACGTCTGCCGCCGGCTTGTAGGCGCGCGCCAGCTCCGCTGAGAGCAGACAGTCGAAGCGCAAGTCGCCGTGGCGCGCAAGATCGATCAGGAGCGCCACATGTCCGTTGGAGAGCGCCGCAACCACGCGCTCGCGGCGTAGCGCCTCAAGCCCTTCAGTGACGTCGGGCCATGGATCGAGGCGATGCCATGCCGCGATGAGAGCTGGGCGCGCCTGAGCCGGCAGCTCGAGCCCGCGCTCGCCGAGCAGGTCGTCCAGCGTCGCCGAGTGGAGCTCATCAAAGTTGCCCCACGCCCGCTTCCCCTCGTTCACCGCCGAGGTGACCGGCCACAATCTGGCGCGCCAGGCGTCGGCTAGCTCCTCAGGATCGCCTGCGACTCCGCTCTCGCGAAACGCTCGGGTGACGCCCGAGCGCCAGTCCACCAGCGTTCCGAAGACGTCGAACACGAGTGCTCTCACCGTCTTGGCGCTCATCGGCTGTGCTACTGCCCGCTCATCAGCCCGCCGGTTGACAGACCGAAGCCGCCATCCACGCGAAGGACCGCACCGGTGATGTAGGCGGCCGCCGGTGAGAGCAGGAACGCCACCGCGCCCGCGAGCTCGTCGGGCTCGCCGATCCGGCCGAGCGGGATCGAGCGGCTCAGCGCGTCCCGCAGCGGCTCCGGGAGCGCCCTCACCTTCGGCGTGGCGATCATCCCGGGCATCACGACGTTGCAGCGGATCCCCCGCGACCCCCACTCCCCGGCGAGCGTCCTCGCCATCCCGACGACGCCCGCTTTCGCTGCGGTGTACGCGACCTGACCGGGGAGTCCCGTCTCGGCCGATGCCGAGGAGATCAGGACCACTCGCCCGTCGCCGGAATCGGCCAGCGCTTCGAACGCCGCCTGCACGACGTTGAACTGGCCGGTCAGGTTGGTCTCGAGATCCTTGCGCCAGTCCTCCTCGGGGAACCGCTCGGCGCGGTGGATCGTGTCGACGACGCCGGCGTTCGCCACCACCGCATCGCAGCCGCCCAGCTGCTCCGCGAGGCTCGACACCCCGCTCTGCGCCGCGCCGCGGTCGCGCACGTCGAAGCACGCGGTCCCAGCGACGGCGTCGTTGCCCGCGAACACCGACTCCAGGTCCCCCGCAACGTCACAGGCGCCGATGCGGCATCCGCAGGCCGCCAGCGCATCGACCACGGCGCGTCCGATCCCCCCGGCAGCGCCGGTCACCACCACCCGCCGCCCGCTGGGGACGGTGCTCGCCGGCATCAGCCCTCGCTCGCGGCTGCCGGCTTGGCCAGCCCGTAGCGCTCCCAGTGGCGCTCGGGGATGTCGGCGGGATCCTTGTACCAGTACCAGGTGCACGGGTCCCTGTCGTAGTCGTCAGGCGGATCGGATGGATACATCGGGTGCCCAATCCACTCGATCGGCTGGATCTCGTTCATGAACGAGCAGTGCGTGCAGTACAGCGGGAAGCCCTTGCGCCCGTAGCTCCAGTCGTGAGCATCGTGGGTGACGCCCAGCGCGTTCGGGCCGCGATACGCGCCGTTGCGCCACAGCCGCTGCCCGGAGCCGCACGGGTTCATCCGGAAGGTGAACTTCTCCTCGTCCTCCTCGATCTCGAACGCGCCCGGGTTCGGGCCCGTCCCCGAGCACGAATGCGCGCGCCAGGTCGCGGCGAGCGCGTAGACGATCTGCTTACGGTCGACCGCCTCGATCTTCTCGACGTCCTCCCGCCACCCGCGCTCGTTTCCGTACCGCCACGCCTCGGCGACCCCGTCGTCTCCGAGCCGCTCCTGGACGAAGCTGATCAGCCCCAGCATCCCGCCCGCCATCAGGTCGTGCAGATAGCGCCACTCGTGCTTCATCTCCTCGCACAGGCGCCGCGCCGTCTCGAGGTCACCGGCGTCGAGCGCCTCGATCGCCCGGTCCATCGTCGGGCGCGAGAGCTCGTGAAGCTCCTCATCGCCGAACCAGCGCTCCTCGGGCATGCTCCCTCCTCGCGTCGTGGGCGCGGCAATCCTACCCCCGCGCGGGCGAGGCCCCGGTGCGCATTTGGGATCCAGGCGGCGCGCGGGCTCCGCCGCCGAGCCGTGCGGGCTCGGGCCACAGACCCCCAAACCGCCTGGATAGGCGGCTGTCGGCGGACGACGCCGCATCGGCTGCAGAGGCTGCTCAACGTCAGCCGGGCACGGTAGAAATCCTACTCCGGCGTGTTTAGCCGAAGGAGCTCGCCGCTCGGCGGCGCATCTCCTCGGGCGAAACCAGCTCGATCCGCTTGCTCAGCATCCATTGCTGCCCGAACGGATCGCGCAGCCGTCCACCACGCTCGCCGTAGAACTGATCCTCCAGCGGATACATGATCTGGGCTCCGGCCGCGACGGCGCGGTCCCAGACCGCGTCGACGTCCTCCCAGTAGGTCGCCATGATCGCCGTGACGGCTCCCCCGGCGCCAGGGGAGCTCGCCGGCCCGTCGGTACCCGCCTCCGTGATCATCACCACCGAGTCGCCGATCCGGATCTCGGCGTGGATCAGCTCGCCGTCGGGCCCGGCGAAGCGCTCGCCGATCTCCTCGGCGCCGAACGCCTCCCTGTAGAAGTGGATCGCCGCGGCGCCGTCGCCGACCACGAGCCGGGGCGTGACCGTGTGGAGGTGCTCCGGGACGGGCTCGACGCTCACGAGACCAGCGACGAGACTTCCCGGTAGAGCGCAGATCGATCGACACCGGCGAACGACGTCTGGCCGGTGAGAGCGAGCGCGACGTCGATGTCGGCCTTCATGACTTCCAGCACGTGGCGCACGCCAGCCTCGCCGCGCGCCGCGACGGCCCATGCCCAGGCTCGGCCGATCAGCACGGCGCTCGCCCCCAGCGCCATCAGCTTGACCACGTCGAGGCCGGTGCGCACGCCGCCATCGGCGAGCACCTCGACCTGGCCCCCGACCGCGTCGACGACCTCGGGGAGCGCCCGCGCCGTCGACGGCACCGAGTCAAGCTGACGTCCCCCGTGGTTCGACACGACCAAGCCGTCAACGCCCATCTCAACCGCCCGCCGGGCGTCCTCGGGGTCCAGCACCCCCTTGACCACGAGCCGGCCGTTCCAGTGCTCGCGCACCCACGCGATGTCCTCCCAGGTCACGCTCGGGTCGAACTGGCCATCCACCCACTCACGGAACGCCGCCGGGCTGCGCGCGCCGGGGACCGCGTTCTCGAGGTTGCCGAACGTCAGCGGCTTGCCGGCGATCGGAACGTCGCGGATCCACTGGGGGTGGGAGACCAGGTCGAGTCCGCGCAGCAGCTTTGCCCACAGCGGGACTTCGCCTACGACCGCGTTCCTGGTGTCGCGATGGCGCGCGCCGACCACCGCGAGGTCGATCGTCAGCACGAGCACCGGCGCGCCCACCGCCTGCGCGCGGGCCATCAGGTCCTCGGCGTAGCCGCGGTCGCGCATCACGTACAGCTGAAACCACGGCGGCGACGATTTCGCGGCGGCGACCTCCTCGATGCCGCAGATCGACACTGTCGATTCCACGAACGGCACCCCCGCCGCGTCCGCCGCCCGCGCCGCCTGAACCTCGGCCCGGCGGGCGAACATCCCTCCCAATCCAACCGGCGCGAGGATCACCGGCAGCGCCAGGCGCTGTCCGAGCACCTCCACCGACGGATCCCGGTCTGAAACGTCGCGCATGACGACCTGCCGCAGCAGGATGCGCTGGAGATCCGTGACGTTCGCGCGCAACGTGTGCTCCTCGTACGCACCGCCATCGATGTAGTCGAACAGCTGGCGCGGGAGCCTGCGCCGCGCGAGCTCGCGGTAGTCGAGCACCGTCGCGGGGGCGACCCCCAGCGGACGATCGGCACGGAACCGCATCGGTTCGCGAGACTAACGGACCGAGTCGGCCGTGGGCACGACGGTGCCTAGCCGCCCGGCGTGGCGTTCTCTGCGCAGCTGGGCAAGCCGAGCGCCGTCGCCTGGGCGTTCCCCTGCGCGTTGAGCTTCGTGCCCTGGGCCGCGAGCGAACGGAGCTGGGCCGTGTCACCGGACTTGAACGCGTCCAGGAGCTTGGCGACGTTCGCCTCGGATTGCTCAAGGTTGGCGGTCCACTTGTTGACACCGGAGCTCAGCGAGCTCGGAGGCGTCACCGACTTCACCTGCGCGAGGACGTTCTTTGCCGAATTCGCGAGCGTCGTGAGGCCGGCGATGCTGGCCGTGGTGCTCTTCGGAAGCGCCCTGATGCTTGCGTTGTACGCGGCGCAGAGCTTGTTGACGCTCGTCCGGTACTGCGCCGGGGTGATGGGAGCGCTCGAGCTCGAGCTGGAGCTGCCACACCCGGCCAGACCGATCGCTACGGCCACCGTCACGGCGATACGGCCGCGCTTCATGCGGCGGCCGCGGGGGGATCCTCACCCTGCGACGCGGCGAGGCCCAGCGCTGCGGCCATCAGCGCGGTCGCGGTAACCAACACCGTCGCGTGCCTGGGCAGCTCGCCGCGCCGGCCGGCGAGTACTCCCGCGGCGGCATCCGCGAGATCGCACGCGATCCCGATCCGCAGCCACTGCTTGCGCTGCGGTCCGCTGCTGGTCGCCAGACCAACTCCGAGCGCGACGTCGCGCACGCCGAACAGCCGTCCCAGATAAGGCGACTGCGGGTTCGCGTCCGGGTCGAGGCCGAACAACCGGCCTGAGAGCCTCGGCGCGAGCCATGCACCGGCGCCGATCGCGCTCCGCACCCCGACGAGTCCCTGGATGAGCTGTTCGTTCATGCGCGGCACCCTACTATGCCGCCCGTCGCACCGGGATCCCCGCACTCGACATGTACTCCTTGACCTCCGGCACGGAGTGCCGGCCGTAATGGAAGATCGAGGCGCACAGCACCGCGTCGGCGCCCGCTTCGATCGCCTCGACCACGTGGGGAAGCTCACCGGCGCCCCCCGAGGCGATCACCGGCACGCTCACCGCCTCCGCGATCGCCGAGGTGAGGGGCAGGTCGTAGCCGGCCGCGGTGCCGTCGCGGTCCATGCTCGTGAGCAGGATCTCCCCCGCTCCACGTTCGACGCCCTCAGCTGCCCACGGGACCGCCCCGCGGCCGGTCGGCGTCCGTCCCCCGGCAACAAACGCCTCCCAGTCGGCGCCATCGGCGCTCGCCTTGGCATCGATCGCGAGCACCACGCACTGGGCGCCGAAGGTTCGCGCGAGCTCATCGATCAACTCCGGTCGCGCGAGCGCCGCGGAGTTAACCGACACCTTGTCGGCGCCCGCGTCGAGCACCGCCTGCGCGTCCTCGACCGAGCGAATCCCCCCACCGATCGTGAACGGGATGAAGACCTCGTCCGCGGCTCGGCGCGCGAGCTCCACCACGGTGGCGCGTTTGTCGGATGTGGCGGTGATGTCCAGCAGGACGAGCTCGTCCGCGCCGGATGCGTCGTAGCGGGCCGCCAGCTCGACGGGATCGCCCGCGTCGCGCAGGTCGACGAACCCCACACCCTTCACGACGCGCCCGGCGTCCACGTCCAGGCATGGGATCACGCGCTTGTAGTGCATCCGGGCGAATATAGATCGCGCCGGGAATCCCCCGTACGCACCGCTGCTACACGCAGGCCGCCCAGAGCTGGATGTTGACCGTCCGAGCCTAGGCGTCGAGCGCGGCCTGAGCCTCGGCCACCGTGAACCGCTGCTCGTAGAGCGCCTTGCCGACGATCACGCCGGCGAGGTTCACCTGGCGCAGCTCCCTCAGCGCACGCAGGTCGTCCACTGTTGACACGCCCCCCGAGTAGATCAGGCTTCCGCGCACGGCAACGGCGACCCGGCGAGCTGCTTCGAGATCGGGGCCGGCGAGCATCCCGTCGCGCTCGATGCTCGAGTAAACGAACCGCCGCACCCCGCGTGCGCCCATCTGCTCGATCACCGATTCCGCCGGGATCTCCGTCTGCTCGAGCCAGCCGGCCGCCGCGAGCTTCCCTTCGCGCGCGTCGACCGACACGACGAGGCGGTCACCGAGCTCGGCGACGGCTTCGTCGAGGAGGTCCACATCGCGATATGCGGCGGTCCCGAGGACGACCCGGGCGGCTCCGGCCCGGACCATGTCTCGCACGGCATCGATCGTCCGCAGGCCACCGCCGACCTGGACCGGTACCGCGACCTCCTCGGTGATCCGCCGGACGTGCTCGAGATTCATGGGCGCGCCGGTGCGGGCTCCGTCGAGGTCGACGACGTGCAGCGCGCGCGCGCCGGCCTCGACCCAGCGCCGGGCGGCTTCGAGCGGATCCGCGTCGTAGACGGTCTTCTCCTCGAATTCGCCCCTCGCGAGCCGAACCGCCTTGCCGTCGAGGATGTCGATCGCCGGCAGCAGGATCATGCGCGTACTACGAGGCCGTCGGCGACCCGGCCTGCGCACAGCGCGACGAAGCTCTCGAGCAGCCGGAGCCCGTCGCGCGAGGACTTCTCGGGATGGAACTGGACGCCGAACACGTTTCCCCGCTCGACGATCGTCGCGAAGCGCTCCCCGTATTCGGTGCTCCCGACGATGTCGGCTCGCTCGGCGGGCCTGGGAGCGAGGGAGTGCACGTGGTAAAAGGCACAGCCGGGCTCCGGCAACCCGGCCGTGAGCGGTGAGGGGCGCTCGAGGCGCACCTCGTTCCATCCGATGTGGGGGACGCGCAGGCCGCCGGCGTTCAGCCATTGCACCGAGCCGGGGATCAATCCCAACCCCTCGGTTCTCTCCAGCTCCTCGGAGGAGTCGAACAGCAGCTGCATCCCGAGGCAGATCCCCAGCAGCGGCACGCCGTCTCCCACCCTTGAGGCAATCAGATCGGCGAGGTCAAGCCTCCGCAGGTTGCGCATCGCGAGCGGAAACGCCCCCACCCCGGGAAGGACCAGTCCGTCACACGCCCGCAGCTGATCGTGCTCGGCGGTTACCGATGGGCGAGCGCCGGCGTGCTCGAGCGCTTTCTCCACCGACCGGCGGTTGCCCATCCCGTAGTCGATCACCCCGATCCGCGGGGCGCGATCGGAGGCCGCGGGGCTCAAACCAGCGTCCCCTTCGTGCTGGGCACGCCGCGCTCGGTCGGATCGACCGCGACCGCGGCGCGCAGCGCCCGGGCGGTGGCCTTGAACGCCGCCTCGATCACATGGTGTGCGTTGGAGCCCGCCTCGACGGTGACATGCAGCGTCAGCTTCGCGTTCGTGGCGAGCGCGCGGAAGAACTCCTCTGCCAGCTCGTGATCGAAGTCGCCGATTGCCCCGGACGGGAGCGACGCCTCGAACACCAGCAGGCCACGCCCCGAGATGTCGATCGCCGCCGAAGCCCGCGACTCGTCCATCGGCACCGTCGCCGCCCCGTAGCGCGCGATTCCCGCACGGTCGCCGAGGGCCTCATCGAGCGCCTTGCCGATGCAGATGCCGACGTCCTCGACCGTGTGGTGGGCGCCCGTCTTCAGGTCTCCGCTCGCGCGGACGTCGAGGTCGAGCCGGCCGTGCCTGGCGAGCAGGTCGAGCATGTGGTCGAGAAAGCCGACGCCCGTCTCGCGAGCGCCCGCGCCGTCGCCATCGAGCGCGAGGCTGACGTGGACGTCGGTCTCGCCGGTCTCGCGATCGATTGTCGCTGTTCGGCTCATGTCGACTGATTGTCGCGAATGCGTGCCTCCATCGACCGCGCATGCAGCTCGAACCCCTCGGCCCGCGCCAACGGAGCGGCGGCACGGGCGAGCGGACCGGGGTCATCGATCCGGACCTCGGTCGTGGAGCGCAGGAACTGCCGGGGCGAGAGTCCCGAAGCGAAGCGTGCAGCACCGGCCGTCGGAAGGATGTGGTTGGACCCGGCGATGTAGTCGCCAAAGGCGGTCCCCGAGGCCGAGCCCACGAACACGCATCCGGCGCTTCGGACCTGCGGTGCGAGCGCTTCGGCCTCGCGGCCGACGAGCTGGAGGTGCTCGGGCGCGAATGCCTCGGCGAGCACATGGGCGGCGTCGGTGTCCGGCGACTTGATCAGGCAGGCGACCGCGCCGGTGTCGGGACCCGGCCGCAGGCGGTCCTCGAGCGCGTCGAGCAACTCAGCCGCCGGCGACACGCCGACCACGAGCGTGCCTGCGCCATGCTCCGCCTGCGCGAGCAGATCGAGCGCGAGCGGTTCCGGATCGGCTCCGGCGTCAGCCAGGATCATCAGGTCGCTCGGGCCCGCGAAGCCGTCGATGCCGACCCGGCCCGACACCTGGCGCTTTGCCTCCTGCACGTACAGGTTGCCGGGCCCGACGATCACATCCACCGCCGGGATCGTCTCGGTCCCGTAGGCGAGCGCGGCGATCGCCTGCGCGCCGCCCACGCGGTAGACGTCGGTGGCACCGGTCAGGTGGCACGCCGCGAGAATCGCCAGATCCACCTCGCCGGTCGGGCCGGGCGGCGAGCACACGACGATCTCCGCGACGCGTGCGACCTCGGCCGGCACCACCCCCATCACGACCGTGCTCGGATACGGCGCCCGCCCTCCCGGAACGTAAATGGCGGCACGCCTGACGGGTACCGTGCCGACCCGCACCGTGTGGGTGCCGAAGCGCACGACTCGGAACGGATCGGGGTCGATCGCAGCGGACGCGACCTCTCGACGTTCTCGATCGCACGCTCGAGGCCGACGCGAACCTCGGAGTCGAGCTCGTCGGCCGCGCGCGCCAGCTCGAGCTCATCCACGCGCATCGGAGCCGGCTCGTGCCCCGCGGTGTCGAACTGCGTCGTGTACGCCTCGACGGCCGCATCGCCACCGGCGCTGACCCCGGCGAGGATCTCGGCCACCGCGTCAGCTACGGATTCCGCCGACGGGACCAGCGCTCGCAGCCGCTCGACCGTGCTCCTCGGATCTCGATCGAGGGCGATTCGCTCACATCGCATCGAGGCGCTCCAGGAGAGCGTCGATCGCCGGTGCCTTGAGCTTATGCGCGACGGGGTTGGCGATCAGCCGCGCGGTGCAGTGGGCGATCTCCTCCCGGACGACGAGTCCGTTCTCGCGAAGCGTCGTGCCCGTCGCCGTAAGGTCGACGATCCCCTCGACGAGCCCCGTCAGCGGCGCCAGCTCCACCGATCCCTTGACCTCGACGATCTCGGCCTGGCGGCCGGTGTCGAGGAAGTAGCGCGCCGCGATCCGTGGATACTTGGTCGCGATCCGGACCACCCCGAGCCGCCGCAGCGCCTCCGCCGCCCGATCCTCTCCGGCGACGGTCGCGAGCACCATCATGCACTTTCCGTAGCCCAGGTCGACCAGCTCGTACACCTCGCGCTCGGATTGCTCGAGCAGGACATCCTTGCCGGTGATCCCGAGGTCCGCCGCGCCGGCCTCGACGTAGGTGGGCACGTCCGAGGGGCGCATCGTCACGATTCCGACGTCCTCGAACAGCAGCTTGCGGTCGTTCTCACGGACCTCGCGGGTGTCGACGCCCAGCCGGTCGAGCAGGTCGAGACTGCTCTCGAACAGCGCCCCGCGGGGTACCGCGACCCGCAGATCGGTCATGAATCCGCTCCCCGGTCGCGTCCGCGCTCCTCGCCGGTCAGCGCGATGTGGAGCCGTTCCACGTTGAGCGCGAACCCGACCGCGGGCAGCGGGCGCCCGAACCCGGCCAGGAGCTCGTCGTACCGGCCGCCGCTGCCGATCGGCACGCCGTGCGCCGGGTCGTAGACCTGGAACACCGCGCCCGTGTAGTAGCCGAAGCTCCGCACCAGGCCGAGGTCGAAGATGATCCGCTCGGCGACCTCCTCGGAGACCAGCCCGCGGACCTCCCGCATTCCCGTCGCGGCGTCCTCGAGCGGTCCGCTGAGCCGCTCAAGGACCTCTGGCCCTCCGCGGATCCGTGGCACGCGCAGGAGCAGCTCGGCGTCCGCCGGCTCCAAGCCGAGGACGCCCAGCTCGTCCTCGATCCCGACGAAGTCACCGGCCACGAGCTCGCCCAGGATCCGCTCACGGGAGTCCGGCGCGACTCCCATCGCCTCGAGCAGCCCGGGATACAGCGAGGCGTCCCCGAGCCCGACGCGATAGTTCTGAAGCCCGGCGGCGTCGAGCGCCGCGCACAGCACCTGGAGCACCTCGGCCGTGCCCTCCGGCGCCGGGGCGCCGATCAGCTCCACGCCGGCTTGGAGGAGCTCGCGCGATTGCCCGCGCTGGGGCCTGACGCCACGGTAGGCGTGGGCGAAGTAGCAGAAGCGCAGTGGAGGCTCGGCGTGCGCGTAGCGCGTGGTCGCGAGGCGCGCGATCGGCACAGTCATGTCCGGGCGCAGCACGAGCACATTGCCCTGCTCGTCGAACATCCGGTACGCCGGCGCTGCATACGCCGGCACCGCGGCGCGACGCTCGCTGCGGGAGAAGGTCGCCTCGTACTCGAGCGTCGGCGTGTACACCTCGCCATAGCCGGCGAGCTCGAACACGCTCCTGATGCGGTCGGTCATCAACCGCAGCTCGTGCATCTCGTCGGGCAGCACGTCGCGCGTGCCGCTGGGAATCCGCTCGACCATCGGCTTCCTACGCTCGGCTGCGCTCAGGCGGTGACGGGCACGTCATCGACCCGCTCGATCCGCGCTCCGAGGTTGCGCAAGCGCTCGTCGATCCGCTCGTAGCCACGGTCGATCTGGCGGACGTTGCCGATCTCGGTGACGCCGTCGGCACACAGCGCGGCGATCAGCATCGCCATCCCCGCCCGGATGTCCGGCGACTCCACTCGCTGACCGGTGAGCCTCCGGGGACCGAGCACGATTGCCCGATGGGGATCGCAGATCGTGATCGCTGCGCCCATCAGCTGCAGCTTGTCGCAGAAGAACAGGCGGTTCTCGAACATCTTCTCGTGGATGATCACCGAGCCCTCGGCCTGGGTCGCGAGCGCGAGGGCGATGCTCGTCAGGTCCGCCGGAAACGCGGGCCACGGGCCGTCCTCCACCTTCGGCATATGCTCGCCGGCGTCGTTGCGGATCTGAAGCTTCTGGTTGCCGGGGACGATCACGTCGGACCCGCGCACCTCGCTGCGCAGGCCCAGGCGGTCGAACACCAGGCGGATCATTCGCAGGTCCTCGGGGACCGTGTCCTTGACGATCAGCTCGCCACCCGTCACACCCGCGAGAGCCATGAACGAGCCGATCTCGATGTGGTCGGGGGCGATCGTGTGGGTGCAGCCGCGGAGCCCCCCGGCCCCGTGGACGGTCATCACGTTCGATCCGATGCCGTCGATCGGCGCGCCCATCGCCACGAGCATTCGTGCCAGGTCCTGGACGTGGGGCTCGGACGCCGCGTTGCGGATGACCGTCGGCCCCCGTGTCAGCGCGGCCGCCATCAGGGCGTTCTCGGTGGCCATCACGGACGGCTCATCCATCAGGAAGTCGCAGGGGCGAAGCCCCGTCGGCGAGTCGAGCTTGACGCCCTCCTGGCCATGCTCGACGGTCGCGCCGAGGGCGCGGAAGGCGTCGAGGTGCGGATCGAGCCTGCGGCGGCCGATCACGTCCCCCCGGGCGGCGGCATGCATACGCGGCCGAAGCGCGCCAGCAGCGGCCCGGCGAGCAGGAACGACGCCCTGATTCGCTCCGCGAGCTCGGCGTCGACCGCGCAGCCGTCGGACACTCCCGAAGCGTCGATCGAGACCTCGCCGGGACCGACCCATTCGGCCCGGGCGCCCAGCCCCTCGAGCAGCATCATCATCGCCTCGACGTCCCTGATCCGAGGCACGTTTCGAAGCGTCACCTCGTCCTCGGTGAGCAGGCAGGCGGCGAGAATCGGCAGGGCGCCGTTCTTGTTTCCGGACGCCACCACCGTGCCTGCCAGCGGCGTCCCGCCCTCGATCACGAATTTCTCCATGTCGTTTCGCAGACTAGCTCGTGTGCCTTGTGCCTGCGCCTTGCGGTCGGGGCGCAGCCGTGCCACGCGAATCTCGGGGCCAGTGGGTCCCGAGCGCTTAGCTAGGGTAGCTCCCATGTCTGGCGATATTTCGCGCCAAGAGGCCTGGAACCTGCTCGCTGAATGGGTTTCGTCGGATTCTCTGCGCCGCCACGTGCTCGCCGTCGAGGGCGGGATGCGCGCCTATGCCCCTCGCTACGACGGAGACGTCGAGCTGTGGGGGGCGACCGGCTTGCTGCACGACCTGGACTACGAGCGGTATCCGAGCCTTGAGGACGGCCACCCCCGTTACGCGATTCGCGAGCTGGAGGACCGCGGCTACCCGCCCGAGCTGGTGCGCGCGGTTGCCTCGCACGCGGATTTCATGGGGGTCCCGCGCGAGACCTCGATGGAGAAGGCGCTGTACGCGGTCGACGAGCTCTCCGGTTTCGTGCTTGCCTGCGCCTACGTCCGGCCCGACGGATTGACGGGCATGACGCCGAAGTCGGTCAAGAAGAAGCTCAAGCAGCCGAGCTTTGCGGCCGCGGTCGGGCGTGAGGAGATCTACGCCGGGGCCGAGGAGCTCGGCGTCGAGTTCGACGAGCATGTGCAAGTTGTGATCGGCGCGCTCGAGGCTCGCCAAGACGAGCTGATGCCCTAGCCTTGGGTGCCTGCTCGGCGGGCCGGCCGAGCATTCATGACAGTGCTACCGCGTTCGAAGAGGATTGCCAGTTGCTAGCGCTCGCCCGCTGGTGCATCAAACATCGCCGTTGGGTGGTGATCGCGTGGGTCGCGATCGCGATCGTCACGACCGTCGTCGCCGGCGCTGCCGGACGAAACTACGCGACCAACTTCCAGCTTTCGGGCACAGAGTCCCAGCGCGCCCAGGATCTGCTTTCGCGGGAATTCGCAACGCAGAGCGGCGATCAGGACACGATCGTTTGGACCACTTCCGCCGGCACGGTCTACTCGCCCGCCACACGGAACACAATCGTTCCGCTGCTCGCCCGGGTGAGCAAGATGCACCACGTCGTCGCAGTGATCAGCCCCTACAGCACCCGGGGCGCGGTCCAGGTCTCGCGGGATCGCCGCACCGCCTTCGCGATCGTCAGCTACGACAAGCGCGCCAACCTGCTCCCGAACACGACCGGGAAGCCGGTCCTGAACGCGGTCAAGGCAGCGACGCGCCCGGGCCTGACGGTGGCCGCCGGCGGCCAGGTGATCGAGCAGGCGGAGGGCTTCTCGATCGGTCCGGCGACGGTGGTCGGTGTCATCGCGGCACTCGTGATCCTGCTGCTCACATTCGGTTCGCTGACCGCCGCGGGAATGCCGCTGATCACCGCCGGTCTCGGCCTGATCACGGGCGTTGCGCTGATCGGCCTGGCCACGCACGTGACGAGCATGTCCAATGTCGCGCCGGAGCTCGCGCTGATGATCGGGCTGGGTGTGGGGATCGACTACGCGCTGTTCATCGTCACCCGCTTTCGAGAGAGCTACGGGCGTCTCGGCGACGTCAACCAGTCGGTGCTCGAGGCGATGGACACCTCCGGTCGGGCGATCCTGCTCGCCGGCACGACGGTCGTCATCGCCCTGCTCGGGATGTTCGCGACCGGCGTGGGCTTCCTGTACGGGCTGTCGATCGCGTCCGTCCTGGCGGTGCTGCTGACGATGCTCGCGTCGCTCACGGTGCTCCCGGCCCTGCTCTCACGCTTCGGGGCGCGGCTGGCACGCCCCGGGCGCCGAGCGCGGGCGCGCGCCGCAGCCGGCCGGCCCCCGCGGCAGTCTGCGTGGAGGCGGTGGAGCCTGCTGGTCCAGTCCCGCCCATGGCCACTGGCGATTGCCTCGCTGTTGGTGATGCTCGCGTTCCTGGCCCCCGTCACGGTGCTCCGGCTCGAGAACAGCGACGCCGGCAACAACCCGACCAACACCAGTAGCTATCTGGCGTTCAACCTGCTCTCGCGGGGATTCGGCCAGGGCTTCAACGGGCCTCTACAGGTCGTCGCAGAGCTCCCGCACCCGGGGGACACGGCGGCGCTTCCCGAGGTCGGGACGGCTCTGGCGCGCACGCCGGACGTGGTCACGGTGACCCCGCCGCGGATCAGCCCGTCGGGGAGGATCGCCGTGTTCCGGATATACCCAGGATCAGCCCCGCAGGCTCAGGCGACGACCGACCTGGTCAACCGCCTGCGTGACAGCGTCCTGCCGCCGATCAAGCGAAGCGGAGGCTTGCAGATCCTGGTGGGCGGCTTCACCGCCGGTTCGATCGACTTCTCCCACGTGCTGGCGAGCAAGCTCCCGCTGTTCATCGCGATCGTGGTCGTCCTGTCGGCGCTGCTTCTGTTCGTGATGTTCCGCTCGCTCGTGATCCCGCTGCAGGCGGCGCTGATGAACCTGCTCAGCATCGGGGGGGCGCTCGGGGCGACCGTGCTCGTCTTCCAGGAAGGATGGCTCGGAAGCACTCTCGGGCTCCAGAAGGGGCCGGTCGAGCCGTGGATCCCGGTCCTGATGTTCGCTGTCGTGTTCGGGCTGTCGATGGACTACGAGGTGTTCCTGGTCTCCCGCGTCCGGGAGGAATGGGTGCGCCGCCGGGACGCGCGGATCGCGGTCGCCGACGGGATCGCCTTCACCGGGCGCGTGATCAGCGCAGCCGCGGCGATCATGGTCTGTGTCTTCCTGTCGTTCATGCTCGGCAACGAGCGCTCGGTCAAGGAGTTCGGCTTCGGCCTCGCGATCGCCGTGTTCCTCGACGCGATCGTCGTGCGGTGCGTGATGCTTCCGGCGGTGCTTGAGCTCCTCGGGGAGACGACGTGGAAGCTCCCTGGGTGGATCGACCGGCGCCTCCCCCACATCAACATCGAAGGCAGTGCGGCACGGCTCGACGCCGAGGCAGCGCCCCCTCGGGATACCGCCGAGCCGGCCGAGCGCGACGCCACGCCGGTCGGGCGATAGGCGTCAACCCGGCTGGGCGGAGAGCAGCCCCAGGGTCTCCTCGAGCCTCGCCATCTCGATCACGCGCCGCACCGGCCCGTCGCCGCAGCGGACCCTCAAGCACCGGCCTGCATGCTCGAGCCGCCGGTGGGCGTTGAGGATTATCGAAAGCCCGAGCGAGTCGATGAACCGCACAGACCGGAGGTCCAGCACGAGGTCCCCGGTTCCCTTCCTCATCACGAGGTCGAGGCGAGCCGCGAGCTTCGGCGCCGTCAACAGGTCCAGCTCACCGTAGACAGCGAGCACGGTGCCGTCCTTACCGCGCCGTTGGCGGAGACCGAACTGGACCGGGCCGCGCGGGCGCAACGCCTCGCGGAGGGGTTCCTGTGTTACATCCGTCACATCGGGGGGCTCCCCGGCCTGGGTGATTCGAAACCCCGCGCGGCGCCTGAACCGGGCATCTGACGTTGGCTATCGTGGCGATGTGGCCATTCCGATCGTCGTGCTGGATGGAGACCAGACCGGGCAGGAGCTCCTCGAGCAGGCGATCCGGGTCCTCGATCGAGATTTGCTGGGCATCGATGTGGAGCTGTACCGCTTCGATCTTTCGCTCGAGCGCAGGCGGGCCACCGCCAACGCGATCGTCTTCGAGGCCGCGGCCGCGATGCGCGAGCACGGCCTGGGGCTCAAGGCGGCGACGATCACGCCCGAGGGCGCCGGCGACGTCGGGTCTCCCAACCGGATCCTGCGCGAGGCCGTAGGCGGGAAGGTGATCGTGAGGACCGGGAGGCGGCTTCCGGGAGTCACGCCGGTTGCCGGGGTTCATCACCCGATCTCGATCGTGCGAATGGCGGTCGACGACGCGTATGGCGCCCAGGAGCGCCGCGACGGGGATCCCGGGTCGCCCTCGGAGACCGCATACCGGACTGAGCGGATCACGCGCTCGACCTGCCGTGCCGTCGCCGAGTACGCGTTCCGCGCGGCCGAGCGCGCGGGCGCGCGGGTGTACGGCGGCCCGAAGTGGACGGTCTCGCCCGTGTACGAGGGCATGCTCAAGGAGGAGATGGACGACGCCGCGCAGCGGCACCCGGAGGTCGAGTACCAGCCGGTCCTGATCGACGCCACGTACGCCGGGCTGGTGTCGGGCGCGGCCGACGGGCCGCTCGTGATCCCGGCGCTCAACCGGGACGGAGATTGCCTCTCTGACCTGGTGTTGCCGATGTTCGGGTCGATTGCCGGCGCCGAGTCGGTGCTGCTCGCGTTCGACGCGCGCTACGCGACCACCGTCGCGATGGCGGAGGCGCCCCACGGCACCGCGCCCGCGCTCGAGGGCAAGGACCTCGCCAATCCGCTGGCGATGATCCTCGCGTGCGGAGCCGTCCTGCGCCACGCCGCCGAGCGGCACGGTCCCGACGCAGAGCGCGCCTCCCGCGCGGTCTATGAGGCGGCGATCGAGACCGTGGCCTCGGGGATCAAGACCCCCGACCTCGGCGGACACGCCGGAATGACCGAGTTCACCGACAGCGTGATCGAGCGAGTACGGACCAAGCTGGACGTTTGGGCGTCGCTGTGATCTGCAAGATTCGTTGCAGCCCCCCGGTTCCGTCCGAGGCCATTCCTACTGTGGCGAACATATGTTCCAACTAACCCCAGAGCGCCTCCACCGTCTGCTGAGCCTCGTCGATGACGTGTTGCTCGGCGACCCGCCCGAGGAGGCCGACAATCACCCCCATCGCCAGCCCCTGCGCTGGCAGCCCACACGCCGCGCGGGCACCATCAGTGCCCGCCCCGCGCATTGCCTCTCGCCCATCCGCATGAGCTCGCGCCAGCGGATGCGCGATGAGGCCGCGCGGTAGCGGCCGTCGGGCGATACCGAGTCAGCCGGCCGCCGTCGGGCGCTGAGCCGCGTCAGCGGCCGGTCAGGACCTGCAGAGCGACGATCACGCCGCTCGGTTCGCCCGTGGTCTTGTCGCTGCCGGCGGTGATCAGGGCGATCATCACGGCGAGGAACGTGCCCAGCCCCAGCACCACGCAGATGATCAGGAGGATGAGCACCTGCGGGTTGGCGCGGAAGTAGGCACGGATCCTTCTGCTCGAGCGACTCTCGTCCTCGACCGTGGTCCGCGAACGCGCCATGCCCAGATGGTCCCACCCGGGCCGGTTTGCCGTCCCGGTCCGGAGGTGGCCACGGCACCATGCGGGAGGGTTTGGCACCATCGGTCGATGCCAGAGCCCAATCCAAGCCAAGAGTTCGACGGAGAACCGATCACCCCCGAGGGCCTCGACGCGCTGAAGGCAGAGCTCGGCGAGCTCGAGACGGTCGGACGGCGTGAGATGGCCAAGCGGATCCTGACCGCCCGCGGACACGGCGATCTCAAGGAGAACGCCGAGTACCACGCGGCCAAGGAGGACCAGGCCCACCTCGAGACGAGGATCAAGCGCCTCCGCCAACGCCTCGTGAATGCCGTGGTCGTGGAGCCCGGCGGTGACGCGGCGGTCGTATCGTTCGCGCGCCCCGTCGAGGTGGTCGACGAAGAGACCGGCGAGGTCCACCGCTGGACCCTCGTCGGAGCGACCGAGGCCGACCGCGATGCGGGGAAGCTCTCCGCCGAGTCTCCGGTGGCCAAGGCGCTGATGGGCGCCGCTCCGGGGGAAGTCGTCGAGGTCCAGACGCCCCGCGGCGCCCGCAGGCTACGGGTCGAGCGGCTGCTGTAGGCAGATGGGGATCCTGGGCTTGGCGCACGTCCAGCTGGGCGCGCCACCGGGCAGCGAACAGGAGGCGCGGCAGTTCTTCGGGGAATTGCTGGGGCTTCTCGAGGTCGAGAAGCCAGAGCTCCTCCGCGAGCGCGGAGGCGTGTGGTTCGCCGTCGGCGACCAGCAGCTGCACATCGGAGTCACTCCTGACTTTTCGCCAGCCAGGAAGGCTCATCCCGCGCTGCTGGTGACGCCGGGCGAGCTCCAGGACGTCGCCGCCCGCCTGACCCAGGCCGGCTCCGAGATCGTTTGGGACAGCACTCTGCCGGGTCAACCGCGGTTCTACACCGCGGACCCTTGGGGAAATCGGCTCGAGCTGCTCGCTGCCACGTAATCGGGTCACCCCCGGCGACACGTGGGTCACGCCCACCGACACGTCCTGGCGCAACCAGAATCACAACGACCCCGCTCGCGTGACGAACGGGGTCGTGAAATGAACCGGCGGCGACCTACTCTCCCAGGCCCTTGCGAGCCAAGTACCATCGGCGCTGAGGGGCTTAACCGCTCTGTTCGGAATGGGAAGAGGTGTTTCCCCCTCGCAATAGCCACCGGAAACCGGTAGAGGCCGCCTCAACGCGGACCTTCAAAACTACACAGTGCCAATGCACGGATATCAAATATCCGTCAAGCCCTCGACCCATTAGTACCGGTCTCCTACGGACGTTACCGTCCTTCCAGATCCGGCCTATCAACCTGGTGATCTTCCAGGGGTCTTACTCCCTCTAGGGGATGGGAGAGCTCATCTCGAGGCCGGCTTCCCGCTTAGATGCCTTCAGCGGTTATCCGATCCGCACGTAGCTAACCAGCAGTGCCCTTGGCAGGACAACTGATACACCAGAGGTGCGTTCGTCCCGGTCCTCTCGTACTAGGGACGAATCCTCTCAACTCTCCAACGCCCACGGCAGATAGGGACCGAACTGTCTCACGACGTTCTGAACCCAGCTCGCGTACCGCTTTAATGGGCGAACAGCCCAACCCTTGGGACCTACTTCAGCCCCAGGATGCGACGAGCCGACATCGAGGTGCCAAACCGGGCCGTCGATGTGGACTCTTGGGCCCGATAAGCCTGTTATCCCCGGAGTACCTTTTGTCCGTTGAGCGACGGCGCTTCCACTTGCTACCGCCGGATCACTAAGGCCTGCTTTCGCACCTGCTCGACCTGTCGGTCTCGCAGTCAAGCTCCCTTGCTGCCTTTACACTCTACGCACGATTTCCGACCGTGCTGAGGGAACCTTTGCGCGCCTCCGTTACATTTTGGGAGGCGACCGCCCCAGTCAAACTACCCGCCTGGCACTGTCTGGCGCCCGGTTTCACGGTGCACCGTTAGAGATCCAATACACCAAGGGTGGTATCTCAAGGTTGACTCCACGCCAGCCGCAGCCAGCGCTTCCTAGTCTCCCACCTATCCTGAGCGAGGTGCATCGAACCCCAATACCAGGTTGTAGTAAAGGTTCACGGGGTCTTTCCGTCTTGCCGCGGGTACTCGGCATCTTCACCGAGACTGCAATTTCACCGAGCCCCTCGTTGAGACAGCGTTCAAGTCGTTACGCCATTCGTGCAGGTCGGAACTTCGCGTTCATCCCCTGTTTCCAGAGGCGCAGACTATCCCTTCACCTCATCAGCGCCCTTAGGAGATCGTCCTTCGCCAGACGCCGCTTGCCGAGATTCATCTCGTAAGCGGCTTCGATTATCTGGCGCAGGCCGTCCCGCCGAAGATGATCGCCTTGCTCGATCATCGCGCAGACGTCCGCAAACGCCGCAAAGCTCTTTGCTTTGCTTCCCCGCAAAGGGTGACGCTCGAAGTGCGGAATGATCGGATCCAGAAAGGTCTCGGACAGCCCGCGCCTCATACTTGAAGGTGCGATCGGTCTTTGACTCGCGAATCCATCCACATCCGAAGAACATCTGTAGATCCCGGAGAAGCTCGAGGTCCTTCTCATTCAGCGATAACGAGAACGAGGGACGGACTTCGAGCCCGGTCCGCAGCTTGCTCCGCAAGGCGAACGAGTGCAGAAGCATCCTTCGCCCTCCGTAAGCCCACTGACGAACCAGGGATCCAGCGGAACTCTTGCTCCATAGGCTGCCTTGTCATGATGAGGGCCGGCGTATTGCAAGTCGCTCCTCCTCCGCGTTCTAGCGGCATCGCGACCCGCCTCTCCTTTCGGATCAGTCGTTACGGGGTCACTAGGACTTCCCTCGGGATTACCCGCGACCGAAGTCGGTAGGGCTTCCCCGATATGAGCCGGTACTCGGCCGCTCCTCGCGGAGCGGCGGGGCAAGTTTTCCTTACCCGACAAGGAATTTCGCTACCTTAGGCACGTTTGTTACTCACCGGCTGCGCCGGCGGGCTAGGTCGTTTCTGTTCCGCCTAGCTCTCCATGTCGCCATGAAGGTCGGACCATCTCTTCGCCCTCTTACGAAGGCGTTCAGCGTATGGCCTCTGAGGATTCTGTGGACGAACCACAGCCTTTCCTGCTGATTGTCTGCACCCGACACATTGTCACTGTACCGCCCACGTCGGACGGAACGAGTAGTGCGGGATTCTCAGATGTTCCAGCATATAGCTGAATTTTGTAACAGCCTCAATGTTGACCGTTATAGTTACGGCCGCCGTTTACCGGGGCTTAGTTTCGCTGCTTCGGGCCGAAGCCCTAACAACTCCACGTAACCTTCCGGCACCGGGCAGGCGTCAGCCCCTATACGTCGTCTTACGACTTAGCAGAGACCTGTGTTTTTGGTAAACAGTCGCTTGAACCTATTCACTGCGGCCCGCTCGGGCTCCCTCCGCTAGGGAGTTCACCCTACTGGGGCGCCCCTTATCCCGAAGTTACGGGGCGATTTTGCCGAGTTCCTTAACGAGGGTTATCTCGATCACCTTAGTGTTCTCCACTTGCCCACCTGTGTCGGTTTTGGTACAGGCACGCGCTTCCTCCCTAGAGGCTTTTCTCGGAGGCATGGCGTCCGGGACTCGCCGGCTTAGAGCCAGCTGGCATCGCACCTCGGGTTATGCGGCCCCGGATTTTCCTAGGGCCACCCCTACATGCTTACCCCAGGGCAACCATCGCCTGGGATCCCATAGCCTTCCTCGTCCCCCCATCGGTCAAACGGAAGCGACGTGGTACGGGAATATCAACCCGTTAGCCATCGACTACGCCTTTCGGCCTCGCCTTAGGACCTGACTAACCCTGAGCAGACGAACTTTACTCAGGAAACCTTGGGCAATCGGTGGAGGGGATTCTCACCCCTCTTTCGTTACTCATGCCGGCATTCTCACTTCCGGAGCCTCCACGGCTGGCTTACGCCGCCGCTTCACTGGCGCCGGAACGCTCTCCTACCGCGCGATCAGTCCGAAGACTTCACGCACCCGCAGCTTCGGTGACTAGCTTGAGCCCCGTTACATTGTCCGCGCTCGAACACTTGACCAGTGAGCTGTTACGCACTCTTTCAAGGATGGCTGCCTCTAAGCCAACCTCCTGGTTGTCTCTGCATTCAAACATCGTTTCCCACTTAGCTAGTACTTAGGGACCTTAGCTGGCGGTCTGGGCTGTTCCCCTCTCGACGCTGAAGTTTATCCCCCAGCAACTGACTCCCGGAGTAGCCGTGACGGTCTTCGGAGTTTGCCTGAAGTCGGTAACCTGGTAGGGCCCCTAGTCCAAACAGTGCTCTACGGCCGCCACGGAATTTATCCGAGGCTATACCTAAATATATTTCGGAGAGAACCAGATATCACTGAGCTTGATTAGCCTTTCACTCCGACCCACAGGTCATCCGCCCAGTTTTCAACCTAGGTCGGTTCGGTCCTCCACGAGGTCTTACCCCCGCTTCAACCTGCCCATGGGTAGCTCGCTCAGCTTCGGGTCTACCGCCTACGACTATGTCGCCCTATTCGGACTCGCTTTCGCTACGGCTCCGCTCATCGCTTAACCTTGCCGCAGACGAGTAACTCGCCGGCTCGTTATGCAAAAAGCACGCGGTCACGGAACAAGTCCGCTCCCACCGCTTGTAGGCACGTGGTTTCAGGTACTATTTCACTCCCCTTCCGGGGTACTTTTCACCTTTCCCTCACGGTACTAGTCCGCTATCGGTCACCAAGGAGTACTTAGCCTTGGAGGGTGGTCCCCCCAGGTTCAGTCCGCGTTTCACGGGTGCGGACTTACTCAGGAACACCTGCGGAAGATCATGCAATTTCGTCTACGGGACGATTGCCCTCTGTGGTGCGCGGTTCCACACGCTTCGACTATCACATGACTTTGTAACTTCCGCCGGATCGGTCACGATCCGGACCAGGCGTCCTACAACCCCCGACGCGCAACGCGTGACCGCTTACACGCGCCGGGTTTGGGCTGGATCCCCTTTCGCTCGCCACTACTCAGGGAGTCTCGGTTGATTTCCTTTCCTCGGGGTACTGAGATGTTTCACTTCCCCCGCTTGTCCTCCGCGCGCCTATGTGTTCAACGCGGGATAACGCCGCATTACCGGCGCTGGGTTTCCCCATTCGGGCATCCGCGGGTCACAGGCTATTCAGCGCCTAACCGCGGCTTATCGCAGCCGTTCACGCCCTTCTTCGACTCTTGGTGCCAAGGCATCCACCATGTGCCCTTACTATCTTGACGGTGATCTGGGTAAGAGCCTTGCGGCTCCACCCGGTGATACCCGTGTCATTGGCTACTGTGCAGTTTTCAAGGTCCGCGAAGAGGCTGAACGCTTCGCGCGGAGGCCCGGGACCTTGATCCTCGAGCCGCCGGCGGAGCGCCGGTCTCTCAAAACTCAACAGCATGCGAGCCGCGTCAGCGAGGCGCGAACGCCTCGTGTGCGGCCTGCCAGGCCCGGTCGACATCTCTAGTGGCCGAACGCGCTCGAGGAGAGCGCCGCGGAGCTCGAAAGCCCAAGGCGACGATCCTGCCGGCGTCCGGTGCCCCTGTTAGAGGGCTCCCTAGAAAGGAGGTGATCCAGCCGCAGCTTCCGCTACGGCTACCTTGTTACGACTTCACCCCAGTCGCGAGTCCCACCTTCGACGGCTCCCTCCCAAAAGGGTTAGGCCACCGGCTTCGGGTGTTACTCACTCCCATGGTGTGACGGGCGGTGTGTACAAGGCCCGGGAACGTATTCACCGCGGCAGTGCTGATCCGCGATTACTAGCAACTCCACCTTCATGCAGGCGAGTTTCAGCCTGCAATCCGAACCGAGACGCGCTTTAAGGGATTCGCTCCAC
>CAVOIU010000022.1:122500-146420 GCA_963695965.1 uncultured Solirubrobacterales bacterium
TCCGCGTCGAGCAGCAGCCGATACCAGTCGGACAGTGACGAGTC
This sequence comes from uncultured Solirubrobacterales bacterium, assembly GCA_963695965.1. Classification (GTDB taxonomy): domain Bacteria; phylum Actinomycetota; class Thermoleophilia; order Solirubrobacterales; family Solirubrobacteraceae; genus Palsa-465. The sequence continues at coordinate 122,545 of CAVOIU010000022.1, forward strand.
CGGGATGCTCATCGTCTTGCCGTACAGCTCCTCGGTCGGCTCGGTCACCCCGATGTAGTTGCCGAACGACTTCGACATCTTCCGGTCACCGTCGGTCCCGGTGAGCAGCGGCAGCGTCATGACTATCTGCTCGGGCTGACCGTAGGCTCGCTGGATATCACGGCCCAGGAGAAGGTTGAACTTCTGATCGGTGCCCCCGAGCTCGACGTCCGCGCGGACAGCGACGGAGTCGTACCCCTGGAGCAGCGGGTACAGAAGCTCGAGCACCGAGATCGGCTCTCGGGCGGCAAATCGGTCCGAGAAGTCCTGTCGTTCGAGCAGCTGCGCGACGGTGGTGGTTCGCGCGAGCGCGAACAGGTCGTCCATCGGCATGTCGAGCCACTCACTGTTGAAGCGGACCTCGAGCAGGTCATCGGCATCCTGTAGCACCGTCATCGCCTGCTCACGGAACGTGGCAGCGTTCTCGTCGATCTGCTCCGGATCGAGTACCGGGCGGGTGGCGGAGCGGCCGCTCGGGTCGCCCACACGCGCCGTGTAGTCGCCGATGATCAGGACGACCCTGTGGCCGAGCTCCTGAAACTCGCGGAGCTTGCGCAGGACTACGGTGAAGCCCAGGTGGATATCCGGGGCCGTGGGGTCGATCCCGAGCTTCACACGGAGCTGGCGGCCCGCGGCGAGCCTGCGCTCGAGCTCCCCTTCCGGCAGGCAGTCGACGGCGTTGCGGGCGAGCCAGGCGGCCGCGTCGGAGGGTTTCACGGAGTTTGCAGTGGTCCGAACAAGGGTGCGAAAAGACGCCCGGCTCGCCGCTGGGGCGGGGGCTCCGGTATGGGGGATGCCGGCCGGGCCAATGCTAGACTGCCGCGACCCCACGGGAACTGTTGCCGCCGCGCTCCCGTGCTGATAACAGCGGCCGTCCGGACGGGTTGGCACGGGCCGCAGAGGGACCCTTCGATCGCATGAGCGACGACGTCGAAATACCGATCCACGGAAATTCAGCTGCCTCCGAGCAGGATGCCCCCGGTGCCAGAGGACCGCGCCGCCGCGTCCGTCGCGCCGGCAGCGGCAACGGGCTCGGCAGCGGCGGTCCCACCGGCTACGAACGCGGAGCGCCGGTCGTCGTCGGCCCGGCCGCCGGCGTCGGGCTCCAAGCTGAGCCAGAGATAGAGATCGACCCCGGAACAACGGGGCCGCCGGCGCCGCCCGAGCCCCCCACGAACGGGCGCTGGCGCCGCAGAGGCGGCGGTGGTGGGTCAGGAGGCGACGGGCGGCCCCCCAAGCCACGCCTGCGCAAGCTCCGTCTGCTGGCGATCGTGCTCGGCCTTGGCACGCTCGCCGTGATCTCGACGGTCTTCGGGATGATGATGGCGGTCGCCTCCGACATCCCGCAGCTCGAGAACAAGCAGCAGTACAGATCGGCACACAACTCGTATCTGTACGACGACCACTGGAATCCGATCGGGATCTTCGCGCCGCCCAACCACGTGGTGATCGACCACTACGGACGGATCGCCCCATCGATGGTCGACGCGATCGTGGCGATCGAGGACAAGCGCTTCTGGTCTGACCCCGGCGTCGACATCCGCGGGATCGCACGCGCGTTTCTCTCAGATGTGACCGGAGGCCCGACCCAGGGCGCATCGACGATCGCCCAGCAGTTCGTCAAGAACGCGCTCCAGGAACAGGGCAACCGCACGATCTTCGAGAAGCTCCGCGAGGCCGCGCTCGCCTACCACCTCACGCGCAAGTGGAGTAAGCCGAAGATCCTCACCGAGTACCTGAACTCGATCTACTTCGGCAACGGAGCCTACGGTGTCGAGTCAGCGGCGCGGGTCTACTTCGGCGCCAGCCACGGGTACAACTCCGCGGCGAACCCGGGGCAGAACGCGGGCTGCGGCGACTATCCGCTCCCCTCGTGCGCTTCCCAGTTGAACTACTGGGAGTCGGCGTTGCTCGCTGGAATGGTCGCGAATCCGAGCGCGTTCGACCCGATCGCGTTCCCCAACGCCGCCAAGGGCCGCCGCGACGTGGTTCTCCGCGACATGCTCCAGCAGCACTACATCTCCCGGGGGCAGTACGAGTTCGGGACCAACCAGCCGCTCCCCACCGCAAAGGATCTCCAGCAGCCGGCCGAGCCGCCGGCGGCGCCGTACTTCACGAGCTGGCTGCGCCCGCAGATCTTGGCCGCGATGGGACTCCATCCCGGAGCCACCGCTCAGCAGCAGCGGATCGCCGAGTACCGCGCGTATTACGGGGGCCTGAAGATCCGAACGACGCTCGACCTCAAGCTCCAGCAGGCCGCCGACCAGGCGGTCGCCCAGGAGCTGCCATACGGCCCCGGACAGCCCACCGTGTCGCTGGTGTCGCTCGACAACAAGACCGGCGAGGTCCGGGCGATGGTCGGCGGCCCCGTCGTCAACGGGGTTGAGGACTACAAGGATCACCCGTTCAACATCGCTACCGAGGGGCTGCGTCAGCCGGGTTCGTCGTTCAAGCCGTTCACGCTCGCGATCGCGCTCGAGTCAGGGTTCGGTCCGGACTCGCTGTTCCTCTCGGCGCCGGGGGACTTCATCGTCCCCAACAGCGGCGGCAAGGAGCACTTCATCGTCCACAACTTCGGTGGCGCGTATTCCGGGGTGATCTCGCTCCAGGCGGCGACCGACTACTCCGACAACTCCGTCTTTGCTCGGCTCGGCCTACAGGGGCTCGGTCCTACCGGGACGACGAGGGTCGCCAACCTGGCCATGAAGATGGGCATCCGCACACACGTGACCAACAACCCGGCGATGATCCTCGGGGCGATGAGGGGCGGCGTCACGCCGCTCGACATGGCGCACGCGTACGAGACGTTCGCGACCGGCGGCAACCGGGTCTTCAACCCGGTGCTCGGCGCCCCGGACGAGGGCCCGACGGGGATCGCCCAGATCAACTGTCCGGTATGTCGGAGCAAGATCCTCACGGACAAGCCCACCTTGAAGCGGGTCCTCCCCGCCACGATCGCAGAGGATGTCCACAACATGCTCGACCGGGGTCGTGCAGTCCGGTACCGGGACGGCCGCCGGGATCTCGGGGGTTGACGTCGCCGGCAAGACCGGGACCACGACCAACTACGCCGACGCCTGGTTCGTCGGCTGGACTCCACAGCTGACGACGGCGGTGTGGGTGGGCTTCCCGGACAGGCTCGTCCCGATGACGACACTCTTCAACGGTGGTCCCGTCGAGGGCGGGAGCTTCCCGGCGCTCATCTGGCACGACTTCATGACACAGGCGCTTCAGATTCTCGCCAGCGAGACGCCCACGCCCAACGGCCCCAGCACGACCCCGAGCACCAGCTCCGGGATTGGGAGCACTCGTCGGGAGGTGGAGGCGGCAGCACCGGTGGCGGTGGCGGTGGCACCGCCGGCGGCGGCACCGCGAACGGGACCGCCGGGAATGGCACCGCGGGCAACGGGACCGGGGGTGGCGGCGGTGGCACGGCAGGTGGTGGTGGAACCGCCGGCGGTGGCGGCGGTGGGACTGCGGGTGGCGGGACCGCGGGTGGTGGCGGTACCGGCGGCGGTGGTGGGACCGCCGGTGGCGGCGGGACCGCCGGCGGCGGCGGCGGCACGGGTGGTGGCGGCGGCGGCGGCGGCGGCGGCACCGCCGGTGGCGGCGGCGGTTCGGGCTCGGGCGGCAGCGGCTCCGGGGGCGCCGGGGTCGGCGGAGGCGGCTAGGCGAACCTCGGCGATCGCGACCGGGAGACCACGCTAGCCCGCGCGGACGCGAACCGCTCGCGACACGAAGCGGCTCCCCGCCGCCGAGAACCGCCACGGCAGCTCGACGGCCTTGGTGATACCGATGCGCGTGTCGACGGCCACCTGGACGTCACGCCACGCCGCGGGGCGACCTGAGATCACCACCGGGCCCCGGGCCAGATCGGTCCCGTTGTGACGGAGCTCGATGCCGAGGGCCTGTGTGAGCTTGCCGGGCCCCGAGCACAGCCGCTCGAGCGGCTCTAGGCCCCGGCGCCGGCGCATGTGTTCGATCCCCTCGAGCGGCTCGAGCGCCCTGATCAGGACAGCCGCCCCCACCCCGTCCGGCTCGCACACCGCGTTCAGCAGCGCATGGATGCCGTAGGAGCGGTACACGTAGGCCCTGCCGGGGGGGCCGAACAGCGTCGCCGTCCGGGGCGTCAAGCCCACGAACGCGTGGCACGCGGGCTCAGAGTCGTGGTACGCCTCGGCCTCGACGATCACGCCCGCGCAGTCTTCGTGCCGCACCACGCAGCCGACCAGATCCCGCGCGACCTCGAGCACCGGGCGGTCGTAGAACGCCGCTTCACCGAAGCGCCGAGCGGGCCCTGTCGAGCTGCTCGCGCACACGCTGGAGGCTGGTCCCCCCGCGCGAGACCTTGTCCTCGAGCCAGGCGCGGTCTGACAGCACGGCGTAGAACTGCTCGTCGAGCAGCGGGGAGTGCCGGGCGAGCTCCTCGGGGCTCAGCTCGGACAGCGCCTTGCCCTCCTTCAGCGCGGTTCGAACGAGCCCGGCGACTACGCCGTGCGCCTCGCGGAACGGCAGCCCTCGGCGCACGAGCAGGTCGGCGACGTCGGTCGCCGCGAGGAACTCATCGGAGGCGGCCGCCTCGAGGCGCTCGCGGTGAAACGAGACGGAAGCGAGCATCCCGTCGGCGGCGGCGAGGCACAGCTCGAGCGTGTCGGCCGCGTCGAACAGGTACTCCTTGTCCTCCTGGAGGTCCTTGTTGTAGGTGAGCGGCAACCCGTGCATGACGCCGTGCAGCGCGACCAGGTGACCGGAGATCCGAGGGGCCTTGGCACGCAGCAGCTCGGCGGCGTCGGGGTTCTTCTTCTGCGGCATGATCGAGGAACCCGAGGTCCACGCGTCCGGCAGCTCGCAGAAGCCGAACTCCTCGCTCGACCAGAGCACCAGCTCGCTCCCGAGGCGGGACAGATGGGTCGCACACGTCGCAGCGGCCGCCAGGTAGTCGAGCGCGAAATCCCGGTTGGAGACCGCGTCGATCGAGTTCTCCGCCAGCGCCGAGAACCCGAGCTCGCTCGCCACAGCCTCGCGATCGGTGTCGAAGTTGACGCCCGCCAGCGCGCCGGCGCCGAGCGGTAGGACTCCGGCCGCGCCGGCCACCGCCTCAAACCGGCTTCGATCGCGCACCAGCATCCACACGTACGCCAGCAGGTGGTGGCTCAGGTACACCGGCTGTGCGCGCTGGAGATGCGTGTAGCCGGGCATCGGCCAGTCCAGATGCGCCTCGGCGACCGTCAGGAGCGTCTCCCCGAGCCGGGTGATCGAGTCCCGCGCCGCCGTAGCCCGGTCGCGTACGAACATCGCAAGATCGGTCGCCACCTGGTCGTTGCGGGATCGAGCGGTGTGGAGCTTTCCGCCCACCGGACCGACGATCTCCGTAAGCCGGCGCTCGATCGCCATGTGGACGTCCTCGTCGCCGTCGGACACCGCGAACGAGCCGTCATTGAATTCGGAAGCCACCTGGTCGAGCCCGCGATGGAGCTCGTCCCGCTCGGGGTCGCTGATGATCCCCCGCGCAGCGAGCATCGCCGCATGGGCGCGGGACTGCTCGATGTCGTAGGGCGCGAGCCGCAGATCGAACGAGATCGAGTCGTTGAGCGCGCGGAACGTGGCGTCCTGCGGGGAACCGAAGCGGGACATCGCCGGGATGGTAGGGACCGCCGGCCCGGCCGCGCCGGGCCGTCTAGCGCAGGTCGCCCGCCACCGGCAGACCGGCGGAGGCCGCGGCGCCCGGCTGGAGCTCGGGCACGCCGCCCGCGGCCAGGACGCGGCAGGCCCTGTGTGGCAGCGCCGCGGACTGGGGCACCTCGCCGCCGAGCGGGCGTGAGGTGTCGAGCGTCGGGAACACGTTCAGGTAGTAGCGGGCCTTCACGCAGCCGTCGGACCCCAGCAGCATGATCCCCCGCGTGGTCACGTCCGGCTTGGCCTGCGGCTGGCCGTCGTAGTCCATGAACACGCCGTTGGCGTCGACCCGCCTGGTGCCCATCGCTGACGTCGTCGGGGCGCCGATCAGCCTGCCGCCCGCGGGATCGAGTGCCGTGGCTCCCGGCGGTGGGAGCAGCACGCCGATCGCACCGGTCGGCCACCGCGAGTAGGACCCGTCCGGAAGCACGAACCGGCCGGTGACGATGTGCGCGCTGGGATCGGGGCGACTCGCGAGCAAGCCCGCCAACGCGTTCGCTACATCGTTGGCCGACGAGGGGCCGGCCGATTCCGACTCGAGCTTGTGACCGTGGCCGTGCATGTCCTGGTAGCAGGTGTCGTTGTTGAACAGGCCCGGGGTCCCGCTCGCGAACCCCCAGGCGGGGATCATGTAGCCGATCATGTCGTCGGCGAGCCCGACCTGGAACCGGAACAGCGCGTTCGCGTGCCACGTCGGAACCGCCGGGTTGGGGCGGTCGCAGCTCTCGTCCTCGACGCCGAACGGGCTACCAAGCATCAATGCGGGGAAAGCCTCGCCGGGGTTGTCGATCGTCTCGAGGTCGGGGCCGATGCTCGTAACGCTCACGAACGTCCGGAAGTCCGCGCCCGCGGTCGGCAGGACCGATCCGTTGGGGACCGGAGCGATCGGCTTCCCGGCCGAATCGCACGCGTATGCCTGCCGGCGCCCGAATTCACCCGCCGCGGCCAGCGCAACGAAACCATTGTTCTCCAGCGGAATGCAGATCTGCTCCCGGGTGAGCGTCACCGCACCGGGGCTCAGCCGCACTGCGCCCGCCACAGCATCCGCCGCGAGGTGCGCGAATTGGCGGCCGGTCGCCTGGGCCTGGAGGTACTGCGTGGCCTGGTTCGTGTGGTTCTCGGAGCCGTTGGTCACGGCCGGCGGATAGGTCTCCGGATCCTCCTCGGAGCCGTTGTCGCCCACCAGGAACATCGCCATCCCCCGACTGCTCGCGTCGAACGCGTCCACCATCGCCCCCGGCCAGTCGGCGCTGATGCCGGCGCCCGCGTTGCCCATCTCCTGGTTGTGGGCTGCGATGCTGATCACGGTGAAGATCGGCGCACCGGAGGGCGCCCGGGCCTGCAGCACGCCCAGCTTCGGGTCGACCGCCGCAACGCGGTCGTCGTTGGGGAGCGCGACCGAGGTCGGGAACTGGTCGGAGATCCGCTCGCTCATGCCGCTGAGCAGCGGGTAGCGATTGCCCGAGGTCCCGTCGGGAATCGAGCCCTCGATCTGGTTCGCGTACAGGTTCGCGGGACGCATGCTTGCGACGGCCTGCGCAGCCGCGCGGGCGATCCGGTCGTCGAGGAATCGCATGTAGTACTCGTCGATGCCCGAGCGAACGCCGACGCCGAGTGGTGTGTCCAGCGCACCGTAGAGCCCGATCGTGTCCGGTGAGCTTTCGTTGTGATCCGCGCTGACGACCAGGTTCGCGTGCACGTGGTACACGTGCTGGAGCTCGTACCGAGCCTGCTCGGTGTAGTAGTCGAACAAGCCGATCGCCTCGACCGAGGCGAACACAACCGGAAGGTGCCGGCCGTCTGAGACAGCTACCGCTCGGACCTCGATCGGATCGTGGACGCCGGTCGCGGGACCGAGCTCGTTGTCGGCATAGATCCCGTCCCAGCGGCCGTTGGCGTTGACGTCGCAGAACGGGTCGGGCTTCTGGCCGGTCGGTCCGTTGTTCAGGTCGGCGCCGGCGTCCCACTGGCCGTCGCTGTTGAGGTCGTCGAACGGCTCCTGAAGCGCGAACCGGCCCCGGCTCGGGAAGACGGCGGACGGACACCCCAGCAGGGAGGGTCCGAACTGGGCGTCGACCGCGTTGCCCACGGTGGTCCCGGCAGCGGGGGTGTCGTGTCGGCTCGACCTGTCCCGGCGAAGAACCGGTAGCCATGGGCGGACGCCGGCGCGGCCGCGGCGAGCAGCAGTACGAGCGCTGCCCCTAGCGCTCGGCGAACGCTCATTTGACCTTGACGGCCGCCGGAAGTTCCACGTTGCCCGCCGCGTTGACCGCCCGGATCGCGACGTAGCGTTCAACACCCGCCGGAAGCTTGTACGACTGTGGCGTACCGGCCGCGCCCGGGGCGGGCGCACCGGCAAGCGGCGTGGCGGCGGCGAAGTTCTGCGGCGTGATCGGCTTCCCGGACGTGACCACCTGGTAGCGCGCCGCGGACCCGCACAGCAGGTCGGCACCCGGCGCGGTGAATTTCAACATGTGGCGGCGGACGCTGACGTCGTACGGATGCCCCGGGTCGACGGCGTCGGTGGTGTAGTTGCCCGAGTTCCAGGCGTCGTGGTGGAAGCGCGGCGAGGAGCTCGGCGAGCACGCGGGGGCGGGCGTCGTGTACACCGCCAGTGTCCCCGAGCGGGTGATCGAGACCACGTCCTTGTGGGCGTCGGGACGCGTGTCGAGCGTGTCGAAGGAACCCAGCGTCGGCGTCGCGATGGTCCAGTCTCCGGTCAGCTTCGGCCACGCGGAGCTCGCGGGCAGGCCGGCCGCATTGAACGCCGCGAGGTCGAGGGACGCGGTGCCGCCGATCACGTCCTGGCCAGCGCCAGCCGTGATCTGGCCGACAACCGGGCCGGTGAGGAACTGCAGGTCGTTGACCTCCGCCGGATAGCCGGGGAGTTCCTGTGCGTTGGAGGGGTTCCATCCGCCGATGAAGTCCTGGCCGCCCTGGTAGTCGTTGAGCACCACATCGAGCGCGCGGAGCAGGCCGGTCTCCGGCGCGAACAAGTCGATCGTCTTGCCGTCGAAGCTGCCGAACGCCGGGTAGCCGACCGCCGCAAAGGTCGGGTGGTCGTACTGGCCGACTCCCGACTTTGCGTCGGTCTCCAACGTGTTGTACTTGCCGCTGCTCGGGTCGGTCCCGTAGCACGAGCTGCCGTCGGCGTTGAGGATGTACGCGGGGCCTCCATCGGGAGTCACGCCGATCTTCAGTCCGGTCCCGCCGGACGGGCACGTGAGCGGCGCGACCACCGGCGAGCCGTTTACACCCTCGCCGACATCCGGCAGCAGCCCGGCGTCGAGCAGCCCGATCTTGACCGGCCAGCCCGGCTCGAAGGCATCCGAGCTGCACTTGTCGCCGGAGCAGGTCATCGTCCCGCCGGTCGGCTTGATCGCGTACACGCGCGAGTTGGCGAAGCTGAGCACGCCCGTCGCCCCGAGAGCCCCCAATGATGTCGAGGTCAGGTTGCCGGCGTTGATCGCGCCCTCGTCACCGGTGTTGACGAGGTACTCCTCGTTGCTGCCGATGATGATCGATGGCCTGTCCGAGCCGGCGAGGTCGGCGATCGCCGGCGTGTCGATCAGCTTGCCCTGGTCCTCGTCGATCCCGGGGTTGGCCTCCGCACGCGTCGTCGAGAACGTCAGGCGGTTGGTGGCCGGATCGACGGCGGTGAGCTTGTCGGGGTCGGCGACCAGCACCGGGAAACCGGGCAGCGCCGTGCCGGCGAGGTTCCCCTGCTCGGGCACCCACGCGTAGAGGTGGCGGTCCTCGCCGGCGGCGATGATGTCGAGCGGGCTGTCGGGGTTGCCGCTCATGTGCGCGAGCACCGGCGAGGAAAGGAATCCCTGCTCGGTGCGGTCGCGCGGTCCCTGACGGACGGTCTGGAATGAGGCCAGGCGCGCGCCGGCGTAATCGGGGTTTGAATGCTGGTGGAAGACGAGCTGTCCCTGCGGATCCCAGGCGTAGACGTTGCCGCAGTTGTCGTCGGCGACGACGTCGATCACGCCGTCGTGGAACAGGTCGCCGCCGGCGAGCGCGCCGAGCACCGCGCAGTAGTGATCGCTGCCGAGCGTCCGGTAGGCGACCTCGCCGGCATGCAGCGGCAGCTGTGCGGTGTGAACCGGCCACCCCGGGAGCTCGGAGCCGGTCTCGTTATACGCGTGGATCCAGCCGTCGGACGTCGCGACCACGAGCTGGTTGCGGTTGCTGCCCTTCAGGTCGATCAGCAGTGGGCTCGAGGCTCCGTCGGTCTGGAGCTCCTTCGGCCAGCCCGGGAGCATGTCCTGGTCGCGGTGCAGGAACAGCTGACGGCGGTCCTCACCGGTCATCGCCGGGCCGAGTCGAGCTGGCGGCCGTGCTGACAACGACGCGGACCGTGAACGCGTACGGCCTGGTGTTCGGCCGGCCGTTCGAGGTCTGCGCCAGCCCGCCGTTCTCGTTGCCGTTGAAGCCCTGCACGTTGGCGGGGAACCTCGACTCGAGCGTTGAGGTATCGACCTGCGCGAGCGTTCCGCTGTACGGAGCGGTGTGGACGGTCTTGCCGTCGCACCAGCTGGACGCGGCGTTCTGGAAATCTCCCGGCGGCGTGCCGCTCGTCAGCCCATTGTTGGGCTCGGCGCCGGGCGCGAACTGCACCTGGCACGTGTACGGGCTGCGGCCATTCACGTATCCGCCGATCGAGATCTCCGGCCGGCTCGGGTCGAGCTGCTGGAACCAGTCCGGCGAGGTGATGTCGGCCTCCGGCGGGATCAGGCCATCGCGCCGCTGCCGACACCGCCTTGTAGGCGTTCAGGCGCCCGTAGCCGTAGAACTCGTCAAATCCCTTGCGCGCCGGATAGCGGCGCGTGTCGGGCGCCGGGCCCTCGAACCCCCGTACATATCGGCGGCAAACGCCGTGTTGTGGTTCGGGTCGGTGCACGTGGGCGTCGGCGCCGGCTCGCACGAGGGCTCGGGCTGCTGGGCGAAGTTGACGTCGTCGGTCTGGCCGCCGTCGCCCGCGTCGGCCGGAGCCGTGCCGGTGCTCGCCGCGCTCGCTCCGGGGGTCACGTCGCCCGCGATGTTCGCCGGACGCCATCAGCTGGCGCGCCTCGTTGGCGGTGATCGGGCAGGGCGTGCCGTCGACGCGCGTGCAGTCGCTGGCGGGCTTGAGCTTGCCCTCGGCGATCGCGTTGATCGCGGCGCTGTAGATCAGGCCGGCGATCCCCGCGCCGAGCCCGGTCGCGTTCGACGAGCACGTGGAGCTCGACACCGAGACCGTGATCTTCGGCCCGAAGTTCGTGCATCCGTTGAATTGCAGGTAGGAGGGCGGCGCCTCAGTCTCGGTCGAGTACTTGGTTCACCGAGTTGACGACGATCGTGTCGGGAAGCGCCGAGGGCTGGTTGTTGTGCTCGGCGGCCTCGTCGGCAGCGGACGCGATCACGCGGTGCCGTGGTGGTAGGCGTACTCGATCGCCTGGCGGCCGAAGTAGGAGTTGTTGAGCGTTCCGAGCGGCTCCTGGATGACCGAGGAGCCCTTGTCGGTCGCATACAGCACCGCCTGAGCGAAACGGTTGATATCGGCGACGAACGACTCGCCGACCCGCAGCTCCATGATCGTGCAGTCGGGACACGTGCCGAGCGTCGAGTTCGTGTTCGCCTCGCCCGCGGAGTCCTGCACCTCGCCGGTGCCATGGCCGTACTGCACGTCGTCATACGGGTCGTTGTTGTTGTCGACGAAGTTCCAGCCGGCGATGTCGTTGGCGAATCCGTCGTGGTCGTGGTCGGGCCGTCGGAGAACGCGAGGATCAGGTCCTCTGGGACGAGCATCCCGGCCGGGCCGTGGCGCATCGCGTGGAGCGGGCTCGACCCATCGACGACAGCGGCGACACGCGAGTCGCAGGCGTAATCGAGCACGTTGAAGACGCCCTGGCCGAGGATGTCGTATGGGACCGTGCCGTCTGCCTGGCGGGTCCCGCCCCTCGGGTTGTAGTCGCCGCCCTGTCCGACGGCGCCGTGGTGCGCGGCGCAGTCCACCCCTGTCGAGGGGTCGAACGGCTGCGTCATGTCGTCGCGGGGCGCCGGCAGCTCGCCCGGGTTCAGCCAGATCTTCTTGCGCACGGCGGTCATCGCGCCCGCGTTGTTCCACTCGATCCCCGAGTCGAGCTCCGAGATCAGGACGTCCGGCCGTCCGAGGGTCGTCTCGAATGCCGTCTTGATCGGCGTTGCCGCCGCGACGCACGAGTTCGTCCCGGCCGGGAACGTGGCATTGCCATCGACGACGCTCATCCCGCGAATGCCGCACAGCTCGTCGCTGCGGCCGTTCACCGTGGCGTCGCTCTGGGGGCTCTGCTCGGGCGTCGCCGCGAGCTTCCAGCTGTCGCCGAAGTTGCTCGGCGCGACCCCGGGCGGCAGCTTCCATGTCGTCGGGTCGTGGGGGTTGCCGGTGGGACCGGTGTACGGAAAGTCGGCGCTTGCGACCGGGACCACGCCGAGCGCCAGCAGCGCGAGCACGGCGACGGCAGGCGCTGCGCGCTGCGCGCCGCGCCCCAGGCATCCCGGACCGTGCCCTCTCCGCTTCCTCACCACCGAACAGAACGAGCGCGGAGCCCGGAACTTGCGCTCGGGGGCCGTCAGCCCGGCGGCTCAAGGAAGGAATCGCACACGCTCGCGGTCTTAAGCACTGCAGGACCGAGAAACCGCCGACAACAGGAGCGTCAAGGTGCGCATTTCGAAACTACTCCTCATCCCCGTGGTGGCCTCGTCGCTGCTGCTTGCGGCGTGCGGCGGCTCGAGCAGCTCGAGCAGCAGCGCCGCAGCGAGCAGTCCGGCCGCGCCGCCGAGCAGCTCAACCTCCGTCTCACTTGTCAAGACAGCCTCGAACTCGCGCCTGGGGACGGTCCTCGTCAACAGCCACGGGCTGACCCTCTACGCGCTCAGTGGTGAGCACGCGGGCAAGTGGATCTGCACGAGCGCAGGCTGCGTGAAGGTATGGCATCCGCTGACGGTCTCGGCCGGCGCCACGCCTGGCGGCGGCGTCGCCTCGCTGGGCACGGTCATGCGCCCGAACGGCGTCGAGCAGGTCACCTACAAGGGCATGCCGCTGTACACGTTCGCCCAGGACACCGCCCCAGGCCAGGCGAACGGCGAGGGCATCAAGGACGTCGGGACATGGAACGCGGTGACGACTGCCCCGAAGGCGAGCACCCCGTCAGGTTCGACGACACCGGCGGCGTCCCCCGGCGGCGGCGGCGCCTACGGATATTGAGTCGCGTCCGCCGCGCCGCCGGCATCATCGCGCTCGCGGTGATCGCAACCGGTTGCGCGAGTACGCGGACCTCGAGCGCCGTGCGGCCACGCGCGGCGCTCGAGCGCTATCTGCAGCGGGTTGAACCGGTCCGGCTCGCCGTCAACCGGCTGCTTGATAGCGCTGACCCGATCCTCGCCGCGTTCCACGCGCATCGGCTCTCTGCTGCGCAGGCCGCACGCCGCATGGGGCAGCTCGAGCTCCGGTTCGCGGCGTACACGGTCGACGTGAACGCGATCCGGCCGGCGGCGCCGGCGCTCAGGCCGCTGCAGGCCGAATACGCCCACACCTACATCCTCGAGGACGCCTATCTGAGCGCGCTCGCGAACGGTCTCGCCGCCCGTGACTTCGGCGGGCTCCCTGACACCCAGGCGGCACAGCGCGCGGCGATCATCGACTGGCGGACGGGATTGACCGTGCTCGCCCGCCGGTGGCGCGCCCCCCTACCGGCCGACCTGCAGCAGGCCGGCCGGGGGGAGATCGCGCCGTCTGCGGGGGGAAGCTGAGCCCGGGCTCAGTGTGCGTGGACCGGCGCGCTCCGACGGCGCAAACCTGCGCCGACCAGCGCCAGGTAAGCGCTGAGCGCGACGATGGTCACCGCCTCGGCGACGATCCCGGCAACGATCGCGGGCCGGTAGCCGTGGTCCATGAAGCCGAACAGCCCCGAGGTCTCGCTGATCCAGAGCGCGACCAGCGACGCTGCCGCGATCCCGATCCCGCCGGCGGCCAGGAGCACGCGCAGCTTTTCGGCGCGGCGCTTGACGAGCCGCCCGAGCGGCAACAGCAGCGCCACCCCTACGACCGTGGCGGCGATGAAGTTCAGCAGGAACAGGGTCCCGATCGTGGGAACGGTCGAGAAGTGGTTGGCCGTGTATTCCTCGAGGTGATCGGCGCCGACGGCAACGAGCGCCAGCGCGCCGGTGAGCAGCGCCCCCAGGGCGGAGACGCTTCGCGGGTGAGTGGGAGGCATCAGGAACTCCTTTCGTAGCTCCCTCACCTACTACGACCCCCGTAGGTGCCGCTTTCTTCCCGGCCGGCGGCTCGCCGTCCACCCTCAGCTCGCGAGCACCTCAGCAAGCGCCGCTGCCACGCGCGCCACCTGCGCCTCGGTCAAACCCGGGAAGAACGGAAGCGCGATCGACCGAGCGGCCACGTCCTCGCACACGGGGAACTCCCCCTCACGATGGCCGAAGGCCGCCCGGTAGTAGCTCATCAGGTGCACCGCGGGGAAGTAAGGCTTGCTCGCGACCCCTCGCCCCGCGAGCTCGCGGACAGCGGTGTCCCGATCCACCCCTCGCGGAAGCTGGACCACGAACACGAACCACCCGCGGCGGTTGCCGTCGCGGTCGGGACACGGAAGCTCGAGGCCCTCGATCCCCGCGAGCGCCTCCCGGTAGTTCGCAGCCGCGCGAGCCCGGCCGGCCAACATCTCGTCGAGCCGCTCGAGCTGCGCCAGCCCGAGTGCGCACGCCACGTCGGAGAGCCGGTAGTTGAACCCGAGGCGGTCGTGATCCAGCCACCCCAAGTCGGGGGCGCGGCCCTGGTTGCGCTCCGAGTCGATCCGCTCCTTGACGGCCGCGTCGGCGGTCGTCACGACGCCACCCTCCCCCGTCGTCATCTGCTTGTTCGGATAGAACCCGAACGCCGTCGGATGGCCGCGCCCTCCCACAGGGACGCCGTCGGCATAGACGGCCCCTAGGGCCTCGCAGCCGTCCTCGACGATCGGTAGCCCCAGTCGCTCAAACGCCGGGAGGTCGGCCGGGTACCCGAACACGTGAACCGGGAGCAGCGCCGCCGTCCGATCCGTGACCGCCGCCGCGGCGGCATCGGGATCGAGGTTGAGGGTGACCGGGTCGATGTCGGCGAACACGGGGCGGGCGCGCTCGTAGACGGCGACGTTCGCGCTCGCCACGAATGAGAACGGGGTGGTCACCACCTCGTCTCCGTCGCTCACCCCGACGGCCCGGAGCGCGAGGTGCAGCGCTGCCGTCCCGCTCGATGCGGCACTGGCAAACCGCGCCCCGACGCGCTGCGCGAACGCACGCTCGAACTCCGGCAGGCGCGGGCCCAGCGACAGGTGGCCGGAGCGCAGAACGTCGAGGACGAGCTCCTCCTCGCGCGCCCCGACAACCGGCCGAGCGAGCGGCAGCTCGTCTGTCACGAGCCGGGCGCGGGGGCCGTGCGGCCCGGCGCCCGATCGGACGGCGCGTGGGTCGTCCGGCTCATCCCGTACTCGAGTGAGTCGACGAGCGCCTCCCACGAGGCCTCGATGATGTTCTCCGAGACGCCGATCGATCCCCACACGTGCTCGCCGTCAGAAGCGTCGAGCAGTACACGCGTGACCGCGCCGGTGCCCTTCGCCTCGTCGAGGATCCGAACCTTGAAGTTGACCAGGTCGATGTCCCGCAGGTGAGGATGGATCTCGACCAGCGCCTCACGTAGCGCCCGGTCGAGCGCGTTGACGGGGCCGTTGCCCTCGGCGGTGCGGACGTAGCGCTCGCCCCCGACCCAGATCTTGATCGTCGCTTCGGTCTCCACACGACCGTCCGCCCGCTTCTCGACGATCGCGCGCCACGACTCCAGGCGGAACAGGGGCTCGTACTCGCCGGTCTCCCTGCGCAGCAGCAGCTCGAATGACCCGTCTGCCGCCTCGAAGTGATAGCCGAGGTGCTCGAGCTGCTTGACCCGTTCGGTGACGCGACCTGCTTCCTCGCCGTCGAGCTCGATGCCCGCGTCACGCGCGCGCGCATGGACGGTCCCCTTTCCGGAGAGCTCTGACACCAGCAGCTCCCGGTGGTTGCCGACGACGTCGGGCTCGATGTGCTCGAACGTCGCGGGGTCGGCCGTGACGCCGGCGACGTGCATCCCCCCCTTGTGGGCGAACGCGTTGCGCCCAACATATGGTTCGTCGGGATCGGGGGTGAAGTTCAGGAGCTCGTCGACGAAGTGAGCCGTCGCCGTCAGCGAGGACAGCTGCTGCTCGGTCAGGCACTCGTATCCCAGCTTCAGCTGCAGGTTGGGGATGATCGTGACGAGGTTCGCGTTTCCGCACCGCTCGCCGTACCCATTCATCGTCCCCTGCACGTGCGTCGCGCCCTCGCGCACGGCCGCCAGCGTGTTGGCCACCCCGCATCCGGCGTCGTCGTGGCAGTGGATCCCCACACGCGACCCTGACCGCTCGAGCTCCGCCACGACCGTGGTCATCGCTGCAGCGATCTGGTCGGGAAGGGTCCCACCGTTGGTGTCGCAGCACACAACCGTGTCCGCGCCGGCTTCGGCGGCGGCACGAAGGCATGCCAGCGCGTAGGCCGGATCGTCGGCGAATCCGTCGAAGAAGTGCTCGGCGTCGTAGATCACCCGCTTGCCATTCGAGGCCAGGAATGCGACCGAGTCGGCGATCATCCCCAGGTTCTCGTCCCGGCTGACCTTGACCACCTTGTCGAGGTGCAGCGCCCAGGTCTTGCCAACGAGCGTGCACACAGGCGCGAAGCATTCGGCCAGGACGCGAAGCGCCGGATCGTTCTCGGCGGCGACATCACGCCGGCGGGTCATCCCGAACGCCGCGATCTCCGCGTGGCCCAGCCGCTCGCGGCCCAGGAGGTCGAACAGCTCGAGCTCCTTGGGGTTGGAGCTTGGGAACCCGGCCTCGATCAGGTCGATGCCGAGCTCGTCGAGCCGGTGGGCGACGCGCAGCTTCTCCTCGGCCGAGAGCGACATCCCCTCCCCCTGCATGCCGTCACGCAGGGTCGTGTCGTAGGTCTCGATCCTCATCGCGATCGCCGGACGCCTCAGGCCGACTCGGTGGCCCCGGCAGGCTGCCCGGAGGCGATCTCGACCGTGTCGAGCCAATCGGCGTAGCGCGCGTCGCGCCCGCGCAGGGCATCGTCGAATACGCGCTGGAGCTCTCGAGTGATCGGGCCGGGCTTGCCGCCTCCGATCGCGTGGTCATCGATCTCCCTGACGGGCACGAGCTCCGCCGCGGTCCCGGACAGCAGAACCTCGTCCGCGAGGTACAGCTCGGCGCGAGCGAGGTCCCGCTCGACGACCTCGTGGCCGAGGTCGGCGGCGATGCGCAAGATCGACTTTCGGGTGACGCCGTCCAGGATTCCCGCGGTTTGCGGCGGGGTGATGATCTGGCCGTCCCTGACGACGTAGATGTTCTCGCCCGAGCCCTCGCACACGAACCCCTGGTCGTTGAGCAAGATCGCTTCCTCGTAGCCGGCTTTCGACGCCTCGACCTTGGCGAGCACGCTGTTCAGGTACTGACCGCAGGCCTTGGCGTGCGGGATCAGCGAGTCGTGCGGGATCCGCCGCCAGCTTGCGACCTTTGCGCGGATTCCGAGGCGCTTGCCGTCCTCGCCCAGGTAGGCGCCCCACGGCCACACCGCGATCGAGACCTCGACCGGGCAGTCCAGCGGGTAGAGGCCCATCTGGCCGTAGCCGCGGAATGCGATCGGCCGGATGTAGCACTCCCGCAGCTCGTTCGCGCGGATCAGCTCGTGGGTCGCCGAACGGAGCTCCTCGAGCGTGTAGGGGATCGGCATGTAGTAGAGCTCGGCCGACTTGAACAGGCGCTCCAGGTGGTCGCGGTTTCGGAAGATCGCGGGGCCGCGTGCGGTTTCGTAGGCACGAATCCCCTCGAACACGCCCGTCCCGTAGTGGAGGCCGTGGGTCAGTACGTGCACCGTGGCGTCCTCCCAGGCAACGAGCTCTCCGTTGTGCCAGATGAGGTCCGCTTGCTCCACGACTGCTCCTTATAGATGCTTGAGGACGGCCTGGGTTGCCTCTTGTGTGGTTGCGGCCCCGCCCAGATCGGGTGTGCGCAGCCCCTCGGCCAACGTCCGGTCGACGGCCGATTCTATCGCCGCGGCCTCCGTTTCCATGCCAAATCCGTGTCGCAGCATCAGCGCCGCCGACAGGAACATCGCCAGCGGATTGGCGGCGCCGGTCCCGGCGATGTCCGGCGCGGAGCCGTGGACGGGCTCGAACAGGCCCGGGCCGCCGGCGCCCAGCGACGCGCTGGGCAGCATCCCGATCGACCCGGTCAGCATCGCCGCCTCGTCGCTGAGGATGTCCCCGAACATGTTCTCGGTCAGGATCACGTCGAAGTGCCGTGGCGCGGCGATCAGCTGCATCGCCGCGTTGTCGACGAGCAGGTGCTCCAGCTCGATGGTGGGAAATTCGCGCGCATGCGTTGCACCGACCGTTTCTCTCCACAGCCGGCTGGTCTCGAGCACGTTGGCCTTGTCCACGCTCGTCACGCGCGACCGGGCGGCCCCGAAGGCGACCCGGGCAATGCGCTCGATCTCCTCGCGCGTGTAGACACACGCGTCGGACGCGGCGTCCTCGGTACGGGTCTTCTCGCCGAAGTAGATCCCACCGGTGAGCTCGCGGACCACGAGCAGGTCGGTGCCCTCGATCAGCTCGCGCTTGAGCGGGCTCGAGTCATACAGCGCCGGCACCGGGCGCACCGGACGGAGGTTGGCGAACAACCCCAGGCCCTTTCGCAAGCCGAGCAGTCCCTGCTCGGGGCGAGGCTTTGCCGGATCGGTGGTGTCCCACTTGGGACCCCCGACCGCGGCGAGCAGGACCGCGTCGGCGCGCCTGCACGCTTCGAGCGTCTCATCGGTCAGCGCGGTCCCGTGGGCGTCGATCGACGCCCCGCCGACCAGGAGCTCGTCGAACTCGAAGTCGGCGCCGACCGCACCCAGAACGGCGACGGCGGGAGCGATGATCTCCGGGCCGATGCCGTCGCCGGGGAGCAGGATCACGAGGGGAGCCATGGCGGTGGGCCACGGTATCGGATGATCCGCGAAGGGGTCCGTCGCCGACGCTACGCTGCGGTTCCGTGCGGGCCGCCGAAGTCGAACTGCAGGCCGACACTCGCGCCACCGCGATCTACAGCATCGCGCTCGGGCTCTCGGCGTTGGCGTGCTATTGGTTCGCCGCGCACGTGGTCAACCCGATCCACCGGATTACTGCCACCGGCGACACGATCGGCGCCCTGTGGGCCACGATCTCGACGATCTTCGTCTACCGGCACAGCTACGAAGAGAGCGAGGCCGCCGCGCTCTCGCGGATCGCCGGCACCCTGGTCAGCTTTGTGCTGTGTCTGATCTACCTGCTGCTGTTTCCCTTCCACCTGTGGGCGATCGCGGTGCTGATCGCGATCGGCGCGTTCGTGCTCGCGCTCGCGGGCCGTCCACAGGACACGATGCCCGCGAGCCTCGCGACGGTGGTGGTGCTGGTGATCGCGTCGATTGACCGCCACGACGCCTGGCAGCAGCCGATCATGCGGTTGCTCGACACGGTGATCGGGGTCGCGATCGGCCTGGCGGCGGTGTGGATCAGCGTGCGCCTGATGAGGCGGGTGCTTCCGGCCGCCGATCCCTCGGGCCCGGGCAGCTGAACAGCTACCTCCTGATCCTGAGCACCAGCGTCTTGACCACCTGCGGGGAGCCCCCGGGAGTCGTGTAGAGAACCGAGCACGCGGAGCGTGGCGCTGCGGTGGTCGCGCAGCAACAGCCGTCCCGCCTGGCTCAGGCCCACGCGGACCTGGAAGGTCTGGGAGTGACCGGTGACGAGGTGCGCGCTTCCGAACACAAAGCTCCCGTTCGGCGGGTGCACGACGTCGGCGGCCAGGGCGAAGCTCCTCAGACCCACCGTGTCCATCACATCGATCGCACCGGGCGCATGCACCGTCACCTGCATGGTCACGACCCCGCCCGGGTG
The DNA here is from genome assembly GCA_963695965.1 of uncultured Solirubrobacterales bacterium. GTDB lineage: Bacteria > Actinomycetota > Thermoleophilia > Solirubrobacterales > Solirubrobacteraceae > Palsa-465. The sequence goes on from CAVOIU010000022.1 coordinate 142,262, forward strand.
TGTCGCCACATGCGAGACCGTGGGCACCGGGACGACCCGGTAGGTGACGCTCGTCGACGTGCTCTGCCCGTCCTGGCTGACTGCCGTCACGGAGAAACTATGGGCGCCGAGGGTCGAGGTGTCGAGCGCTGCTCCGTAGGGCTGCCCGTTCTGATCCTCACAGGACTTCAGCCCGGGGCCGCCGACACCGTCTGCGCACACGTACCAGGAGTCGACGCGCTGGCCGAGCGTGTAGATCGCGCCGTCGAACGGGACCGGGAGCCATATCCGCGGGGGCGCCGCGACCGAGTAGCTGACGCTGGAGCTCGAGCTCGCCCCGTCACTCGAGGTCGCGGTAACCGTCAGGGTGTGCAATCCAGGCGTCGAGGTGTCGATCGGCGCACCCGATGCCTGGCCGTTCTGGTCCACGCACGAGGAGATCCCCGGACCACCCGCGGCATCGGCGCAGCTGAAGCTCGAATCGACGCCCTGGCCCTGCAAGTACACGGCGCCGCTCGTCGGAGTCGCGATCATGGCGCTGGGCGCGCGAGGCGTCGGGCGCCGAGGCGCTGGTATACGTGAGCGTTACCTGGGGGCCGCCGGCCGGAGTCTCGATGCTGCATCCTGTGGCGTTGCAGTAGTCCGAGCCTCCGCCGCCTCCGGCACCTCCGCCGACGCTCGATCCCGCTCCTCCACCGCCGCCGTAATACCCGCCGCCGCCACCGCCCCCGGCGTCCGTGGCGCTTCCACCGGCGCCTCCCGCTCCGGCGCTGCCAGCGCTCCCGTTACCGCCGGCCGACCCACCCGCGTTGGTTGTGCCCGCCGACCCGCCGTTTCCCGTTCCCTGCCGCCGCCCGCGCCCGCAGCGCCGCCGGCTCCCGCGACGCTTCCGCCGCCTCCGCCGCCACCGCCGCCACCGGCCGCGACGAGCGCCGGCGCGGTGAACGTCGCGCCCACGCTCACGCCCGCAGCGCCTCCACCGGACCCACCGGCGTTGCTGCCTGATCCGCCGGCGCCGCCGCCGAACCCCACGCAAATGTCAAGCGTCTGGCCCTGGGAACCGCAATCGTCCCCGAGACCTGGCCGCCCGAGCCGCCGGTCGCGCCGGAGGCCCCGGACGTCCCCGACGCGCCGGTCGCGGTGATAGCGACGCTCGAGACCCCGCTCGGCACGGCCCACTGCGAGCAACCCGGCTTGGAGAACGAGGCTGTGTCGGCGACCGCGGGACCCGCGCTGATCAGGCCGAAGCAGAGCGAGGCCGCGAGCGCCCGGCCGAGCCAGCCATGTTCAGCCGGACGTAGTCGAGCACCAGCGGGTCGCCGGCGCGCGCGAGCACCCGATCGACGAACGGATCGCGCAGCTCCGCGGGCAGCGGATCGAGATGACGGACGAGGCATACCGTCTGGATGAACGCGCGCGGATCCTCGGGCGTTACCGCTTGGGCTCAAGCCAGCAGGAAATATCGACGAAACCCGGCCGCTCCAAGCGCGAGCCGTGTCTGCGCGGTCGCATAGTTCCAGGGACGCTTCCAGTCGGCGAAGTAGCGCCGCGAAGGCTCCTCACCGGCGACCTCGTCGGCGAGGGTGCGGAACGCGTCGATGTTTCCGCGCCGCCGCACTGGGCGACGAGCTGCCCGCCGGGCTTGAGCGTGCGGTGCAGTGCCGCGAACAGCGCCTCGTGGTCGTGGATCCAATGGAAGGTGGCATTCGAGAAGATCGCGTCGACGGGCTCGGGCAGGTCGAGCTCGACCAGGTCCTGGCACAGGACGTCGGCGCGGTCGCCGAGCGCCTCGCGAGCGTGCTCGACCATCGACGGCGCCTGATCGACCCCGTACACGCGTCCGCGTGGTACGCGGCCGCACGAGCAGGGCGGTCACCCGGCCCGAGCCGCAGCCGGCGTCGAGCACAACCTCATCTCCGGGAGCGACACGCGTCGAGCTGCTCGAGTGCCCACACCAGCTGCGGGTCGCCGAGACGCGGTCATACGTGGCCGCGTCCCAGTCGCGCGCGCCGCTCATCAGCGCCGTCGTCACCGGCCCGGACGCTCGCGGTCGCGCTCGTAGGAGACGATCGCGTCCTCCAGAGCGAGCGTCTGCGCCAACATCGTCGAGCCCGTTCAGGAGCCGGTGCTTGATCTCGGGGTCGATCTCGAAGCGCGCCGTGCCCCCGGGCCAGCGGACCTCCTGGCCGCGAGATCGATTTGCGCTTCCCGCGCTCGGCGATCGAAGCGCATTCATCCGCGGTCAGCTCGACCGGCAACAGCCCGATCTTCGTGCAGTTGGAGCGGAAGATGTCGGCGAAGCTCGGCGCGACAATGGCCTGAAAGCCGTAATCCTCGAGCGCCCAGGGGGCATGCTCGCGGCTCGAGCCGCAGCCGAAGTTGCGGCCCGCGACGAGGATCGGGTTGACGGGAGATCCCAGCCCGGCTGCTTGGCCCAGTCGTAGAACAGGAACTCGCCGAATCCGGTTCGCTCGATCCGCTTGAGGAACTGCTTGGGGATGATCTGGTCGGTGTCGACGTCGTCACGGTTCAGCACGCTGACGCGGCCGGTGATCGTCTCGATCGCCCTCATCGCCTCGCCCTCCCACTCGCGGATGTCGACGAAGTGGCCGTCGATCGCGGCGGCGGCGGCCATCTGCGGGGACACCAGGTGCGAGCGCGCGCCGCGCCCCTGCCGTCCCTCGAAGTTGCGGTTCGACGTCGATGCCACGCGCTCACGCGGCGCGGCGATGTCCGGGTTCATCCCCAGGCACATCGAGCAGCCGGCACCCCGCCAGTCGAACCCGGCGCTCCGGAAGACCTCGTCGAGCCCTTCACGCTCGGCCTGCGCCTTGACCTGCTGGGAGCCGGGAACGACCATCGCGTACACGCCGTCGGCGACCGTGCGGCCGCCCACAACCTCCGCGGCGGCCCGCAGATCACCAATCCGCGAGTTCGTGCAGGAGCCGATGAACACCCGATCGAGCTTGATCTCCTGGATCGGCGTGCCGGCGTCGAGGCCCATGTACTCGAGTGCTCGCTCGTCCTGCTTGAGCCAGGCTCGGGCACGGTGTCGGTCACGGAGACGACCATCCCGGGATTCGTGCCCCAGGTGACCATCGGGCTGATCGCGTCGGCGTCGACCACGATCTCCTTGTCGAAGCTCGCTCCCTCGTCGGTCGCAGCTCCGCCACCCGTCGGGGACCCGCGCGGGCGCGGCCGGGCGCCCGATCACCCACTCGAACGTCGTCTCGTCGGGCGCGACCATCCCGGCGCGCCCGCCGCCCTCGATCGTCATGTTGCAGACGGTCATCCGGCCCTCCATCGACAGCGCCTCGATCGCCGGGCCGGCGTACTCGACGACGTGGCCGACGGCGCCGTCGACGCCGATCTGGCCGATCGTCGCCAGGATCAGGTCCTTGGCGGTGACACCGAAGCCGAGCGAGCCGTCGTAGCGGATCCGCATCGACTTGGGCTTCGACTGAACCAGGCACTGGGTCGCGAGCACGTGCTCGACCTCGCTGGTCCCGATCCCGAACGCGAGCGCGCCGAAAGCCCCGTGGGTGGCGGTGTGCGAGTCGCCGCACACGATCGTCATCCCGGGCTGCGTGACGCCCAGCTCGGGACCGATCACGTGGACGATCCCCTGGTGCTCGGAGCCGAGCGAGTAGACCGGGATTCCGAACTCCTCGCAGTTACGCTCGAGCGTCTCCACCTGCACCCGCGAGAGCTCGTCCTTGATCCGTGCCGCCACCGGCGTGCCGTCAGTCGGGACGTTGTGGTCCGCGGTGGCGAGCGTCCGATCCGGGCGGCGCACGTCCGCCCGGCGAGCCGCAGCCCGTCGAACGCCTGCGGGCTCGTGACCTCGTGGACGAGGTGCAGGTCGATGTACAGCAGGTCCGGGCGCCGACCTCGTGCGCTTCCCAGATCTTGTCGAACAGCGTCTTCGGCATGATCAGCTCCTTCTCAAGTCCGGCGCTGACACCGCGAGCAACACGGCTTCGTCTACTCCTGGGTTCTCAAAGTGGTGCTGCAGGTCCGCGTCGAACGTGACGCAGTCGCCGGCGGCGAGCTCGTGCGCTCCCCGTCTCATCACGAGCACGACCGCGCCCGACTCGACCAGCGCCGTCTCCCGGCTGCCCGGCTCATGCATAGGCGGGTCGCCCGGTCCGCCGGTGACCGCCCCGGGGGACAACGTGTG
>CAVOIU010000023.1:0-128289 GCA_963695965.1 uncultured Solirubrobacterales bacterium
CTATGTCTATGTGGACGCCTTCATCATTACGTATTGCTGAGCAAGGGCTACAACCTGATCGGGACTGGCACCGGCGCCAGCTTGTTCACCGCCGCCGGTGACGTGACCGGCGTAAGCGACGCCAAGCTCGGCCCGCTGGCCGGCAACGGCGGCCCGACGCAGACGCAGGCCCTGCTGCCCGGCAGCCCGGCCCTCGACACCGGCGACCCGGCCGGCTGCCCGCCCACCGACCAGCGCGGCATCACCCGCCCCCAGGGGCCGCGCTGCGACATCGGGTCCTTCGAAGTGAAGATCGGGCCCGCTGCCCTTATCGCCGCGACCTCAGGAGCCGGGCAGAGCGCCAGCACCGGCACCACGTTCGGCGCGCCCCTGGCCGCGACCGTGACCGACGCCGCCGGCTTCCCCGTCCCCGCGACGCCGGTGACCTTCACCGTCACCTCCGGCTCGGCGACCTTCACCGGCGGCCAGGCCAGCGCGACGGTCAGTACCGACCGCACGGCGTCGCCACCAGTCCCGCGCTGATCGCCGGGGCCGCAGGCCCGGTGGTCGTTACCGCCACGAGCGGAACCCTGACCGGCCCGAACGCGGCCGCGTTCCTGGAAACCGTAACCGCACCCACGCCGGCGAGCGCAGACCTGTCAGTCAAGCTCACCGCACCGTCGGCCGTCCCGGCCAGCGCGCGCCGCTACCGCCACAATCACGGTCACCAACGCCAGCCCCAGCCCGGCAGGCCAGTACGCCGCCGCACTGGTCATTCCCCGCACACTGACCGTTACCGCGGCCAAGGGCGGCACCCGCTTCCGGCTGGGCGTGATCTTCACCGGGAGCGGCCTGGCCGCCGGGCAGTCAGTGACCTGCAAGGTGACGCTCAAAGCCGGTGCGGCAACGGGCTACACCGTCCTCGGCGCGGCCGCGCTGTCCGCGACAAGGGACCCGAACTACCGCAACAACGTCGCCCTCCACGTCCTCAACATCCGATGACCGCGGCAGGTGCGTTCCGGGACGGTAGCGTGCGCGGCCGGGCCGAGGCGGTCGCTTCGGCTACCGCAGCGGCCTGCCCACCGCCCCGGCTAGGGCTGCGGGCCGACAGGCGCGGTCCGCAGCAGGAAGGTGAGCCCCTCGGCTATGGTCGGGTGAGCGAAGATCGCGTGTTGCAACGTGGTGTACGGCACCCGGCCGACCATCGCGGTCTGGACGGCGGCCATGAGCTCGCTCGCCTCCGCCCCGAATGCGGTGAAGCCGAGAATCTCGTCACTGTCCGCGGCGAGGAGCATCTTCATGAACCCGCGCGGCTCCGACAGGGTCCTGGTCCGCAGGACCGCCGCAATCGGCAGGGTGAGCAGGCGGTAGCCTATGCCGTCTCGCCCGGCCTGGGATTCATTGAGGCCGACCCGGGCCAGCTCGGGATCGAGGAACATGCAGTAGGGCACCAGGCGGCCCGTCGTCGTGCGGCTTCCTCCGGTCAGGTTGTCGTGCACCACGCGGAAGTCGTCGAAGGCGACATGGGTGAACTGCGGGCTGCCGGCGCACTCACCCATGGCCCAGACGCCGGGCGCGGTCGTGGCCAAGCGCTCGTCCACCCGGATGTAGCCGCGCTCGGTCCGGTCCACGCCCGCCCGCTCCAGCCCGATGCCCTCGGTGTTGGGCGTGCGGCCGACAGCGACGAGCAGATCGGTCCCGTTGAACGGCGTCTTCGCCGTCTGGTCCTTCTGTCAGCACGCGTACCGTGCTGCCGATCTCCTTCGACCGCCCGGACCTTCGTCTGGAGGCGAACATCGATTTCCTCGTCGCGGAAGGCTCGAGTACCGCCGCGGCGACGTCAGCGTCTTCATCGCCGGCAAGCTGGGGCCGCTGCTCGATGACGGTCACACGCGAGCCGAAGCGGCGCATAGCCTGCGCCAGCTCGAGCCCGGCGTAGCCGCCGCCCATGACGACCAGGTGCTCGGGCAGGCGGTCGAGATCGAGAAGCTCGACGTGGGTCATCGGCTGGGCGGCGGCCAGGCCGGGCAGGTCAGGCATTGCCGCGTGCGTGCCAAGGTTCAGGAAGACCCGGGCACCGCTGCGCCGGCGGGTGCCGCCGCCGGCCAGTTCAACATCGACGGTTCTTTCCGCGGTGAAGCGGGCCTCGCCCATGATCAGCTCTGCTCCGCTGGCCCGGTAGCGGTCGAGATGCAGCTGGCGCAGTCCGTCAACCATGGCCCGCTTCCTGGCCTGCACGCCCTTCATGCTGGTCGCCGCGGACCCAGCTCGACCCCGAATTCGGCCGCCCGCCTGGTGAACGAGCGAACCTTGGCGGAGTGGATGATGTTCTTGCTCGGCAGGCACGCTATGTTCGGGCACGATCCGCCGATCAGCTTGCGCTCGACCACGACAGTGCGGTGCCCCTCGCTCGCCACCGCCCAGGCGAGATACTTGCCCGCTTCACCACTGCCGATGACCAGGATGTCGCAATTCTCGGTACCAGCCATGTGCTCTCCCGTGGCTCAGCCTCGATCGGCCAGGGCGGACTCGTAGGCCGCGGGCCAGCGCGCATGACCACACAGTACGCGGCAGGCCTGCGGACCGCCTCGTCCGCGCGGATGAGGCCCGGATCAGCCGTAAGAGTGAGGGCATAGGCGTAACGGCAGCGGCAGAACCATCCTGCGGGCCGATGCGCGCCGGCGTGCCTAATCCATAGCGTCGGATCCGTGAGCACTATTACCGCGCCTGTCCCGGTCAGGGCACCTGCTCCAGCGCCACGGCAACCCGCGGCCAGTCGCCGCCCAGGCTGGCTGGCCGTCTGCTATGCGGGGTTTGCTGTCTATGCGGCCGCGGTTGCGATCTTCAGCGGGCCCGGCGACGACCGTTCCTGGGGCATCTGGGCGGCAGCCGCCTACGGGGGCGCTGCCGCGATCGCTGCCCTGTGGCGCGGCGGCGCCGGACGGCGTGCCGCGCTCGCGGTCAGCCTGGCCGGCGGCCTGGTAGCGCCGCTGGCGTGGCTTGCGATCACGGCGCCGCCGACGCCGGACGTCCACGTCGTCGCGCGGTCCGCGGCGCTGCTGCTGCGGCACGGCACGCCGTACCTGTCCTCGGCGCACCTGAGCAGCTGGCTCGCCTACAACCCCTACCTGCCGGTGATGTCGGTGTTCGGGCTGCCCAGGGCGCTGGGGGTGCCAGGCGTCGCCGGCGACCCGAGGGTCTGGCTGGCCGCGGTGACGATCGGGCTGCTCGTGCTCGCGTTCCGGGTGGCTGGGACGCGCGGCGCGCTGCGCTGGGGAGTGTTCGCTGCCGCCTCGCCGGTGGTGGCGTTCCCGCTGGCGCTCGGAATCACCGATCCGCCGGTGCTGGCGCTGATGTGCCTGGTCCTGGCCCTGCTCAGCCGGATCTCCGGCACCCGGCCCGCGTGGCAGGCGGCACGGAGGTGGCGGCCACCGCCGGCCTTGCTGGCGGCGGTCCTCACCGGCGTGGCGTGCGCGATGAAGTACACCGCCTGGCTTGCGCTGCCGGTCCTGGCTGCCATGCTGCTGGCCCGCTACGGGGTTCGCGCTGCTGCCAGGTTCACCGCCGTCGCGGTTGCCACCGCGGCTGCTCTCGCCGCGGCATTCGCTCCGGCCGCGCTGGGCAAGCCAGCCGCCCTGCTGCAGAACACCGTGCTGTTCCCGCTCGGCCTCACCCGCGCCAAGAGCCCGGCGGCGAGCCCGCTGCCCGGTCATCTGCTCGCGACGACCGGAACCGCCGGCCACCTGGCGGCAGTCAGCCTGCTGATCGCGGCCGGCCTTCCGCGGTGATGATCTCGCTCGTGGTCAGGCCGCCCGTCGGCCACCGGGCGGTGGCCTGGCGCCTGGCTATCGGCCTGGGACTGCTGTTCACGCTCGCTCCCGCCACCCGATTCGGCTACTTCGCCTATCCGGCCGGGCTGCTCGGCTGGCTGTACATCACCAGGCCGTCCAGCGATCAGAGGCGACGGCCTGATGGCCAGATTGCACGGAGGCCTCACAATCAAGATCAAACATTAAATATTCGACTAAAAACTTAATATCGGGATGTTGACATCTACCCCCGCCCAGCGCTCTACTCGAGTTCCAACGGGCCGTCACAGCAGGCGCTACGGGAGCGCTGCCGGGACGGCACAGCTGTCGTAAGGCAGCTGTCCGAGCAGTCACGCCGCGGCCAGGATCCACGAGTGAGGATGCGACAGATGGCAACTACGGAGCCCCCCGCCGCACTTACTGACGAACGCAGTCCCCAGCTTGCGAGGGGCATCCTGACCGTGCGGAACTGCGTGGCGCTGTCCGCGGCTGCCATGGCGCCGGTTCTCGCGGTGATCCTGAACGCGCCGGCCGGCGGAGCGGACGCGGGCGCTGCCCTGCCGTTCGCGTTCCTGCTCGCGTTCATCGCCGCCCTGTTCGTCGGCAATACCGTCATCGAGTTCGCCAAGAAGATGTCCTCGGCCGGGTCCTTCTACACGTTCTGCAGCCGGGCGCTGGGAAGCCTCGCCGGATTCTTCACCGGCTGGCTCTACGCAGGCGCGTTCGTCGTGCTGACGATCGGCCTGTTCACCGCCAACGGCGCTTTCCTGCACTCGTACCTGCAGAGCACGTTCAGCGCGAACGTCCCGTGGTGGATTCTCGGCCTCATCCTGCTCGCAATCGCGATGACCCTCTCGGTCTGCAGCATCCGGACGTCGGTACGCCTCGACCTGATCCTGCTCGGCCTGGAGATGTCCATCTTCGCCCTGCTGGCGCTCATCGCCATCATCCGTGCCGGAAGCGGCAACAGCCTGACCTACTTCAACCCATCCTCGGGACCGACCGGCTTCTCCGGAGTCGGCCTGGCCGTGGTCTTCGGCCTGCTGTCTTTCATCGGCTTCGAGGCCGCGGCCGTGCTGGGCGAGGAAACCGGCAATCCCAGGCGGAACGTGCCGCTGGCCGTCCGCTTCGCGCTCATCGCCGTCGGCGTATTCTTCGTCTTCGTCCTGTACGGGCTCGCCGCGGGCTTCCACCTCAACTCCGCCGCAGGGCTGAAGTCCTTCCTGGCGAGCCCTGCCCAGTTCTCCACGCTCGCCCAGCAGTACGCGTCCTGGCTCAAGCAGCCGGTCGACCTCGCCGCCATCGCCGGGCTGTTCTCCTGCATGCTGGCGGTGCTCAATACCACCGTGCGGGTCACCTTCGCGATGGCCAGGGAACGCATCATCCCGGTGAGCCTGTCGCGAGTGCACCCGCGCTTCAAGTCACCGTTCGTTGCGATCTACGCGCTCGTGGGCTTCGCCGCCGTCGTCGGTATTTCCATGTCCGTCTGGCTCGGCTCCGGGCTGACCGCGGTGTACGGCTACACCGGGGCGATCGGCACCATCGCGGTCATCCTTGTCTACGGGCTGGCCAACATCGGCCTGATCAAGCTCTACTGGGGCCAGCCCGATTTCAGCCTGCTGCGGCACCTGATCGCGCCGGTCATCGGCACCGCGGTACTCATTTATCCCCTCTACGAGACGGCTAAGCCGGGCCAGGCGTACCCGTACAACAACGTCGCCTACGTCGTGCTGGCCTGGATCATCATCGGCTACGGCCTCTACGCCTACCTGAAGCGCAAGTCGCCGGAGAAGCTCGCGGCGCTGGGAGCCACGATGGCCACCGACGAGATCGACTTCGCCGAGCAGCATTCGCCGAGCCTGTCGTCCGGCGCGCCGGGCCCGGAGCTTCCCGGGCCGGAGATGCCATGATCGAGATTGCCGGCAAGCAGGTATTCACCGAGCTGTCCGAGATCGTCAACCCTGCGCACACCGCGCTGCTGATCATTGACATGCAGCGTGACTTCTGCTGCGCCGGCGGCAGTTTCGACCGCCTGGGCGTGGACCTGTCGATGTACCCGCCGGTGACCGAGCGGATCGGCGAACTGCTGGAGGCGGCGCGCCAGTCCGGCGTCATGCCGGTGTTCATCCAGATGACCGTGCTCCCGAACCGGGCGAGCGAGTCGCCCGCCCAGATCAGGTTCAATCTCCGGCTGCACGACGGCTTCCACGGGCAGGCCGAGCCGCTGACGTACACGATCGACGGATCAGAAGGCCAGCTATTCGTCCCCGGCCTGGAACCGCGGGACGGCGAGGTGGTCGTCAAGAAGTACCGGTCGAGCGCGTTCTGGGGCACCAACCTCGGGCTGCTGCTGAGAAGCAACGGCATCCAGTCGGTCGTGGTCACCGGGTGCACGACCGAGGGCTGCGTCGAGTCAACGGCCAGGGACGCGATGTTCAGCGACTACTACGTGGTCATCGCCACCGACGCCGTCGGGAGTGACGACCGGGCGCAGCATGACGCGTCGATGTACCTCATGGCCCACCGCTTTGACCTGGCCAGCTCGGAGGACATCCGCAAGAACTGGCGCCAGAAGCTGAATGAAGGGAGAACAGGTGGCTGGGAAGCTTGCAGGTAAGGTCGCCGTCATCACTGGCGGTGCGCGGGGAATCGGCGGCCACATCGCAACCGCGTTCGCCGCCGAGGGCGCTGACATCGTGATTGCCGATGTGCTGGACGCCGACGCGGCAGGCCCGGTGCTGTCAGCGATCGCCGGATCCGGCCGCCGTCACCTGCTGGTGCGGACCGATGTCTCCGACGAGCAGCAAGTGCGGGCGATGGTTGACGCCGCCGTTGCCGAGTTCGGCCAGATCGACATCCTGGTGAACGACGCCGGCATCGTCACCCAGAGCAACTTCGCTGAGCTCGAGGTGAGCGAGTGGGACCGCGTGATCTCCGTCAACCTGCGCGGGGTCTTCCTGTGCACCCGGTTCGTGCTGCCGGGAATGCTGGAGCGCAAAGCTGGCAAGATCATTAACATCGCGTCGCAGCTTGGCCAGATCGGCGGCATCGAGATGGTGCACTACAGCGCCAGCAAGGCCGGGGTCATCGGTCTGACCAAGGCGCTCGCCCGCGAGGTCTCCGCCCAGGGAATCCACGTCAACGCCATCGCGCCCGGCCCGATCCTGACCGACATGATGGCGGAGGAAACCGAGGAGTGGGCCGCCCGCAAGCTCGCCGAGCTGCCGATCGGGCGGTTCGGCGAGACGCACGAGGTGGCGCCCACGGCAGTGTTTCTCGCCTGGCGACGAGTCTTCCTACTACGTCGGCCAGACGCTCTGCCCCAACGGCGGAGACGTGATGCTCTGATCACGAAGAGGGACCCCTGCATGTTCGAGCTTGACTGGCCGGGTGGCGCTGATCACCGGCGCAGCCTCGGGAATCGGCGCCGCGACGGCGCGCGTCTTCGCGGCCGCGGGCGCCAGCGTCGTGCTGGCGTGGTATCCGCCGGACGGGCATGACGTCGGCCTGGTAGTGAAGCGCGATCACCGGCAGCGGCGGGCGCTGCCTGGTCGCCGAAGTCGATGTGCGCACGGACCGCCGACGTCGACGCGGCGGTGGCGGGGCAGTGCGCAGTTCGGGGGCATCGACATCGTCGTCGCCAACGCCGGCATCGCGCGCAAGGTCCGCCTGGACAAGCTGGACGACGATGCCTGGGGCCGGTGCTCGACGTGGACCTGAACGGCGCCTGGCGCTGCTTCCGGGCCGCGCTGCCGCACATGCGCCGGGCAGGATACGGCCGACTGCTGGCGACGTCGTCGATCGCTGGGACCGTGCAGGCGTGGCCGGGGCACCCCCATTACACGGCCGCCAAGGCCGGACTGTCGGGGCTGATCAGGACGCTCGCAGTCGAGTACGGCCCGTACGGCATCACTGCCAACGCGGTGGCCCCGGGCGTGATCGACACACCCAGGCCAACGACCGGTCAATTCGCTGGGCCCGGACGGGGTCGGGCCGTGGCGCCGAAGGTTCCCGCGCGGCCGGGTCGGGATGCCTGAGGACATCGCGTATCTCTTCCAGTACCTCGCCAGCGAGCAGGCGTCCTACGTGACCGGGCAGCTCATGGTCGCCGACGGCGCCCGCACCTCGCCGGGCTGGATAGCGCTCCGTCCTGACCATGCTGACCACGTATCGACCCGACCGCGGAACCCGGCATGAGGAGGCCGTGATGCCGATGACCCGTTTTTCCGCCGCGCCGACGCCGAAGTCGCCGGGCCGCCGCGGGAGATCGCCGGATACGGCGAGCATCCGCCTCTTGTCCGGTGGCGTGACGCGAATGGCACGCAGGACAGCGCAAAGGTCGCCATCCAGCTCGTCGTCAACTATGAGGAAGGGGTCCGAGAAGACCTTCGCGATGGGCGACAACACCAACGACATCCTCTACGAGCTGCCGTTCGCGCTCGAGGGCCAGCGCGACCTCGCCGTGGAGTCGATGTACGAGTACGGGTCGCGGGCAGGCATCTGGCGGCTGTTCCGGATATTCGACAACGCCGGCGATCCCGGTCACGTTCTTCGGTGCCGCCGTCGCGCTGGAACGCAACCCCTCGGTCGCAGCGAAGCTCGGCAGCAGGGGCGACGAGACGGCGGGCCACGGCTACCGGTGGAGCAACCACTTCGAGATGACCCGCGACCAGGAGCGGGAGGCGATCAAGCGCGCGGTCGCGTCGATCGAGTCGACCACGGGCACCCGGCCCGTCGGCTGGTACTGCCGGGAGATGAGCACGAACACCCGGGAGCTTGTGGTCGAGGAAGGCGGGTTCGAGTACGACTCGGACTGCTACAACGACGACCTGCCGTACTGGACCCGGATTCTCGACCGGCCGCACCTCGTCGTGCCCTACTCGCTCGTGGTCAACGACGCGCGGTACATCGTCGGCACCGGCTACGGCAGTCCTGACGACTTCTTCCTGACAGCCAAGGCGACCCTGGACCGGCTGCGGGCGGACGGCGACGACCTGGGACGCATGATGTCGATCGGCACGCACCCCGCATCAGCGGCAACCCGGCCCGGTCGGACGCCCTGGCCCGGTTCATCGACTATGCCCAGCAGTTCGCCGACGTCGCCTTCAAGCGCCGGATCGACATCGCGCGCGAGTTCGCCGGGCAGTACCCTGCATCGGCCGCGCTGAAGTCCTGACCTGGCAGGGTAGGAGCTTTCCGGGCGCTGACCTTAATCTTGACGGGGTTTCTTTCCCGATGACCTGCAGGTTCTCCACAAGGTGGTGGACAGCCCATTACCCGGCACGCTAAATCCCTCACTGAGCCAGCCGAGCAGCCAGCGGACGGGCCGAGGAAGTACAGTCGCCACCGCCCTCAGCTGGGCGCCGAGGCTGCTTCGTACATACGCGACCTGATCGTCTCTGGCAAGCTGCACAGCGGAGATTTCATCCGCGCCGAGACGATCGCGCAGGACCTGGGCATCAGCGCTACCCCGGTACGCGAAGCACTCCTCGAATTGCGCACGCAGGGCCTGGTAAAGCTCGAGCCCCGCCGCGGCTACGTCGTCGTCGCGCTGACGGGCGACGACATTCGTGACGTCTTTACCGGCCAGGGCCTCCTCGCCGGGGAACTCGCCGCCCGGGCTGTCAAGCGCAGTGATGCCGAAACGGTTGCCACGCTTGAACTGCTGCACGCGGATCTAGAGGCGGCCGCCGAGCGCGCCGACCACGACGAACTCGAGGAGCTCAACTTCCGGTTTCACCGGACAGTGAACCTCCTCGCTAGCTCTCCTAAGCTCGCCTGGCTGCTCGGGGTATCGCTGTGCTACGTTCCGGCCAGGTTCCACCCGACGATTGACGGCTGGCCCGCCGCCACCGTGCAAGATCACAGAGAAGTGCTACAGGCTTTCCGCCACGGCTCCTCGGAGGCTGCGCGAGCGGCCATGACCAGGCACATCGAGCATGCCGGGGAACTACTGGCCGTCCATGTCGAGAATGAGGCCGCGCGGCGGTCCGCAGCAGGATCTGCCGGGTGACCGGCAGACCGGGAGGTCTGATGCGCGCAGAGGTGAACGGCACCGGGATCGAGTACGACGTCACCGGCGAGGGCAGGCCGGTCGTCCTGCTGCACGGCTTCCCCGACAGCGGCCGGCTATGGCGGCATCAGGTTCCGGCGCTGTCCGAGGCCGGCTTCCGGGTCATCGTCCCTGACCTGCGCGGCTACGGGCGTTCCGACAAGCCCGACGACGTCGGGTCGTACGGCATGGGACACCTGATGGGCGACGTCGCGGGCGTCCTGGACCAGCTGGGCATCCAGCGTGCCCACGTGGTGGGGCACGACTGGGGCGCCGCCCTGGCCTGGGCGCTCGGCTCGCTGCTCCCCGACCGGGTCGATCACCTGGCCGTCCTGTCGGTCGGCCATCCGGCCAGCTTCGGCACCGCCGGAATGAAGCAGCTGCAGAAGTCGTGGTACATGCTGCTGTTCCTGTTCGAGGGAGTGGCGGAGAACTGGCTCTCGGACAACGACTGGGCGAACTTCCGCGCCTGGGCCGGGCATCCCGACACCGACGCGGTGATCGCCGACCTGAAAGCCAGCGGTTCGCTCACCCCCGCGCTGAACTGGTACCGGGCCAACCGCCGGCCCGGGCGTGGGCCCGCCCGCGGAGCTTCCCGCGGTTCAGGCGCCGACCATGGGCGTGTGGAGCGATGGCGACATCGCCCTGGTCGAGCAAGGGATGACAGGCTCGGAGGCCTACGTGGCCGGTCCGTGGCGGTACGAGCGGATCTCCGGTGCAGGCCACTGGATGCAGCTCGAGGCTCCCGGCACGGTGAACAGCCTGCTGACCGACTTTCTCCCCGCCTGACAGGCGGCCTCAGCGGCCGAGCATGGATGCGGCCTCGGCGAGCAGTTCGGCCTGACGGAACCAGTCACCTGCGGCGAAGGTCACGACCACGCGCGCGGCGCCGCTGGCCGCCGGCCTCGCCAGCTGCCCGGAAATGGCGGTCGGCTCGCCGCCGAGGCAAGACTCCGGCGGTGGTCGCGCCGGGCAAACTCAGCCCAACCAGCCAGGCTGCCACGGCGTCTTAACGGGCGATCACTGAGGGGCCTAATGAACCTGACCGTCCGCGCCGTGCGGCGCGCCGTAGCAGTCGCCGCCGCGACCTGCGCCGTTGCACTGATCCCTGCCATCGCCCTGGCCGCGCCCGGCACCGGCGCCGCGTCGCCGGTCCCGGCGGGTTTCAAGGCGAACTCCATCACCTGGCTCTCGCCGGCCCAGGGCCGTGTCCTCGGTGCCGTGCCGTGCGGCAAGAGCACCTGCTCCGACGTCATCGCCACCAGCGATGCAGGCAAGACGTGGAGCCTGCTCGGCACGGTCAAGGCGCCTATCGCCACGCCGTCGCATTCCGGCATCACTGAGATCAGGTACGCCACTCCCAGGGTGGGCTGGGCGTTCGGTCCCCAGCTGCTGCGGACCAGCGACGGCGGCCGGTCCTGGGCGCCGCAGCAGATCCCAGGCGGCGGCAAGCAGATACTCAGCCTGGCCGCCAGCCCGAGCGGCGCCTATGCCGTGGTCTCACCGTGCGCCTGGGGGACGGGCGTCTGCGGCAGCAAGCCGCTGAGCCTCTGGCGGACCAGCGCGCAGGCGGGCGGCACCTGGACGAACATCCCGCTCGACCTGCCGATCAACGTCACAGCCGACGTCGCCGTCTACGGCAAGACCGTCTATGTCACCGACGGCATCATCCGCAAGCTGGCCAAGGACAAGCTCTACGTCAGCACCGATGGCAGCCACTTCTCGCCGCGGATTTCGCCCTGCAACGCCACGCAGGACATCTTCCTGGCCCAGGTGGTGCCCACGTCGCCGACCGACGTCTCCTTCCTGTGTGACGGCAACCCCGGCTTCAGCAAGGCGGTCAAGAGCGTCTACAGGTCGGTGAACACCGGCAAGACCGACACTTACGCGGGCACGATGGGTCCGTTCGGCATCCAGTCGCAGCTTGCGGTGTCCCGGTCCGGCAACCTAGCGGTGGCGTCCTGGTCTGACGGCTCATTCATGTACGTCAACGACAGCCACGCGAAGAAGTGGACGATGGTGATCGGCTCCGGCGACGGCGGGGCCGGCTGGAACGACATCACCTACGTCACCAACACCGAGGCCTGGGTGGTGTACGGCCCCGCCAGCATGGCCGCCGACTACGGCCAGCTGTACGTCACCCACGACGCCGGCCTGCACTGGACGCTCGCCAAGGTGTGACCAGGGCCGACTGGCGGCTCAGCGATCCTGGACGCGCACAGGTCCTGCTCGGTAGGACGCTTGTCCGCCTCGCCTGGTCCACCCGGCTGACTGGTTGCCCTTCCGGTCGGCCAGGACCGTCCACGGCTCAGCGCCGGTCTGGCCGATGTCCCCGTCGCCGCCGAGCGGAGGAGGCGCGAACTCCCGCGTCCCGGTACCGGCAGCCGCGGTGAGATCGAGGTGAGACGGCTCGCCGTCTTAACCGCGGTGACCGGCATGGAGCACATGCGACCAGCGCCTCCATCCGGCCGATCGACGATCTCGCGCGGGCCTCGGAAGAGTACCGTCCAGCCGGCGCCCGCGTCCAGGAAGCGGGCCAGTCCCGGCAGGTCGTGCGTGTCCAGCGATGTGGTGCAGGTCACAGGCATGCCGTCGAGTATGGCCGGTCAGCGCCGGCCAGCGCCCGCCTGCGGGACCTGCGAGAATATCCTGGTGAAGGTCACGGCGATCGGCGGGCTCGATCATGTCCATTGCGTGGGCCGGGGGCATCGGCTCGGTCTTGGTCAGCCTTCCCGCTGGTCGCTGGGCGTGGCGTCGCGCGGCACCCGGCCGGACCGGGCTGACAACCGGCAGTACGACAGTGAGCAGGGAGCGTCTCATGCGACAGGTGAGCATGCAGATCGGCGCCGAGCGGCGCGCCGGCACCACCACATTCGAGTCCATCGACCCGTATACCGGCGAGCCGTGGGCAACGGTCCCCAAGGCCGGCCAGGCCGACGTCGATGACGCGGTCGCCGCGGCGCGGGCCGCGTTCGAGGGCGACTGGGGCGCCCTGACCGGAGCCGCCCGCGGGCGGCTGCTGCGCCGGCTGGGCGAGCTGATCGCCGAGTCCGCCGACGAGCTGGCAGACGCCGAGACGCGGGACAACGGCAAGCTGCTGCGGGAGATGGGCGGCCAGGTCCGCGGCCTGCCCGCCTGGTACGACTACTACGCCGGGCTCGCGGACAAGATCGACGGCCGCGTCGTGGACACCGGCCGGGGCGACTTCTTCGGCTACGTGTCGCGCGAGCCGGTGGGCGTCGTCGCGTCGGTCCTGCCGTGGAACTCGCCGCTGCTGCTGCTCACGTTCAAGCTCGCGCCGGCGCTGGCCGCCGGGTGCACGATGGTCGCCAAGCCGTCGGAGCAGGCACCGGTGTCGATCATGCTGCTCGCCGAGCTGTTCGAGAAGGCGGGCTTCCCGCCCGGCGTATTCAACACCGTCAGTGGGGCATCCCGGCAGGTCGGCGAGTGGCTGGTCAGTCACCCCGGCGTCGATCATGTCTCGTTCACCGGCTCGGAGGCGACCGGCAGCGCGGTGGCCAGGGCGGCCGCGGCGCACCTCGCGCCGGCCACGCTCGAGCTCGGCGGCAAGTCCGCGCAACATCGTCTTCGCGGACGCAGACCCGGCCGCGGCGGCAACGGCCTCATCGCCGGATCTTCGCCGCCGCCGGGCAGACGTGCATCGCCGGCTCCCGCGGCCTGATCCACGAGGACGTCTACGACGAGGTCCTCGGGCTCGTCGCCGACCGCGCCGAGCGGATCATCATGGGCGACCCGCAGCAGCCCGAGACCGAGATGGGCCCGATCTGCTTCCCCGGCCAGCTGCAGAAGATCCAGAAGTTCGTCCAGGAAGCCAGGGATTCCGGCGCCCGCATCGTCACCGGCGGCGACGACCGCGGGCTGGGCGGGCTGTTTTTCGCCCCGACGATCATCGCTGATGTCGGCAACGACGCGCCGGTGTGCCAGGAGGAGATCTTCGGGCCGGTGCTGAGCGTGCTGCGGTTCAAGGACGAGCAGGAGGCCGCGGCGCTGGCCAACGACTCGCGCTACGGCCTCGCCGCGGGCATCTGGACCAAGGACATCCAGCGCGCGTTCCGCCTGACCAAGAAGCTGCGGGTGGGCACGGTCTGGGTGAACGCCTACCGCACGCTGAACTTCGCGATGCCGTTCGGCGGGGTCAAGGCCTCCGGCTTCGGCCGGGAGAACGGCAGCGAGGGCCTGCACGAGTACCTGCGGGACAAGGCGGTGTGGATCGAGACGACCGGGGGCACCCGCGACCCGTTCGTGCTCGGCTCTATCTACTCACGGAGCGCTCATCACTGCACTGGCACTGCGGCGGTGGGACCCGCGGCCCCTCGGCGCCGCTTACCTGGGCATGGCAGTAGCCGGGGCCATCACGTAACACGCCGCTGGTAGATCTGCGTCGTCCCGAACGACTTGCGGAGGATGAAATAGCGCTGCCAGTCGTGCCGGCCGTGCAGGAGTCGTCCAGATCATGCTCTTGCCGTTGGTCGCGTCCGAGTCCATCACGATCCAGGTGACCCAGCGCTGCGGGTGTGACAGCGCGCCGGCGAACTGAGGCCCGTTGGCATCGGTGATGAGCGCGCGGTCCGGGACGTGCTGCTTCGTCAGCAGGTAGAAGATCATCGACGAGCTGTTCACGTAGGTGATCAGGATGTTCCCGCCGTGGTAACTGGACCCGAACCAGTTGGCGTCTACCCGGCCTGCCACGGCGGTGCCGGCGCCCTGCGCACCGTACTCGGCCTCCCGCAGCACGATGGGCTTGTTCAGCGAGCCGAGGACGCTCGTCGCCACGATCACCGCCAGCGCCGCGCCGACCAGCGCGCGCCTGACCGCGACCCGTCCGCTCATGGTCAGGATGGCCACGAACAGGGCAACCGCCGGAATCGTCGCCAGGCCGAAGCGCAGATTGTAGATGGCCCCCGTGCCCTGCCCGGGAAGGCTCTCGGTATTGGCCCCTATGTAAAGCGCGAGCCAGTAAAAGCCGAACGGCACCAGCGTGAGGTAGACGGGCAGCGTCGTGCGCTTCAGCCGATTTCGCCACACGAAGACCACAAGCCCGATCACGGCCAGGGCGAAGACGGCCCAGCCGACGGTATCGGCAACGGTCAGCCCGTACGTCTTCAGCGCGGTCACCGCGTGGTGCTTATCGGGGAGCTGGTTCGCCGGGGTGTTCGCGTAGTACTGGTGCGAGCGCTGCCCGTAGAAGAACGACAGCAGCGGATCGTGGAAGATGACCGCGTTGTACGAGGATCCAGCCCGCGCACCCGGCGAAGGCGAGCACGCTGAACAGGAAGGTCCAGGCCTCGGCCTGCTTGTATCCCCGCCGGCGCCAGGCCACGTAGAGCAGGATCGGCACGAGCGCGGCCCCGAACACCCAATTCTCGTAGCGGATCAGCGTTCCGGCGGCGACCGCGGCCGCGCATTTCACGATGTCCAGGGGGTGATACGAGCGGGTGAGCTGTAGCGCGTAGTAGAGGGCTATCACGAACGCGCCGAGTGATGCGGTCTCGCTCATCGCCGTGCTCTGCATGTACGAGCAGGCTGGGGTTCAGCATCAGCGCAGCGGCAGCCACCCAGCCGGCCCCTCGCGAGGACGTCACGAGACGGCCGACGCGGTACATGTAGACCGCCGCGAGGACGTAGGCCAGCATGGACGGGAGCGAGCCCGCTATCCCGTCGCTGAACAGCGTGTTGTTCCAGATCGAGGGGCATCATCAGCAGGAACGGGAGGGGGAGCCAGGTGGTCCCCAGCTGCGCGAGCCCGGGGGTGCGGCTCATCAGCACGCGGCGGGCGATCAGCTCCCGGATCCGCGCGTCGTTGAACGCGAGCGTCAGCCCGTGCACGTCGTACCAGACGTAGAAGCCGATGCTCAGGGCCACGGCGATCAGCGCCACCGTCCACTCATCCGTCAGGTGCGCCCGGAACCATCCGTGCACGCGCGACGGCACGGCGGGCGCGGGCAACCGCCGGACTATCGTGGCGACAGGAGCTTCGGTGGCCGCGACCAGGGAGGGCCTGCCGCCCATCAGCTCGCCGCCTCCTCGACCGGCTCGTAACCTACCGGGATCATGACGGAGGACGCCGCACCCGGGTGGCTGAGCCCGTGCTCCGTCTTCGCCCAGTAGGTCGGGTTCCGGATGAGGCTGATCAGCCCGGTCCAGGCTCCGATGCTCAGCAGCACCCAGTACAGCGGGGTCAGGAGGGTATACCGGATCAGGTCGATCAGGTTGTGGCGGACGCAGACATAGGCATTGCAGTAGAAGAAGATGAAATTCCAGACAACCAGGCTGGAGCAGCCCCGGGTAGTAGATAGCCGCCGGAAACAGCGACTCGATGAACCCGCCGAGGTGCGTCCCCTTGGTTCCCGCATACAACGCTGTCAGCGCCCACATGAGCGGGTTGACCAGCAGCAGGAAGGAGCTGGCCCCGACGAGCATCTGGAAATCGATGAACCCGCGAACCCCGAGTTCTCTCAGCAGCTGCCATGGCTCGCGCATGTGCACGAGGTAGGTCTGCAGGTACCCCTTGATCCACCGGGAGCGCTGCTTGACCCACGGCCGCGGCCGGGGCACCGCTTCCTCCCAGGTGGTCGAGTCGAGCATGGCCACTCGCAGGCCCGCGCGGCTGAGGCGTGCGCCCAGGTCGCAGTCCTCGGTCACGTTGAATGGGTCCCAGCCGCCGATGCTGCGGAGCGTCTCGACCCGGAAGTGGTTAGAGGTCCCGCCCAGCGGCACGAACGCCCCGGGCCGGACACGCCCCGCGGTCAGCCCGGGCAGGAACTGGTTGTACCAGACGGCATAGTCAACGGCGAACATGCGGGTGAGAACCGTCTGGTGCCGGTTGTAGAAGTTGAGGCGTGCCTGCAGGCAGACGACGTCGGCGGGCAGGTCCCGCAGGGTCGCGACCGCCTTGCGGAGCTGGTCGGGCTCGGGCAGGTCCTCGGCGTCGTAGACGACGATGTAATTCCCCCGTGCCTCGTGCAGGGCGATGTTGAGCGCGCGCGGCTTCGTCCGCGGCTGGCCGGGTGGCATCAGCATCGGGTGCATGCTGGGCGGAAACGGGTAGTCGCTGGCGGCGTTCTGGGTGTCCTCGTCGTCGGACTCGATGAGGAGCAGCACTTCGAGCCGGTCCGCCGGGTAGTCGATCCGCTTGAGGCGCTCCACCAGGGCAGGCAGGATGTTCCCTTCGTGGTAGAGCGGCACGAGAACGGTGTAGAAGGGAAGGTCAGCCCCCTCCGGCAGGGCAGAGATCGGCGTGCGGCTGGTAGCGACAAACTCGCCGCGGACCAGGAGCCAGATCTTGTGCATGCCGGTGGCGAAGTACAGCAGGGTGAGGATGGCGATGCAGAAGATCAGCCCGTAGCGGGGAATCGTCCCGAGCACGATTACGGCCAGCAGCGCCAGCGCCACCAGTCCTGCTGCCTGCCTGCGCGTCACGACGACGCGGGCGCCGTCGCGCGCCGCACCCCACGAGGTCGCCCAGTGTTCCGCGGCCGGCTCTTCCTCCTCGGACGCGACTTCCGCAGGCCCGCCGCCTATCGCCGTCAGCCACCTCGGCCGCTTTTTCAGATTGGCTCGTCCGGCCATAACCTTGCGCCCTCTGTCATCCGCACGGTCCATGATCAAGGACCGGGCTTCCAGTGTTCTTCCAGCCCGCTTCCCGGCGGGTGCCGGCTGTCATCGTCAGCCTGCCGGGCTGACGGCCAGCCGGCGCGCATTACTGCCCAGCGGCGTGGCAAGGGCGGCATGGAGCTGATCCCGGCGGTGCCGCGACAGCCCCTCGTACACCGCGGAGCGGACAAGGGGATGGCGGAACGCGTAGCCGATCTTCCGCTCTTCCAGGATTCGCAGCTGAAGCGCGCGATCGAGCGCGCTGAGCAGCTCCGCCTCGGACACCGGGGGTTCCAGTGCCGCGGCTCCGGCGCGGAGCTCGTTCAGCGAGATCTCCGTGGCGGCCGCGGCCGCGGCCAGCCCGAGGACCCGGCGCAGGCTCTCGTCCAGGGCGGACATCCGCATCGCCGCCAGCGCCCGGACGCGGGCCGGCACCCGCGCCGCGGTCAGCGAAGTTTCGTCCCAGTTACCGGTGCTGGGCGCAGGATCGCCGCGCTCGCGCATCTCCCGCAGAAGCTCCCCCACGAACAGGGGATTCCCCTGAGACCGCGCGTAGATCTGCTCGAGGAGCGGCTCGCTGGCCCGGCCGCCCGGAAGCAGGGCCCGAACCAGCTGATCGCAGTCCGTGCGGGACAGGCAGTCCACGTCAATTCTCCGGCCGAGGCTCCCCCGCATCGTGGCCTCGATCATCAGCCACAGCCTGGTCCCCGGGGCCACCTCCTCCTCGCGCACCGCCCCGGCCATCAGCCATGGCCGGCGGACCGCCAGCTGAGCGAGGTAACCAAGCAGGTCCAGGCTGAAGGGATCGGCCGCATGCAAGTCACCCAGGACGAAAAGCACGGACTGCTTGCGGCCCAGGTCGGTGAGCAACCGCACAATAGCCGGAAAGAGATCCAGCTGGAAGTTCCCGGGGTCGCTGCCATCGCCAGCAGCTCGAATCTGCCGCCCAGTGACGGCACGAAGCGGGCCAGCGCCGGATAGTGCTGCGCCAGCTCGTTGCGTTCGGCCTCCAACGGCTCGCCGCGTAGCTTTCCAGTGCGAGCGCGAATGGACCGCACGCAAACTGATTCGAATGGGTTCCGCCGCCGCCCCAGAAAACGGCAGCCCCCTGCGGGCGCGCGCGGGCCGCGAACTCCTCCAGAAGCCGGGCCTTGCCCACCCTCTTCACCGCTGACGAGCATCATGCCGGGCCTGCCCTCGCCGCCGCGCAGGAGCACCTCGCACATGTCCGAAACGATCGGCTCACGGCCGACGAATGGCCTCCCGGGGCGGGTCCTGCGGGCAGCGGCCGGCACAGGCTGACCTGTTCCCTATCGGCTTCGGGCATTGAGCCCTGCTGCGGGACCCGTCGCGCCAGAACGTCGCGATAGCCGCGAAACCGTCTCGTGCTCCGGGGTCAGGTCGAGCTCCCGCCGCAGCGCCTCCTCGCACAGGCGGAACTGGCGGACGGCCTGGTCGGGCGTGCCGGTTTCCGCGTAGAGGCGTATCAGGCGCGCGGTGGACCGTCTCCCTGGTCGGGTCCTGCCGGAGGATGTCGCGGAGGCGATCGCCCGATTCGATGTAGGCGCCGCTCGCCTCGAGCGCCTCGGCCAGCCCGAGCAGCAGCCGGATGCGCAGCTCCGCCAGGAAGCTGCGGCGCTCGGCGCACCAGTCTTCGTAGCGATCCTCGAGCAGGAGGTCGCCTGCGTACACCTTCAGCGCAGACTCATATGCGGCAATTTCTCTGTGCCGCAGCGCATCCTCGGCCATGCGCTCGAACCGGTCGGCGTCGATCACGACATGCTCGGTGTCGAAGACGAGCATGCTGTCCACGAGCCGGAAAAATGCGGAGTTCTCCCGTCGCTGCAGCTCGGGCTCGAATGCGCGGCGGGCGGCGTGCAGCGCCTTGCCGAAGCTGTTGAGCGCCGACTCGACGTCAACACCCGGCCAGACGACGTCCAGGATCTGCTCACGGTGCAGCGCGTGCCCCGGGCTGGTCACTAAGAGCTTCGTCAGGGTCTTTGCGCTCCGCCGCCGCCAGTCCGACACCGACTGCACGACGCCGACCCGCTCGACGCGGAATGCGCCGAGAACTCTTATATGAAATCGGGGCGTGGTGCCCCTCTCGCTCGCCATCGCCTTACTCTCGGCTCAAGTGAACGCGTGAAATAGTCACAGTAATGCCCCCTCCGTCGCTGGGCCTGCGCCCCCGCAACAATGCCGATCATGCAGGTCTCGCCCCCCAAGGCGGCCTGGACGGATGCGTTTCTACACAACTGGACGCGACAACTGTCACCGAGGATTACGCCCCCAATGTTACGTTTTCGTTACAGGCATGCCGAAGGCAAATAGTCGCATTAAATCCACCAATAGTGACCGTGCGACTACGCCTGACGCGGCTGCGGCCCCGGGCCGGCGCCTGCGGTCCGGGTCAGCGGCCGCGGTCCCGGGTCAGCGCCTGGGGCCCCTGGGGCAGTTGGCGCCGGTTGGCTGGAACCTCGGTGGAAGAGCGGATGCCCATCGTGGCATCGGAGCACAGCCCTCGATCGCCCGCGACACGGGTACCAGCCGCGGTTGCCCATCCCTACCGGTTCAGAGAGGCAGTGGCGCTACCTTGGCTCGTCTGCTCGGGCGTGTGGAGCGCGCGCGGGTCGCACGCGCTCCATGGCCGCTCCTGGCCGTGCTCGCCGTCCAGGCCGCCGCCTCCCTGCACCTGGTGTGGTCCAACACCGCCTTCCAGGACGAGGCCCTGTATCTGTGGGCCGGTCACCTGGAGATCGCCCACTGGCTGCACGGCACGCCGATCCCCGCCTTTCCCGCCTTCCTGTCCGGTTCGCCCGGCCCTGTACCCGCCGCTGGGTGCCATCGCCGACAGCCTTGGCGGGCTCGCCGCGGCCCGGATCCTGTCGCTCGGGTTCATGCTGACCGCGACGGCGCTGCTCTGGGGGACCGTGACGAGGCTGTATGGCCGGCGCGCTGCCTTCTTCGCCTGCGCGCTCTTTGCCGTCCTGGGGCCCGCAATCCGGCTGGGCGCCTTCGCCACCTACGATGCGATGTCGCTGTGCCTGCTGGCCCTGGCCGGCTGGTGCGCCGTGCGGGCCGGCGCGCACCAGAAATCGTCTGGCTGGCTGGTCGGCACCGCGGTCGCCCTGGCCCTGGCCAACGGCACCAAGTATGCGTCCGCGCTCTTCGACCCGGTGGTAGCCGGCCTCGTCCTGTTCACCGGCCTGCGGATGCTGAGCCGGAAGCAGGCGCTGACCCGCGCCGCCACGATGCTCGGCTACACGGCCGGCATCGTGGTCTTCCTGTTCGCCTTCGGCGGCAGGGAGTACTGGACCTCCGTCACGCAGTCAACCACGGCCCGGGTGAACAGCACCGACCCGGTTTCATCGGTCATCAGCGCGTCCTGGCACCTGACCGGGATCATCGTCGCCCTCGCCGCCGCGGGCGCCGTCCTGTCCCTCGTGGCGGAGCCCGGGTGGCATGACCGCCTGCTCGTGTGGCTTGCGGCGGGGGCCGCTGTACTGGTCCCGCTGGCGCAGGCGCGCATTCACACCCTGACCTCGCTGGACAAGCATGTCGTCTTCGGCACCTGGTTCGCCGCCATCGCCGCGGGTTATGCGGTGGACAGACTGGTCAGGTGGGCATCGCCGCGGCCGGTCCGGTGGACGGCCACCGCGGTCTGCCTGCTGCTGCTGGCCATTCCGGTCCGGATCGGCATCACCCAGTCGAAGGCCCTGTTCCGAACCTGGCCCAACTCGGCCGCCCTGGTCACGGCGCTGTCCCGCGTGGTCCCCCGGACAAACGGCCCCGTCCTTGCCGAGCATCCGTCGCTGCCGGAGTACTACCTGGCGGCCGGCACGCAATGGGCCCGGTGGTCCGGCACGCACAGCATCCGCCTGCTGGACGGGAGGTCCATCAATCCCCGTCCGGGCGGCGTAGCTCGCCCGCTGACTACGTGAACAGGATCCGCGCAGGCTTCTTCTCGGTGGTGATCCTGGACTTCGGGCCCAGCGCCACACTCGACCGCAGCATCGTGCACGCTCTCGAAAGCAACTACCACTACCACCTGGCTGCCGAAGTCCCCTACGGCCCCGCGGCGCCGTGGTGTGGCAGTACCAGCCGCAGCAGCGTTTCCGGTCAGACATATCTGGCCCTCGCGGCCCGGTCGTCAGCCCCGATCCGAGGGCTGCTGACCCCCGTCGCCCGCCCCGGCCCGGTGCTGGCACCGATCGTGCTCGCTGTGCTCATCACGGGCGCCTGCACCGCATTTCTCACCGTCTCGATCCGTTATACCTGGCGGCGGGGAAGGGCCAGCGACGACCTATGAAGCACGTATACGAAATCCCGCGGGTAGCCATCAAGCGGCCGCGGGCGTCAGTGTGGGGGTCCGGAGTAGGCGTCCTGCTGATCGTGCTGTTGATCCGCCATGCGTGGTTCATCGTGTCCTGGCATCGCTACCGGGACCTCACCGTGATCTGGATGATGTACTTCGTGGTCACCGGTGCGCAATGGGCGCTGTCATGGCTGGAACGGCCCGTCACGGTCGGCGAGTTCCAGCAGAAGATCCTGGACCGGATGCACGTCACCGTCAGCATTCCGGTCTTCAACGAGGATCCCGAGGTGCTGGACCGGGTGCTGTACGCCCTGTTCGCCCAGACCCGGCTCCCGAGCCGGGTGCAGGTGGTCAACGACGGATCGGCGGTCAACTACGAGGAAGTGCGCGAATGGTGGGAACAGCACCGTCCGCCGACGGTGGATTTCAGCTGGCTGCGGCAGGAGAACGCCGGCAAGAAGATCGCACAGGCGCAGACCTTCTCCGGCGATCCGGCGGATGTCTTCGTCACGCTGGACTCCGACACGGTTCTTGAGGCTCGCGCGCTCTGCGAAGGCCTCAAGCCATTCGCCGACCAGCGCGTGCAGTCGGTGGCCGGGCTCGAGCTGGCATGGAACCACGACTGGAACCTCGTCACCCGGCTCAACAGCACACGGCAGCTCGTCTGGCAGCTGGTGACGTGCTCCTCGCAGAGCGTCGCCCGGGGCAACGTGCTGATCAACCGGGGCACGTATGCCCTCTATCGCGGTCAGCTCGTCCGCGACGTCCTGCCTGCCTACGTCGGCGAGACATTCTGGGCCGGCCGATCAAGCTGGGCGATGACACGTACCTGACCACGCTCGCGCTGTGCCGCGGCCGCGCCGTGCAGCAGCCCTCCGCGGTCTGCCTGACCATGTACCCGGAGAACCTCTCCCATCACATCCGCCAGTGGACCAGGTGGATGCGAGGCACCACGCTGCGAACGTTCTGGCGGCTGCGTTACCTTCCCATCGCGTCGTGGGGCTGGCTGTACACGTTGCTGACCCTCTGGTGGTACCTGGCGTCGCTGGCCATCACCGTCGTGCTCGCGGCGGACCTGGCCCGGGTCACGAGCTACACCGCGACGATGGTCGCCACGGGCGTGCTGTGGGCGTGGGCAATGGGCTCGCGACTTCTCGTCGTCGATCGCAGTGACCAGTCCTTCGTCGGGCGGGCGGGTGCGGCGGCGATGGCTCCGGTGGCGGCGTTCTGGGTGATGGCGGTGCTGCGCTTCGTGCGGAATCTACGGCACCTTCACGTTCCTGCGTCAGGGCTGGACCACGCGCAGCCAGGTGGAGGTGCGGGCCGAGCTGGCCACCGCGGGGAAGACCGCCCCGGCGAAACACGATGAGCGGCCTGGTCCGCCTGGCGGCGGCCGCTGCCGGGCTCGCGGTCCTCACCGCGTGCGGGAACCCGGGCTTTCCGGCGCGCGAGCACGTGGCACAGTACCTGGCACCTGCCGTCCGCGCCCCGCTCCCCCACACTCCCGCTTCCTACCTCGGGGTATACGAGCCAGGCGTACCCCGCACCTACGCCCAGGTGGACGCGTTCACCGCCGCCGGCCGGCCGCTCCCCCAGCCTCCTGCTGTACTACAGCAACTGGGGCCAGCCGTTCGCGACATCGTTCGCGGACACCGCGCTTGCGCACGGCGCGATACCACTTGACCAGGATAAATCCGGGCACCACGTCCCTGCAGGCGATCAGGCCGGCCGTTACGACTCCTACCTGCGGTCTTATGCGTCCCAGGTACGCGCATTCGGGCGCCCCGTCGTCATCGGCTTCGCCCGGGAGATGAACGGGTGGTGGTATCCGTGGTCCGGGCGCCACCTGTCCCCGCACACCTGGATCGCCGCGTGGCGGCACCTCGTCACGGTGTTCCGCGACAGCGGCGCCAGCAACGTGACCTGGCAGTGGACGATCAACAACCTCGTCCGCGGGATCGGGGCGCCGCTCCGCTGGTGGCCTGGCAGCGGGTACGTCAACTGGGTGGGCATCGACGGCTACTACTACAACACCGCCAACAACTTCGAGAACGTCTTCGGCCGGACCGTCACCGCCGTGCGGAAGTTCACCGGCAAGCCGATCCTGATCTCGGAAGTGGGCATCGCCCGGCAGGCTGCCCCCGCCGCCCAGCTGCCTACCCTTTTCGCCGGCATCCGGCACCGTCACCTGCTCGGGCTCGTCTGGTTCGACGCGCGGGCGAAACAGGATTGGCGGCTGGAGGACTACCCCGCGGCGCTCACCGCCTTCCGGCGCGACTCGGCCAGCATGCACATCGCCCATCCGTAGCGGACGGGAGTCGCGGCGGGCTGGAATCGCGGCGGGCTGGAATCGCGGCGGGCTGGAATCGCGGTGGAAGAGCCAGCGGGCATCGTGACGGCATCACAGCCGCGGCCCTGGACGGGCCGGCAGCCGGGGTCCGTCGCGATATGGGGGTTCGGATCATGCAGTGCCCGCAGTGCGGGGCGGAGACGCCGGACGAAGAGTGGAACTGCGCGTCCTGCCGCATCAACGTCTACTGGGCGAGCCAGCATTACCAGGATCTGGCCCGGATACGGCAGCAGCGCGGGCTGCCCACCGTCGCCGATACGCCTTCCTTCCTGCTGCAGGCCCACGAGAGCGCCATGAACGAGCGCGCCGACCGTGGCGGCCGGGTCGAGCACAAGGTACGACAGATCGCCCGGCGGGCGATGGGCCGGGCGTGACCTGCCGCCCGCTGCGTGGAATTGCCCTGGAACACCCTGCCGCAATTATCCGTGCTTGACCCGATAAGGGGCAATCGCCGCTGAGACCGACAGCGGGCCGACGTGGGGGGCGACGTGGGGGCTGCGGAAAACGACATGCCGCTGGACTGCGGCGTCGGCGTGATGGCGTACAACGAGGAAGCCAACATCGCCCATGCTCTCGAAAGCATCCTCAGGCAGCAGCCCGCTACTGGCAGGCTCGCCGAGGTCATCGTCGTGGCGAGCGGCTGCGAGGACCAGACCTGCGCCATCGTCGCCGACATCGCCCGCCGCGACCCGCGCGTGCGCCTGATCGAGCAGGAGCGCCGCGAGGGCAAGGCGTCCGCCATCAACTTGTTCATCAGCGCGGCACGGTCACCATTACTGATCATGGTGGGTGCCGACCTGCTGGTCGAGGACGGCACGTTCGACGCCATGCTGCGGCACTTCGCGGACCCGACGGTAGGAATGGTGGGCGGGCACCCCACGCCGGTCAACGACGAGACGACGTTCCTCGGCCACGCGGTGCACCTGCAGTGGCGCCTGCACGACCGGATCGCCCGCGACGCGGCGAAGCTGGGCGAGATCATCGCCTTCCGCAACGTCGTCCCGTGCATTCCGCTCGACACCGCTGTCGACGAGATTTCCATCCAGGCCCTCATCACCCAGCTCGGATACCAGCTGCTCTACGAGCCGCAGGCGGTCGTCTACAACCGGGGCCCCGCCACCGTGCGCGACTTCCTGCGTCAGCGGCGCCGGATCTACGCCGGGCACCTGCGCATCCGCGAACAGCAGGACTACTCGGCCGCCACCATGAGCGCGTGGCGGATCGCCCGTGCCATGCCCGGATCGGGGTCGTTCAGGACGCCGCGCATGGTGCTGTGGAGCATCGGAACGGTCGTGCTCAAGGCGACGGCCCGGGCGCTGGGCAGGTACGACCTGATGCGCCGCCGCTCGTCACCCGTGTGGGAAATCTCGGATACCACCAAGGACGGGATCGTCGAGGGGGCCAACGGCCAGGGCCAGCACAACGTGGCCGTGTTCCATCTGGTCAATTTCCACCGCCAGCAACTGGAGATCGGCCCGCACGCCAGCCGCCAGCTGATCCGGCGGACGGCGGACTACATCAAGCAATCCCTCGGATCCGCGGCGATCGTCACCATCCAGCGAAGCGGCACCATCGTCGCGCTGCTCCCGGGTGAACGCGAAGCTGCCGAGCGGACGGCCCATGAGCTCGTGCAGAGGTTCGGCACGAGCCCGATGCCGGTCCATGACCACGGCCGGCCCGCACGAGTCACGCTCGCCTGCGGAATCATCGCGTTTCCCCAGGTCGGACCGCCCTTCGCCCGATCGATACCCATACCGATACTCGAAGCCGACCCGGCCACGTCGGTCGCCGGCTAGGAGGTGTGCTTCTAGTGGGACTGGCCAAAGTTCTGCCCCAGATTCCCGTGCTGAAGGCGTCCTACGCCACCGGCCGCGCAATCGGGCTGCCGGTCAACATCACCGTGAGTTGCAGTTACCGCTGCAACTCCAGGTGCAAGACCTGCAATGTCTGGCTGCTGCCCAACGATGATCTCGTCCTGGACGAGTGGGACCGCGTTTTCTCCTCGCTCGGCCGGACTCCGTACTGGTTCACGTTCAGCGGCGGCGAGCCCACCCTGCGCAAGGACCTGCCGGACATGGTGGAAAGCGCCTACCGCCACTGCAGGCCGGGAATCATCAACATCCCGACGAACGGCATACAGAACAAGGTCATACCGGGCCGGATAGAGCGCGTCCTGCAGGCCGCCCCCAAGTCAGAGGTCATCATCAACCTCTCACTCGACGCCGTCGGCGCCCGGCACGACGAGATCCGCGGCGTCCGGAACAACTGGACGCACGCGATGGCCACCTACGCCGCGCTCAAGGAACTCAAGACGCGGTACAAGCACCTCACGCTGGGGATCCACACGGTCATATCGAATTTCAATGCGGAGTACTTTCCCGACCTGTGCGAATACGTTCAGCGTGAGCTCAAGCCCGACTCCTACATCACCGAGATCGCCGAGGAGCGGGTGGAACTCGACACCGTCGGCCTCGGGATCACGCCGACCGCAGGCAACTACGCCGTGGCCATAGACGCGCTGACAGAGAGCCTGCGGGACCAGCACCTGACCGGGGTCGCCGGGGTCACCCAGGCTTTCCGCCGCCAGTACTACGAGCTGGTGAAGAAGACGCTGCGCGAGCACCGGCAGGTCATTCCCTGCATGGCCGGGGTGGCCTCGGCGCAGATCGCCCCCAACGGCGACGTCTGGACGTGCTGCGTGCGAGCGCAGTCGATGGGCAACCTGCGCGAGCACGATTACGACTTCGGCACGGTCTGGCGAACCTGGAAGGCCGGCCAGCTGAGGCGCAGCATCAAGGCCGGCGAGTGCCACTGCCCGCTGGCGAACGCCGCCTACACGAACATGCTCGTGCACGGCCGCACCGTCACGAAGGTGGTGGCGGACATGGCGGCTCGCGCGCCGCGGCCCTGACCCGGCGCGGCGCACATCACCACCCGGCGCACCCCGAGCCACTGCACCTGGAGCCCTTGCACCCCGAGGCAGAACATCCCGGTGCGCAGCACCCCGAGGCCCAGCACCCCGAGCGGCACACCAGGGGCCATCTGCATGAACCACGGCACGGTGCTGGTGACCGGGGCGACCGGGTTCCTGGGCTCGAGCCTGGCGCGCCGCCTGCTCGGCGACGGCGCCCGGGTACGCGTGCTCGCCCGGTCACCGGCGAAGGCGAAGCCGCTGGCCGACCTGGGAGCCCAGGT
Source organism: uncultured Solirubrobacterales bacterium (assembly GCA_963695965.1). GTDB lineage: Bacteria > Actinomycetota > Thermoleophilia > Solirubrobacterales > Solirubrobacteraceae > Palsa-465. The sequence goes on from CAVOIU010000023.1 coordinate 27,315, forward strand.
CGTCGCCGGCGACATCACCGACCGCGACGCCGTTCGCGCGGCCGTGGCTGGCACCGATGTCGTGTACCACCTCGCCGGGCCGGCTGTTCGAGCCCGGCGTCCCGGCCGCGGAGTACCAGCGGACGCATGTCGAGGGAACGAAGCTGCTGCTCGAATGCTGCGGGAACGGATCCCGGCCCCGGCGGTTCGTCCATTGCAGCACCACCGGCGTGCTGGGCGTCACCGGAGACCAGCCGGCCGACGAGCTGGCCCCGGTCCGTCCCACCAACGCCTACGAGGCGACGAAGGCCGAAGCCGAGCAGGCGGTCCGGGACGCCTGGCGCAGCGGCTTCCCGGCGGTCATCGCCAGGCCGGGCCTGGTCTACGGGCCTGGCGATCTTCACCTGCTGCCGTTCTTCCGGGCGGTGCTGCAGCGGCGGTTCCGCCCCATCGGCCGGCAGAAGGTCTGGCTGCACCCGATCTACATCAGCGACATGACCGACGCGCTGGTGCAGTGCGGCGAGCAGGACACCGCGGCCGGGCAGTGCTTCCATCTCGCCGGCCGGGAACCCGCGACGCTGGCCGACCTCGCAGCTGCCATCGCCCGGGCGGGCGGCACGCGCCCGCCGCCGGGCATATCCCCCTCCTCGCCGCGCAGGCCGTAGCACTGCTCGGCGACCGGCTGCCGCCCGGTCTCAGGAAGTCGGCCCCGCTCACCCGCAGCCGGCTCGATTTCCTGACGCACAGCCGCGTCTACGACGTGACGAAGGCGCAGCGACTGCTCGGCTTCAGTGCCGCCACCGACCTGACCGCGGGAACCACCGGGGCCATGGCGTGGTACCGGCAGCGGGGGCTGCTGGCAGGAGGGACGTCCTGAACCGGTCCGGCGGGAGACGGTAGGCATGCGGGTCCGCGATCACATCGCGCTGTCCGCGGCGGCCGCGGCTGCGCTCCGCCCGTGGGCAGGCCGCCAGCGCACTCGGCCTGGTGGCCGGGGGCGTGCTCATCGACGTCAACCACTACGCCTGGTTCTGCCTGCGTTACCGCCGCCTGGACCCTGCGGCGGCCGTCCGCTTCTTCAACGCGGCCGACCCACCGCAGCACGCGGGCACCAGGGCCCTGCACTCACCGGTCGCGGTGCTGGCCGTCCTCGCCGCCGGCCTGCGCAAGCGGTGGCTGCTGCCGGTTGCAGCCGGGATGAGCCTGCACGTCGCCCTCGACGCGCACCACGTGAGGCAGACGCGCCGGGCCAGGGCGGCCGCACTGGAGCGGGACGGCTTCCGCTGCCAGGCCTGCGGATCGCGGTCGCCGCATCTCCACGCCCACCTCCGGCGCCAGCCATGGCTGCTGCCGTCCTACCAGACGCAGCACCTGATCTCGCTGTGCCGCGACTGCCACGAGGCGGCGCACCGGCAAGGGAGGGGATAACAGCGTGCACCGGGCTACTGCAGCGCCTCGCACCCGCCCCGCCCGAGTCCGGATCGCGGCCGTCCGCACCGTCGCGGGCCTAGCCGTCGAGCCGGCCTGGTCCTCATCGTCCTGCGCCTGGTGAACGTCAGCGCGGTCTACCACCGGCTGCAACATCTCAAGGTCGGCTTCGCGATCCTGTGCGGCGTTGCCTTTCTCGCCGCCTTCGCGGTGCGGGGCCTGCGCTGGCGGTGCCTGCTGCGGCCATGCCGGGTCAGCATCCGCCACGCGGTCGCCATCTACCAGGTCGCCATCTTCCTCAACTGGCTCCTCCCGATCCGCGGCGGAGAGGTGGCGATGAGCCTGCTGCTGCGGCGCACGGACGGGATCCCGGTCAGCCGGTCCCTCGCCGCGGTGAGCATGGACAAGGCCATGGACCTGCTGCCGGCGGTCGTCCTGATCGCCATACTGCCGTTCGTGCCGGTGCACCTGGGCGGCCCGCTGTGGTTCCTCCTGGCGTCAACCCTGGTGGTCATCGCTGTCGGCGCCGGGCTCTTCGTCGTCGCGGTCAGGGGGCAGCGGCAAGGCGGCACGCGGCTGGCCCGGTCGCTGGCCGGGCTCGTACCCCGGCGGGTCCGCGATCGCCTCGGGCCCTTCGTCGTGGTGTTCGCCAATACGCTGCTGGACCTGGTTCACCGGCCCCGCCAGCTGCTCACCGCCGCCGCGTACACGACCGTCGCGGTGAGCCTGGACTCGCTGTCCTGCTGGGCCGCGTTCCGGGCGGTGGGAGTCGTCGTCGCCGTGCCGGTCGTCCTCTACGGGTACACGCTGTTCAACCTGTCGTTCATCCTGCCTTCGCCGCCGGGCCAGGTGGGCAGCAACGAGCTCATCGGCCTGCTGATCTTCTCGGGCACGTTCGGCGTCAGCCGCTCGGGCGTGACCGCCATGTTCCTGTTCTCGCACCCGCTCACCGCCATACTCATGACCTGCATCGGAATGGCCTGCCTGAGCGCGATGGGGCTGACGATGCGAAGCACCCTGCGGCTGGCCCGGGAGGACCCGGACGCGCACGTCCAGCCGCAGCCGGAATGGCTGGCCAAGCGCCCGAAGGAGTTCGAAGACGCATGACCGTGCTGATCACGGGAGCCGCCGGGTTGCTCGGCAGCCACATGACCGAGCTGCTGCTCGCGGACGGCGAGCGTACCCGCGTGCTCGTCCGCCCCGGCGAGGCGCTGCGGTCGTGGGAGCGTTCCGGTCTCGAAATCCACGAGGGCGATGCCGCTGAACCCCGCGCTGCTCCGAACCGCCCTGGCAGGCGTGGACCGGGTGCTGCACTGCGCGGCGCGCACCGGGCCCTGGGGTCCATGGCCCGAATACGAGCGGACGAACGTCCGCGCCCTGCGGACGCTGACCGAGCTGGCCAGCGCCGCCGGTGTCCGGCGGATCGTTCACGTCAGCTCGATCACCGTGCACGGCGACGATGTCCATGGCGACGCCGACGAGACCGCGCCGATGCGGCCCGGAGCGAACCCGTACAGCAGGTCCAAGGCCGCCGGCGAGAGGCTGCTGCAGCAGCTGCCCGCCGGCCTGCGGGCGCGGCTGACGATTGTCCGCCCCGGGCTGCTGTACGGGCCGCGCGACACGGGCAGCTTCGCCCGCTTCGCCGCGCTCATCGGCGAGCGCAAGATGGTCATGATCGGCCCCGGCCGCAACCGGATGCCGCTGATCTACGTGACGGACGCGGCCCGCGGGATCCTGCTGGCCAGCGCGGCCGAGCAGGCCGCCGGCCGCGCCTACCTGCTGGTCAACGACGAGCCGGTGACCCAGCGCGGCTACCTGGATGCGATCGCCTCCGGGCTGGGCGCGCCGCCGGTCAGCCGCCGCGTCCCGTACCGCCTGGCCGTCGGCATCGGCATGACGGCGGAGATCGCCGCCCGCCTGCTGCACCGCGAGCAGCCGCCCCCGCTCACCAGCTTCGGGGTACGGGTGCTCGGCGGCGAGAACAGGTTCAGCATCGCGCGGGCGCGCGCGGAACTGGGCTTCGAACCGCGGGTCAGCCTGGCCGAGGGCGTCCGCAACAGCATCGACTGGTACCTGGCAGCCCGCGGCAGCGGCCCCGCGGCGCACGAACGGGAACTTTCTCCATGGCAATCCTGATCACCGCCGGGAATGAGAGTCACGAATGAGCGAGATCCTGGTGACCGGCGGAAACGGCTTCGTCGGACGGCACCTGATCGGGGCACTGCACGAGCGGGGAGACCGGGTGCGCGCGCTGGTGCTTCCCGGCGAGGACGCGCGCTGGCTCAGGACCAGGGGGCGCAGGTCTTCCGCGGCGACATCTGCCTGCCCGACAGCCTGGTCGCGCCCATGCGTGACGCGGACAAGGTCGTCCACCTGGCTGCCGTGATGGGCGTCCGCCTGCCGATGGCGGCCTACCGGGCGATCAACGTCACCGGCACCCGGAATGTGTGCCAGGCAGCCCTGGCGGCAGGCGTCACCCGTCTCGTGCACATCAGTTCGTCCTCGGTCTACGGCCTGGCGCTGGGACGGCCCGCGGACGAGACCTTCCCGCTTACCCCGTTCCGCGACCCCTATCCGGTCACCAAGGCCGCCGCCGACCTGCTGGTGCAGCGGATGATCCGCGATGATGGATTGCCGGCCGTCATCCTGCGGCCCGACCAGATTCTTCGGGCCTGGGGACCAGCGGCACTTCGGCCGCATGGCCGATCGGCTGCGGGCCGGCAAGGGGGTGATCGTCGGCCGCGGGGACAACGTGTACCCCCTCGTCTACGTGACCGACACCGTCCGGGCGATGCTGCTCGCGCTCGACCAGCCGAACGCGGCCGGGCAGGCGTTCAACGTCACCACCGACCGTCCGCTCACCCAGCAGCAGTTCCTCGAGGCGATCGCCAGGGAAACCGGTGCCCCCGCTCCCCGCGTCCACCTTCCCTACCGTGCCATGTACGCGGCCGCCTCCCTGGCCGAATGCCTCGCGACGCTGACACGTTCGGTGTTCACCCCGCCGGTCACCCGGTTTGGCGTCGCGTTCTTCGGCACCGACAGCCTGCACGCGACCGGCAAGGCCAGCCGCGAGCTGGGGTTCACGGCCGCCGTCGATCTTCGCGATGCCGTCCGGCTCACCGCCGCCTGGTACCGGGAACGCGATCGCCCCGCAGCCGGCGAGCAGACCGCCAGCCACGTCCCGGAGGGGGTGCAGTGACAGATGAGCGCCGCAGCTGACCACGCAGGGAAAGCCACCCTGGCTGGCAAGGTCGCGATCGTGACCGGAGCCAGCTCCGGCATCGGTGCCGCGACGGCACGCGAACTCGGGCTGCGCGGCGCGACGGTGGTGCTCGCCGCGCGCCGGGTGCCGGAACTGGAAGCACAGGCGGAGGCGATCCGCGCATCGGGCGGCGAGGCCTTGCCGATTCGCACCGACGTCGCGGACGGCGCAGACGTGATGGCGCTGGCGGAGCGGGCCCTGGCGGCCTTCGGCAAGGTGGACGTGCTCGTCAACAACGCCGGCGCCAGCTGGATGCGGCCGCTGGCCTCGAGCCCGCCCGACGGGATCACCGACCTGGTCGGGGTCAACCTGCTCGGCGCCATGCTGCTGACCCGCGCCGTGCTGCCCGGCATGCTCGCCCGGGGCAGCGGCGCGATCATCTCGGTCGGGTCCCTTTCCGGGCGGGTGGCCATGGAGCCGCTCTACTCCGCGACCAAGTACGGCCTGCGCGGCTTCTCGCTGGCGCTGCGCCGGCAGCTGGCCGGGAGCGGGGTCACCGTGTCACTGGTCGCGCCCGGCAACATCGCGACCGCGATGACCGGGCACATCGACGCCCAGCTGCCCGAGCCCGGCCTGGTGGCGACGGCGATCGCCGACCTCGTCATCCCGCCCGCGCCGGGAGATCGTCGTGCCCCGCAGGCACTACACGATCGCATGGCTGGAACAGGGGCTACCGCGCCTGGCAGATCTCGCACACCAGCGGCGGCACTGGTCGCCGGTACGGAAGGAAGAAGCCGCACTATGGACATCCTGATCACTGGCGGTACCGGCCTGCTCGGCCGCCACCTTGTCCCCGCGCTCCAGGAGCGCGGCGAGACGGTACGGGTGCTCGCGCTGCCCGGCGAGAACACCCGCTGGCTCGAGGCAGCGAGACGTCAAGGTGTTCCGGGGAGACATCCTGCAGCCGGAGACGCTGACCGCGCCGATGAGCGGCGCGGGGGCGGTGCTGCACTGCGCCGCCATGATGGGTCTCTGGCGTCCGATGGAGGCAGTACCACGCGGTCAACGTGACCGGCACCGAGAACGTGTGCCGCGCCGCGCTCGCCGAGGGCGTCGGCCGCGTCGTGCACGTCAGCTCGTGGTCTTGCTACGGCATGGACCACGGCGAGATCATGCACGAGGACTCCCCGCTGCAGCCGTTCCCCGAGCCCTACGCGGTCACGAAGGCCGCGGCCGACGTCGCGGTGCGGCGGATGATCGCCGAGGATCAGCTGCCAGCCGCGATCATCCGTCCCGGCACGTTCTTCGGTCCCGGCGATCAGCTGCATTTCGGCCGGATGGCGGACCGGCTGCGGGCGGGCAAGGGCATCATCATCGGCTCCGGCGACAACGCGCTTCCGTTCGTCTACGTCACCGACGTCGTCCGGGGGCTGCTGCTGGCGCTCAGCCATCCGGACGCGGTCGGCCAGACGTACAACATCAGCCAACGACCTCCCCCTCACCCAGCGGCAGTTCGTCGAGGCGGTCGCCCACGTGATCGGCGCGAAGCCGCCGCGCGTCCACGTCCCGTACCGGCCCCTCTACACCGCGGGCTGCCTCGCCGAGGGCCTCGCGAAGGCAACCGGCAACCGGGTGCCTCCCGTGGTGACCCGGCTGGGAGTCAAGCTGTTCGGCACCGACAACCGGCACTCGATCGACAAGGCGCGGCGCGAGCTGGGCTACCAGCCAGGGGTTGACCTGCGCGAGGGCGTGCGGCTCGCCGCCAGCTGGTACCTGGCCCAGGACCGCCCGCACGCGCCGTCGGAGCACGCGGCGGCCTGACCCTTCTCGGCCCGCCCGGACCGTTCTCAGGCCGCGCTGACCGGGTCGTTGACCAGGACCGCGGCGCCGTCGAAACGTCCCGCCTTGAGATCGGCCAGCGCCTGCTGCGCCTGCGCCATCGGGTACACGTGAGTGGTGGCGCGCACGTGGTAGCGGGCGGCGCGGTCCAGGAACTCGCGGCCGTCGCGCCGGGTGTTCGAGGTGACGCTGCGCAGCTCCTTCTCGTAGAAGAGCTCGCGCTCGTAGTTCAGCGGCGGCGTGTCGGACAGGTGGATCCCGGCCACGGAGAGCATCCCGCCGCGGTCGAGCGCCCGCATCGCGACCGGCACGAGGTCGCCTACCGGGGCGAAGAGGATCGCGCTGTCGAGCGGCTCCGGCGGCTGGTCGTACGCGCCCCTGGCAGAGGCCGCGCCGAGCTCCACGGCCAGCCGCTGGGCGGCCTCGCCGCGGGTCAGCACGTGCACGGTCGCCCCTTCAGCCAGCGCGACCTGCGCGCACAGGTGCGCGCTGTCGCCGAACCCGTACAGCCCGAGCCGGCCGCCCGCCGGCAGGGACGCGCGCAGCAGCGCCCGGTAGCCGATGATCCCGGCGCACAGCAGCGGCGACAGCTCGACGTCCGGCACCTCGCCCGGCAGCCGGTAGGCAAAGCGGCCGGGACGGTGGTGTACTCGGCGTACCCGCCGTCGGCGTCCCAGCCGGTGTAGAGCGAGCTGGGGCACAGGTTCTCGTCGCCGCGCCGGCAGTACTTACAGGTTCCGTCGTGTAGCGCAGCCACGCGACGCCACCCGGTCGCCCACCGCGTAGTCCGTGACCTCGTCGCCGGCCGCCGCGACCGTGCCGACGACCATGTGCCCGGGCGTGACGTGCTCACGGTGCACCGGCAGGTCGCCCTCGGTGACATGCAGGTCGGTGCGGCACACCGCGCAGGCGGCGACCTGCACCAGCAGCTCGTCACTGGCCGGGACCGGTACGGGTTTCTCCTGATAGCTGAGCGGGCCGCTCTCGATCGGCTGGCCGCGTCACCACCCACGCGCGCATGGCCTGCACGCTCCCTCCCCGGCGAGGCGTACCTTGGAACGAACGCTCTTGAGAGGCCAGTATTTCACCGCCGACCTGCTGGAGGCCCAATGCCGCGACAGACCCCGGATGAGCCGGAGGAGCAGGTCCACCGTGACCGCCGGGAACATGGCGGCGCGCCCATGCACCCTGACGACGACAGCCTCGCGCACCGGACCGAAGAGGAGCGCGTCAGCGCCGGTCTCGATCCGTACGACCCGGACGAGGTGCCGCCGGCCACCGACGCCCCGCCGGAACCCGACGTGACCACGACCGATCAGTACCTGGAAGAGAAGGCCGAGATCGAGCACGAGCTGGACGAGGACGAGATCCGGGTCAAGGGCGAGCGCGATCCGTTCCCGCCGACCCGGTACGACCGGACCTAGCCCGCCGCCTGCCATGGGCGGGCGGCGAGGACCGCAAGGTGCAGGCCGACGAGCGTGTCCTCCAGCCCGGTCATGGCCCGGTGCCTGCCCTTCCGCACCTCGGCGCGGACCAGCTCGGTGGTGGCACCGGCGAGCGCGACATAGGCCTGGTACGGGACGGCCGGCCAGTCCGGGTGGTCGCGGCGGGCACCGTCATGCCATGCCCGGTTCACGTGCGCGAAAATGTGCTGCGCTTCCTCGATCCGGTCGACCGCGCGGAGCTGCCGCCGGCATGTCGATGTAGAACGCGCGGGTGAAGGCCGCTCGTCGGCCAGGAACTTGAGATACGCGGCGATACCGGCGCGCAGCACGTCCTCGGCGCTCGCTCCCGCGGGCAGCGCGCTGGCCGCGGCAACCGTCCGGTTGATCATCAGCTCGCCGCCGGCCACGGTGGCGGCCAGGAAGCAGTCCTCTTTGTCGGTGAAGTGCGCGTAGAAGGCGGCCTTCGACACCCGGGCGCCGCGGACGATTTCCGCCACGGTGGCGTCGTTGAACCCGGTCCTGGCGACCGCGGCGATGGCCGCGCGCAGCAGGCGTTCCCGCTGCGCCGCCCGGACGGTCTCGGCCGGCAGCCCGCTGCGGCCGCGCGGGAGGCCGGGCTCGCCCTCGTGGGTCCGGGCGAGCAGGCCGTCTTGCCTCATTGCGGACACGCACCTAACATAACCAACTCGCAAAACATGCGGTCGATTGTTCTCACGTTGACATCAAACGGATTCGACGCGCCATGACGGGTATCTGAGCCAGGTGAATCCAGTACAGGTATTGCGGGACATCGCGTTCCAGCTCGAGCGGGCGCAGGCGCCGACCTACCGGGTGCGCGCATTCCGCCGTGCCGCCGAGGTAGCGGAAAAGCTCCCCGACGGCGAACTGGAGCAGCGGCTGGCCGCCGAAACGCTGATCGCGCTGCCCGGAATAGGCCCGGTCACCGCCGAGATCATCGCCGGGGCGGTGAACAGCCAGCAGGCGCCTTACCTGGACAAGCTGGTGCAGGAGGCAGCGGCGGCCACGCCATCGGAGCTGCGCGCCGCGCTGCGCGGTGACTGCCATTCGCATTCTGATTGGTCCGACGGCGGCAGCCCGCCCGCGGAAATGGCCGAGGCCGCCCGCAGCCTGGGTCACGAATGGATCGCCTTGACCGACCATTCGCCCCGTCTCACCGTAGCCAGCGGTTTGTCTGCCGAACGGCTCCGCGCCCAGCTTGCACTCGTCGCCGAGCTCAACACCACGCTGGCCCCGTTCCGCATCCTCACCGGAATCGAGGTGAACATCCTTGACGACGGCAGCCTGGACCAGAGCGACGACCTGCTCGGCCGCCTCGACGTCGTGGTGGCCAGCGTTCATTCGCACTTGCGGATGGAGGCCGGCCAGATGACCGAGCGCATGGTGACCGCGGTGTCCAATCCCCTGGCCGACGTGCTAGGGCACTGCACCGGGCGGCTGCTCACCGGCCGCGGCCGGCCGGAGTCGGCCTTCGATCCCGACGCCGTGTTCACCGCCTGCCGCGACCACGGCGTCGCCGTGGAGATCAACTGCCGCCGGAACGCCAGGACCCGCCGGACCGGCTGCTGAAGCTGGCCGCCGAGACTGGCTGCCTGTTCGCCATCGACACCGACGCGCACGCGCCCGGCCAGCTCGACTGGCTGGACAGCGGCTGCGCGCGAGCCGAAAGCGCCGGCATCCCGGCCAGCCGGGTGATCAACACCCGCGGCGCGGACGACCTGGCCTCCGGGACGGGGCGCCGGTGAAGCCGCGCAGCGTGGGAGTGGAAGAGGAACTGCTGCTCGTCGACCCGGAAACGGGGCAGCCCAGCGCCGTGGCCGGAAGCGTCATGCGGGCCGCCGAGCAGGACCCCGCCGCCGACACCGACGTGCTGGAGTTCGAGCTGCAGCGGCAGCAACTGGAAACCGACACCGAGCCGTGCCGCACGCTCGACGACCTCGGCGGTGAGCTGCGCCGGTGCCGGGCAGCGGCGGCCAGCGCCGCGGCCCGGGCCGGGGCCGCCACTGCCGCGCTGGCGACGTCCCCGGTGCCGGTCGAGCCGGAGCTGATGCCCAAGGACCGCTACCAGAAAATGGCAGGCGAGTACGGGCTGACCCTGTCCGAGCTGCTCACCTGCGGATGTCACGTGCACGTGGAAGTCGCCTCGGACGACGAGGGCATCGCCGTGCTCGACCGGATCCAGCCATGGCTCCCGACGCTGCTGGCGCTCAGCGCCAACTCCCCGTTCTGGCAGGGAAGCGACAGCGCCTATGCCAGCTACCGCTATCAGGTCTGGGGCCTGCTGCCGAGCGCGGGACCCACCGGGTGCTTCGGTACCGCGCGGGCCTATCACGACACGGTGCGGCAGATGCTGCGCACCCAGACGCTGCTCGACAGCGGGATGGTGTACTTCGACGCGCGGCTCTCCCGGCGCTACCCCACGATCGAGATCCGGGTCGCCGACGTCTGCCTGCGCGCGGACGACGCGGTGCTGATCGCCGCGCTGGCCCGCGCGCTGGTGGAAACCGAGGCGCGGGCCGCCCAGGACAGCAGCCCGGCCAGCTGCGTCCGGGCCGAACTGCTGCGGCTGGCCGCCTGGCGGGCCAGCCGGTCGGGTATGGACGACGTGCTGATCAACCCGGTCACCGGCCTGCCGGAACCGTCGGCCGCGGTGACCAGCCTGCTCGTCGAGCACGTCCGCGAGGCGCTCAGCGATTCCGGCGAGTACGCCGTGGTGGCCGGGCTGCTGGAAGCCGTCCGCGCCCGTGGCAACGGTGCCGCCTTCCAGCGGGAGGCGTACCGGCGCTCCGGCACGCTGGCCGCGTGGTCACCCGGGCGGTCGCGGCGACCGCGCCGTAACGCCGGGGCCCGGGCGAATGCCAGGATGTGGACGTTCGGCTGCGGATCGTGGTCAGGAATTCAGGTACGCCAGGACAGCAAGGACACGGCGGTTGTCATCTTCGGAGGGCGTGAGCCCGAGCTTGAGGAAGATGCTCGTCGTGTGCTTGCCGACTGCCTTTTCGGTGACGTACAGCCGCTGCGCGATCGCCGCGTTCGAGCGTCCTTCGGCCATCAGCTCGAGCACCTTGAGCTCGCGCGCGGACAGCCGGGTGACCGGCTCGTCGTGCGACCGGCGGCCGAGCAGCTTGGTCACCACGTCCGGGTCCATCACGGTGCCGCCGCCAGCCACCGTGCGGATCGCGTCGACGAACTGGTCGTCGTTGAACACCCGGTCCTTGAGCAGGTAGCCGACCCCGCCGGCCTGGTCGGCGAGCATCTCGCGGGCGTACAGCTGCTCGACGTACTGCGACAACAGCAGCACGGGCAGGCCCGGCACCTGGCGCCGGGCCGCGAGCGCGGCCTGCAGCCCGTCGTCGGCGAAGCCGGGCGGCAGCCTGACGTCCACGACGGCGACGTCGGGCCGCTGCTCCAGCAGGGCGGTCAGCAGCCGGGGAGCGGTGTCCACCGCCGCCGCGATCTCGAAGCCGTGCGCCGCCAGCAGCCTGGTCAGCCCGTCCCTCAGCAGGAAGAGGTCTTCGGCGATGACAACGCGCACGGTACCTCCATGACGACATGGTAGGCCCGCCCGGCGGGCTGCTGACCGCCAGGATGCCGTCGAACGTGCCCAGCCGCCGTTCCACGCCGCGCAGCCCGGTGCCGCGGTCGCGGGTCCGCGCCGCCGCGCCGTCGTCGGTCACCTCGATCCGCAGCATGCCGCCGCGTGCTGCACCCGGATGTGCACCCGGCGAGCACCCGAATGCTTACCGCGTTGGCGAGCGCCTCGGCGACCGCGAAGTAGCAGGCCGACTCGACCGGCGCGGTCGGCCGGCCGGGCAGGCTGATGTCCAGCTCGGTCGGCAGCGGCGTGTCCAGGGCGAGCGCCTGGATCGCGTGCCGAGGCCGCGGTCGGCGAGGACCGGCGGGTGGATGCCGCGGACCAGGCCGCGTAGGTCGTTCAGCGCCCCGGCGAGGTCTCCCTCGCCTCGGCGACCAGTGCCAGCGCGGCCTGCGGGCTGGCGGCATCATGCGCTCCACCGCCCGCAGGTTCATGCCGAGCGCGACCAGCCGGGCCTGGGCGCCGTCGTGCAGATCCCGCTCGATCCGGCGCAGCTCGGAGGCGGCGGCGTCGATGGCGTGGCCGCGGACTCGGTCAGCCGCTGCACCCGGCCGGCCAGCGCGGGGTCGGGGCCGGGGGCGGACACGGGCCGCGTGCGCGCCGATCGTCCGGGGCACCAGCCAGGCGGCGAGCGCCAGGAACACGCTTGCCTCCGCGCCGGCCAGCAGCGCCATCTGCGGGCTGTCAACACTGACCACGCCGTACTGCACCGGATTCAGGAACGCCGCCCCCGGATTCAGGAACTGCGGGCCGGGACCCGCGAACGGACCCGGCCCGACTGCCACCTCGCCGCGATCTCGAACCCGTAGAGGGCGAAGGCGGCAAGGGCGACCGGCACCAGATCCGCGGCCACCTTGGGCCACTTCATCACGACGACGACCGCTGCGATCACCATCCCCACGGTCCACGGCCACACGCCGAACACGGTCAGACCGATCAGCGAGACCGGGACGAGGAGAGACGCCCCAGCGGTTCTCCCGCATGTGCTGGCGCAACCGCTCCGCCGCGGTCGCGGCACGGTCCGCCAGCCCGGCCACCGTCCGCGGAGCGAGCCAGAGGCCCAGGGTGAGCAGCACGAGCGCCAGCGGAACGAGCAGCGGCCGTCCCACCAGCCGAGCAGGTGCGCCTGCGGCCTGCGCATGACTGCGCCCTTCGGGGTGATGACCTGCCGGACAGCGCCCTTCGGGGTGATGATCTGCCGGACAGCGCCCTTCGGGGTGATGACCTGCCCGTGCGTCCCGATGATCTTCCGGACAACACCGGGAGGGGCCAGCACCTGGTTACCCGCCTTGGCGGTGCTGAACTGGGTCTTGACCCCCGGCGGCAGCGGAAAGCGGACCTGGGCACTGGCCCCCGGCGGCGGGGGAAAGGGACCGGACCCCGGCTTCCCCCGGAAGGAGACACGGCTATTGACCAACCAGTTGACCGGCGATCCGGGTACGCCCGCGGCGGCCACCAGTCCCGAGATGCCGGCGGCCACCATCGCCAGCGGAGCCAGGCTGGCCGCGACCGCTGGCCGCCAGATCGCCACGGCCAGCGCGAGAACGACCGTCGCGACCGTCCAGAGGTGGATACCGAACAGCGCCATCCCCACCGCGGCCGCAGGCACAGCAGCGTGCCCCAGCCGAAACGTCGCAGTACTTTGGCGAGCGACTTCCACGGATCCTCATGACCAGCCACATAGCGACCAATATGGTCCACTCGGGCCTGCTCGCGCCATGGGGCGGGACCTAGTCCGCTGGTGGGCCTGGGCCTACCCGGTGAACTCGAACCGCTGCGGCTGCGCGGACGGCCCAGCCGGACCGGCGACGCGCCCGGCCGGGACGGCCCGGCCGTCCGGCGGGCAGCGTCACCTCGACGGTCACCTCCCGGCGGGCGGCGGACTCGACCGACAGCCGGCCGGGCGCGATCTCAGGTGCCGGAACCGGCCGCGCAGGCCGGCGCGAGCACGGCACGCCGTCACGCGACAGCGCGGTGGAGCCCGGCCGCGGTGACCGCGTACGCAGACCGGCAAGGTAGGCCGCCGCCGAACCGGGATCGGTGCCGCCGCAGCCGAACGAGATCGCGTCCCACGGGTCGGTGCTGATCAGGCCTCCGGGTCCGCGATCATCGGCAGCAGGCTGCCCCAGGTGTAGAACGGCTCCGCGTCCACGGAGTCGCCGCCGTCGCCGGTCTGCTGGCTGAAGTTCTCGTAGCAGCGCCGCTCGGCCCAGCCCCGGCGGAACATCTCCAGGCCGCGCGACGCGAGCCAGGCCGCCTGCTCGTCGAACCGGTACCGGCGCAGTCCCAGATAGACAGGTAGTTGAAGCAGGGCCACACCCGCCCCCGCCAGTACACGTTGTCGGCGCGGCGGGATCGTCGTGCGGCGTCCCGGCCACCGGGTACGGCCGCCGAACCGGCGCGGGTCGGTCAGCCAGCGCTGCACCATGGCCTCGGCCTGGTCCGGCGTCGCGATCCCGGCCAGCAGCGGGTAGAAGCTGGTGGGGGACAGGCTCCTGGTGAACTCCCCGTTCCACAGCCGCCCGGCGAACACCTCGCGCCCGCTGTCCCACAGCCGGGTCCGCACGGCTTCGGCGAGTTCCGCCGCGCGCCCGGCGAGGCGGTCGTTCCCCGGCGGCATTTGCGCCGTAAGCAGGCTGCCCTCGTGCACCAGCAGGCTGTTCAGCCCGACGTCCTCGAGGTCCAGGGTGTGCGTCGACGGGTCGAACCTCGCGTCGTCGTGCACCGGCGAGTTGTCGTTGGCGGACTCGTCCATCGCCGCCTGCCGCGTGTGCACGAAGTGCCCGTCACCCACCGGCGACGAGCCGTATTCGAGCAGGCCGTTCCCGTTGCCGTCCCGGGTGGGAACCACCAGTCGAACGCGCCCGCAGCACTCCGCCGCCCGGCGCCGCTGCCATCGTCCGGAACCCTTGCCTGCACGTTCCACAGACATGGTTCCGAACGGAGGGTGCGAACGGTCCTGCCAGTACGTCGTCCCGCCGCCAGGGCGGCCAGGTTCCCCCGGCCGTACGGCCCGGCCAGCACCGCGCCGATATTGGCCCAGGCCAGCCAGGCTCGCCAGGTGGGCGGCGAGTACCGCGTGCAGGAAGCCGTCGATCTGCCAGACGCCGAAGCCGCCGAACTTCGGGTCGATCCAGGCCCGGGTCGAGGCGGTGTACGCGCGGCGGTTGGCACGGTCCCACACCGTGTTCCAGCCGAGCACGTCGCGGATGGCCTCGCGCCCCGGCTGGGGATCGGGCGGCCGGAGGGCTTCGGTGGCGCCGTCGAGCGGGTCGCGGGCACCCTCAAGCGGGTCGCGGGCACCCTCAAGGGCTTGGCGGGCCTTGCTTAGCGCCGCACCGGGGTCCGGGCCGGCCGCGGCGGCGAACACGACGGGCTCGGTGGCAGTGAACCGGAAGACGGCGAGCCGGTGGCCGGGGCTGGCGGCCGCGCGTAGTAGCCCTCGGCCGCCATGGCCCGGCCGATCGCGCCCCGATGCGCTGCCGGCCGTGCATCGACCGGGCGGTCGCGCGGGCAGAATGCCACCGCCCCGCCGCCCGCGCCGTCCATGATCGCCGCAGGCGGGTCCAGGTACGCGCGCTCGCCGTCCGGCACCAGCAGGCGGGCAGCCGGGCCGGGCTGCTGCCATGCGCCGAACTCGATCACGAACCAGAAGCGCAGTCCCCACTCCTTCATCGCGGAGCAGCGCAGCTCGGCCAGCACCGCCGACTCGCCCGCCGCCGCGGCCCGCAGGCTCAGCGTCGTGCCCGCGTCGAACTCCGCCTCGATCCGGCCGCCGTCCGCCAGGTGCGTGCCCAGCATGTGCCTCGCCGACCAGGGAAACTCGGTGTAAGTCCCGGCGCTCGCGCTGTACGCGCCGATCCGGACGCAGGCCCCGCTGGCCACGTGCACGAGGCTGGCCGGCCAGGCGGCGTCCCAGGTGTTCCACGAGCCGGGCAACGCAGTCAACGGACGCCTGCTCCCTTGGTGGTCACGGAGCGGAGCGTAACAAACCGCGGCCGCCGGAACCGGGGCCCGCGCGAGTAGCGTGCGGCCATGACCGATGGAACGCAGGCAGCGACGCCGAAGCCATGCCCCACGTCGCGATCGCGGAAGCGAAGGCGGGCCTGGCCGAGGGCGGCATCCCGATCGGCGCCGCCCTGTTCGACAAGGACGGCACCCTGCTCGGCGCCGGACACAACCGCCGGGTCCAGGACGGCGACCCGTCGATGCACGCGGAGACCTCCGCGTTCCGCGACGCCGGCCGAAGCGGGCTACAAGGACACGATCATGGTGACCACGCTGTCGCCGTGCTGGTACTGCTCCGGCCTGGTGCGCCAGTTCGGCATCGGCCCGTTGTGATCGGCGAGGCGACGACGTTCAATGGCGGGCACGACTGGCTGGCCGAACACGGCGTCGGCGTCACCCTGCTCGACGACGCCCGGTGCCGGCGGCTGAGACGTGACTCATCGCCGCTTCACCCGCGGCTGTGGTACGAGGACATCGGCGAGGCCTGAGCCGCAGCACGATTCGGGAGAGTTTCTCGACGAACGCGCCTCTCCTACCAGGATTATTTCCTGGTTAGTATGCGCGGGTGGACGTTGAGGCCGCTCTGCGTGCTCCCGCGCCGCACCCCCTCCCGGCCCAGGCGGGAGGGCCGTCATCGCAGCCCGGACCGGCTCTCGGTGCCCTCGTGCCGCCCCGGTCCCTGGTGCTCGCGGTCCCGGCGCCGGGAGGACCGCCAGCGCGCGGACCGTGCCGGGGTAACCTCCGTCGCGGCCACCCTTTGCCCTGCCGCCGACATCCGCGCCGGGTATTCCGGCAGCGGATACGCCGGCAGCGGGTACGCCGGCGGCAGCAGAGCCGGACCTCGCCGCGCTGGAGGTCGCCGGTTCGAGCCCGGCTAGCTCCACTCGCAGGATCCTCTGGCCAGACACGCTCGTCTAGCACGGCTCGGAGACGGCTAGGTTGGGCCGGATCTAACGCTAGGGCTTGTGCGCTGGCGCTTTGATCGTGAACGTCTTCGTGGTGGTGATCGGCGTGTTGTGGACGACTCAGCTGACCAGCGTGACGGTGAGCTTGAGATAGCCGAGCTTGCGCAGGAGGCTCGCGCCCTGGCTGTTGAGCTTGAACGTGATCTTCCTGCTCTGTCCGGCGGGGCTGGTGAAGCTGGCGCGGCCGATCACGATCTTCTTGGTCTTGGCGGTGGCGGAAACGGTGGCGTTCGCGGTGCACGGGCTCCCGCCGGCGGGGCAGCTCTCGCATCCAAGCCGCCGTCCACGCCGTCCGCACCGGCATCTCCTAACGCCACCCGCACTGGCGAGGCGCCATCGCCGCGCTGGACTCGACGCCAACCCAGACCTGGTCGCCGGCGAGGGCTCTGCAACATGCTCTGCATGGACCGCGTGGGGCATGCGCGGGTGGGGCGACGCGAGTTCTTGCGCGGGGCGGGCCTGCTCGTACTGGGCGGCGTCGCCACTGGGTCCGGGTCGGCTTCGGCGGCTACCCGGCGCGTGGATGTCATCGTCGTAGGTGCGGGGCTGTCCGGGTTGTGCGCTGCGAGGCAACTAGCGGCGCACGGGGTCTCGTGCGTGGTGTTGGAGGCGAGGAATCGGGTGGGTGGCCGGATGGTGCGCAAATCGGTGATCGAGGGTGGGTGGATCGACCTTGGGGGTCAGTGGGTGGGGCCGACGCAGACGGCTCTGCTTGCGCTGGCCCGCTCGCTTCGCATCTCGCACTTCGACTCCTACGCCAAGGGCAAGAACGTCGTTTATTTCGAAGGGCAGCGCTCGACCTATACGGCGGACGGCAAGTATTCCCCGGGGAGCAACGTGACGCCGGCCGATCGGCTTGCTGCGGCGGAGCTCTCGGCGAAGCTCGAGGCGCTGGTCGGCACGGTCAACATCGCCAAGCCGTGGCTGACTCCCAACGCCTCGTATCTCGACGGCCTGACGGTCGCCGAATGGCTTGATGCCAACTCGAGCTCGGCGTACGCGAAGTTCGCCCTCCAAGCCGTGATCGCCGGCAACGGCGACGATCCGGATGAGGTCTCGATGCTCTACCTCCTGTACGAGGACGCCACCAGCCCGCACGCCGAAGAGCCGGAGAAATGGCTGTTCCATGGCGCCGCCGGCCAGTTCCCCCCGATCCTGGCGGCGAAGCTGGGCGACCGGATCAGGCTGAACCAGCCCGTGTACGCGGTTAGCCAAGGCTCCTCGGGCGTTCAGGTGACCACTCCTTCGGGGCGTTACCGGGGGAAGTTCGTGATCGTCGCCACGCCGCCATACCTCGCCGGCGCGATCGACTACCGGCCCGCGATGCCGGCGGCGCGGCTGCAGCTCACGCAGCGCTTCCCGATGCAGAGCGTGATCAAGAACGCATGCATCTACCCGACCGCGTGGTGGCGCAAGGAGGGGCTGAGCGGAGCCGCGGTGAGCGAGCTCACGATCGTGGCGACCGCAGACTCCTCGCCACCCTCGGGACGCCCGGGCATCCTCACCAGCTTTTCGGCCGGCCCCGGTTCGATCGCGCTGGAGGCGCGCACGGCGCAGCAGCGAAGAGCCGCGGCGATCGCCAACCTGAAGACCTTCTTCGGTCCGCAGGTCGCCAACCCCACCCAGTACATCGAAGCCAACTGGCCCGCCGACAAATGGTCGGGTGGCGCGTTCAACGCATTCATGGGACCGGGCGTCCTTTCGACCTACGGGGCGGCACTGAGAGCACCCGTCGGGCGGATCCACTGGGCCGGCACGGAGGTCGCCACGCGTTGGCCGGGGTACTTCGACGGCGCGGTCCGCGCTGGGCAGGACGCCGCCAAGGCGGTAATGACCCGCCTCTGACCTGCGACGTCGCGCCATCACGCTTCGGACGAATCTCAGAAGCGCCGTCGCGGTTGTCTCCGGCCCGGCCTGGGAGTAGGGTCGTGTGCGGTCGTCGCGGCGCGGTCATCGACTGTGACGCGGACCGTGGGTTTCGAGCTCGAGACGAGTTGGTGGTCACGTGGTTGGCTGCGCGGCTCTCGGATCGTTGCGACGGAGGCCTTTGATGGGCCAGCGGGTGCCGGGATGCCACAGTCGGTTTCACGCCGGACTTTTTTGCAGGGAGCTGCCGCCACGGGTTTCGCCGCAGGCGGACTCGGCGGCGCGTCCCGCTGGTTGACGGCATCGGCGCGGGCCGCGACGCCGCGACCGGGCCTGAACATCCTGCTTGTGATCGTGGACCAGATGCGTACGCCGTGGGTGTACCTGCCACGGCGACTCCAGGTGGCGGCCCTCCCGACTGTGACCAAGCTGGCCAGCGAGGGCGTCTCCTTCTCGCGCTACTTCACCTCGTCCAATGACTGCACACCGTCGCGGACGACCCAGGCCACCGGCCTCTACACCCACCAGACGGCAATCTTCGCCACAACGCCACCGACCGACCTCAACTCTGGTTTTCCCACGTTCGGCACGATGCTCCGCCAGAAGGGCTACGACACCTACTGGTTCGGCAAGTGGCACATGTCCGGCGGTCAGAACGGCCAGTGCGAGCCGAACCCGTATGAGTCGCACGGCTTCACGGCGAACTGGCCCGGATCGGGCACATGCCCTTCCCCGAACGGCGGCGCGGGACAGGGCCAGGCCATGGATCCGCTGATCCGACAACAGTTCATCGACTGGCTCGCCGGCCGTGCGAGCGGTGGAAATCCGTGGATGGCGACTGTCAGCTTCGTCAACCCTCACGACATCGCTTGGTACCCGCGTTTCACGCGCAAGATCGAAGGTGAGGCGACCCCCCCGCATGTCTATTCCGGCCTGCCGGGGAACTTCGAGACCACCGACCAGCGCAAGGCTCGCCACAAGCCGATGATGCAGCTCCGCTCGCAGCAGATCGAGAACGAGAGCTTCGGCGTCATGCCGCCGGACGGGACACCTGAGCGGACCTGGACGAAGTTGCTCGACACGTACCTGATGCTTCAGCGCGACGTCGACATCCAGATCGGACTGGTGCTCAATGCGCTTGCCCAATCCCCGTACGCCGAGAACACGATCGTGGTCTTCGTCTCAGACCACGGCGAATATGGCGGGGCCCACGGCATGCGCGGGAAGGGCTTCGCGTTCTACGACGAAGGCGCTCGGGTTCCTCTGATCGTCAAGGACCCGACCGGAAGCTGGACCAAAGCGACGAAGATCGTCCGCGACCAGCTGGTCGAAAGCGTCGATCTGGCGGCTTTGATGCTGACGCTCGCTACCGGCGGCAACGGCTGGCGCGGCGATTCGGCCTACGCGCAGATCGCCGGCCGCGCAGACATCGCGGGGATCCTGGCGGAGCCCAAGGCGGCGGGCCGCTCATACATCGCTCACGCCACGGATGAGCCCGGCACCAGCAGCCAGCTGCCCACCACGCAGCAGCTACACCCGGCGCCCAACCACATCACAGCCGTGCGGACGACCCACGGGAAGCTCGCGCGATACGCGTTCTGGAAGGACGGCACGCTCGAGCTCGATGAGTCCAAGCCGATCCAGTACGAGGCCTACAACTACGCCACCCGTTCAGGACGGTCCGAGGTCGACAACATCTTCGACAAGCGCGGCTCGAGCGCAGGTGACAAGGCCCTCGTGAAGCGGCTCGCCAAGCTGCTCGATCAAGCGATGCACGACGAGATCCAGCAGCCGCTCCCCGCGTCGCTCGTGCCAGTACAGACCCAGGCGCTCGCCGAGTGGTTCTCGCAGCCACCCGGCGAGTGGACGCCAAAGACCGACAACTGACTGTCGGATGGGACCGATACGCAGATCCGCAATCGCCACCTTCGCAGTGGTCGCCCTCGTCGCGCTGTTGAGCGTCGACGCGGCGACGGCAGCCGAACTGAAGGGGCGCGTTCTGAGCGGACATGCGCCGCTGGAGTCGACGTCCGTCACGCTGTACAGCACGACCTCGACCGGACGCATGAGACCGGTGTTACTCGGAGCGACGCGGACGGGTGCGGACGGATCGTTCGATATCTCCTATCGGACCGAGCGCCGCTCGAATGGTGTGCTGTATCTGATCGCGGGGAAGGGCCGGGCGGTGCGGCTCGCGTCGGTCCTTGGCGTTGCGCCGGCGCCGCGCAGGGTCGTCGTGAACGAGCTGACGACCGTTGCGTTCGGCTTCGCCCTCGCCCAGTTCGTCTCCCGGCGTGGGATAGCCGGGCGGGCGCCGGGGCCGCAGAACGCGGCGGGGATGGCGGGGAATCTTGTGGACGTCCGGACCGGGGGCCTGAGCCAGGTCCTGCAACGGGTGCCGAACGGGAAGGAGACCTCCACGCTGCGAACGTTCAACTCGCTGGCGAACATGCTCATTCCCTGTGCCCGCTCGGCGCGCAGCTGCGGCCCGCTGTTCCGGTTGGTGAGAGCGCCGCGGGAGCCTGCACCGCTGGGCACCCTGGCCGCTGTGGCCGACATCGCCCGCGACCCGTGGCACAACGTGGGCGGTCTGTTCGAACTTGCGCGTTCGCGCCCGGCGCTGCACCGGCCGGCGCTCGGCCTCCATGGGCGTCCGGATGCATGGATCCTCGCGCTGCGGTTCTTCGGAGACGGCAAGTCGGTCAACGGCCCCGGTAACAGCGCAATCGACGCACACGGCGACGTGTGGGTGACCAACAACTACACCTACAGCCGCAACCCGACCGCCCCCGTGTGCGGTAGCCGCAAGTTCCTGGAGTTCACACCCACGGGTCGGTTCGCGCCGGGCTCGCCGTTCACCGGCGGCGGGGTGAACGGCTCGGGCTACGGAATCACGCTCGACACGCACGGCAACATCTGGGAGGGCAACTTCGGCTTCTCATCGAACGCCTGCACCGACCAGCCGCCGCATAAGAGCGTCTCGGAGTTCACTCCCAGCGGTCAGCCCTTGTCCCCTGACCAGACGTCCAGCTCGCCCGGCGGCTTCACCGCCGGAGGAATCTCCTGGCCGCAGGGGACTGTCTCTGACCGCCAGGGGAACATCTGGGTCGCCAACTGCGGCAACAACACAATCACCCGCTACAGCGATGCCACCCCGCTGGCGTTCACGAGCTTCGGCGGCCTGGGCATCATGAAGCCGTTCGACATCGCCTTCAACGGACGGGGCCAGGCGTTCGTCACCGGCAACGGCAGCAATTCGGTGGCGATGCTCAATCCTGATGGCACACCCACCGCTCGCTCGCCGATCACCCAAGGCGGGTTCGACAAGCCGCTCGGGATCGCGGCCGACAGCCACGGGAACATGTGGGTGTCAAATTCCGCACAGGTCAGCGTCCCCTGTCCGGACGGCAACCTCACACGCACCGGCCGGTACTCGGTGAGCCTGATCTCCAGCAGCGGCGTGCCGAGACCCGCGCCATTCACCGGCGGTGGGCTGAAGATGCCGTGGGGGATCGCCGTCGATGGCAACGACAACGTCTGGGTCGCCAACTTCGCGGGCAAGCGCGTGACCGAGCTCTGCGGCACCGACACCGCCCGCTGCCCTCCCGGGACCCATACCGGGCAGGGCATCTCTCCTTCCCAGGGCTACGGCTTCGACGGCCTGCAGCGCAACACAAGCGTGCAGATCGACCCGTCCGGAAACGTCTGGATCACCAACAACTGGAAGAACGCGGCGATGCCTGCCAAGAACCCCGGCGGGCTCCACATGGTCGTCTATCTTGGCGTCGCCGGACCGCTCAAGACGCCCCTGATCGGGCCGCCGCGACGGCCGTAGAGTCGCTCGTGCCGGCCCGACGTGGTGTGCCGCGCCATCGTTACGGGTCCACCGGAGGTCGCCGCATCAGCAGCAACACGGCCACGAGTAGCTCGATGACCGTGAACGCGCTGAGGATTCCCGCCGCGGTTGCCGGGGTCAACGCGAAGAAGCCGTTGTCGAAGCCCAGGACCGACGAGCTGTCAGATGCAGCCAGGCGGGCTCCGATCCGCGCGGCCGAACCGAGGCCTGCATAGGACCATCTCGCGTAAACGAGGTTGGCGACCCCGGCCACGACACCTGGCATCTGCGCGAGGGGGATCAGGCCGCCGGCGAGCAGTAGCTGCGGCATCAACAGCAGGGGAACGGCCCCGGCCGCCTGGTCCACGCCCCGAGCCGCACATGAGACAAGCAGCCCCATCGCGGCGCTGGCCCAAGCGGTGAGCACCGCGATCGCGAACAACTCGAGCGTGCCACTGGGTCCGATCCCGAGCGGCCTCAGACCGACGACCACCAGGATCAGCAGCAGGACCTGGACGAAGTTCAGCGCGAACAGAACCAGAGTCTTGGCCAGCACGTACGCGTCCAGGCGGATTCCGACATCGAATTCCCTCTCGACCAGGCCGCGCTCCTTGACCACCTCCCGGACCGCGGACGCCACGCCAAGCCAGATGGCGCCTGTCATCACCAGGAAGACCAGTTCCACCGCGGCGATCGGAGACGCACCGGTGGCGAGCGCTCCGGAGTGAAAGACGATCGCGATCAGCAGACCGATCACCGGCGCCTGCAAGACCTGCACGGTCAGCGTCCGTCGATCACGAATCAGCGTTCGGAGGTACCGACCGGCCAGGACGCGGAGCTCGAGCCCGAACGATCTGCTCAAGGCCACGGGTGCAGTTGGGGCCGCGGGGCTCCGAATCGCTTGCCCCAGTTCGCCCATCGACCCGCCGGCGGCCTTCACATCGGCTGCCACTGCCGGGGCTGAATCCGAGACCGCTGGCTGCTCCTCGGCCACGGCGGTGACGTGCGCCCGTGCTCCCGCCGAGCCGCCGCGGTAGGCGGTCCGACCGCGCTGAAGAACGATGACCTCGTCGCACAGATCCAGACTGGTGGTCGCGTGAGTGGCCACGAGCACGGCGCGACCACGGCCCGCGAGGCGCCTGAAGAGCTGCATCAACCGGCGCTCGAGCACCTCGTCCAATCCGCTGGTCGGCTCGTCGAGCAGTAGCACCGGGGGATCGCCGACCAGCTCGAGCCCGCATGCGGCCCGCCGTCGTTCGCCTCCCGAGAGGCTTCGAATCAGCGTGTCGGCCTGGGCGGCCAAGCCGAGCTCGTCGAGGACCGTCTCGACCCGCGAGCCGATATCGGCGCTGCCATCGAGACGCAGGTATGCCGCGTAGCGAAGGGCCTCTCGCGTGGTCAACCGGTCGTGGACGCTCTCCCGCTGGGGCACATATCCGAGCGCCT
The DNA here is from genome assembly GCA_963695965.1 of uncultured Solirubrobacterales bacterium. Lineage (GTDB taxonomy): Bacteria > Actinomycetota > Thermoleophilia > Solirubrobacterales > Solirubrobacteraceae > Palsa-465. The sequence continues at coordinate 50,941 of CAVOIU010000023.1, forward strand.
GGACAGCTGATGCAGTCGGTTGCTGATCCCACGTGGCGCTACCGGCGGTTGGCTGTGCGATGCCGGCCAGGACGCGAAGCAGCGTCGACTTTCCCGACCCGTTGGGGCCCATCAACGCGACGAGCGATCCGGGAGCGACCTCGAGCGAAACCGGACCCAGGATCCGCGCGCCGCTGGGAACGCGCACTTCCACATCACGGCAAACGAGCACGCCGGGAGCCTAAACCGAGCCCCGGGAATCGTCCGCACCTACGCCGGAGGCCTCGTGCGAGGGCAGCTCTTTGACGGAATCTGGACGTCCGCGGGGGTCGGGACGCGAAGGACGCAGCCGCGACTGGTGGTGAGCGTGACCGGTGAACCTGCCGCGCTGATCCGCAGCCGGCTGCCCGCGCGCGTGAAGCGCGCCACTGCGGTCGGATGGGTAGCGAAGCGGTAGCCGATGCCCCACAGCTGGCCGTGCGTCGCGACCGTGTCGTTGACCCAGCCGCTCGGATGCTCGACGACCGGCTTGAACGGTCCCCACGCGATCGCGTTGCGCAGCTCCGCCTGGAAGTCCGGCCAGCAGTGGCAGCCGTCGTGGGTCTGGTACGTGACGTCGATTCCGGCGGCCTTCAGCGCCGCGTCGTAATCGTCTGACATCGGACGGATCACACCCGCCTCTTCGGCGTTCCCGACCCCACCGCCGCCACCGTCGGGGGGCGTGGGGACACCGTTGCCGGCACTCAGGAACACCCGCGTGTGCTGCAGATTCTGCACGAGCGCGGTGGGGTTGTGCCCGGTGGCATAGAAGCCGCTCTCGGGCCCGACGACCGATCCGGGCGGCACTCCGCTGAGCTCGTCCATACTCGGCGTGACGATCTCCGGGGCCGCTTGCAGGTCGACGAACCCTGACAGGACTCCGATCGAGCCGAAGAACCCCGGCAGCCGGCCGCCGAGGTAGGCGGCGCCCAGCCCGCCCATCGAGATTCCGAACAGCGCGTGGTAACGGCGCTGGGGGAGGATCTTGTAACGCTGGATGATCTGCGGGATCGCCTCGTCGAGGATGTAGCTCTCCCACTCGGGCGTTCCGTACGCGCCGTTGTTGAACCAGTCCGCATACCAGCCGACCTCACCCTCCGGAGACACGACGATCGCCTGCAGGCCGGCGAGCACGTGCTGAGCGTCGAGCATGCCCGGGCCGAGGATCGCGTACGTGTTGCTGAAGCCGGGGAGCAGGACGATCAGCGGATACGCGCGCTTCGGGTTGTAGCCGGTCGGCAGCAGAACATCCGCGCGCGGCGGCCCGGGGTAGGTGAGCCACTTCGCAGGGATTTCGTGGTGCCGGTCGGGAAGCGTGATCGTGACGAGCTGGTTGGCCCGAGCGGCCCCGGCGCCGGCGACGAGCGCCGCACCAACGGCGAGCCAGATCGCCGCCAACCGCCGCACCCGGGGAACGCCCATGCTTACCGTCCCTGCTCTCGCCCCAGCACCGGCTTGACGATCGCGCCGCCGTCCGGCGGGTCGTGGGACGGGAGCTCGATCGTGAAGTCCGACACAGTCACGGCGAACGGCCGCGGCGACGGGCGCTCGAGCGGCGGGTCCTGGGCGAGCAGCTCGACCCGAATCGTGTCGCCCTTCGGGAACGTGTACCCCGACCCCCACATCTGCCAGGTGATAGTGCCCGTCTGGTTGTTGGTGAGGGCGTAGGTCCCGCGCGAGACATACGTCTCGGACCCGTCGGGGGCGACGTCCCACAGCCGCGCGTCGAGCTGTCCGTAGTTGCCGACCGTGGCGACGTGCATCCGCATCGTCGGCAGCCCGAGCATCGTGAACGTCTGCGTGACCGGCTGCGTGTAAACGGCCGTCCCGGGCTCGTTGTTCGGTGTGAACGTCTGGCACTGGGGGTCGCCGAACTGCTCGGACTCCTCTCCGGTGCCGACGATCGGGTCGAGCGCGACGCCGATCGTCGGATCGCCGCCGGCCGCCACCGTCTGCGCCGCCGCCGACGAGAACCGCACCGCTCCCGGGTCGAGCGCGGTCATTCCCTGCGCTTCGTACGGGCCACCCGAGACGGCGGTCGACGGACACGTGGACGTGTACGCCGTCACGCTTCCCGGCGCCGGTCCACCGGCCGCGCCCTGGAGGTAGTGGGCGAAGAACGCCGTCGCCTGGAGATCGAGCGGGTCCATGTCAGCCGGCTTGTTCGCGGCCAGCGCGTGACCCACGTTGGTCAGCTGCATCGCGATGTCGGCGTGCCTGGCCGCTCGCTTCAGATAGTCCTCGAGGCGCAGCGCCTGCGTGGCGCCGTCGACCAGTAGGTCATCCCACCCGTCCTCGATCAGGACCGGCGCCACCCCGGAGCCGATCGGCATCCCGACCGCCTGGTGGTAGTCGCGGATCTCGTTGACGATCGAGGTGGCTCCCGGGCCGTCGGGAGCTGCGAGCTCGGAATAGACCGTGTCGCCGAACAGATAGAACCCGCTCGTCGAGGGGACCGTCCACGTATCGACCGGCGCCTCGCCCGCGATCGACATCGGAACGCTCAGCTTGACGGCGCCGACCGGGCTGGCGTCGCTGGTCGCGGTCCGCGGATCGAACGAGAGGAAGCGTCCGTTGGGCGCGACGCCCTCCATCAGGTCCGCGATTCCCCAGATCGGGTACGCGGCGGCGATGTGCAGCGGGACGCCGTCGGGGCTCTTCCAGGGCGCAAAGCCGCCGTCGAGCAGCCTGACCCGGTTGTAGAGCAGCGCCAGCTCGCTCGTCACGAGCGAGCCCAGCGACTCCCCGGTGGCCCCGAGCGCATCGGGCTTGGCGAGTCCCTCGTCGACGAGCTGGCCGAGCACCGACTGAACGTCGCGGGCGTCGTAGCGCTGGTCCGCGAACTCGAAATTCACGTTCTTGCATGCCCCGACGCCGGGCGCGCGGTTGACGTCGGTCGTGGCGCTCTGGGCGTACAGCGGCCCGCACGAGTAGCCGACACCGCGGAAGTTCATCGTCACCGCCGCGTAGCCGTGCTGCGCGAACCAGTTGGCGCTGAAGTCATCGCCCGCGCTCCCGTACGTCGTGCTGCCCCCGTTTCCGTCCCAGCTGACTCCATCGCTACCGCCGTATCCGGGGAGCATCACGATCGTCGGCCACGGCCCGTTACCGGTCGCCGGCAGCGTCACGTCGACCTGGAGCGGCGCGCCGTCCCACGACCGCACGCGCTCGTCCGAGCTCTGGGTCGGAGCGGGCGTCGGGCAGAACCGCAGCCCGCCGGCCGCGACCGTGCAAGCGTGGCCGAACGGCTGGGGGCCGCTGGCGATGGCCGCCGCCGGCACCGCGAGCGCCGCGCCAGCGCACAGCACCAACCACAGAAGTCGCTTCCTCATCGTCTCTCCTCCCGGCAGCCGCGTTGTGAAATCCGGACCGTCGCGGGCGTGCCTGTGTGGATCACGCAGCCGCCGCCGGTGGTGACGGTGACGGCTGAGCCGGCCGCGCTGATCGACAGCGAGCTGCCGGAACGGCGGAACTGCACGACCGCGCTCGGCGGCCGCGCGAACCGGTAGCCGATATCCCAGAGCTGCCCGCTCGTCGCGACGGTCTCGTTGACCCAGTCGGTCGGATGGGAGACCACCGGCTTGAACAGGCCCCACGCGCGCATCGCCTGCAGCTCTTGCCTGAAGTGCGGGTCGTCGTGACCGCCGGGCTGGACCTGGTAGGTGACATCGACACCGGCGGCGACCAGCGACTGGTCATAGAGCTGACTCATCGGATAGATGATCTGCCCCTCCGTAGCCCAGTCACCGGTAAAGCACTCCCCGCCGGCCGGGTCGGCACACGCGATCGCCGCGGTATTGGCGTTGTACTGGCTCAGCTCGGCGCTGCTGGGATTGCCATTGCCCGTGCTCACGAACACTCGAGACTGTTCGAGATTCATCGCGAGCTGGGTGGGGTTGTGCCCGTTCGCGTAGAACCCATCGGGAGGGCCGTCCACGGGGTCCCAGTCGTTGTCGCCGTTCTGCTGGGCGTTCGACTCGAACCCCATCGCCGGATCGGCGATCTGGGCGAAGTACTGCGGATCTACGAACCCGGAGAGGCTGGCGACCGATCCGAAGAAGCCGGGCAGACGACTTCCCAGGTAGGCGGCGCCGAGCCCGCCCATCGAGATGCCCGCGATCGCGTGGTAGCGGCGTCCCGGCAGGATCGGAAAGCGGGCGAGGATCGCGGGCATGACCTCGTTCAGCTCATAGCTCTCCCACGCCGGGCTACGGCGCTCACCGTTGTTCCACCAGTCGGTGTACCAGCCGTCGGCGCCCTCGGGCATCACGATGATCCCCGGGAAGCCCTTGAACACGGCCGTGTCTCCCGCGTGCGCGTACGAGTCGTAGTCGCCGTTCAGCCCGTGGAGTAGAACCAGGAGGGGGTACCGCCTGTGCGCGGTGTAGCCGTTGGGCAGCAGAACGTTCGCGCGCGGCGGGCCCTTGTAGTAGTTCAGCCACTTGGCTGGAATTTCCTGATGCCGATCCGGAATCGTGATCGTCACGAGCTTGTTGGCGCGCGCGACGCCGCTCCCGCCGAGCCACGTCGCGGCGGCCACGATCGCCAGTGCGGCGATCCGAAGGAGCCGAAGCGTCGTCATTTCCGGCGACCGCCGTGCCGTGGATCCGTCTCACGATGACCTGCCTCCGACTTCACTCCCTGCTCCCTCCTGCCTGGGCTAGCTAGTTAACGACGCACCCGGCCGCAACTCGCGGGCGCTGAGGCCGCTTGGTCCGAGCCGCTCCTTCGTGTCCGTGGACGGGACCGGCTCCGTGTTCGTGCGGCACGGCTCTTCGAGGACGCTGCCGCACACCGGGATCGGTGGCACCGGGGTCGTGATCGGCAGCGCGTCGAACACCCACTCGCTGACGTGGCCTCGGTCGTGCCAGACCATGTTGGTTGCCGGCGTCGGGTTGGACAGGAAGCCGAAATCTCCCGTTATGCCAACGGGTGCCTCGATCGAGATCCGGATGCTCGATCCGCGACGGAAGAGGTGCTCGAAGGGGTAGATCGGAATCCTTGAATAGGTAGGCACCCCCGGCACGAGCGGCTGCGCGTCGGCTTTCTGGTAGGTCGGGCGCGGCCACGTGGCCGTGGAGTCCGCGCCGAGCTTGCGTTCGGACATCCGCAGCCATCCACGCTGGATGTACTGCTCCTGACCATCGGGGCGAACCTCGCTGATCGTGACCTGGACGTCGGTGTCGGTCGCGGTCGAGGAGAGCCAGAGGTTCAGGCTGGACGGCCCAACGACGTCCACGTCGCGGGACAGCGGCGGCGTGGTGTAGGCGACGTTCCCGCCAGACGGCACCGGCTGGGACGACCACAGGTTGTTGGTGGGCGCGGACGCGCTGGCGCCCATTCCCTGCGGGTCGCCCATCGATCCGGCAGGCATCGGGTAGCGGTAGGAGTCGGGCGCCTCGGAGCTTGTCGGGGAGTGCTGGCTCAACAGGTTGCCGGCGCGTAGATCAAGCGCGTGCATCGTCGTCGGCAGCGGCCAGCTTGGGTAGGCGGAAGCCCAACCTGGCTCGACGTCGTCGCTACTGCTGATGCCGGTCTCGTGCCAGACCTGAACTTTCGGCGTGTTCTGCCAGGCGTTGTCGGCTCCGGCAACAAAATGCTCAAGGAACGCGACGGTCTCTTTCACCCAGGTGTTGGAGCTGTCCGCGAGTCCGTGCCACCCGTTCGTGAGCACGAACCAGGACCGGCTCGGATCGAGCAGCGAGTAGTAGTCGACGCCGGTGCCCGACGCGATTTGGTCCTGGTAGCCGTTCAGGGTCAACACCGGCACTTGGATGTTCGGGATCGCGTCCTTGAGCTCCCAGAGAAGACTGGACCACTCGCTGTCGTAGTACGGGTGCTGCGGCGCCTGCACCGCGACATAATCCAGGGGCGGCCCGCCGTTCTGGCCCGGGACCCGGGTCGCCTGGCCTAGGGCGAAGTTCTGCTCACACTGCGCGTCCTGGTTCTGAGCAGCGGTCTCCTCGTCCGCGAGGCTCCCCTGAAGCTGGTCTGCGTCAAACAGGTTCGGGAAGACGTCGTCATAGATGCCAGCCGGGATAGACCGCGTCGTAGAAGTTGCCGGTCCACGCGGTCGGTGCGATCGCAACCAGGCCGCGAGGTCGTTCTGCTGCGACGTACAGCGCCATGAACCCCGGAAACGAGGCGCCCAGCATGCCCACCTTGCCGGTTGACCACGGCTGCGACGCGGCCCACGTGACCGCCGCCGCACCGTCCTCTGCCCAGGCGTGACTGAACGGCGGGTAGATCGAACCGCTCGAGCATCCCGTTCCCGGGACGTTGACCCCCATCACCGCAAACCCATCCGCCGCCAGCGCGCTCATGAACGGCGCGTCGCCGTTCTCGGTCATCGGCGCTTCCGCGGCCGAGTAGCCGTCGTAGACCATCACCACCGGGAACCGGCCCTGCACGCTGGGAAGCACCACCGTATAGGCCAACGATGCGCCATCGGGTGCCTTCAGGTACCCGTGCTCGGTGACGCTCGCTTCAGCCGCCGGCGCCGCCGCGCAAAGCACGGCCGGGACCAGCAGCAGCAGCCGCCAGCCGGTCCTTCTCATCGTGCCGCCTCCCAACAGCTGTCCCCTCTGCCTCTCCGAGCGACCTCGTTACCTTCGGGTCGCCGCCTGCTCTGCCTTAACGTCGGCCGTGCGCGCGCTTCGCGGCGCGCCCACCGTCCTGCCACTTCTCAAAGATCTCGATCAGCGCCGAACGCGCGATCGGCCACGGGTCCGGCCGCGACTCGGTTCGGGGCTCGAAGCGCTCGGTGAGCGCGAGGCCCCGGACCGCGGCGAGCGCAACGAGCAGGCGGCCCTCCCATCCGGCCTGGTCCTGCATCTCGCCGATCGACTCGGCGGCAAGCCTGCCGATCGCCCGGGCGATGCCTCGCTCGGTGACGGCTAGGCGCTCATAAAGCTCGGATTCGTCGGCGGCGGCGACCCAGACCTTGACGAAGACCGTGAACAGAGGGCTCGAGAAGTCCTCCCAGAGCAGGTCGACGAGCGCGGGTACCCGATGCGCGCCTTCGGCGGGGAGTGTGTGGGCCATCTCGCGCCATGCGTCGATGCGCTGCTCGGCAAGACGCTCTATCGCCGAGGCCACGAGATCGACCCGGCGCGGGTAGTAGTGCGCCATCGCGCCCGGCGATACGCCGGCGAGCGCTGCGACGTGCCTGGTGGTGGTCTGCGCATAGCCGTCGTTGAGCAGACTCTGGATCGTCGCGTCGAGCACTTTGGCCTGCGTCTCGGCGCGGCGCTGCTCCTGCGTGCGATGAGGCTGGCTCGTCACGACCATGCCCGCGAGTGTAACATTTCGGACGCCCGGTTTGTATAAAGCATACGTCCGGTTTATTTATTGCGTTGAAAGGATGCTGATCCTGTGGCCACCACCGTTGCGCCCCCCGCTCCCAAGCGGGACCTGTTCACCCCGGAGCAGGACGACTATCGCGAGAGCTTTCGCCGCTTCCTTCAAGCAGAGGTGGTTCCGCACTACGAGGCTTGGGAAGCGGCGCGGCTGGTCCCGCGCGAGCTATTCGCCCGGTGCGCAGAACACGGCTTCTTGGCGATGGAGGTACCCGAGGAGCTTGGCGGGACCGGCGTTGCGGATTGGCGTTTCAACGTCGTTCTGAACGAGGAGTCGGTTCGGTCCGGTGTCGCGGACGCGATGGCTGGTCCGCTGCTGCACTCGGACGTCGTTCTGCCGTATTTGATGAACGCGGCCAGTGAGGACCAGCGCACTCGCTGGCTGCCGGATGTGGCCGCAGGGAAGCGGGTCCTGGCGATCGCGATGACGGAGCCGGGGACGGGCTCGGACCTGGCGGCGATCTCGACTCGTGCGCGGCGTGACGGCGACTTCTACGTCATCAATGGCGCCAAGACGTTCGTCACCAACGGCATCAACGCCGATCTGGTTCTCGTCGCCGCGCGCACCAGCGACGATCCCCACCGGGGTCTCTCGTTGCTCGCGGTGGAGCGGGGGATGCAGGGGTTCGAGCGCGGCAAGCAGATCGAGAAGCTCGGCCAGCACGCCTCCGATACGGCCGAGCTGTTCCTTAACGAGGTGCGCGTTCCGGCTGAGAACCTGCTCGGTGAAGAGGGGTCGGGGTTCTTTCAGCTCGTCGCGCGCCTCGTGCCAGAGCGACTGACGCTCGCCGTCACGGCGATGGCCGGATGCGAAGTCGCGCTCGAGATGACGCTGGAGTACGTCCGGCAGCGCAAGGCGTTCGGCCGGCCGATCGGGTCCTTCCAGCATTCGCGGTTCACGCTCGCCGAGCTTCGGACGAAGATCGAGATCACGCGGTGCTTCGTCGACCGCTGCATCGAGCGCCACGTGGCCGGAACCTGCTCGGTAGAGGAGGCTGCGATGGCGAAGTGGTGGACGACGGAGCTGCTGGGCGAGGTCACGGACGCCGGCGTCCAGCTTCACGGTGGCTACGGCTATACGACCGAATATCCGATCGGCAAGGCTTGGGTTGACGCACGGGTCACCCGCATCTACGCGGGGACCAACGAGATCATGAAAGAGCTGATCGGCCGGACGATGGGGCTATGACGCGACCTGTATACGTCGTCGGCGTCGGGATGACGAAGTTCGAGAAGCCCGGCACAAAGGACGGCGACTACCACGACTGGGCCCGCGAGGCGGGCGAGAAAGCGCTCGCGGACTCTGGCGTGCGCTACGACGAGGTGGAGCAGGGCTACGTCGGGTACGTCTACGGTGAGTCGTGCTCGGGCCACCGCGCGGTGTACGAGCTCGGGATGACCGGGATTCCGGTGTTCAACGTCAACTCGAACTGCTCGACAGGGTCCAGCGCCCTGTTCCTCGCCGCGCAGGCGATCCGTGGCGGCGTCGCAGAGTGCACGCTCGCGCTCGGCTTCGAGAAGATGCAGCCTGGCTCGCTCGGCGCCACGTTCACCGATCGCGAGCAGCCGATCGCGCCGCACATCGACCTGCTGGCCCAGATATCCGAGGTGAGGCTCCCGCCGGCGCCGTGGATGTTCGGCGCGGCGGGTCGGGAGCACATGCGCGAGCACGGCTCGGAGCCCGGGCATTTCGCCAAGATCGGCCACAAGAACCACAAGCACTCGGTAGCCAACCCGTACGCGCAGTTCCAGCGCGAGTACACACTCGAAGAGATCGAGCAGGCACCGGAGATCTACGCGCCGCTGACCAAGCTCCAGTGCTCGCCCACCTCCGACGGATCGGCGGCGGCGATCCTGGCCGGCGCGGATTTTGTTGAGCGCCACGGGCTCGCGGCGCGGGCGGTCGAGATCGTCGGTCAGGCGATGACGACCGACTTCGAGACTTCGTTCTCCACGCGCACCTGCAAGGACGTGATCGGCTACGACATGAACGTCAAGGCGTCCCAAACGGTCTACGAGCAGTCCGGGCTCGGTCCGGAGGACTTCCAGGTGATCGAGCTGCACGACTGCTTCAGCGCGAACGAGCTTCTGCTCTACGAGGCGCTCGACCTGTGCGAGGAGGGCGAGGCGCCGCGGCTGATTGACGACGGCGAGACGACGTACGGCGGTCGCTGGGTCGTCAACCCCTCCGGCGGTCTCATCTCCAAGGGCCACCCGCTCGGCGCGACCGGACTTGCCCAGTGTGCCGAGCTGACCTGGCAGCTTCGCGGCGAGGCCAACGGCCGCCAGGTCGACGGCGTCACCGCGAGTCTGCAACACAACATCGGCCTCGGCGGCGCCGCTGTGGTCACCGCCTACCAGCGCGCCGAGCGCTGAGCAAACGAACGAAGGGAGCACAAGCGATGGGCAAGGTCAACGCAGAGGTTGCGATCCGCGCAACACCCGAGACGGTGTGGGACGTGATCTGCGATCCGCACAGCTACCAGCAGTGGCTGACGATCCACACCAAATGGAAGGGCGAGGTCCCCGAGCGCTTCCATCAGGGAGCCACCGCTGACGAGGTGGTGACGATGCTCGGGATGGCCAACACGATCTCGTGGACCGTGCAGGAGTTCGAGGCGCCGTCGAAGCTGACGATCAGCGGCACCGGGATGGCGGGCGTGAAGACGACGTTCTCGCTCGGGGTGAGCTCGGACGGCAATGGCGGCGCGACGGCCACGATCGACGCCGAGTTCGAGGGCCAGCTCGTCGTCGGTGCACTCGGCAAGGCAGTGGAGAAGGACGCCCAGGCCAACCTCGACGCGTCACTGGCGAAGCTGACCGAGCTTCTCGCGGCATGAGCACCGGCACGCTGCAGTGCAACGATGCGGCGCTCGACCGGTGGACCGATCCCGTCGGATTCGAGGTGACGCGCGAGCGGCTGGCCCAGTATGCGGAGGCGACGAACGACCCGATCGCGGCGCATCGCGCCGGGAACATCGCGCCCCCCGTGTTCGCGATCGTGCCCGTGTTCCAGTCGCTGCTGGAGCCGGCGGTCGAGGTCGTGCCGCTGGCGGTGCTCGGCAAGGTCCTCCACGGGGAGCAGGACTTCCGCTTCCATCGCCCGATCCAGCCCGGCGACACGCTCGTCTCGCGCGGGAAGATGACCGGTTTCGAGGGTCTGCCCAACGGAACCCGCTGCTGCACCTACCTCGAGACGCGCGACGAGCACGGCGAGCTCGTGGTGGAGCAATACGTCACTTCATTCATCCGCGGCTTTGACGACGGTCGCCGGCTCGGCGAGCTCTCGCCCGGGCACAAGCTCGACGAGTCGGTCCGGACGAGCGCTCCGGTGGCCGAGTTCACCCAGCACGTCGACGAAGACCAGACGTTCCGCTACTCGCCGGCGTCGGGCGATCCGATGCCCATCCACCTCGATGAGCAGGTTGCGCGCGATGCCGGGCTGCCAGGGATCATCGCCCACGGGTTCTGCATGCTGGCGTTCACTTCCTGGGGGATCCTCCAGGCGCTGGGCGGCGAGGATGCATCCCGGCTGAAGCGACTCGCTGTTCGCTTCTCCAAGCCCGTGGTTCCCGGCCAGGACATCCACACTCGCGCGTGGTCGACTGGTCCGAATTCCTACGGTTTCGAGACGACCGCCGACGGCACCGTGGTGCTACGCGACGGGCTGGCGGAGATAGCCGGATGAGCGCGCTGAATGGCCGGGTCGCAGTCATTACAGGCGCGGGTCGCGGCATCGGCCGCGAGCACGCTCTGCTGTTCGCCCGAGAAGGTGCAAGCGTCGTCGTCAACGACCCCGGCGGCGCGAACGACGGAACGGGCGCCGACGCCGGCCCTGCGCACGAGGTGGTGGCGGAGATCGAGGCCGCCGGCGGTCGAGCGGTGCCCAACACGCGCAGCGTCACCGAGTGGGATGGCGCGGCATCGCTGATCGAGCAGGCCGTGAGCGAGTTCGGCCGCCTGGACGTCGTCGTTAACAACGCGGGGATCCTGCGCGACGCGTTAATCGCGAGCCACGGCGAGGCGGAGTGGGATGCGGTGATCGCCGTGCACTTGAAGGGACACTTCTCGGTGCTGCGCCATGCCGCCACCTATTGGCGGGCGCAGTCGAAGGCAGGGCAGCAACCCAACGCAGCGGTGATCAACACGGCCTCCGCGTCCGGGGTGGTGGTGCCGAACGCCGGGCAGGCGAGCTACGGCTCGGCCAAGGCGGCGATCGCCGCGCTCACCCTGGTGGCAGCCTCGGAGCTCGAGCGCTACGGCGTTCGCGTCAACGCGATCGCCCCGATCGCACGCACTCGGCTGACCCTGGCCACGCCCGGGATGGGTGCCGCATTCGCCGCGGGTGCGCACTCCGACAGCGGACACGACCTGTTCGACCCCTCCAACATCTCCCCGCTGGTCGCGTGGCTGGCCAGTGCGGACTGCAGGGCGACGGGCAAGCTGTTCGCCGTCCAGGGCGGATCGATCCAGGAGCTCACCGGGTGGACGGTGGCCCACCAGATCGAGACGGACGGCCCGTGGGCGATCGATGACATCGCGCAGCGACTCGCCGACCCATCGGCAGCATCGATGTCCGCCTGAGCGGCAACTGTCGCCCGATGAGGTCGCCAGGCGTCCTCACTCGGCGACAGTTCGCTCTCGGCGCCCGAGGAAGCCTGCAGTCAGCGGTCCCGCACCGCGTCCGCGGGTGTCTTCGCGAGGACCTCGTGCAGCGCTGCGAGGTCGCGATGCGCATAACCGAGCTCGGTAGCCCTGGTGAGCATCTCGTTTGCCACCGCGGCCGACGGGAGCGGGATCGCGAGCTCATCGGCTGCCTCGAGCGCGAGCCGGATGTCCTTCTGCATCATCATCACGTCGAACCAAGCCTCCTCTGGGAGGTCGAGAAGGAGCGGACGCGCGCCTTGAGCATCGGCGAGCCGATCGGGGTCGCCGCCATCACCTCGGCCGCCAGCTTCGGCTCGACCCCGTCGCGTTCTGCGAGGAGCAGCCCCTCGCTGAACGCGAGGACCTGCACCGCAAGGCTGATGTTGATCGCGAGCTTGAGCACCAACCCCTCCGTTGGGGCCGATCCTGGTGACCGTCTGTCCGAGCGCTCGCAGCAGCGGCTCAGCCTTGACGAACGCCTGCTCGTCCCCGCCGACCATGATCGCGAGCGTTCCGCTCTCTGCCTGGGGATGCTGCCGGAGACCGGCGCGTCGAGCATCTCCGCGCCCCCCGAGCGAACCTGCTCCGAAACCTCACGGCTTACCCGTTGGCTGACGGTGCTCATGTCAACGTAGACCTTCCCTTCCTCGAGCCCGGCCAGGATCCCGTCGGCGCCGGAGGTGATCGCGCGGAGCGCCGCGTCGTCGGTCACCGAGCTGAAGACGAAGTCGGCCGCGGCGGCCGACTTCACGCGGGCTCTCGCGCCACAGCAATCCGCGGTCGATCAGCGGTTGCGCCTTCGACTGCGTCCGGTCGGTTCCATAGAGCTCGTGGCCCGCGTCGAGCAGCCGCCCTGCCATCCGGCTGCCCATCGCCCCGAGACCGACGAATGCAATCGTGCTCATGATGTTCCTCCCTCGATGGTTGCGAGCTGTGCAACGGTCATTCGGACCTCTTCAGGTTATGGACGGGCTCGTTTGAGGCTCCCGTCAGCTCACTCAGAATCCGTCGCGCTCGGCCGTCCACCGGCGCTGTGCGGGCGGCGTTTGCGCGCTCGCCGAGGCGGCTCTCCAGTCGCCAGAGGTTCTCCAGGTGCTGGCTGGCCCAAAGCAGGACGAGCGCGGCATGGACGGTTGGCTTGTCGCGGCCGCCGGCCGCATCGCGCACACACGCAAGCAGCCTCCGACCGCCCTCGGTGTCGCGCGTGTGCGGCGGCGGCGCCCGGCGGTTGTTCACGAGCGCGTTCCCGAGTGTCGCGTACCAGGACTGGAGCGCATCGAGTTCTCGGTCGAGGTTCTGTCCGCATCGTGCGAGTCGCGTGTCTCCGTCCGTCATGCCGTCTAACGCGGTGAGCGATTGCGCTGCCCGGCGGACGCGGGACGCGCCGCCGACGAGTGCGCCGACGTCCTCCACGTTCACCCTCGTCGCCGAGCGCTCGGCGAGGTATTGCCGAAAGGCATCGTCGAGTCGGTGGCCGGCGGCGTCGGCGGCCTGGGCTGCACGGGCTACGTCCTGGAAGCCGTACCCTCGATCACCTGCCAGGCCGTGGCGACGACGTAGTCCGCGGCGCGGGCGTACGCCGAGGCGAGGTCCCGACGCAGACGCGCGGCCGCACCGCGTGGCCAGAACAGGAGCCCGACTCCAAGGCTGATCGCGAACCCGATCGCGACGTCCTCGACGCGAACCAACCCCACCCTCCAGCCGACCGGCTGGATCAGGTTGAAGAGGATGAAGAGGACTACCGTGAAGCCCGCCTGCCCTGCGGCGAAGGAGATCGCCCGGGGCGCATAGGCGGCGAGCAGCACCGCGACTGGCAGCACGCCCCACAGCACACCCTGGTGGGTGCCGATGACAATGACGAGCAGCGCGCCGACGACGATCCCGACGGCGGTTCCCGCGAGCGCGCTGAGAATCGACCAGCCTGTCCCGAGCGCGTTTGACCGCAGCACCGCGAGCGTTCCCAGTACCACCCAGAACCCGTGTTGTAGACCGGTCCGTTGCGCGATGTAGACGGCCACCGCGAGACCCGCCGCGCCGCGGATGCTGTTCTGGAACCAGACCGAGCCCACGCTGGCGTGCTCGCGGGCGAGTTGCCCCGTCGCCGCCAGAGTCTGCCGCGCCGGCTGGCGCCCGGATTCGGGCTGATCGAGCTCCGGGGCATCCGATCCGGTGGCACGCAGCGCGTAGCCCGCGACTTGACGGGCAGAGTAGGTCGCCGCTCGGATCCGGAAAGGCGGCTCCAGAGCGAGCGGCACCGAGCCGGCGGGGGTGTCGGACGGCAGCTGAGGAAGCCGGCGCACCAGTGCGCGCGCGACGGCGCGGCGCGCCGCGCCAAGGCGCGCGAAATCAGGACGGACGTCACGACCCTCGAGCCTCTCCGCGCTCGTGCGCAGCACGGCCGCCGCCGCCGCCATTGCTTCCTCGTCCTCTGCGCAGGCGAGCTCGATCGCGCCATGCTCAACGCGCGGTGACAGAAACGAGAGGAGCCAGTCGAGCTCGTCAGGAAGCGACGCGAGCGCGGCCATGGGTCCGGTCGGACCGATCGGGCGGTGCGGGGTGCCGAGCAAGCGCCGGCCGAGGTCGTCGACCGCCTGCCGGGCGACGCGCGCACGTTCGGCCAACTGCTCGGCGCTTGCGTCCACGACGTCCGCCGCGCTACGCACCGCGCCGGCGGCTACGCGCCGAAGGTCGGCACCTCGACGAAGCGGCCACACGAGCATGACCGCGCAGATTGCCGCGCCAGTCGCCATGCCCCAGCCTTCGAGGCGGTCCGGAATCGCAGAGTTGGCCGCCCGAATCGTCACTGGCAGGACGAACGTGAGAATCGCCGCTGTCGCGCCCGCCGAGAAGTACCCGCTGAATCCACCCGAGAACAGAACGGCGAAGCCGACCACGGCCATCGCCGCGGCTGCCCGCCACGGGCTTCGGGAGCACACGGTCCCGAGGGTGATAAACGTGGCACCGACGCATCCGAGCCCGAGGTAGGCGAGCAACCGAGTCCGAGGCGGCCCCCCGAACTCGGCCAGGACGAGCAGCGCGAACGATCCGAAAGCCGCGAAGATCGACGTCTGCGGCTGGCCGATCACCTTGTCCGCGAACGCGAACACCGCCGGCATCACGATCGCGGCCCGCGCGGCGCTCTTCAGCGCACCGACGTCCAGCACGGCTAGCGATGATACGCGCGGGTACCGGAGGTTTATCCTCGCGCCGTGCACATCGGCGAGCTGACCGCACCGGAGCAGCGGGTGCTCGGGTGCCTGATTGAGAAGCGCTGGACGACACCCGACCAATACCCGCTCTCGCTGAACGCGCTGCGGCTGGCCTGCAACCAATCGACCAATCGCGATCCAGTGACGGACTACGACGACGCCACTGTGCGGGCTGGAGCCGATCGGCTGAACCGCTACGGGCTTGTGCGCCTCGCGAGCGGCCACGGCAGCCGGACGATCAAATATCGCCACCTCGCCGAGGAAGCGTTGGGGCTGGTTCGTGAGGATTTGGCCGTCCTCGCCGTTCTGTTGCTGCGCGGTCCGCAGACTCCGGGCGAGCTCAAGGCGCGGAGCGAGCGCATGGCGAGCCTGGACTCGCTCCGCGAGGTCGAGCGTGTGCTTGAAACCCTCAGTGAGCGAGGCTTCGCCAGGCGGCTGGAGCGCCGGGCCGGCCAGAAGGAGGATCGCTTCGAGCACCTCCTCGGAATCCCGGGACCGACCGGACCCGTTGCCTCGATCGAGCTCGAGGCGTCTCAGCCAGCCGCGCCCAGCGGTCTCGAAGCACGCGTCGAAGCGCTCGAGGCGGAAGTAGCGGCGCTCCGCGAGCAGCTGGCGGTGTTGCGGTCATAGGATCTTTCGATGCGACATGGATCTGTCAAATCCGCCGCATTCCGCCGCATATTTCGGCGCTGAGCGCGATTTCTGGTGGAACGAGGATTACCTGCTGCTGCTCGCCCGGCGGTTCGATCTCGCGCGCGTGGGGTCGGTGCTTGACGTCGGAGCCGGAGTTGGTCATTGGGGAATGCTGCTGGCGACGGTGCTCCCGCCGGACGCATCGATCACGGGGCTCGAGCGCGACCCTCGCTGGGTAGCGGAAGCAACCCGCCGGGCCGGCCGACGCACGGACTCGGCGCGGTTTCGGTTCGACCAGGGTGTGGCGGAAGCGTTGCCGTATGAGGACGAGACATTCGACCTGGTCACCTGCCAGACCGTGCTGATGCACGTCGCGGAGGCGCAGGCGGTGATTCGCGAGATGGTGCGGGTCACCAAGCCGGGCGGTCTCGTACTCGCTGCAGAGCCGAACAATCGTGCGTCGTTCCTCGTGGACAGCAGCTTCAACATGCAAACGCCGATCGATGCCCGGGTCGAGATGATCCGGTTCCTGCTGGTCTGCGAGCGGGGGAAGATGTTGCGCGGAGAAGGGAACAGCTGCGTCGGCGATCTACTGCCGGGGTATTTCGCGGCTGCCGGACTCACCGACGTCCAGACATATCTCGACGACCGAGCCGTGGTGATGGTGCCGCCGTACAACGAGCAGGCACAGCACGCGCAGGCCACGGCGATGAACGAGTACGCGGACGAGGAACTGTGGTGTTGGCCGCGAGAGGAGGCCTACGAGTACTACGTCGCCGGCGGCGGCTCTGAGACTGAGTTCGACCAAGTCTGGGCGCGACTGCTCGAACAGCTTCGGAGCGAGGTCCGGTCGATCCACGCCGGCGAGCTGCACACGGCCGGCGGCCACATCCATTACATCGTCGGCGGACGACGCGCACACGCACCCTCATCGAGTTACCGGGGGCGCCGCGCCGGCCCGGCGAGCCGCAGTTATCGTCTTGTGCCGTGACTGATGCGTCGGGCGAGCCGCCAACGATCTACGACTGGGGTGGCGGACATGAGGCGTTCGGGCGCTGGCTGAACGTGTTCTATGACCTCGTCGAGCGGGACGAGCTCCTGAGCCCGGTGTTCGGTGGGCGGGTGGGCGACGAGCACCGAAGCCACGCGACGAGCTGGTGGTGTGAAGTCATGGGTGGGCCGGCTGAGTACAGCGAGAAGCTCGGCGGCTACGAGCACATGCTCAGCCGGCACCTCGGCCTCAGCATCACCCCCGAGCAGCGATTGCGCTTCGTCACGCTCCTCAGCCGGGCTGCCGACGAGGCTGGCCTACCCGCGGATCCAGAGTTCCGCGCCGCGATCGTCGGTTACGCAGAGTGGGGCTCTCGCCTCGCTCTCCACAACTCCCGCCCAGGCATCGAGGTGGCGCAGCATGCACCGGTGCCACGATGGGGATGGGGAGTCGCACCACCGTACGAGCCGTAGGCCTCCGGCCTAGACGACCTGGGCAGCCGGACGGACGAGTATCTCGTTGACGGCGACGTGCGCCGGCCTGCCGATGGCGTAAACGACCGCGTCGGCGACGTCCCGCGGTTCAAGCGGATTCGCGACGTTGAGGCGGGTGCGCATTTCGTCCTGGAGCGCCTGCGAGTTCTCGCCGAAGATCTCCGTCGACTCCACGAAGCCGGGTTCGATCAGGGTCACACGGATGCCCAGGGGGGCGACCTCCTGGCGCAAGGACTCCGAGAACGCCCCAATACCGAACTTCGTCAGGCAGTAGATCCCGACGCCGGGCAGGGCCGTGCGCCCTCCGATCGCGCTCAGATTGACGATGTCGCCGCTGCCCTGACGACGCATCACGGCCAGAGCGGAGTGGATGCAGTAGAGAACGCCAAACACGTTGACGGCGATCGTCCGCCGCCAGTCGTCGGTATTCGCGCCGTCCGCCTGGCCGAGCGTCATGATCCCAGCGCTGTTGACGAGCGCGTCGAGGCGGCCGAACGCCTCGACCGTCCGCTCAACGAAACGGCTGGCCTGCGACTCGTCGGTCACGTCGGTCGCAACGGCGATTGCCCGTCCGCCAGCTGCCACGATCTCCGCGGCGAGCGCCTCGATGCGATCAGATCGCCTCGCAGCGAGCGCGACCACCGCACCCGATTGTGCACATGCCAGCGCGGTTGCCCTGCCAATGCCCGAGGAAGCCCCCGTCACTGCAACCACGCGGCCGGCCAGGTCGAGGCTCACAGGACGAGCTTATCCGGGGCCGGTTCCGCGGGGGAGTTGAGCCTCGAAGGTGAAACCGGCGGGATGTTGCACCGACCGCTCCCACCAGGCGGCGGCCTCGGCGGGCTCCATCGTCCCGAAGTCGGGCGGGTTCCAGATGAAGGCTTCCTCGAACTGGCGCCCGAGGTCCAAGATCTCGCGCGCAGCCGCCGTCTCGCCTTCGCTCCACGCGGCGAGCGCGACGTCGACGTCGTCATGCGCGTCGAGCGCTGCACGCAGGCGGATGGCGTTGTTGGCCGCCTTGAAGATGCCGCTGCCGGTGAACGGGGTCGCCACCCCGGCCGCGTCGCCGGTCAGGCAGATCCGCCCGCGCCCGTACGCGGGCACGCTGACCGAGTAGACGGCCTGCGCGAATGTCCCCGGACTCGCCTCGACGATGTCGGCGTAGAACGGAGGCAGGCTCTGGCGGGCCAGCGCCTTGAGGCGTCGCTCTTCATCAGCGCGCATCTCGCCCGGCGGAAGCGTGCCCTCATGGCGGCTGCCGTCACGGCCAACGAGGAAGTCGCTGAGCTTCTCCTCGGGGATCGGGAGATAGCAACCCCAGTTGATCAGCCGTTCGCCGGTCGTGACCGAGCCGTCACGGCCTGGGATCGCATAGATGAACGACCCGGGCAAGCCCGTCGTGCCGAAGCGGGCGAAGGTCAAGGCGACGTCGGTGCCGTCAGCGATCTCGCGCTCATCGACAACGCCGCGCCAGCACACGTAGCCGCTGTAATCGAGCTCGGTGTCCGGGAACAGCGCCCGCCGGCCCTCCGAGCGGTAGCCGTCGGCGTAGATCACGAGGTCGAAGACGTGCCCGTTGCCGTCGGCCAGGCGGACGACGGCCCCGTCGTCGCCGGCGAGAGTCACCGACTCCACGCTCTGCCCCGCCCGGTAGGAGCCCTCGGGTACACGGGCGCGGAGGCCGCGGTGGAGGTCGCCCCAGTGGAACGCGACGAAGGCGAGGGGACGGTGGAGCGGCGCACAGCCCGTCCGGGTCCCATCGCGATCCGGGCTGACGAAGGCCATCTCGGCAAGGTTGAGGTGCGGAAGGTCCGCGTCGACCAGATCGCGCTCGACGAGAGTCCGGAACATCGGCGTCGGGGTTCCCAGTCCGGCGCCCAGGAGCCCATGCAGCTCGCTGTCCGAGCGTTCGAACACGGTCACGCGATGCCCAGCGGCGATCAGCTCCAGGGCGGTGAAGCAGCCGGCAATCGACCCGCCGACGATCCCGACATCGAGTTTCTCATCCTGCGTCAATGCTGTTCCCCTCACAGTCGTCGCCGCGGCGCAGCGCAGCGGTCGCGGCGACACTACCTACGGTTGCTCCCGGCGTGGGACTGGTTTCGAGCTGTCCCCCCATACCGCTCGCCGGTCATGAGCCGACCTCGTAGGCGGGCTCGAGCTTCGGCGATGGCCTCGAGCTGGGCTCGGCCTCGATCGCGACTCTCGGAAGCCGGCGCTCGAGCCAGCTGGGCAGTGCCCAGGTGGCACGACCGAGCAGCTCGAGGACCGCCGGTACCAGGAGCATCCTGACCACGATCGCGTCGAGGAACACGGCGGTCGCCATCGCGAGCCCGAACATCTCGAGCACTCGGTTGCCGCTGATCGCGAACGCGCCGAAGACGGCGACCATGACCGCCGCCGCGGCGGTGATCACGCGCCCGGTGCGAGCGAGCCCTTCGCTCACCGCGGCGCTGGCATCACGGCGCGCACGCCATTCTTCGTGCACGCGGGAGACGAGGAACACCTCGTAATCCATCGAGAGCCCGAACACGATCGCGAACGTCAGCACCGGTATGAAGGCGTCGATCGGGCCCGCCTGGACCCCGAACAGGCTGCTCAGCCAGCCGCGTTCGAACACGGCCTGTACCACGCCGAGCGCTGCCCCGATCGAGAGCAGGTTCATGAGCGCGGCCTGCACCGGGATCACCAGCGACCGGAACACCAACACCAGCAGCAGCGCGGCGACCGCGATCACGACCCCGATGAACAGCGGCAGCTTGCTCGAAAGGACGTGCGAGAAGTCCACCTGGGACGCGGTCGCTCCGCCTACATACACGCGCGTGCCGGTGCTGCGCTCGACCGGCGGGATCACGCTGTCGCGCAGGCGCGTGACCAGGCTCGAGGTCTGTGCACTCTGCGGCGATGTCGTCGGGTAAGCGACGATCGCGGCGGCGGTTCCCGTCGCGTTCACGCGAGGCGCGGCGACAGTGGCGACCCCCGGGGTAGCGCTCACGGCGCCGGTGAGCCGCGTGAGGGCAGCCGTATCGTGGGGACGCGGGAGCGCGACGGCCACCTGGAGCGGGCCGTTGAAGCCCGGTCCGAAGCCCTTTGCGAGGAGGTCGTAGGCCTGGCGCGTCGTGTGGCCGGCCGGATCGTTGCCGGCATCGCTGGACGCGAGCCGCAGGCCGAGCGCCGGGGCCGCGAACGCGAGCATCAGCGCGGTGGCGGCGATCGCGGTCAGGGCCGGGCGTCGCTGGACCTGCCGCACCCACCGCATCCAGAAGCCGGGCTTGTCGCTGGCCGTCTCCTGAGCCGAGCGGCGTCCGCGGACCTCGCCGATCCGGCGTCCGGCGAAGCTGAGCAGGGCGGGGAGCAGGGTCAGCGACGCGCTGAGCACCAGTACCACCCCAATCGCGGCCACAACCGCCGCGCCGTTGAGCACGCTCACGCCGAGGGCGAACATCCCCAGCAGGGCGATCACGACCGTCGCGCCCGCGAACACGACCGCGCGGCCTGACGTGTTCATCGCGGCCTCGACGGCCCGCGGGACGTCTCCCCCGTTCCTGCGGTAGTCCTCGCGGAAGCGCGTGACAATGAACAGGGCGTAGTCGATGCCGACGCCCAGGCCGATCATCAGCGCCAGCTCCGAGGCGAAGTCCGGCATCGCCACCGCGTGGCTGGCGAGCGTGATCACTCCTACCCCGGCGCCGAGACCGAGCAGGGCTGTGGCGATCGGAAGGCCCATCGCGCTGAACGACCCGAAGCTGATCAGCAGGATCAGGATCGCAGCGACGATGCCCACGAGCGTCGCGAACCCGAGTGAGGTCTGCTGGGCCTGCTCGATCGCTTGGCCGCCGAGCTCGACCTGGAGGGCCGCCGAGCGCGCGGACTCGGCCGTCGTGATGACCCTTTAACCGCGGCCTTGGGCAGCACATCGGCGCGCTGGTCGAAGTTCACGGTGGCGAAGCCGATCGTGCCATCACGCGAGATGGTGTGCCCACCGGGGGCGTACGGGCTCGCGACGCTCGTGACGTGCGGGAGACGAGCGACGCGGGCGAGCGTCGTACCGATCGTCGCGCGGTCAGTCGCGTCGTTGAGCGTGCCCGTCCGCGCTTGAAAGACGATTTGGTCAGCGTCACCGGCCTGCGCCGGGAAGCGACTCTTCAACAGATCGACGGCGTGCTGGGAGCCGGTCCCCGGGAGGGTGAAATTGCTGGCGTTCTTCTTTCCGACCGAGCTCGAGACCGCGAAGATCCCGACGGCAGCGACGATCCAGGCGAGCACGACGATCCGGCGGTGGGCCATGGTCCAGCGAGCGATGTTAAGCACGGTTGCCCCGACCTTTCAGTAGTAGCAAATCTGCAAGCCGTGCATTTATATACGAGCTGCAGCAACAAGTCAACACTCATTGCAAAATTTCTCGGTGTGAAGTTTCTTTGCTAAAATCGCGGTAAATGGACTCGACCGACACAAGCGTCGTAAGGCCTGGGCTGAGGGAGCGCAAGAAGCAGCAGACGCGCGAGAAGATCGAGCAGGTCGCGCTGCATCTGTTCGCCGAGCGCGGCTACGACGAGACGACGCTCGCCGAGATCGCCGAGGCGGCCGACGTCTCCCCTCGCACGATCTTCGCCTACTTCCAGAGCAAGGAGGACATCCTCTTCTGCGACGAGCCGTCGCTCTATGAACGGCTGGAGCAGACGCTCGAGCAGCGGCCGCCCGGGGCGACAACGGTCGATGCGCTCCGCGAGTTCGTGTCGTCGTTTGACGAATCCGACGAGCAAGCCAAGCTCCGCAAGCGGATCATCGGTGCGAACGCAGGGCTCCGTCTCAGCGAGCGCGCCCGCTCGGCGCCGATCGAGCAGCTGATCACCAAATCGATCGCCCGGGACCTCGATGCGGGGCCCGACGACGTCCGCCCGCTCCTGATCGCGGCTTCCGTGACCGCGGCCTTCAGCGCGGTACGGGACCGCCTTCAGGAAGGGTCCGCCGAGCCGATCTCCCAGGAACAGGCGCGCGCGATCCTCGACGAGGTGCTCGAGTTCCTCCGCGGCGGTCTCGAAGCACTCCAGCGCGGCTAGGCGCTGGGCCTCGCGCGTGCATCACGTCCGCGTCAGCTATCGCGTCTTGAGCGCCGCCCGCCGAATCACGATCGTCCGATGCAGGACGGCGGTTCTCCCGACGAAGATCGTGAGCGTGTAGCGGCCCGCCGCCGGCATCCGGCCGTTTGTCCTGAGCACGACGCGCCTCAGGTTCGCGCCCAAGCGCGCAAGCGTCACCTTTGCCTCGAGCTTCTTGCCTCGCTTGAGCTCGACGGTCACGCCGTGCAGCGTCCCGTGCGTCGCGGAGAGCGAGACCGCCACACCGTGCAGCCGCGGGTCGACCGCGGCGGTGTGCAGCCTGAGTTCTGCGGGCGCGTGGCCGGACTGGCTGGGCTGCGGGAGCGGGGTGAACGGATTGCCGGAGCCAAACGAGCCGCATTCGTTCGCGACCGGCTGGCCGGCGTACAGGGCCTGGAGGAACGGGACCGCCTGAGCCTCGAATTGGGGCGCCGCCTCGACGTGGTCGGAGTTGCTGTAGACGTGGAACTGGACCGACACCTTGCGGGTGCAATAGATGTAGGCGAGCTCCTGGACGTCCTTGTCGATCATCACTCCGTCGCCGGTGCCGTCCACGTTGCCCACCCCCATCAGGAGCGGCCCCCGGGGCGTTCCCGCCTCGCTCATGATCGAGGCGTTGAAGATCTTCACGAAGATCGGGACCTTCTTCCAGTCCTTGTACTGAGGCTTGAGCAGGTCCTCGAGCTTCAGGCCCGGGTAGGCGGTCGGGTTCAGGCAACCCTGCTCTACCTGCTTGAAGATCTGCATCCCCTTCGCGCTGGCGTACTTGGCGACGTCGAGCTTGTAGGCGCGGATCAGGCCGAGTGTCACCGCCGGAATCGCGCCGGCCCAACTCGAGCTGCCGTTGATGTATGCGGTGGTGTGGATGTAGTCGGCCGGGATGCCGCCCTCGGCGACACCGATCAGGTCCAACTCCGGCGCGTAGGTGGGTGCAAGCTCGCTGGCCCACTCGCTGGCGATCGACCCCCTGAATACCCGACCATCCCCACCGGCGTCGCCCGGGGCTGGAGGCCGAGGTTGTGCTGTGCGGCGCGAATCGCGTCGAGCGTCCCGTAACCGGATTCGTGGCCGGCGCCGTAGTCGTCGGTCAGACCCTCGTAGTCGGAGGTCACGACGGTGAACCCCTGGTTGACGTAGTCGAGCATCAACGCCTCGTCGGCGTTCGCGGTCGTGTTGCTCGGGTCCCCTCCCTGCAACGTGTATGACGGCCGGCAGGTGCTCGCCACTCCGTCGTAGAACGTCTGGTAGGAGAGGAGCTTCGGTGGGGTGACGGAAGCGCCGGCCGGGCGGATGATCGTCGCCGTCGTGGCGGACGGCTGACCAAGCTGGTCGGTCGTTCGGTAGAGCACCTGCGTCGCCGGATAGGCCTGCGGCGCGCCGGCCACGCTGATCTGCACCTGGCGGGTCCGCAGCACCGCTCCCGGCTGCACGTTCTTCAGGGAGCCGGTGTACGAGTAGAACGGATCGCTCGAGGGCGCCACCGGCGCAGCGACGCCCGCGGCCGGGAGCCACGCGGAAGCAGCCGTGATCGCCGCCAGGAGCGTGATACAGCGAGCGAGCTTTGGCCACGCGTCGCGGGGGATCGTCAGGGCGCCTCTCCTCATCGCGCGAGGGAACATAGCCCAGGGGAGACGGCGAGGACTCCACACCTCTTACACCCTTGAGCCCGCCTTCTTACTCGGGGGCTGCACCGTGCTCTGCGAACCCGGGCCAGGCCCGGACAACGAAAGGACGGAGCGATGTTCCACTCCCTGAAGAAGGTCCTGGCGGGAGTCGCGGCGCTCGCTGTGCTCGCCCTCGGCGGTTCGGCGATCGCCGGCGCGGCGACCTCATCGACCTCGACCACGACGACCCAGGGCGCGTCGCCGCCCCAGGGTGCGCCGGCATTCAACGGCCCGGCGCCCGGAACCGCCGCGCATGAGGACGCGGAGAAGGCGGTGACGGGGGACGCGGCCGCGAAGGCTCAGGCCGCCGCCGTCAAGAGCGTCGGCAGCGGCACCGCGGGTGCCGTAACCACCGACATCACAGGCAAGGGCTTCGAGACCACGGTGACGAAGTCCGACGGCAGCAAGGTTGAGGTACACCTCGACAGCTCGTACAACGTGATGCAGGGTCCTGGCGGTCAGGGTGGCCCTGGCGGACACGGTGGCCCCGGCGGTCGGGGTGGCCCTGGCGCCCGTGGCGGGCCGCCGCCCGCCGGACCGGGGGCCTAAGCCCCACGCCGCTGACGAGGGCCGGACGCGCTCGCCGGCCCTCGTCACGCGGCGCAGATCAGCAGCGGAATCGCACGCTCGGCGGCGCGCGTCACTGACGCTCAGTTGCTGAGCACACGAACGTCTTGCGGGGCGGCGCGAAGTCCCACGATCGATCCCTCGGAGACCGGGGCATGCCCGTTGCCGCTGGTCGGTGTCTGGATCGTGAAGCGGGAGAGCCTGATCGTCAGTTGGCCACGATCCTGTCGGACGTTGACGACCGCGTCGGTAAGGCTGCTGGTGTTCGGGTCGGCAAGCTCGAACTGCCAGGGCTGAACGGCGATGTGGACCGCACCGTGCGCCGGCGTGGCGGACTCGAGCTGCCCACCGCCGTCGAGACGCACCGTCGATCCGGATGGCGTGGTTGTCGCGGTCCCTTCGAGCACGTTGGCACCGGTGAGCGCAGCGACCATCACGGTGGCGGGTTCGGCGAGCAGCTCGCTCGGAGTCGCCAGCTGTACGAGGGTGCCGGTGTCGAGCACGCCTATCCTCCCGGCGAGGGCGGTGGCGTCCTCGAACGCATGGGTTACCAACAGCGCCGGGAGCGCGAACTGCGCCAGGACCCCGCTCAGCTCGTCGCGTACCTGCCGGCGCGTGATCGCGTCCAACGCCCCGAACGGCTCATCGAGCAGGAGTACGCGCGGGTCGCGCGCGAGCGCGCGCGCGAGCGCCGTCCGCTGACGTTCACCCCCTGAGAGCTGGTGCGGGCGCGCGCTGGCGAGGTCCGCGATCCCGAGCCGCTCGAGCAGGTCCGGTCGGTCGCGCTTGCCGGCAAACCGCACGTTCCCCGCGACGGTGAGGTGCGGGAACAACCCGTAGTCCTGGGGGAGGTAGCCGACACGGCGCCGCTCGGGGCTGAGGTGAACCCCGTGCTCGCTATCGAGCCACCGCTCGCCGCCGAGCGAGATCCGCCCTGCACAGTGGCGCTCGAGGCCGGCGACGGCACGTAGCAGCGAGGTCTTGCCGGCACCCGAGGGACCGACGATCGCGATCGTCTCGGGACCGAGCGTCAGTGCGGCGCGAAGCTCGAACGACCGCCGAGGGAGGGCAATGTCGATTTCGAGGAGGTCCATGAGCGCACGAGCAGCTTCGATGTGAGCAGGATCGCAGCGCTGACGATGATTAGCAGCACCCCGATCGCGACGGCCTGGTCGAGGTTCGCGTCAAACAGTGAGTACACAGCGAGCGGCAGTGTCTGGGTGCTGCCCTGGAAGCTGCCGGCGAAGATGATCGTCGCGCCGAACTCGCCGACCCCCCGCGCGAACGCCAGCGCCGCGGCCGCTCCGAGGCCGGCGCCGGCGAGCGGAATCGCGACCCGCAGCAGCCGGCGGACGGGGCCCGCGCCAAGCGTCCCGGCGACATCGATCAGCGTCGAGTCGACCGCCTCGAACGCGGCGATCGCGCCACGGAGATAGAACGGGCTCGCCACGAACACGATCGCGATCACCACCGCCGCCTGCGTGAACGCGAGATCGATCCCCAGCACGCTCAGCGTGTGGCCGAGGAGCCCGAAGCGACCAAACGCGACCAGCAGTGCGAGCCCGGCGACGGCGGGCGGCATTACGAGCGGGAGCTCGACGACGGTGATCACGACGCTCCGTCCGCGGAACCGCGATCGCGCGACGACATACGCAAACGGCGTCCCGAGCCCGACCGTCAACACGAACGCGATCAGGTTCGTCTTGAGCGAAACCAGGATCGCGTCGGTCGCGACCTTCGTCCCGAACCCGTTGATCAGGTCGTGGAGCGGCTGATACGTGAACAGCGCGACGATCGGGAGCAGCAGAAACGCCAGCACGACGGCGATCACGATCGCGACCGCCGCCGCCAGCGAGACGCGCCTGAGCATCATGGCTTGCCGAAACCGGCCGCCTGGAGCTTGGCCTGCCCAGCCGCTGAGAGCACGGCTGCCACGAACGCCTTCGCCGCCGCCTGGTTCTTGCCTGACTTGACCACGGCGATGAAGTCCTCAGTGCCCGGCTTGGCGTTCGCCGGAAGCCGGACGACGGCGATCTTGCCGGCCGCGGCCTTCGCGTCGGTGATGTAGACAAACCCGGCGTCCGCCTGGCCGAGCGCGACGTCGGCGACGGTCTGCGTGACGTCGGTCGTCTGGCTGACCACGTTCTTCATCGCCGCGGCCGTGATGTTGAGGTTCTTGAACGCGGTACGGGCATAGTCGCCGCACGGGACCGTTGCGTTGCAGATCACGAGCTTGACCCCAGGCTTCGTGATGTCGTTGACCGAGGTGATGTGCGCCGGGTTGCTCTTCGGGACGATCAGCACGAGTGTGTTGGTCGCGAACTCGATCGGCTTCTCGATCAGCCCCTTGGCGAGCAGCGCCGCCGGCTGCTTCGGGCTCGCCGCCGCGAACACGTCCGCGGGCGCTCCCTGTTCGATGTCGGTCTCGAGCGCGCCCGAGCCTCCGAACGTGTACTTCGCGTTCGGGTCGACCTCCGGGAAGACCTTCGTCAGCGACGCCGCCGCGAGCACTGTCGGCGCCGACCCGCCGCCGGAAGTGGCTGTCGTTGCCGGGGCGGAGCTCGACGACGTCGCGGCCGGCGATGATGTCGAGCTCGAGCTGCTGCTTCCGCAGCCGACCGCCAGCGCCGATACCGCGATCGCGAGGACCACTGCCGAGACTCGCCGGGCCGAAGCTTCACTCACCAACGGGGCCGCCTCCTTGTCCGAACGCCAGAATCCTGGCACCCTAACGGAATCGTGGCAATAGCGAGCGACTCTGCCCTACGCCGACGCAGGCTGGAATGCGGACTCACACAGACCGAGCTCGCCGCCCGGGCGGGCGTCAGCCGCCAGCTCGTCGCAGCCGTCGAGGCCGGGCACAACACCCCCGCCGTGGACGCGGCGCTCGGGTTGGCTCGGGCGCTGGCGACGAACGTCGAGGAGCTGTTCGCAGAACCGGTGCCCGACGTCGTCGCGGCGCTCGGTGATCGCCTACGCGAGGGCGTGCCGCTACGCGTCGGACGGGTGGCCGACCAGCTCGTCGCCGCCGAGCTCGCAGATCACGGCGTCGCGGGTGCGAGCTGGGCGAAACCCGACGGCGTCCTCGACGGCGGAAAAGTACGGCTGTTCCCCGGGACGGCCCCCGCCGGGATCGTAATCGCCGGCTGCGACCCGTCGCTCGGCGTCGCCGAAGCGATGCTCGGCGGGCTCGGCCCCCGCAGCCTGCTCGCGATCTCCGCACCAACCGACACTGCCCTTCGAGCGCTGAAGGGAGGCCGCGTGCACGCGGCGGTCGTCCACGGAGTCCCGAGCGAGCTCCCCAAACCGCCCGTCGGCGTCGCCCGTTGGCACTTCGCGCGGTGGCAGGTCGGACTCGCAATCGCTCCCAAGGTGCGCGGCGACTCACTGGAGGCCGTGCTGCACAGGCAGACGCCCATCGCACAGCGCAACGCGGCCGCCGCCAGCCAACAGGCGTTCGAGCGCGCCACCGCCAAGGCGGGCATCGAACAGCGGCCGGCGGGGCCACGGGCAACCGGGCACATCGACGCTGCCCGGATCGCCGCGACGATCAACGGCGCCGCGGTCACCACCGAGGCCGCGGCCCGCGCATTCGACCTCCGCTTTCTCGCCCTGGAAGACCACACCGTCGAGATCTGGGTCGCCCGACGCTGGCTTGATCACCCCGGCACCAGCGCGCTCGAAGAGCTCCTCTCCTCCCCCGCGTTCGTGGAACGCGTCGCCCACTTCGCGGGCTATGACCTCGCCGGATGCGGGACCCGCGTTCCGAGCCCCGCGCACTGACGGATCCAGAACCGAGCTAGGCTCGGCTCGGTGAGTCCGATTGATAACGACGACGACTGGGTCGGGACGCCGCCCGAGGGTCGCTACACGCGCGACCGTGCGAATCCTGAGTTCTGGTGGCGCCAGCGGCCCGTGAGCATCGCCGCCGGCGGGATGGCGCTGGTTGTGATCATCGTGATCGTCATCGTGGTGTTGCGCTGAAGCGTTCGAAGCCAGCTCCACCCCGCGGCGTGCATATGCTGGTTCGGTGAGCGCGCAACTCGAGCAACGCGTGTCCGTGCAGCTGCGATGGCGCGACATGGACATGCTCGGCCACCTCAATCAGTCCGTCTACCACGAGCTGCTGGAGGAGGGGCGCGCCGCGGTGGTCTGGGAGCTCATGCGCCGAGCCGGTGCTGACAACGTGCACGGGTCCTACGTGCTCGCCCACGTCGATCTGGACTACCGCACCGAGGTTCGCAAGGACCACGGAGCGGTCGAGATCGTCGTCCGTGTGGCGCATGTCGGGACCTCCAGCTTCCGGCTCTATCACGAGGTCAGACTGCCCGACGGCACCGTGGCCGCCTCGGGCGAGACGGTGATGGTGGCGTGGGATCCGAGGACCAGGGGCAAGCGCGCGCTGACCGATGCCGAGCGCGCCGCCCTCTTACAGGACGGCCGTGCCGCAGTGACCGAGTGAGCGCCGCCGGCCACCGGCCTTCGTGGATCCGGCTTGACGGAGCGGTCAACGCCCGCGTGGTCATACCGGGCGCGCTGACCGATGCCGAGCGCGCCGCCCTCTTACAGGACGGCCGTGCCGCAGTGACCGAGTGAGCGCCGCCGGCCACCGGCCTTCGTGGATCCGGCTTGACGGAGCGGTCAACGCCCGCGTGGTCATACCGGGCGCGCTGATCCGAGCTGACAACCTCCAGTCGCTGAGTGCGGCGGACGTGCGCCTCCTCGTCGAGCGCTACGGGGTCCAGGTGGTGATCGACCTGCGTACGGATGTGGAAATTGAGCTCGAAGGACCGGGACCTCTTACGGCCGAGCGCGCGGTGCGCATCGAGCATCGGTCGCTGTACCCGGACTCTGGCGGGAACACGGATCTGGACATCGGGACGGTTCAGCCGTGGCGATCGATCGACGACGGCGACTCGCCCGACGAGACGCCGATCGTCCGCGCCTACGTAAGCTACCTGCGTCGGCGCCCAGACTCGATCGTCGGCGCGGTGCGGACGATCGCACGCGCCGACGGAGTCGTCCTGGTCCACTGCGCCGCGGGAAAGGACCGGACCGGGGTGGTGGTTGCCCTCGCGCTGGATGCCGCCGGAGTGGATCGAGACGTCATCGTCGCGGACTACCTCGCGAGCCGGGACCGGATCGACGCGATCATGGCCCGGCTGGTGAGCTCTTCGACCTACCGTGCGGAGCTCGAAGGACGCGATCCGCAGAAGCACGCACCCGTCCCCGGGACGATGGAGCGCCTGCTCGAGCTCGTCGACGAGAGCTTCGGGGGATCGGCGGATTGGCTCTCCGCACACGGGGTCGACAAGGCTGACCTCGAGCGGCTCCAGCGCCGGTTGGCGCCGGCGGGCGCAGATGCGCCGCGGCGCTGAGCCTGCTTTGAGTTTTCGCTGGATCGCCGGCGCAATTGACGACGCCCACGAGTATGCCCTCAAGTACGCCCGCGCCGCCGGCCTGACGCTGGGGGCGATCATCTCGGTGTCCGACGCGCAGAGCAACGGACCCGGGTATTACGGACCCGGGCCGCTCTTCGGCCCGTTCGGTCCCGGCCAGTACTGCGGGACCGTCACACGACCGGTGTTCAAGGTCGTGAACGGCAAGCGCAAGCGAGTTGGCGTAAAGCACGGGCGCCACTGCTTCATCCCGCAGTTCGAGACGACCGCCCTGACGGTCACGTACTCGGCGAGCTAGCGGAGCGCCACACCTACTCGGCACCGATGACTCCCTGTCGCAGGAGGGGTCTCAAGGGGTGCAAGCATCCGCTTGGAATCGCACCCCTCCACCAAGGAGTCGGCTATGGGCAAGATCCTGGGACACGAATTCATCACGCTTGACGGCGTCTACGAGTCACCCACGTGGACGATGGACTATCCGTTCGACCCGAAGATGGGCGAGGCGATCGGCGGGATCATGGGATCCAGCAAGGCGTTGCTGCTGGGCCGCCGGACGTTCGAGATGTTCGCGCCGGCCTGGTCGACGCGGACCGCCGAGGAGGACCCCGGCGCTCCGTTCATGAACGAGTCGCCGAAATACGTCGTCTCGGCGACGCTCCAGAGCGCCGACTGGAACAACTCGGAGATCCTCGGGCCTTATCAGCCGGACGCAATCCGGGCGCTCAAGGAGCGGATCGACGGCGACATCTACGTCAGCGGGAGCGGCACGCTCGTTCGGGCGCTGCTCGCCGACGAGCTGCTCGACGAGCTGCACCTGTTCGTCTTTCCCGTCGCGCTCGGGTCCGGCGAGCGGCTGTTCACAGATGGCAGCGCCGCGGTCAAGTTCACGCTTGCGCAGACGGAGGCCTACGAAAGCGGCGTCGTGCACCTGGGATACCGGGCGAAAGGCTAGGCGCGCCGAGGTGCGTTATAAGATCGAAGCCTCGCCGCTTTACGACCGGAGGCATCGCATGACCGACTTCTTTACACGCGTGGACGAGATTCGCGAGCGCTGGGACGTGCTACGCCATCCCTTCTACCAGCGCTGGTCGCGCGGCGAGCTGACGTCCCATGAGCTCGCGTTCTACGCCGGTCAGTACCGGCACGCCGTCGTGGCGCTTGCCGACGCGGCATCGAGTGCCGGAGATGATCAGCACGCCGCGGAGGAGCGCAGCCACGTCGCTCTATGGGACGGCTTCCTGCGTTCCGTTGGCGGCGACGCCGACGCCGCGCCAACGTCACAGACCGCGGCGTGCGCCGCGGCTTGGGCGGACCCGGACCGCGACAGGACCGCGACGCTCGCGGCGCTCTACGCGATCGAGTCCTCGCAACCCGCGATCTCAGAGACCAAGCGCACGGGGCTGATCGGACACTACGGAGCGGTGCCCGGTAGCGACGCGACCCGCTATTTCGACGTGCACGCGGTGCTCGACCACGACCATGCGGCGCACAACCGAGAGCAACTCGTCGCGGTCATGGAGCCTGCGGACGAGGAGCGCCTGCTGGCCGAGACCGAGCGCGCGCTGAGCGCCAACTGGCAGCTGCTCGACGACGTGCAGGCGCACGCCGTCCTCGCTGCCTGACGCCGCTCGACTAGGTGAGCCGCAGCCGTCGCCCGCGGAGCGGGGCGACCGAGCTTCTACGTCGCTCGCGAGGCGGAGCCGGCCGACGCGTCCGCTCCACATGCTCTCGGAGCAGCGCGACAAGCTCGGCGGTTCGCTGGAACGGATCCGCGATCACCGCGAGGTCGTTCGCGGACACGGCGACCTGGAGCTCGCCCTCGACCTCGGCGAGCACGAGCGGCGGGCGAGGAACGGGCGCGCTGTCCAGCGCGGCGAGTCGGACGACCGCCAGCTCGTCGTCGGCGGACGCAGCTCGGATGGTGATTACTGGGGAGTCGGACGAGGTCACGCGAACGAGGGTTGCGCAGCCTGGGCATAAATGCAAATAGCATTTGCCTGGGTGAGGTATAACTTGACGTCATGCTCGACGTCAAGCGCCTGATCGTGCTGAGAGAGGTGGCTCGCCAGGGATCCTTCTCACGCGCGGCCGACAGCCTTGGGTACACGCAGCCCGCGATCTCGCGGCAGATCGCGATCCTGGAGCAGGAAACGGGCGCGACGCTCGTCGATCGCCGGCCCGGCGGAGTCCGGCTGACGGATGCCGGCGAGCTCCTGGTGGTTCACGCTGAGGCGGTGCTCGGCCGCCTGCACGCCGCAGAAGCCGAGCTGAACGAGCTGCTCGGGATGCAGTCCGGCAGGCTGCGGATGTCCACGCTGACCTCGGCGGCGGCCACGATCATGCCGCTGGCGATCGCGCAGTTCCGCAAGCGACTCCCGGGCGTCGAGCTGTCGGTGTCGATGGTCGACCCGAACGGTGTGCTGCCGCTGCTGCGCAGTGGCGAGCTCGAGCTCGCGCTCTGCAACGACGCCTCGCACGCCGAGCTTGCGGACATCGACTCGGTCCATCTGTTCGACGAACCGTTGCGGATTGCGCTGCCCAAGGACCACCCGCTGGCTGGGCGCGACCGCCTCGCGCTGAAGGAGCTCGCCGGCGAGCGCTGGATGCTCGGCACCACCACCGCCTGCCCGGACGCCGGGCGGTTCATCAGTGCGTGCCACGTCGCGGGGTTCGATCCGCAGATCGCCTTCCACAACGATGACTACACCGCGATCCTCGGGTTCGTGGCGGCTGGGGTCGGCGTCGCGGCCGTGCCCGAGATGGTCGCGCGCAGCGCTCCGCGCAACGTCCGGATCCGCCCGCTGGGCGGGAAGGCGCTCACCCGCCCGATCGTCGCCTCGCTGCCCGCCGGCTACCGGCCGGGGCCGGCGGCAGCGATGATCGACGTCCTGCGGCAGGTCAGCGAACGATGGACGAGCGCCCCGCGCGAGCTCGTCGCGGCCTAGCGCGTCTCGGTCACGCAGCCTCTCGGTAGCCGACGGGCGCGGCAGCCAACTCCCCGAA
Organism: uncultured Solirubrobacterales bacterium; assembly: GCA_963695965.1. Lineage (GTDB taxonomy): Bacteria > Actinomycetota > Thermoleophilia > Solirubrobacterales > Solirubrobacteraceae > Palsa-465. The sequence goes on from CAVOIU010000023.1 coordinate 84,023, forward strand.
CTCTGCCTCGACCTCCGCCTCCACGCGGTCCACCGCGGCTGTCAGAGCTGCCGGGCGGAGCACGGTGAGCGCGACCGCGATCGCAGCGATAAGCAGTCCGGTGCCAATCGCCCAGGCGAGGTGATAGCCGCTGGTCAGCGCCGACGCGGCGGCCCTGCCCTCGTGCAGCAGGGTGTTGGTGTGCGTCGTCGAGAGCGTCGCCAGAACCGCCAAGCCGAGTGCGCCCCCGACCTGCTGAGTCGTGTTCACGAGGCCCGAGGCGAGGCCCGCGTCGGTGGGATCGGCGCTTGACATCGCGAGCGTCATCAGCGCTGGGAACGACAGCCCGGCGCCCATTCCGACGAGCACCAGCGAGGGCAGCAGGTCGCTGACGTAACTGGCACCAACGGGCACCTGCGTGAACAGAGCGAGACCGGCCGCCCCAAACGCCAGACCCGGCAGCAGCACAGCTCGCGGTCCAAACCGCACGTTCAGCCGCGCCGAGAGACCGAGCGAGAACGCGCCGATCAGGAGCGCGATCGGGAGAAATGCCAGACCGATCTGGAGGGCGGAGTACCCCAGCACGCGCTGCATGTAGAGGCTGCCCAGGAAGAACATCCCGAACATCCCGGCGATGAACAGCATCTGCACCAGGTTCGCGCCCGACACGTTGCGTGAACGGAAGATCCGCAGCGGCATCAGCGGGTTCTCGGTGCGCATCTCGCGGGCGACGAACCCGGCTAGCAGGCCGAGCGCCACCGCGCCCAATCCGAGCGTATGGAGCGAGCCCCAGCCGTAGTTCTGGGTCTTGACGATCGTGTAGACGCCGAGCATCAGCGCGGCGGTGACGAGCACCGCGCCGAGCACATCCGCGCCGCCCCGGAGACCGACGCCCTCGTCCCGGGCGACGAGCCTGACGACGAGCACCGCCGTCACTACGCCGATCGGGAGGTTGACGAAGAAGATCCAGTGCCAGTTGATCGCCTGGGTGATCACCCCGCCCAGCAGCAGGCCGATCGAGGCGCCGGCGGAGGCGACGAAGCTGAACACGCCGATCGCCTTTGCCCGCTCGGCGGGCTCGGGGAACATCGTCACGATCATCCCGAGGATCACCGCCGAAGCCAACGCCCCGCCCACGCCCTGGAGGAAGCGGGCGGCGATCAGCACGGTCTCGCTCTGGGCCGCCCCGCACAGAGCGGAAGCCGCGACGAACACCGCGAGTCCGATCAGAAGCACCTTGCGGCGCCCCACCAGGTCGCCGAGCCGGCCGGCGAGCAACAGCAGCCCGCCGAAAGTGATCAGGTAGGCGTTGACGACCCATGCGAGATTCGACTGCGTGAAATGGAGGTCGCGCTGGATCGACGGCAGCGCCACGTTCACGATCGTCATGTCGAGGATGATCATCAGCGCCCCGACGCACAGCACCACTAGCGCGATCCAGCGCGAGCGATCCGCCGCGGCGGTCTGCGGGCTTTCGGTGATGGGGTTGGCGATCTCGGGCATCTGTCTCCTTGGCAATCGTCTCTCGGAAGAACGAACACTAGCAAATCGTCCCGTTCGAGATCATCTAGAAGCAGACGGATCTGTGACCGCGGTCACCCATGCGCTCACGAGGTGAGGGACCCGTCGGCTCTAGGACGGCAACGGCGACCGAAACTAAGCGGCGCGTGAAGCTAAGGGCTCGCGTGGCTAAGCCGCGCGCGGAGTGCGGCGCCGGAGCGGCGTCGTGCACTCGACCTGCTCGGCGAGCCTACCCTCGACGAGCTTGCCCAGCGCATCCATCAGCGCGCCGCCCTCGCTCACCGACAGCTCGCCCAGGACCTCGGCCTGGACGCGCTCCTTGACCTTCTCGGCCTCGGTGACCTTGCGCTTGCCCGCCGCCGTCACAACGATGATCCGCGCGCGACGGTCGTCGGGAGAGAGGTGCCGCTCCGCCAAGCCCGCGCGCTCGAGCTCGTCCACCGCCACGACCATCGTGGTCTTGTCGAGCCCGACCATCTCGGCCAGCTCAGTCTGGGTGTGCTGCCCGCTGAGTGCCGCGTGGAGAATGTGGTAGCCGCGGGCGGAGAGGCCGAGCGGCTCGAGCGCTGCGGCTAGCTCCGACGCGAGCGCCCAGTGCGCCTTGTACAGCAGCCAGGCGAGGTTCCCCGCAAAGCAACGAGACTCATCGGTCTCGGCGATCGGCTCCTGTGTCTTCGATCCCATCACTTGTGAATGGTAGCCCGAAATAATCCCGTAGCGGACTATTTCTGTGCGGATCGAAGCGGCGGCCCCCCTCGGATCCCCCGCCCTTACCCGTACCCCAGCACCGACGCAAGCACGTGCGGCGCGACGTAGACCTCCCATACCGCGGTCATCACCAGCACGGGAATCGCGAGCGCGACGGTGACGATCGTCGCAGCCAGCAGCCGGTCCCAGTCTCCGCGCCGGCTCGCGACTATCCATGCGGCGAGCGGAAGGAACAGCGCCACCAACTCGGGCAAGGCGTGCGGGAGCAGCCCGGCGAGCAGAAGCCCCGGGGTCACGTTGAACGCGGCCGCTATGTGCGCGGCGCTGACCCCGATCGAGTAGGCCTGCATGCTCAGCGAGAAGACGGTGGCGCACACCACAAACCCGAGCGCCAGCGGCCGGCCTCGCTCGTGGACGAGGCGCGTCACACCCGTGTGATGCTCGGCCTGTAGCGGGAGCGAGCTGCCGGCGATGAAGCCGGCGACGCACGCCATCGCGTGCAGCGCCAGCACGAGCCCGTTGCCCGCGAGGATCCGAACCACATCCGTCGGGTCTCCCACGACGAACGGCGGCCGGTTCGGACAAAGGTAGTCCGCTGATATCGGTGTGAGAGCGGCGATGACCCAGACCGCCAGCAACAGCAGGCTCGCCGCCGCGAGGCTGCCCAGCAGCCACGATCGAAGCACCGGCCACGGGTGATCTCGCCAGGCGGCGAGCGCCCCTCGCGTCGATCGGACACCGTGGACGAATGCGTAAGCCGACGCATCCATGCGAGGTCATCGGCGTCAGCGACCGCAACACTGAGCCGCGCGCCCGCAGAGCGGACGGCGATCCCGAGCTGCACCACGCCTACCATGGTCTCAGACCGGGCCACGCGCGCACGACCTTGGTTAGGAGGAAAATGACGCAGAGGCTTGAGGTGACGATGGAGCCGCTTGAGGAGGCAGTCGACCATGTCCGCGGATCGGTGGACGGCCGTCTGATCCTCGAGTACGGCGACTACGAGTGCCCATTCTCGCGGCGAGCGTTTCGGGAGATCGAACGGGTCGAGCGACAGCTCCGCGACGGCGTCCGCTTTGCCTTCCGGCACTTTCCGCTGACGGAGATCCATCCGCATGCGCTCGCCGCCGCAGGTGCTGCCGAGGCGGCGGCGCTCCAGGATCGCTTCTGGGAGATGCACACGATGCTGTTCCACCACCAGTCGGCGCTCGAAGACGAGGACCTGCTTCGGTACGCAACCGAGCTGGAGCTGGACATCGAGCAGTTCGACCTCGACCGCAGCGGCGCTCGTGCGATGGCGCGGATTGGCCGGGACGTGGAGAGCGCAATCGCGTCTGGCGAGGTGCGGGGGACCCCCACCCTGTTCATCGAAGGCGCTGTCTACCGAGGCGATTACGACGCGGCCAGCCTCCTGGAGGTGCTGGCGAAGTGAGCGCCACGGCCGCGACGACCTGGATCTTCGAGCCGGGACACACCGAGGCGGAGTTTCGGGCGCGCCACATGATGGTCACCTGGGTTCGCGGCCTGTTCAAGGACATTCACGGAACCCTGGAGTTCTCCTGGGACCGCTGCCTCGACGCGACCTTCGCGGGCGAGATGGACGCGACGGGCATCTGGACGGGCGAGCCTGCGCGGGATGCCCACCTGCGTAGCGAAGACTTCCTCGATACGGAGAACCACCCCAAGATCACGTTCAAGGGGCATTTCACCGAGCGCACCGGCGCCACGACCTTCAAAGGGGAGGTCGACCTCACGATCCGCGGCGTGACTCGGACGGTCCCGCTGGATGTCCACTACCTCGGCGAATGGAAGGCACCCTGGTGGATCGGAGAGGAGAACAAGGGCGAGATGCGCCGGATGGGATTCGAGGCGACGGCCCGGATCGACAGGAACCAGTTCGGTGTCGCCTGGCAGGATGAGCTTCCCGGCGGCGGTGTCGTCGTCAGCAACGAGATCGAGCTGCTCCTCGACGTCGAAGCGATCCTGGTCGAGGACCTCGAGCGGACCGGCGCAATCGAGTACTACCGAGGCTGACCTCTAGTCGGTGCTGACCGGCCAGGCTGCGCCGTCGCCGGCTGACCCGCCGGTCGCATACGCGGACGGGTCGCTCACCAGATGACACAGCAGCCAGAAGGCCGCGCTCGTGGACGCACTCGGAACGAATGGACGCAGCGAGGCAACATAGGTGGTAGAGCCTCGGCGCCCATGCGCGGCCGACCGCGAGGCTGTCTGGGTGCTGAACAGGGGTCCGCACAATGCCGGCGCGGTCGCCTCGGCGGGGAGCGACTTGTACAGATCGCTCACGCCGAGGACGCCGTCATAGACCCCGTTGTGGTTGTAGTCAATGCCGTGGATTACGAGCACGGCGTTGCCAGCGCGGATCTGGGCCGCGAGCGACGCCGGGATCGTAAACGAGCGCTTGTACCGGATGTTGGAGACGGACGGGTAGCGGGGAAAGTCGACGATGCTCCGCGGGCTGGTGTCGCCCGACTCGGTCAACGACGCCAATGGCGGCCCGTAGTACCTGAGGCCGTCGCCGGTGTTGATCGAGTAGTGGCCGTTGTGCAACCGCGCCGCAGATGCCGGCGGGCAGATGCCCTGGGCGTCGGCGTGGATGTGCATCGCATGCGCGGAGCCGTTCAGCAGTCCCTGGGTGTCGACCGTGACGGTGATGACGTCGCCGGCGAGCTGGACCCGAGCGGTCCCGCTCCCCGTCACTCGATTGGTCGGCACCGGACGTTCCGCCGCCGCGAACGGCTCTCCGGGCGGCGTGGCGGAGTGGGTCGAGGAACCCCCGGTGCTGAGCACGATGGCCGCGGCGACCGCGCCGGCGCCCAGCAGCGCGAGCGCCGCTGCGGCCCACTTGTAGTCGCCGAGTCCTCGCCTGCCTGCCCGTGAGGAGCCGTTGCCGGGCGGAGCCGGCGGGGAAACGGCGGAGCGCTCGACGTCCGCGGGTTCGGCGGGGTCGTGTTCTCTGGGAGCGGGGACGGCGGCGAGCTCGCTGGGCGGCTCGGTGGGCGATGGCCCGTCGCTCGCGGCAAGGGTCGTGTCTCCAGCGCCGGCGTGCGCGGGCGGCGCGTCGTCCGCTGGGGCCTTCTCGCGGCGGACGGGTGTCGCGTCGCCGGTCGCGACGCTCGTCATCGGGCCCGCGTACCGCATCCCGCGCAGCGCGGCGGCTGCGTCGCGGCCGAGATCCCCCACCGAGGGGTAGCGGTCGTCGGGCTCCTTCGCCATTGCCGTCTCGATCACTGGGCCGAATGCCGGGTACAACTCGGCGAGCTCTCCCGTCAGCGGCGGTGGCGGGTCGTGAACGTGGGCGAACAGCTTCGCGATCGAGTTCTCGCGCTCGTACGGCACCTTGCCGGTGAGCATCTGGAAGAACACGCACCCAAGCGCGTACACGTCCGTGCGAGCGTCGGTCAAAGCGCCGCTGATCTGCTCGGGCGACATGTAGTCGACGGTGCCGACTGCGACTCCCTTGGCGGTGAGCTCAGATGCAGTGTCGGAGCGCTTGGCCACCCCGAAGTCGGTGAGATAGGCGCGCTCCTCGCCGTCGATCACGGTGATCAGGATGTTGGCCGGCTTCACGTCGCGGTGCACCAGCCCGCGAGCGTGCGCGGCGTCGAGTGCCGAGGTGACCTGCATGAGCAGCTCGACGGCACGTTCGGGATCGAGGGCGCCGCCCGTCCGCAGCACCTGGCGCAGGTCGGTCCCGAACACGAAGTCCATCACGAAGAACAGCGTGCCGCTGTCCTCGCCGGCGTAGTGGATCCCGACCACGTTCGGGTGGTGCAGCGAAGCCGCGATCCGCATCTCGCGCTTGAACCGCTCGCGGTATTGGTCATCGTCGGCGAGCGCGGGCGCGAGCACCTTCAGCGCGTAGATGCGGTTCAGCGCAAGGTTGGTGGCGCGGTACACGACCCCCATCCCGCCACGGCTGATCAGTTCATCGATCCGGTAGCCCCCTATCACCGAACCGCGCTCGAGCTTTCCTTCAATCGGTTTCATCGGTCGCCTCTCCCGGACTCGAGCTGGGAGAAAGCTTCCCCCTGAGCCTCCACGGCGCGTGCGCCACGGTCGAGGTTAACGACGCGGGGGGCGGTGTCAAGAAGCACCTGGACGACCGTTCCAGCAACCCAGCCGCCGGAGCCCCGGTGAGAGGGCTCCGGCGGTTTAGAGGGCGTGTCGCTTCAGTGCGTCACGTGGGCGCTCAGCAACAGGCGCAGCTGCGGCGCGATCCCGTCCGGCTTGGCGGCGCCGCCGATCGAGGCATCGAAATAGCGGACGCAGGTGCCCGCCGGGGCGGTCGCCATGTAGATGCCGCTGGTGGCGTTGGTCAACGCCAGCACGTCACCTCGCCGGACCTTCAGGTCGGCGCCGAATGTGTTCTCTCCGGCGTTGGCGATCGTCTCCACGGAGCTTGAAGCCCGGAGCTTGAACCGCCCCTTCCCCACCGGCTGCAGGACACGCAGCTCGACCTGGCCGCCGACACTGCCGGCGTTGACGGACCAGTCGACGAGCGTGCCGGCCCGCCTGACGGCATCGGTCGGCTTGCCGTGCCGGTAGTTGACGTAGGTGCAGGTGAACGACAGCGCGCAGATGTTGGCCGACGGCGTCCCGGCCGAGCTCCCAACCGAGCTCGTGCCGGCGAGCGCTGGCGGCGCGGCGCACAACGACAGCGCGGCTGCCGAGAGCGTCGCAACGAAATGGAGGCGAGACATATCGTTTCTCCTTGGTAGAGGTGGAACACGTCTGCTCGCCCCACGGTGGCCGAGCGACGTCCGTCCCACAAGCGACCCAAGGCGTGGCCCGGACCACCCCCTTGGAGGGGTGGCCACGCCCACACCTAGGACCCCTGGGAGCGGCTCCGGCCCGGCCATAACTTGACGGCACGCAGCAACCACCACTTCCGAGGAGGAATCATGTCCCGCCACTTCAACTTCCAGTCCCGGCTCATCGCAGGGCTCGCGGCCGCGGCCGGCGCGATCGCGCTGGTCCCGTCCGTCGCGTCGGCGACCACGTGGTTCGGCTCGAGCCTCAACCACGACCCGGCGAACTCGGGCGCGAGCTGTGCCTCCGATGACAGCGTGCCGCCGCCGCTCTGCACGCACATCGGCTCCTACTACCCCGGAACGTCCGGGCGCGTGAAGTCACCCGTGAACGGAACCATCGTCGCGTTCCGGGTCCGCGCCGAGGGTCCGACCACGCTGACGTTCCGGCTCGTCACGGTGCGCAACCTGTCGGCCGACCACACGCAGGGTCAGGCCCGCCCAGTGGCCAAGGGCCGCACCGTGCAGGCCCAGGGGCCTTCAGCGGACGATCTCGACAACGGCATCTATCCGGTCGAGACATTCCCTGCGCACCTCAAGGTGCATAAGGGCGACGAGGTTGCCGTCGACACGACCAGCAACACCGCCGAGTACTGCTCGGACGGAACGCCCGGGCAGCTGACGTTCAGCCCGACGCTCCCGCTGGGCGGTGGCTTCACGTCCTCCACCGGCGAGGATGACTGCCTGATGCTGGTTCAGGCCGTCGTCAAAGCCAGCCACTGAAGACCGCGCATCGCGAGCGCGGCTCTCCGGGCCCCGGTCCTCGACCGGGGCCCGCGGCGCGTTCACCGCACGCCCGCCAGCCCGACCCTTCGAGCTAGCATCAACCGCGCCGTGGCAGGTGAGCTTGACCCGAGTCCTCCGCTGCAGAGCGCCGTCGAGCTCAAGTCCGTGATCGCGGCCGAGCGCGTGGGGCTGCCTTTCCTCGTCTATCGCGACGGCCCCGGCGAGCAGCAGATCATGACGCTCGCTGAGGGCGTCGACCGGGTCACCGTCGGCCGGAGCCCGGCCTGCGACGTCCGGATCGAGCGGGACTCGGAGGTCTCCCGGCTGCACGCCGAGCTCCAGCGGGTGGGAGACGGCTGGACCGTTGGCGACGACGGGTTGTCGAGAAACGGCACGTACGTCAACGCGGAGCGGATCGCGGGCCGGCGCCTGCTTCGCGACGGCGACATCATCCGCATCGGGCGGACGACCGCGACCTTCCGGCAGCCGCTGACCGCCGGGATCACCGAGACGAGGGTCGCCGTCGTGGCCGTGGACCGGACGAGTCTGTCCGAGGCACAGCGCCGCGTGCTCGTGACCCTGTGCCGGCCGTTCAAGGAGTCCAGCGGCTACGCGACCCCGGCCACGAATCAGCAGATCGCCGAGGAGCTGTTCCTGAGCGTCGACGCGATCAAGACGCACCTGCGCGCGCTGTTCGCAAAGTTCGGGATCGAGGACCTGCCGCAGAACCAGAAGCGCGCGCGCCTTGTGGAGCTCGCACTGACCAGCGGCATCGTGACCCCCCGCGAGCTCTGAAGCCTCCGGCTACGCCGCGATCGCGGGTTGGAGACCGTCCCTAGTCCCGCGTCCCTTCCGCGACCCAGCGCCGGAAGAGGTCGACTTGATCTTGCGGCCAATCAAGCGGTCCCGGCCCGCTGGTAAACCTGGACCTGGACGCCGTCCGGGCCGACCTGCCTGGACTCCTCGAGCCTCAGCTTCAGCCTGTCGATCCCGTCCGGGAACAGCCGCTTGCCGCGTCCGAGCACCGTTGGAAACACCATCAGCCGGAGCTCGTCGACGAGGTCCGCCGCGAGCAGCGCGCCCGCCAGCCTGCCGCTCCCTGCGACCAGGATGTTGCCCTCAGTGCGCTCCTTGAGCTTCGCGATCTCGTCGGCGAAGTCGCCGGTGATCACGGTGGTGTTCTGCCACTCGGGGTTCTCGAGCGTGCTCGAGACGACGTACTTGGGGCCGTTGTTGATCTTGTCGGCAAACTCGCCGTCGCGCGAGGGCCACGCCGCCGCGAACCCCTCGTACGTGGTCCGGCCGAACAGCTGCACCTCGGCCTCCATCAGCTCATCGAGCTTGAACTTGTTGCCGTCGTCGCCGCGGTCGTACTCGAAGGTCCACCCGCCGTGCTCGTAGTCCTCGGCTCCGCCTGGATCCTCGAACACTCCGTCGACTGACACGAATTCGGTTACCACCAGCTTGCCCATCTCGTCCCTCCTGTTTGAACGTGGTTTCTACATAGGACGGACGGCAGCCGCGGGATTCATCGCGCCGATCGCCTTTGCCCTCGACGGCTTCGTCAAGCGAGTGACATGAGCGCGAGCGAGTGGGAGCCGCTGGCCGTCCGCCTCGTTCATCGGCGCCGAGCTGCCGCACGGACCGTTTCGCTTTTCGGCGGTGCCGATTAGCGCTGTCACCGGGTGAACTGCGGTAGCCAGTCGGCAACGGCAGCGGCGACAGGCGCGGTGCCCCGAAGCGAATGATCTCCAGGGACCCTAACGACGGTACGGCCGGGGCCCTCGGGTGGCATCCCGAACGGATCGCGCTCGCCCTGCACGACCAGCACCGGCACGCGGACGGCGTCGAGCTCCGGTAGCCGGCTCTTGGCCGGATCATCCGCCCGGCCTGGCGGGTGCACGGGAAACGCCAGGCACAGCACCCCGACGGCACCGGCGTCGGCGGCCGTGCGACAGGCGACTCGTGCCCCGGCGGAGCGCCCGCCGACCACAAGCCGGGCGCCCCGCAGCTCCCCGTCCCGCAGCTGCGCGATCACCGCGAGCCAGGCGCCGTCGAGCTGCGCTGCCGCCGGCTGAGAGCGCCGACCCGCCACGCGGTAGGGCTGCTCGACGAGCGCGACGCTGATACCCAGCGCGGCGGCCACGCCGGCCGCCGCCACCAGATCCGGCGCCTCCACGCCACCGCCCGCGCCGTGCCCGAGCACGAGCGCGACCGCCGATTGCTCTGCCGGCCGGAGATGCACCCGCGCGGGGCCGTGCGGTGTATCGAGCTTAAGGATCACGCGAGCGTAGTCTCCCGTGAGCACCTATTGACCTGACCCAGGAGGGGCTGATGACCACGACCGAACAGCTGGTGACGGGTGTCGATTTCGTCCCGCTCTCCACGCAGGACCTCGAGAAGTCGATGGACTTCTACGGCGCCAGGCTCGGGCTCCCGCGCTCGGTCTACGTCCCCGAGCGCAACTACGCTGAGTTCGAGACGGGCAACCTCACGCTCTCAATCGTCGACGGCGAGAAGATGGGCATCGGCCACAACGTCAATCGAACCGCGATGGCGCTGCACGTGGACGACGTCGAGTCGGCGCGGGCCGAGCTCGAGTCCCGTGGCGTTCAGTTCACGGGCGACATCCTCGACACCGGCGTATGCCATATGGCTTTCTTCAGCGACCCGGACGGCAACGCGCTGATGCTCCACCACCGCTACGCGCCTCGCACGACCTAGGCCCGTTCGCTCAGGGCCGCGGACGCGGAGGATCCGGCGGGCTGGATGACCGATCCACGCCTCGGCGCCAAGAGCGCCACGCCGATCAGTCCGCCGGCGAATGCAATTGCGGCGATCACCCACGAAGCGCTCTGGTACACGTGGAGCGTCTGCAGCGGGCGAGTGCGGAGTGCCGAGCAGCGCGATCAGCAGCGCGACCCCGATCGCTAGTCCGAGCTGCCGGAGCGTGTTGATCACCGCCGAACCGGTCGCGAACGAATGTGGCGGCAGCGAGGAGGCGCCGGTCGCCATGAACGTCGGGAGCGTCAGGCCGACGCCGACGCCGGTGAGGAGCATCCCGCCGAGCATGTCTCCGACGTAGTCGGGTCGCAGCCCGATCGCCAGCGCCCACCAGGCGACCCCCGCCGCGAAGATGGTGGAACCCGCGGCGATCACCGGGCCGGGTCCGAACCGGGCGATCAGCCGGCCCGCGACCAGGAACGAGAACAGCGGCACCATCAGCGGGCCTGGGGCGATTGCAAGGCCGGTCGACAGCGCCGACCAGTGCCAAACCCCCTGGGCCCACAGAACACGGGACAGGAGCATCGCCCCGAACGCCGCCATGAAGAACAGCGCCACGGCCGACGCCCCGGTGAACGGCCGCAGCCGGAAGAGCGCGCGATCGATCAGCGGATTGCCGTTGCGCGCGGTGTCCAACGCGAACAGCGCCAGCGCGGTGATCGCCACCACGAGCGCCACGACCGTCCTGGGGTCTCCCCACCCCCACGATCCGCCCTTGACGAGGCCGAGCACGAGCGCACCGACGCCACCCGTGATCAGCAGCGCGCCGAGCGCGTCCGGGGCGGGCACGGGATGGCCCGAGACCCGGGGAAGCCGCCGCCACCCGACCACCAGCGCGAGCAACCCGACCGGCACGTTGACGAGGAACACCCAGCGCCAGCTCGCGGCCACGAGCAGGCCGCCCACCACGGGACCAGCGGCGGCAGCGATCCCTCCCACGGCCGTCCACGTGCGGACCGCGCCGTACCGGCGCTCGGGCTCGGAGGTCGCCAGGATCAAGCCGAGCGAGGTCGGGGTCAGCAGCGCCGCGCCCGCGGCCTGGAGGACACGGAAGGCCACGAGCATCGGCAGGCTCGTCGCGGCACCGCACGCCGCTGACGCGGCGACGAACACCGCCACGCCGAGCAGGAAGCCGCGCTCGCGGGGGTAGCGCTCGGCGAGCCTGCCGAACAGAACCAGCAGGGCGGCGTAGACGATCGCGTAGGCGTTCAGAACCCACGAGAGGTCGGCGAGATCGCCGCCGCGGAGATGAAAGTCGACGCCGATCTGAGGTAGCGCCACGTTGACGATGAACAGGTCGAGGCTGGCGAGCACGACACCCGCGCAGACGATCAGGAGAACCGTCCGGGAGAGGCGTTGCCAAGGGTACGACGCCCATCAGCTGGCTTAGGCTTCGCATAGCCAGAACCATACCAAACTGACTTAGGTGTTGTGAAGCCAGCTATGATGGGCGGCATGGATACAGCGCTGCGACTCACCGGCACCCTCGATCCCCGCGGCTCGTGGACCGCCGATCGCTGCACGATCGCCAAGGCGCTCGACGTCCTCAGCACCCGCTCGGCGTTCCTGATCCTGCGCGAGGCCTTCTATGGCACCACCCGCTTCGACGACTTCGCCGAGCGCGCCGGGATCAGCGAGCCGGTCGCGGCGACGCGGCTGCGCGAGCTGGTCGACGAGGGGCTGCTCGGGCGCGAGGACTATCGCGATCCCGGCCAGCGCACGCGACAGCGCTACAAGCTCACCGACAAGGGCGCCGATCTGTTTCCCGTGCTGGCGGCGCTGATGCAGTGGGGCGACCGCTGGCTCGACGAGCGCGGCGGTCCGGTTGAGCTCAGGCACCAAGAGTGCGGAGAGACGGTCACGCTGGAGCTGACGTGCGCTGCCGGGCACCGGGTGGCCCCGGGCGAGCTCGACCTGGTCCGCCGGCGCGACCGGGGGTAGCTCTGGCGCGGCGGCCGTCCCCCGCCGGGAGGATGGGCGATTTGCGTTCACTATGAACGGAAATCGACCACGCTCGAGCCGCGCGAGCGCGGCCGGTTCGACACGCATAGCGTGCAACTTCGATCGCGCTCGGCCGCGGGCCCGTCTCCCTTGCCTTTAGAGATTTGTGTCCTGAGGCCTGGCGGCCCCGACGGAGGCTCCCGCTCAGCTCACACGCGCAGGTGATCGATCTGTTACCGGCCTGTGGCGGAGTTGTGATTCCGGCCCGCTCGTCCCCCGTTTACGGCATCCTGCCGCCGACGCGCTGGGTCAGTCCGCGCCTGTGCTCTCGGCGACGAGCTGCTCGAGCAGGCCCGCCATCCGCTGAAGCACCTCGGGATGCTCGTCCAGGCGGTACTCGCCGGCGAGCTCGGTCGGCGACCGCCAGCCGACCATCGTCTGTCCGCCGGCGTCCCAGAACAGGACGCGCAGCGGGAGCTCGTACCCGACCTCAGCGTCGTCCTGCATCAGCAGGGTGCCGACGCGGGGGTCGCCGAAGATCAGCACCTCCTCGTCGGCGAGCTCCAAGCCGGCCTGCCGGGCGCCGGCGCCGTGATCGATCCGCGCAAACACCTCGATCCCGCGCGCCTCGAGCGCGGCGATCATGCGCTCGACCGTGGCCGCCACCGGATGGGGGCAGGTCGCGGTGCTGAGGCTCACAGCGGTGGGATCCACCGATCGCCCAGACGCATGCCCTCCTCGCCGGTGCGATGCTCGGTGATCGGTCGCTCGTGCGCGCCGTACACATGCAGGTCGGTGATGCCGTCGGGGCCGTCGTACACGAAGAACGCACGCGGTACCGCGTTCAGCTGCAGCCAGTCCCTGAACTCGTAGCTCACCTCGACCTCGGCGATCCACACGTCGTCCTCGTGCCACTGGGCAGTGACCCGGTAGGAGGCGGATCTCAGCGCGTCCACGAGCTCGGCGACGACCTCGCGCACGGCGTCCTTGCCCTCCGCTCTGCGCCCGTCTGCTCTCAGCAGCTTGCCATCGGGCGCCATCAGCGCCAGCACGGCCTCGACGTCGAGCCGGTCGAGTGCTTCCAACAGCTTCTCGATCGGCGAGTCGCTCATCGGCTACTGCTGATAGCGCTCGACCGTGTCGGCGTCGCGTACGTGCGCGTCGTCGGGGTTGCCTCCCGCGTCCCGGAGCGCGCGACGCTGGCGAAGCAGATCCCAGCAGCGGTCCAGCTCGATCTGAACGGCCTCGAGCCGCCGCTGATCCTCACCGAGCTGGTCGGTGTCGCTGCTGTCAACCTGCTCCCGGCTGCGAAGCTCGTGCTCCTCGGCGACAAGGTTCTCGATTCGACTGGTGATGCTTTCGTCGCTCATCGCCCCATCCTAACCGCCAGGCTGCAACAGATACGATCCTCCCGTGACTGATTCGAGCGCGTTCGTCGATGAGATTGCGAACGAGCTGGCCACCTGGCCCGGCGTTGGCATCGAACGACGCTCCGACGGTGCGGCGGTCGTCAGTTACGAGCACTCGGAGCTCGGCGTTCTATATCGCGACCGCGCAATTGCGGAGCTGCCCGTTCTCGGGCCCGAGCATGACGAGCTGATCGAGCGAGGGGACGCCGAGCCGGCCGATGCGACCCCCGACTCGACCGGCGTCAGCCACCCCTTGCATGGTCCCGCCGACGTGACGGCCGTGCTGGAGCTATTCGACCGCCGCTACCGCGACGTCCGCGGTGAGGGCGATCCCTACAGCTCCGAGGACCCGGCCTGACCGACGGCGACAAGCGCTTCTCAACGCGCGTCGACCATCGTCCGCACGGTCACAAACCGGTAGCCGCGCGCGCGTAGATTGCGGATGACGACCGGGAGGACTCGATCGGTCGCAGGCGCGTTCGGCGCGCCGACAATGTGCATGATCACGATCGATCCGGGGCGTACGTCGTCCAGCACCTGCTGGATGATCGGCTGCGGGTTCGGCTGGAACGCGTCGCCGGACACCACGTCCCACCCGACCGCCCGCTCGCCGGCCGCCGCGACAAGGCGCAGGTCGCTCTCGTTGTGGCAGCCACCGGGGAAACGGAAGTAGCGAGGAGTGATCCCGGCCACCGATCGGATGTCCGCGGCGGCGTCTTCGATCTCGGCGCGCTTGGACAGCTCACCGTGCACCACCGGGAGGCCGTAGCAGGGGGCGAGCCAGCCGGAGTGGTCGACCGAGTGGTTCTCGAGCTCGAACAGCTTGTTGTGCGCCAGCCGCCGCACAACGTTCGGATATGCCTCGGTCCACAGGCCGGTGAGAAAGATCGTCGCCGGGGTGTGCGTCTCCTCCAGCTCGTGGACGATCGCTGCGTCGTACCAGCTCCGCTGCACGCCGGAGTGCAACCGGGCGAGCATCGACCGGGTCATGTCGGCATCGAAGGTGATCGCAACCCACCGCCGCGTACGCGGGCCATGGTCGATCTGGGCGATCTGAGACGGGCTCGGGGTCGAGACACCGGTGGTCCCCAGCGGCGCGGCAACCGACCCGGTCGACGACGACGGCACAGACCCTGCCCTGCCCGCCGTCGCAGCGGATCCTCCACAACCAGTCACAGCGAGCAGCGCCACCACTCCGAATGCCGCTCGCATCGCGAGCACCATATCCATGTCATGCTCGCGCCCTGGCGAGCGCTCTGAGACAACCGCGAAGCAGGCTGCCGCGCGCGCTCGCGTTCTGGCTGAGCGCCGTCGTGTTCTTCCTTCTGCTGTTCGCGTCCGGCGCCCCGACGCCGCTGTACGACGTCTATCAGGCCAAGTGGCACTTCTCGACGACGAGGCTGACCGAAGTGTTCGCGGTGTACGCGCTCAGCCTGCTCGTGACGCTGCTGTTCTTCGGGGCTCTCTCGGACTATCTGGGCCGGCGGCGGCTGATCGTCGCGGGCCTTGCCGTGAGCGCGGGCTCGTGCGTGGTGTTCCTGCTCGCGAGCGGAGTGGGATCTCTGTTCGCGGCCCGGGCGCTGCAAGGCCTGGCGGTGGGCCTGGCGACCGGCGCCCTGGGCGCGGCGCTGATCGACCTCCAACGCGAGGGGAGCGGGCAGGCGGGGCTCGTGTCGAGCGCCGCCCCGACGATGGGAATCGCCCTCGGTGCGCTCGGAACGAGTGCGCTCGCTCAGTACGGACCCGCGCCCACGCACCTGATCTGGTGGCTGTTACTCGGAGCCTTCGTCCTCGCGATCGTGATCGTGCTCGCGATGCCCGAGCCGGGACAACGGCGGCCCGGCGCCCTGTCCTCTCTACTGCCGAGGATCAGCGTGCCGCGTGGGGCGCGGAGCACGTTCGTCGTCGCAGTGCCGTGCCTGGTCGCGGTATGGGCGCTCGGAGGCCTCTATCTGTCGCTCGGACCGGCGCTCGCGGCGCAGTTGCTCCACTCCCACAACCTTCTGTGGGGCGGGGTTGTGATCTTCCTGCTCCCGGGCGTCGGAGCGGTGGCATCGGTCCTCGTTCGCGACTCCGATCCGGCCGCCGCGATGCTCGGAGGCTGCCTCGCGCTCCTGGCCGGAGCTGCGATCACCTTCGTCGCGATCGCCACGCGGGCGCCCGCGGCGTTCCTGCTCGGCACCGCCGTGGCCGGCGTCGGCTTCGGGCCGGCATTCACCGGCGCCTACCGCACGGTTGTGGCGCTGGCGACTCCCGGCGAGCGCGCGGGACTGATCGCCGCGATCTTCACCGTGTCCTACCTCGCGTTCAGCGTGCCGGCGCTGATCGCGGGTGTCGCGACGTCGCATTACGGCCTGCGCGACACCGCCCTGGTCTACTCGGTGGTGATCGCCGGCCTGGTGGCGGCCGCCGCGGGCAGCTTCCTGTTCAGGCGCCGGGTGGCGGCCCGGTCGCAGGGATAGCGCTGGCGCGGGCAGGCGCTCAGCCATTAGAGTCGCGCCGCCCCCCAACCACCCGAGGTCCCCATGCCATACGCCGAAGTAAACGGTCAGCGCATCCGCTTCGACGACACCGGAGGAGACGGTCCGCCCGTGATCCTGTCCCACGGCTTCCTGATGGATCGCGAGATGTTCGCTCCGCAGGTCGAGGCGCTCAGCCCCGAGTTCAGGCTGATCACCTGGGACGAGCGGGGGTTCGGCGAGACCGAGTTCGACGGTCAGCCGTTCACGTACTGGGACTCGGCTCAGGACTGCCTGGCGCTTCTCGATCATCTCGGGATCGAGCAGGCCGTGCTCGGTGGGATGTCGCAGGGCGGCTTCCTGTCGCTGCGAGCCGCGCTCACTGCGCCCGAGCGCGTTCGGGCGCTCGTCCTGATCGACACCCAGTCAGGTGTCGAGGATCCCGAGCGACTTCCGGCCTACCGCCAGATGCAGGAGACCTGGCTCGCGCACGGACCCGTCGACGAGCTCGCGCAGACGGTCGCGAATCTGATCATCGGCGACCCGATCATCAATGAGGTCTGGATCGCGAAGTGGAGACAGCTTCCCCGCGAGAGCCTGCGCGAGCCGGGCAACTGCCTGTTCGATCGAGACGACATCACCGATCGCCTCGAGCAGATACAGAGCCCGGCGATCGTGTTCCACGGCACCGCAGACCAGTCGATCGAGATCGAGAAGGCCGACGAGCTGTGTCGCGGCCTGCCCGGATGCATGGGCGTCGTGCGGGTCGAGGGCGGGCCCCACGCCTCCAACCTCACCCACCCCGACGACGTGAACGGTCCGCTGCTCGAGTTCCTGCGCTCGCTCTGAGCGCCGCCGTCAGGCCGCCTCGACGGCCCGGCCAACCCGGAGGACCATGCCGTCGTCGAAGTGGCGCCCGACGACCTGCAGGCCGATCGGCAGCCCGCGAGTACCCGGCACCGGCACGCTGAGCGCCGGGTGCCCGGTCAGGTTGAACTGGACCACGTTGTGCAGGTTCCCCAGCGCAACGCTCAAGATCTCATCGACCGAAGCGTCGGCCGGCGGACGCGGAAACGCGCGCATCGCGGTGGTCGGCATCACCAGGACGTCGCACTCCGCGAGCGCCGCGTCGTAGGCATCGCGAAGTGACCGGGCCAGCGCCCTCGCCTTCGTGTAGTAGTGATGGTGGGCGTGCCGCCTGATGTGCTCGGCCGACAGCAGCGTCACCTTCAGGGTGGGCGGGAACCTGTCGGCCATCTCCCGGCGAGCCCGGGCGAAGAAGTCGGTCAGCTGCGTCGAGGAGGCGCCGAACGTGTTCGTGCCCACGGAATCGCCGCGGATCACGAGATCGGCACAGCCCTGCACCGCAATCGCGCTCCAGATCGCGACCCCGTTCGGGTGCATCGGCACCGACACGTCGAGCACCTTCGCTCCCAGCCGCTCCAGCGCATGCGCGGCCGTCCTGACGGTCCCGTCCACCTCGGGCTCGGATGCCTCCTCGATCCCGAAGCCTTCCACCAGAACCCCGATGCGCAGACCGTCCACGCCCCGATCGACCTGCGGAAGCGTCTGAACCGAGGCGACTCCGCACTGCCGCGGGTCGAGGCCGTCGGGTCCCGCGATCGCGTCGAGCACCAGCGCGCAGTCGCGCACGGTCCGCGCCAGCGGCCCGACGTGGTCGAGCGTTCGCTCGACGGGAAAGATCCCCGTGTACGGAACCAGGCCGTACGTCGGCTTGTGTCCACAACATCCGCTGAAGCTCGCGGGGAGGCGGATCGAGCCGCCCTGGTCGCCGCCGAGCGCCATGTCAACCTCGCCATTCGTCACCACCGCGGCGCTCCCGCTGGAAGAACCGCCGGGCACGCGGTCGTGATCGGCTGGGTTCAGCACCTGTGGCTCGTACTCGCCGAGGAACCCTGCGCCGTCGAAGCAGAACGACGGGACCGCGGTCTTCCCGATGATCTCGGCTCCCGCGTCGAGCACGCGTGTGACGACGGTCGCGTCCTCGTCCGGGACGAAGTTGTGCATCACGGTGGTGCCGAGCCTCAGCGGCAGCCCAGCTACGGCCGTGTTGTCCTTGATCGCCAGCGTCCGTCCGGCGAGCGGCCCCTCCGCCCGGCCGGTGATCGAGCAACGCCATGCCCAGCCGTTGAGCGGGTTCTCGTCCGGGCCGGGCGCGCGCCCGGCATCGCGTGGGTAGGCGGGTGGAACATGGGCGTCGGGCAGGTCGTCGAGCGCCGCATAGCCCTCCACCGTGGCGATGACCGGCGCCAGGTACTCCTCGGCCTCCAGGTCTGAGAGCGCGAACTGGAACTCCGCTGCGAGGTCCCGCAGATCCTGGATGCTCGGATCAGGTACTTGCATCGGAATCCGTCCGCTCGCTCCGGTGCCCCCGATCGCCCCGGCGAGGGCTACTCGCCCGGCGCTCGGCGCCGCAGCCCGTCGATCGCGATGTCGAGGATGTGGTCGATCTGCCCGGGCTCGCTGGATGGGATCTTCGCGATCCCGATCACCATCTGAATGACCTCTCCGACGTCCGTGTCGTCGCGCACGACGTGTGCCGTCTGAGCGCGCTCGAGTAGCGGTCCGCCGGCGGCGAACAGCGCGCCGCGGCAGCTCTTGAACAGCTCGGCGTCACGGTCGACGTAGTTCATCAGCTCCTGGGCGAGGGCCTGCTTTGTCGCGAGGTAGCCCACGAACCGGTGCAGCCAGGCGACGAGCGCGTCCCACGGCGGCAGCTCGGCGAGGTCCACCGCCAACCGGCACACCGCCTCAACCTCGTCGACGTACACGGCTTCGAGCAGCGCCTGCCGGCTCGGGAAGTGCCGGTAGAGCGTCCCGATCCCGACCTCGGCGCGCCGCGCGATCTCCTCCAGCGAGGTTGACGTTCCGCCCTCGGCGAAGGCCTCGCGTGCGGCGGCGACGACCTTGTCGTAGTTGCGCCGTGCGTCCGCCCGCTTGGGGCGATTCTCGACGAGCTGATCAGTGGCCTCGGTGGTGCTCATGCGAACTGCCTGGAATTCTACTTGACAAAACGGAGGGTCCCTCCGTATAGTTCTGGAGGGAGCCTCCACTTAGTTCCGGAGGCAGGCTCCACTTTAGCACCGCTTCGTATCAGTCGCAACCAGTTGGGATCCAGATGAATACAGCCTCTTTGCCCGCTCCGACCTCCGTGTCAATGCCGACCGATCGCCGTCGCTGGATGGCGCTTGCGGTCGTCTGTCTCGCGCAGCTGATGATCGTGCTCGACGTGACGATCGTGAACGTCGCGCTGCCCGCGATCCAGCGTGACCTCCACTTCACCCAGGGCAACCTCACCTGGGTCGTCAACGCCTTCCTCGTCACGTTCGGGAGCCTGCTGCTGCTCGCCGGGCGGCTCGGCGACCTGCTCGGGCGCAGGCGCGTCTTCCTGCTCGGGGTGCTCGTGTTCACGGCCGCCTCCGCGCTGTGCGGCGTGGCGCCGAGCCAGGGCTTCCTGATCGCCGCGCGCCTCCTTCAGGGCATCGGCGCGGCACTCCAAGCCTCGGTGATCCTCGCGATCATCGTCACGGAGTTCCCGCAGGTCGGAGACCGCGCGCGGGCGATGAGCGCATACGTGTTCGTGTCCGTGTCCGGCGGGTCACTGGGCCTGCTCGCCGGCGGTGCGCTGACCGAGGCGCTCAGCTGGCACTGGATCTTCTTCGTCAATCTCCCAATCGGCATCGCCACCGTGGTGCTGGGCCGGGCGCTGATTCCGAAGGACAAAGGGCTCGGACTGGGCCACGGCGTGGACTGGCTCGGCTCGATCCTGGTCACCGCCTCGCTGATGACCGCCGTGTACGCGATCGTGCAAGCGACCAGCCACGGCTGGGGGTCGGTCCAGGTGCTGGGCTTCGGCGCCCTCGCGATCGCGCTGATGAGCGCGTTCCTGGCGCTCGAAGCTCGGATCGAGAACCCGATCATGCCGCTGCGGATCCTGCGGGTCCGGGGGCTGATCGGTGCGAGCGCTGTGCGCGGGTTCCTGGTCACCGGCATGTACTCGACGTTCTTCCTGGGCACGCTCTACCTCGAACACGTGCTCCACTACAGCGCGCTGCAGACCGGTTTGGCGTTCCTGCCATGGACGGTCACCGTGGGGATCCTGTCGCTGGGCGTGACCGCGCGCCTGGTCAGTCGCTTCGGTCCGATGCGGGTGCTGGTGCTCGGCATGGTCACGGTGATAGCCGGGCTCGGGCTGCTCGGCACCGCCGGCGCTCAGACGAGCTTCTTCCCGACGATCTTCCTCGCCTACTTCGCAATCGGCCTGGGCATCGGCAGCGCGTTCATGCCACTGCTGACGATCGCGATGGCTGACATCCCCGCGGCCGACGCCGGCCTGGGTTCCGGAATCACGAACGTGTCCCAGCAGGTCGCCGGCGCGCTCGGCCTGGCCGTGCTCGGAACGATCGCGACCAACCACTCGAAGGCACTCGAAGCCCAGGGCCACACAATCGCCGGCTCGCTGATCAGCGGGTACCACCTCGCGTTCGCGGTCGCCGCGACCAGCATCGTGGTGGGGATCATCACCGCCGTCGCCGTCCTGCGGCGCAACGTCACTCCCGCTGCGGTGCCTCCCGCGATCGAAGAGGACCAGGTCCAGTACCTGCCGAGCGAGCCCGAGCCGCTGATCGAGCGCCAGGCGGCTTAGCGCGGGCGCCCGCCGGCCGCGTCGGTCATACAGATGTCGACGCGGCCGGCCGAAAATTCGTCGGCTGAGAACCGCGTGGCGAAACTATCGGTCTCGACTGGTGTTGATTTGGCCGGGGCGCCGACGTACCGCAGGGATCACGGACGATAAGGGGAACCTGTGCGCTTGAAAGCCTTCCAGCTGGTCACGGCACTCGTGATCGTGCTCGCCGTACCCTCCGCAGCGGAGGCCGCCGGCCTGACAGCGACCTTCTCCAAGAGCTCCGACTGGGGATCGGGCTACGTCGCCGATTACTCGATCAAGAACACCGGCAGCTCGACGGTCAATGGCTGGCGGCTCGAGTTCGACCTCCCGCTCAGCGCGATGATCCTGAACGCATGGAACGGCCAGCTCAGCTCGCTTGCCGGCCACTACGTCGTGACCAACGCGTCTTGGGACAGCACGATCGCCCCGGGCGCCAGCGCCGACGTCGGGTTCCAGGTCGCGTACTCGGGGACGTCCCCCGCGCCGCAGGGCTGCCTGATCAACGGCCAGTCCTGCGCGGGTGGCGGAACACCGCCACCGCCTCCCCCGCCACCGCCCCCGCCGGACACGACGCCACCCAGCGCGCCGACCGGGCTGTCCGCGAGCGCGCCGACCGCCAGCACGATCTCGCTGAGCTGGAACGCTTCGACCGACAACGTCGGGGTCACCGGCTACCGGGTCTACAACGGCACCACCCAGGTCGCCGACCACCACCGGCACATCGACGACCGTGACGGGGCTGAGCCCATCGACCAGCTACACGTTCACCGTCAAGGCGACCGACGCCGCCGGCAACGTCTCAGCCGCCAGCAACTCCGTCACGGCGACGACCGCGCGCCCCCGCCGGACACGACGCCACCCAGCGCGCCCGACCGGGCTGTCCGCGAGCGCGCCGACCGCCAGCACGATCTCGCTGAGCTGGAACGCTTCGACCGACAACGTCGGGGTCACCGGCTACCGGGTCTACAACGGCAGCACCCAGGTCGCGACCACCACCGGCACATCGACGACCGTGACGGGGCTGAGCCCATCGACCAGCTACACGTTCACGGTCAAGGCGACCGACGCCGCCGGCAACGTCTCAGCCGCCAGCAACTCCGTCACCGCGACGACGGCGGCGGCGCCCTCGGGCGGCCTGACCGCCACCTTCTTCAAGAGCTCCGACTGGGGATCTGGGTTCGTGGGCGGCTACACGATCAAGAACGGCGGCAGCTCCACCGCCAACGGCTGGCGGCTGGAGTTCGATCTCCCCGCAGGGGCGACCGTCACCAGCGCCTGGAGCGGCACCCTCTCATCGAGTGGCAACCACTACGTCCTCACCGATGCCGCCTGGACGCACACGATCGCGCCCGGCGGGTCGGTCCAGGTCGGGTTCCAGGTCGCCTACACGACGGGCTTCGCCACGCCGCTGAACTGCCTGCTGAACGGGCAGTCATGCGCGAGTGGCGGAACGACGCCACCACCGCCGCCGCCGGACACGACGCCACCCAGCGCGCCGACCGGGCTGTCCGCGAGCGCGCCGACCGCCAGCACGATCTCGCTGAGCTGGAACGCTTCGAGCGACAACGTCGGCGTCACCGGCTACCAGGTCTACAACGGCAGCACCCAGGTCGCCACCATCACCGGCACATCGACGACCGTGACGGGGCTGAGCCCATCGACCAGCTACACGTTCACGGTCAAGGCGACCGACGCCGCGGGCAACGTCTCAGCCGCGAGCAACTCCGTCACCGCGACAACCGCGGCCGCCTCCGGCGGCGGAGGTGGCGGCGGCTCGGGTTCGGGCGCGACCGCCCCCGAATTCGCCCCATACGTCGACATGACGCTGTATCCGCAGTTCTCGCTCGGACAGGCCGCCCAGACGGCCGGGATCAAGCACTTCACGCTCGCGTTCATCGTGAGCGGCGGCGGATGCAACGCGGCGTGGGGCGGCGTGACGGCGCTGAACGACCCGTTCATCACCACCTCGCTCGCAAACCTCAAGGCGGCCGGCGGCGACGCGATCGTGTCGTTCGGCGGCGAGGCCGGCCAGGAGCTCGCGGCGACCTGCTCGACGGTGAGCGCCCTGGCAGCCCAGTACCAGTCGGTGATCGATCAGTACGGCATCCGCGACCTCGACTTCGACATCGAGGGAGCGGCGATCGCCGACACCACCTCGATCAACCGGCGCTTCCAGGCGCTCGCGCAGATCCAGGCCGCGGGCCTCGCAGCCGGCAAGCCCGTGCACGTGTCGCTGACGCTGCCCGTGATGCCGACCGGGCTCACCCAGGACGGACTCAACGTGATCCGATCCGCGATCGCCAACGGAGTCGAGGTCGGCCAGGTCAACGTGATGGCGATGGACTACTTCGACCCCTCGCTGAGCTATGCCGGCCACATGGGCGACCTCGCGATCCAGGCCGCCCAGAGCACCCACGACCAGCTGGCGACCCTGTATCCCGGCAAGAGCGACGCGCAGCTGTGGGCGATGGTCGGCGTGACGCCGATGATCGGGATCAACGACGACAACCAGGAGGTGTTCACGACCGCCGACGCGGCGAAGCTCGCGACGTTCGCGAACAGCAAGGGCCTCGGCCGGCTCGCCTTCTGGTCGGCGAACCGCGACGCACCCTGCCCGGCGCCGACCCAGTGGACCTCGAACACGTGCAGCGGCGTGTCCGATCCCGCGTGGGCGTTCTCGAAGGCGCTCGAGACGTTCCCGTCGCCGGGCGCCGGCTCCCCCGGGACCGGCTCCGGACCCGCGATCACGGTGTCCGGCACCCAGCTCGTCGACGGCTCGGGGTCGCCGCTGCGAGTCGCCGGCGTGAACCGCTCGGGTAGCGAGTACGCATGCGCGCAGGGCTGGGGAATGTTCGACGGTCCCACCGACGACGCCTCGGTCTCGGCGATCACGGCCTGGGGAGTCAACACGGTCCGGGTTCCCCTCAACGAGGACTGCTGGCTCGGCATCAACGGAGTGAATTCCGCGTTCGCGGGCGTCGCCTACCAGACCGCGATCCGCTGCCTACGTCAACCGCCTGCTCGCGCATGGCCTCGACGTGATCCTCGACCTGCACTGGGGCGCTCCGGGCACCCAGCTGGCGCTCGGCCAGGAGCAGGCTCCCGACGCCGATCACTCGCCCGCGTTCTGGTCATCGGTGGCCGCCGCGTACAAGGGCGTGAGCGGGATCGCGTTCGACCTGTTCAACGAGCCCCACGACATCTCGTGGTCGTGCTGGTTGAACGGCTGCGCGATGCCCGGCGGCTGGCAGGCGGCCGGCGAACAACAGCTGATCAACGCCGTTCGCGGCGCCGGGGCGAACCAGCCGGTGATCGTCGAGGGCCTGAACTGGGGCGGCGATCTGTCCGGCTGGTCAGCGAACACGCCGCATGATCCCGACGGCCAGCTCGTGGCCGGATGGCACATCTACAACTTCTCTGGATGCAACACCACATCGTGCTGGGACAGCACGATCGCGCCGGTCGCACAGCAGGTGCCGGTGCTCGCGACCGAGATCGGGGAGAACGACTGCGGCGGGAGCTTCCTGAACACACTCCTGCCATGGGCCGACAGCCACCGGATCGGCTACGTCGCGTGGGCCTGGAACACCGCCAGCTGCGGCTCGGGGCCGTCGTTGATCAGCGACTACGCCGGCACCCCGACCGCATACGGGACGGCCTACAAGGCGTACCTCAGCACCCACCCGGCCCAGCACTAGACCGCCGGGCGGCGACTCGGGCGGGGTGTCGAGACGGTCTAGAGGACCGGTCCCCGGAGCCCCTCCAGCAGCCGCCGCACCGTCTGGCCCATCTCGGCCCGCGCGGCAACCGGATCATCGGCCCGCGCGACGACCATCGCGGCCTCGTCGAGTGCGCCCGCGAGCACGTGGGCCACGGCGGTGGTCGAGGCCGGAAGCATCCCGCCCGAGTCCATCGCGCGCTGCACGGCCTGCTCTAGCAGCCCGAGGCCGTGATCGGAGTCGATCGCGCGCCAGACATCCCAGCCCAGCACCGACGGGCCGTCGACGAGCATGATGCGTTGAACCTCCGGCGTGGCGCACGCGTCGAGGAACGCCTCCGAACCGATCACCAGCGCCTCCCATGGATCGTCGGTGCTGGCCGCCGCCTCGGCGACACCCCGGACGGTTTCGGCGCTGATCTGCACCAGCACGGCGCGGAAGAGCTCCTCCTTGCCGCCGCGAAAGTGGTGGTAGAGCGCGCCGCGCGTGACACCGGCTCGCTTGACGATCTCCTCGGTCCCGACGTCGGCGTACCCGCGGTCGGCGAACAGCCCGCGCGCCGCGTCGATCAGGGCAGCGGTGGTCGCCTCGCGCTGGGCGGCCTTCGTCCGTGGACGATCAGGCGACTGAGGCGGCTCGGGGACCTCGGCTCGAGCCGCCTGCGCCCCCAGGTGTCTGGGCACTACCGCGTCCCTCCTCGACTAGACACTCCTTGACCTCGCACTACCCGGCCTCTCCTTGACATCCATACTGTCTGTATGTGAAAATGCGTACACCCTGTATGTGAACACTACCGCGCCCGCAACTCGGCGCGCCGGAGGTCCGCGACATGCCCGAGATCACGCTTTCACAAGGCACGATTGAGTATCGCGACGAGGGAGCCGGGGCGCCCGTTGTGCTCATCCACGGCCTGCTCGTGAGCGGGAGCGTCTGGGACCGGACGCTCCCGGTGATCTCCTCGAGCGCCCGCTGCATCGTGCCGACGCTCCCGCTCGGGTCGCACAGCCTGCCGATGAACGGCGGGGCGGACCTCTCCCCGTCCGCCCTCGCGAGCTTGATCGCCGAGCTACTCGAACGGCTGGAGCTCGAGCATGTGACGCTCGTCGGCAACGACACCGGCGGTGCACTGTGCCAGTTGGTGGCGGCCGACCATCCCGAACGCATCGGCCGACTCGTGCTCACGAACTGCGACGCGTTCGAGAATTTCCCGCCGCCGGCGTTCAGGCGCTTGATCAAGGGCCTCGGCCGGGTTCCGGGCGCCGTCGCCTCGCTCGCGGTCCTGGGGCGACTGCGCGCGACGCGCCGTGCGGGAATGTCCCTCGCGCCGCTCACTGCCGATCCCGTTCCGGACGCTCTCGTCGAGTCGTGGATATCGCCCCTGCGCGCACGGGGGATAAGGCGAGACCTGCTCAAGGTCCTCCGCGGTATCTCCCAGACTCCACGCTGGAGGCAGCCAAGCGGCTTCCGCGATTCGACCGGCCGGTGCTGATCGTCTGGGGCACGGCCGATCCGTTCTTCCCGCTGGGCGACGCCGAGCGGCTCGCGGCCCTGTTCCCCGACGCCCGGCTGGAGACGATCGACTCGGCGCGGGCTTTCGTCCAGATGGACGCCGCCGACCGGCTCGCCGAGCTCGTCCTGTCGCTCGCGGCGAGTCCCGAGCGAGCCCTCTCCGCGAAGGAGGCATGACCATGCTCACCCACACCCTCCCATCCGTTACCGCGGCGCTGACGGACGCCGGGCTCAAGTCGCTGGCGATGGGCGTCGCCGGCGGCATGGGCGCGATCGGCGCCGGCGTCGGGATCGGAATCATCTTCGGCAAGGTGATCGATGCGACGACTCGCCAGCCGGCGATGCGCGAGGAGATCACGAGCATCCAATGGCTCGGCTTCGCGCTCACCGAGGCGTGCTTCTTCTACGGACTCGTCTCTGGGTTGCTCGCATTCGCGCTGTGAGGCCTGCGAGGATGCTCGCGTGGCCTCACTGCGCGACGCAGACCTTGGGCTGAAGCTCGCCAAGCGTGAGAGCGAGCAGCGCGTGCTCCGAGCTCAGCAACGGTTACTGGCACTCCGGCTACAGCTCGGCGGATTGATCGGTGGCGAGCTGGGGCCTCCCCTGTGCGCGCTGTTCGAGGGATGGGACGCCGCGGGGAAGGGCGGCTCGATCCGGCGGCTCGTCAGCCCGCTCGACCCGCGGCACGTCCGCGTGTCCCAGTTCGCGGCCCCGAGCGCCGACGAGCGCCGGCACCACTTCCTACACCGGTTCTCGTCGGCGCTCCCGGGCTGGGGAGGGATGGCCGTGCTCGACCGTTCCTGGTACGGACGCGTTCTGGTCGAGCGGGTCGAGGGGTTTGCGACCGAGGAGGAGTGGCGGCGTGCCTACCCGCAGATCGTGGGCTTCGAGACCGCGTTGGCGACCGAGGGCATGGTGCTCATCAAGTTCTGGCTCCACGTCTCCGAGGACGAGCAGCTGCGGCGCTTTCGCGAGCGCGAGCGCGACCCTCTCAAGCGCTGGAAGCTGACGGGTGAGGACTGGCGCAACCTGTCGCGGCGGGCGGACTACGAGCAGGCGGTTGAGGAGATGCTCGGGACAACCGACAACACCCAGGCGCCGTGGCACGTCGTGCCAGCCGAGTCCAAGCACTACGCGCGCGTGAACGTGCTGGAGATCGTGATCGCGACGATCGAGGGCGCCCTGCGCGGGCTCGGTCGCGAGCCCACCGAGCTCGCCGCGGAGCTGTGAGCAGTCGCTAGCTGATCATGCCCAGCCGCATGCCCTTGGCGACCGCGCCACCTCGGCCGCCGACCTCGAGCTTCATGTAGATGTGCCCGAAGTGGGTCCTCACGGTCGCATAGCTGAGCCCGAGCCGCTCGGCGATCGCAGGGCCGGGAAGCCCCTCGGCAGCGAGCTGTAGAACCGTCTGCTCACGCGGCGTGAGCACCTGTTGGGCGGGATCGAAGTAGTGTCGCTCGAGCACGGTAAGGCTGGGTTCCAAGCGTCCGGTCGAACAAGCTTACCCGATTACTCAGGAGATCTGGAGCAATCAGGAGCGACTGATCGACGCCGTCACCGGTGTGCGCTCGTAGGCATCCACCCTCGAGGGCGCTTCGGGGCTGCGTGTCCCGGGCAGCGCCATGAACACCAGCATCGTCGCGCCGGCGATCAGGCCGGCTCCGATCAGCGTCGCGTTTACCCCGGCCGCCGCCGCGATCGGGCCGGTGATCGCGAACGAGAGCGGGACCAGGCCGATCGACACGAGCCAGTCGAGGCTCGAGACCCGACCGAGCAGGCGGTTTGGAACGTGCGTCTTCATCAGCGTGCCCCAGATCACGTTTCCCAGCGCCCCGAGCGCCCCGCTCACCGTTGAGATCGCTGCGAACACCCACGCCCCCGCGACGAGTGCGTAGCCGGCGAGCGCGATGCACTGGAGCGCCCATGCGGCGAACATCGCGTTGAACAGCGGTCCAGCGTGCCTGGCCCGTCCGATCGTCAGCGCGGCGAGCAGCGCGCCGACGCCGCCGGCCGCCCGGATTGCCCCGAGCGTGCCGCTCCCAGCATGCAGCTCGTTCTTGACGAGGTAAGGAAGCAGCACCTGCGAGGGACCGACGAACGCCAGGAGAGACAGCCCCGCCGCGACCAGCGTCCTCCACAGCCAGGGATTGGCACGGACGAAGCGAAGCCCTTCGGCAACATCGGCCAGGGCGCTGCGGACCGATCCCCTCGCCGCCGCGTGCGCTCCACCGGGCTCCCGAGAACGGCCGCGGCGCATCGACAGGAGGGCCACCGCCGCCACGAGGAACGAGGCGGCGTCGAGGAGGAACGCCGGGCCGGTGCCCGACACCGCGATCACGATCCCGCCGATCGCGGGACCGACCATCTGGATCGCGAGCGGATGCACAAACTGATCGAGCGCGCTCGCACCCAACAGCTCGCTCTCGGGGACGAGGGTCGGGACGATCGCCTCGAACGCGGGTGCGAAGAACGCCTGGGCGCCACCGTAGGCGGCGACCAGAGCGAGCAGCCACACCATGGTCAGGGCGCCGGCGCTCGCCAGCACCCCGATGGCTCCGATCGCAAGCGCCTGCGCGATCGCGGCGCCGATCATCATCGAGCGCCGCTCGAGCCGGTCGCTCAGCGCCCCACCGATGACCAGGAACAGCACCGACGGCAGCGTCCACGCGACCCCGACCAGCGCCAACGCGCTGGGCGTGTTCGAGAGGCGGAACGCCTGCCATGCAACGGCGACGAAATAGACGCCGTCACCGATCAGCGAGGCCGTCATGGCGACCCACAGCACCGCGAAATCGCGATTCCTCAGTGGTGAGAGCACGCGGTCCCTCCCCGCGCTTCGAAGCTCGTGGGTTCGTCAGATCGGCTGCGGTCTCCTCGGAGTCGAGAGACCGCGTGGGGCGGGGCGGCCACCGACCGCCGCCCCGCTCGCTCGCGGCAGCGTGTCACGGACGGATGGTCTCCATGGCGCTCACCTCCATCCCGTTTCCGCGTGGCGGGCGAAGTACATGAGCTTGGTGTGCAGCTCGTCGTCGATGTGGTCGACGAGCCGGGCGCCGGGATGCTGACCCGCGATTGCCGCGCACTCGAGGCCGGCTCGCGCCAGCGCCGCCCGCACGACCTCGGGCGAGTGGTGCCGCTGGACGTGCCGCATCGACGTTCGCTCCCACCCACCGGTCGGGCGCTCGGCGAAGATCTCGACCGCTGCGCTGGCGAGCTCACACGGCGCCGCCATGGGCCGGCCCTCGCCCCGCCAGATGAAGATCACCCCGTCGCCTCGTGTGACCGTCGTCTCCGCGAACGCGGTGCGATAGGTCATCAACGAGTTCAGATCGAAGGCGAACACCCCGTCGGGGGCAAGCGACCGCGCCACTCCCGTAAAGGCGAGATCGAGGTCGTCCTCGGAGAGGAGGTAGTTGATGGCGTCGTCGAGGCACAGGACGAGGTCGAACTCCCCGAGCCACGGCAGGTCGCGCATGTCGGCGACGATGAACGCGTCGGCCTGCTCGGGGAACTTCTCTCGGGCTTGGTCGACCATCGCCGCGGAGATATCGCAGGCCAGTACCGAATAGCCTCGGGCCAGGAGGGGCTCCGTGCTCTTGCCCGTCCCGCACGCAAGGTCGAGCGCGCGCCGGCCGCGGAGCCCTAGGCCCAATGCTCGCCGCTCGATCTCCGCAAGCCACCGCTCGTACGCGTACCCGTCGGTGAAGCGGTCGTAGAACGGCGCCAGGCAGTCGTAGGCGCTCGCGGCCCGATCGAGAGGCTCCTGGAGTGCGGCTGTTACGGCCATCTGTCTTTGATGACCCGCTATTGCTCAACACTGTTTCACCGAATCTGAGATCTTGAGCATTGGGCACGCGAGCATGATGAACCAAAACGGCGGCGAACACTGGGACTGGCCGTTGATCCGCACGCGATGCAAGGCAGAAGCCCTGCGCGTTGTTCGCGGCCACCACGACGCAGAGGAGGTCGTCCAGGAGGCCCTTGCCCGTGCGTGGCGGAGTCGCGGAAGCTGCCGGACGCCCGACGCCCCGATGCCGTGGTGCCTTCAGATCACCCGCAACGAGGCCCTGCGCCTGCTCGGGCGCCGCCGAGCGATCGCCTCGACCGACACGCTAGAGCCGGAGAACGAGCTCGAGGATCCTCGCGCGCACAGGGAGGTGGACAGGGCAATGCTGCGCGTGGATCTGGATCGAGCGCTTCAGACACTTACACCGCATGAACGTTTGCTGATCGTTTTACGGTATGAATATGATTGTTCTCACCCGGAGATCGCGGCGAGGCTCAGGGTTCCGGAGGCGACCGCACGGGTGCATCTGCATCGTGCGCGAAAGCGCCTGAAACCAATGCTTGAAGGGGCCCCAACGCAATGAAGCAATACCACGACATCACCGATCCGTCACTCGCCAAGGCGCTCGCGCACCCGCTCCGGACTCGGATCCTCGCGGCGCTCGAGGATCGAACTGCGAGCCCCAGCGAGTTGGCGGACGAGCTCGGTGTCTCGCTCGGCGTGGTCAGCTATCACGTGCGGCGCCTCGCCGCGCTCCGGTTTCTGAAGCTCGTCAAGCGGGTGCCCCGGCGTGGTGCGGTCGAGCACTACTACACGGTCGTCGCCGGCCCGCACATCACGAACGCCGCATGGGGAGCGACGCCCTCGATTGTCAAGCAGGCGACCGTCAGCGCCGCGCTCGCGGAAATCGGCGCTCACGTCAACGATGCCGCCGCCACCGACGGCTTCGATCAGGCCGAGGCCCATCTCTCCCGCAGCCCATTGACGGTGGACCGACAGGGATGGGCGGCGCTCGCGCGCGAGCTCGACGCGATGCTGGTGCGCATCGACAAGATCGAGGCAGACAGCAAGAAGCGTCTCGAACGCAACGACCACCAGGATGAGCAGCGGGCCACCGTCGTGTTGATGCTGTTCAACTCCTCGACCGCAGCCGCGGACGGCTCGAGGCCGAAGATCAGCCCACGCGCGCACAAGACACACCGCGCGCGTGCGGCCGCCCGCTGACCCCGCTCAGCGCTGACCGGGGTCAGGCCAAGGCCGCGTGGACCGGCGGAGTGCGCTCCGCCCAGGGGCGTGCCTCCTCAACCTGCGCGGCCACCCTCAGCAACAGATCCTCGCGCCCGTAGGCGGCCACCAGCTGGATGCCGACCGGAAGCCCCTCGGCGGTCATGTGCAGCGGCAGCGAGATCGCCGGCTGGCCGGTCGTGTTGAAGCCTGCCGTGAAGATCGCGAACGGCGTCGCGCGCACGATCGGCGCCATTGGGTTGTCGGGCGGCGCGTCGTGCTCGCCGAGACGCGGCGGCGGCTCGGCGCACGTGGGCGTCAGCAGCAGGTCGTACCCGTCCGCGGCCCACCAGGACGCGATCGCCCGGCTCCCGAGCTGCGCCGCCTCGACCGCCCCCAGCAGCTCTCCTGCGGTGTGGGTGCGTCCCTGCTCGACCAGCGCCCAGGTCAACGGCTCGACGTCCTCTGGCCCGAGCTCGCGACCGAGCACCGATTCCCAGTAGCGAACGTTCCAATCGACCCCCGCGCCCCAGCGGACCAGGAAGTTGGCGATGTACGAGGGATCGTCCAGGTCGAGCGGATACGAGCGCTCGACGTCGTGGCCGAGCTGTTCGAGCAGGGCCGCGGCATCCTCCGCGGCCGCGACGCACTCGGGGTGGGTCTCGAACTGGCCGCCGGGAGGGGTGGTCATCAAGCCGATGCGTAGCCGGCCGGGATCTGCCCCGACCTCCTCGAGATAGGGACGCGCAGGCGGCGGCGCGGCGTACGGGTCCCCCGGTGCGGGGCCGTGAACTGCATCGAGGATCGCGGCGGCGTCACGCACGCTCCGGGTGAGCGCCAGCTCGGCGACAAGGCCGCCCATCACGTCTCCGAAGTCCGGGGCCAGCGAGACCCGCGCGCGCGAGGGCTTCAGCCCGACGAGCCCACAGTGGCTCGACGGGATCCGGATCGAGCCGCCGCCGTCGTTTCCGTGAGCGGCCGCCACCATGCCCGCGGCGACTGCCGCAGCGGTTCCTCCACTGGATCCACCGGGGGAACGTTCGAGGTCCCAGGGATTACGGGTTGGCCCGTAGGCGACCGGCTCCGTCGTCGGGAGGATTCCCAGCTCGGGCGTGTTCGTGCGGCCCAGGATCACAAATCCCGCCTGGCGGAAGCGCTCCGTCAGCCACATGTCGTGATCGGCGAGGTGGCCGGCCTCTTTGAGCGCCTGCATTCCCTCGTGGACCGGGACGCCCTTCATGTAGCAGGAGAGGTCCTTGACGAGGAACGGCACCCCGCGGAACGGTCCGTCGGGTAGCTCGTCGGCGGCGGCCTCACGTGCCTGGTCAAACAGCGGATGGATCACGGCGTTCAGCTGCGGATTGAGCTCCTCGATCTTCGCGATCGCCTCGTTGACGAGCTCCACGGGGGACGCCTCGCCGTCACGGACAAGCCTTGCCTGCTCTGTTGCGTCGATGGTCATGAAGCGATCCTGATCGTCGGGGGCCCCAACGTCAAGCCGAGCATCGGGAGCCGGGCACAACACCGACCCAGCCACCAGCGCGCGTACTGGGGTACGGTCCAGTTTGCGTCCGTTCGACCTAGGAGAAACGGTTCGATATGCCTCAGTCCAAGAAGTCCACGACCACGCGCTCGCGCGCGAAGTCCGCACGGTCCCGCTCCACGCCCGCGTCCGCACGCTCGCGCGCCGCATCGGCCTCCACGCGTGCCCGCGCCGCGTTCAAGGAGCCTGCGGCGCTGAAGCGACTCAACAACGCGTTGGACCAGGCGCAGAAGGCGCTGGCCGAGCTGGGAGCCCACGGCGGGAAGGAAGTGGGCAAGGGTGCACGCGATCTGCAC
Source organism: uncultured Solirubrobacterales bacterium (assembly GCA_963695965.1). GTDB lineage: Bacteria > Actinomycetota > Thermoleophilia > Solirubrobacterales > Solirubrobacteraceae > Palsa-465. The sequence goes on from CAVOIU010000023.1 coordinate 117,147, forward strand.
AAGGACGTGCGTGGGTTCCTGTCGAGCGCAAGGCGTGACAGCAGCAAGCTCGGGACCGCCCTGCGGCGCGACTTCGAGCAGGCCCAGAAGCAGATCTCCAAGGCCACCGAGGCGGCGCGCGGCCGCACGAGCACCGCTCGCCGGTCGAGCACGCGTAAGAGCGCGCCCGCGCGAAAGGGAGCGTCCCGAAGCACCGCCACGCGCCCGCGGGCCAAGCGCAGCTGAACCGCGGCCGGACACTAGAGTCTCGGCTCATGAGCGACGACTGGCGTCTCCGCGTCGACTTCCACGAGTCCGGAAGCTCAGCCGAGCTGCGCGATCGCCTCCAGGCGACCGACCTGGAGCATGAGCTTGCGGCCACCTTCGAGGACCGGGTCGTCATATCCCAGGACGGTCCGGAGGTCTTCTGCTACGCCGGTACGCGCGAGCAGGCCGAGAGTCTCGACAAGCTCATTCGCTCGCTTGCCGCCGACCGCGGCTGGGAGCTGGAGACCGAGCTGACGCGCTGGCACCCGGCAGCCGAGGACTGGGAGAACCCCGATAAGCCGCTGCCGAGTAGTCGCGGCGAGCAGGCCGCCGAGCACGCCGCGCTGATCGAGCACGAGCGCGAGGAATCGCAGGCGTCGGGTCATCCGGAGTTCGAGGTGCGGGTGGAGTGCAGGTCTCATCGCGATGCGACCGAGCTCGCAGACCGCCTCGAGGCGCAGGGCGTGCCGACCGCACGGCGCTGGCGCTACCTCGTGGTCGGGGCCAACGACGAGGACAGTGCCACCGCGCTCGCCGAGCGCATCCGGGAGCAGGCACCACCGGGGACCGTCATCATCAGCGAGGGCACACCCCGCACGGTCACCGAGGGGGGTCCGGGGAACCCGTTCGCGATCTTTGGGGGGCTTGGCGGCTAGCGCACAAACCAACCGTAGGAGGACCGATGCCCGGACTTAGCGGCCGTATCACGACACTCACCAAGGCGAAGATCTCGCACATGCTCGATCACGCCGAGGATCCGGGCGAAACGCTCGACTACGCGTACGAGCGCCAGCTCGAGGATCTGCAGAACGTCAAGAAGGGGATCGCCGACGTGGTCACGGCCAAGAAGCGGCTCCAGATGCAGGAGCAGGGCCTTCACGAGCAGGCCGACAAGCTCGACGGCCAGGCGCGGCAGGCGATGTCCGTCGGCAGCGAGGACCTCGCCCGGGCGGCGATCGAGCGCAAGCAGCTGATCGTCCAGGAGACGGCGTCGCTCGATCAGCAGATCGAAGAGCTCGAGTCACAGCAGGGCCAGCTGACCGCGGCCGAGCAGAAGCTCCAGACCAAGGTCGAGCAGTTCCGCTCCAAGAAGGAGGTCATCAAGGCCCAGTACTCGGCGGCCGAGGCGCAGGTGCAGATCTCGGAGGCCGCCACCGGGGTCGGTGACTCGATGGCGGACGTCGGGATGGCCATGCAACGGGCGATCGACAAGACCGACAACATGCAGGCACGGGCGTCGGCGGTGGAGGAGCTACAGGCAGCAGGGACGTTTGACGATCTGACGCAGCTCGGCCCCCCGCAGGACGACGTCGACCGTCAGCTCGACCAGCTCGGCGCCAAGAGCGCGGTCGACGACGAGCTCGCGAAGCTCAAGACTGAGGTCGGAGCAGGCGCAAAGCAGTCCGAGCTCCCGCCGCCCGCCGAGCCGGGCGCAGCTCCGTAGTCAGCCGGCCGACTCCTCGTGCAGCTCGCGGGCGCGCGACGCGGCCACCTCAGGCGACGGGACGACCACGACGGTGCGGTCGGCGTGCTGGATCACCTCGTGGGAGACGCTCCCCAAGAGCAGCGATTTGACGCCGGTCAAGCCGCGAGAGCCCATCACGATCGCGCGCGCCCCGAGCTCGTCGGCCCGGCCCAGAATCGTGTGCGCGGTCGTCGAGGTCTGCGCGCACGTCAGCGGCTCGGCGTTCATGCCCAGCTTGCGGGCGAGCTCGACCCCCTCCCTGGCGGCCTGCTCGGCGCTCTTGCGACTGGCGGCGTCGATCTCATCTGAGTCCGGGATCGACGGCACCATCCCGAAGCCGACCGTCGTCCTCGCGATCACCTCGACGAACGGCTGCCAAACGGCCAGCACCGTCGCCGGCTCGTCGGCGAACAGCTCAGCGGCGTGCTCCACCGCCGCCTTGGCGTCCGCGGAGCCGTCGTAACAGATCAGGATCATGTGGTTCTCCTTGGTCGTTCGGCTCGTGGACCGTGTACGCGGCCTGCCTGCCGACCGGCTCAGGCGGGCCCGGCCGCGGTCTCGCTCTCGGGCTTCAGCTCGGCGGCGCGCATCGGCGCGCCGGCCGCCGCGTAGGCATCGACCGCGTCGAGCGTCTCGTGCTCGAGCAGCGCGTGGGCGAGGCCGTCGAGCTGGTCGCGGTGGTCCGAGAGCAGCTGGGTGACCTCGGCATGGGCGTCATCAACCACGCGCCGGACCTCGTGATCGATCAGCGCCTGGGTCTCGGACGAGGTCTCGCTCACCCCCGGAAAGAACGACCCCGATCCCTCGGCCGGGAGCACGGCGATCGGTCCGACCTTCTCGCTCATCCCCCAGCGGCCGATCATCTGCCGCGCGATCTGGGTGAGCTGCTGGATGTCCGACTCGGCGCCCGTAGTGATCTTGCTGTAGACGATCTCCTCGGCGACGCGGCCTCCGAGCGCGACCTTGATCTTTGCCTCGAGGTCCTCCTGCGAATAGGACACCCGGTCGGCGTCCGGTGTGGACAGCGTCACGCCGAGCGCCATCCCACGTGGGATGATCGAGACCTTCCGGACCGGGTCCGCATCAGGGGTCAGCATCCCCACGAGCGCGTGACCTGACTCGTGGTAGGCGGTCCGCTCGCGATCTTCGGGGCTCAGGATGATCCCCCGCGGCGCGCCGAGCAGGATCTTCTCGAGCGACTCGGTGAAGTCGGACATCTGCACCGCATGGTGGTCGCGCCCCGCCGCCAGCAGTGCCGCCTCGTTACATAGGTTGGCCAGATCGGCGCCCACCATCCCGGGCGTTGAGGCGGCGAGCGCGTCGAGGTCGACGTCGCGCGCGAGCGGGATCGAGCGCGTGTGGACCTGGAGGATCTTCAGTCGCCCGGCGCGATCGGGCGGTTGCACAGCGACACGGCGGTCGAATCGTCCCGGTCGCAGCAACGCCGGATCGAGGATCTCGGGCCGGTTGGTCGCGCCGAGCACGACCACGGCCTCGCTTGACTCGAAGCCGTCCATCTCGGTCAGGATCTGATCGAGCGTCTGCTCGCGCTCGTCGTTGGCCCCGGTCACACCGGCGCTCCCCTGGCGCGAACGGCCGATCGCGTCGAGCTCGTCGATGAAGATGATCGCGGGCTCGGCCTCCTTGGCCTTCGCGAACAGGTCACGAACTCGTGCGGCGCCAACTCCGACGATCGCCTCGATGAACTCCGAGGCCGCGATCGAGAAGAACGCCGCGTGCGCCTCTCCCGCGACCGCCCGAGCGAGCAGCGTCTTGCCGGTCCCGGGAGGCCCGTACAGCAGCACACCATGAGGCATCCGGCCACCGAGGCGCTGGTAGCGCTGCGGGCTCTTGAGGAAGTCGACGATCTCGGTCAGCTCGGCCTTCGCCTCGTCGATCCCGGCGACGTCGTCGAACGTCACGCGAATCTTCTCGGGATCGACGCGCCGCGCCGAGGACCGCCCGAACCCGCCGAGCGCGCCCATCCCGCCGGCGGCCCCCGCCGCCCGGCGGGCGAACAGCACGAACAGCCCCACGAGCAGGATCGTCGGACCAAACCCGAGCAGGATCTCGACCAGCACCGAGGTCCCCTGCGTGGTCGACTGCGCGTTCACCTGCACGCCCTTTGACTGGAGCAGCTGCGTGAGCGCCGCGTTGTTCCAGAACGTCGGGACCTCGGTCGAGAACAGAGTCGTCGGGGTCGCCTTCGTGTCGGTCGCCGGATACCGAAGCTTGGTCGTGAACGTCCCCTCGATCGTGTCTCCCTTGGAGGAGATCGACTTGACCTGGTCCGCCTGCACCTCATTGATGAAGTACGGGCTGAACGGGACCTTCACCCGCGGCTGGCCGGAAGATGGCTGGAACACGAGCACCGACAGCCAGTTGATCGCCAGCAGGGCGATTACGAAGATCCAGAAGACCCGCATACGGTGCGGCGGCGGCGGCTTGTGCTGTTCGGGGAGTCCGCGGCCGTCCGGCGCGGGCGCCACTCGCCACCCCTGCTTGTCGCGGGGCATCGGGGCGGGGGGCACGGCCTTCTCGCCCTGCTTGGAGCGCTTGGAGTCCCGATCAGGTTCGGCCACCACCCCATTGTGGCGCTTCCTGATCTGGCCCCGCACAACGGCAGGGAGCGGTAGTCTGCCGCCCCATGGATCCTGACCGCGCCCGTGAGCTGCTCGCCCGCGAGCGAGCCCGAGTCGAACAGGCGATGGCCGCAAAGGGTGAAGGTCCGCTGGAGGGCGACGACCGGATCGAGCCGGGAGACGAGGGCTCCGAGGACCTCTATCAGGATGAGTTCGACGCGGGGCGGGCCGACGATCTTCGCGATCAGCTCGCGGCCCTGGAGCGCGCCGAGGCGCGCCTGGCCGACGGCACCTACGGGCTCTCGATCGAGAGTGGCGAGCCGATCCCCGACGCGCGACTCGAGGCCGTACCTACCGCCGAGCGAACCGTGGAGGAGCAGCAGCGCTGGGAGAGATGAGCGCGCTCACGGCTCGTCGGCGCCCTTGGCGTCACGCCGAGCGCGCGCGATTGCCGTGAGCTCGCCGGTCAGGCCGATCGACGGTCCATCGATCAGCTCCCAAGCCCGCGCGATCCCGATCAAGAAGCAGACGACCACGAGCACCGCGATCGTTTCTGCGGCGTTCGCGTTGTGCGCGCGCGAGATCAGCTGGAGCCCGTACACGAGCTCGAACACGAACGTGACCAGCAGCGCGATCAGGAAGATGACGTCTCGGAGCCCGCGCAGCCGCAACTGGCGCACCCGGACGAGCGACAGGAACGACGCCGCTACGAAGAGCACGCCCAGCACGCTGACGACCAGCGCCGTCCAGCCGAGCCCCACCCCGGGAACCAGCGCGAACAGCGAGATCGCGAACGCGTTGGTGAACGCCGTCAGCGCCGCCGAGGCACGTATACGTTGACCCTGATCGGCGTCTTCGGCCGTGAGCCGCTCGTGCGCGACCGTGATCGTCACGAACAGCAGCCCGATCAGTGCTCCGGCGACGCCCGCAGAGGCGACGAAGAACTCGCGCAGCGACGACGGGGTCATCCGCCGCTCGCTCGGTCGGCTGTAGGTTGGTCGCTGTGAGCGCGCTCACTCCCCGCACCTCCGCCTGGGCGGACGCGGGCACGCTGGTTCCGGTCGCCGGCCATCAGATCTTCGTGCGCGAGCGGCCGGGGCCGGCGGAGGCCCCGCCCGTCGTGCTGCTGCATGGATATCCGTCCAGCTCATATGACTGGCGCCACGCACTCGGGCTGCTGGGCGAGCGGCGCCTGATCACGTTCGACTTTCTCGGGTTCGGCTTGTCCGACAAGCCTCGGGACGTCGTGTACTCGCTGCTCATGCAGGCCGACATCGTCGAAGCGATCGTGGCGAACCTCCCGGACGGCCCCACCGTGCTCGTCGCCCACGACATGGGCAGCTCGGTCGCGACCGAGCTGCTCGCCCGCGACATCGAGGGACGGCTGTCCTTCGAACTGTCCTCGGTGCTGCTGTTCAACGCGAGCCTCGTGCTGGAGCGCGCGAGCCTGACGGCCGGCCAGAAGCTTCTTCGCAGTCGCGTCGGACCGATCGCGGCACGGCTCTCGAACGAGTTCACATTTCGACGGCAGTTCGCGCGGATCTTCTCCCGCGAGCATCCCCTCAGCGACCAGGAGGCCGCCGACCAGTGGTCATTGCTCTCCCATGGCAACGGTCACCGGGTGCTCGACCGCCTCATCTACTACCTCCACGAGCGGATCGCGTACGCACCGCGGTGGCACGGCGCGCTCAGCGACTGGCCAGGCCGGCTCGAGCTGGCATGGGCCGACCTCGATCCGATCTGCACCGAGGCGGTGCTCCAAGCGGTACTCGAGCTCCGGCCACACGCCTCCCTGACCCGCCTCCACGGACTGGGCCACTACCCGCAGCTCGAGGATCCGGGCGCGGCGGTAGCGGTGATCGAGCGGGTGGCGTCGGAGGGGTTGCCGGCGTAGATCCCTTGGTCCGCGGCGGTCGGGATGCTTGTGCGGGACGACGTCGCGAGGATAGGCTGGCCGGTGGAAGGGGTCCCGACGAAAGGATGTCGACGATGAGCATGCTGGTTCGCTTTTCGCCCGAGTCGCTGACGAGTGACAAGTACGACGAGGTAAAGCGTCGCCTCAGCGAAGCCGGGTACTGGCCGCCCGACGGCCTTGAATACCACACTTGCTTCGGATCGGACGGACAGCTGAAGGTCAGTGAGATCTGGGCGTCCAACAGTCAGTTCGAAGCATTTGGGCAGCGCCTCGGTCCGATCCTCGAGGAGGTCGGGATCAACCAGTCAGCCCCTCCCGAGGTCATCGACATCTATAACCAGGAGCGCTTTTAGCGGGCGCGGGGCCGTCTAGTTCCCCGGATTTTCAGAGGGGGACGGTCGGTCAGGCAGCCGCTCCGCCCACCAGTCGAGCGGGACAATCCGCAACGCGAGTTCGAACGAGCCTCGATCGAGCGACTCAGCGAGTTGGGCGATGGCCACGAGATTGTCGCGTAGCCACTCGTCCTCGACCGGCCCGACGCCTGTGTTGCCGGGCTGATACGGCTCAGCCTCGGCCGACTCAGATGCTCCTGGAGCGGCTCGGACTCGTCGAGCACGCTGCCCCACCAGTACAGACGGCTGCAGAGCTCGACGTGGCGATCGACGATCTCCGCGTACGTGCGCGAGCTGACCATCACGTCGGCCCAGCGTCCGAGCAGCTCCTGGCTTTGCCCGAGCAGCCCCGCGATCAGGCGGTGGAGCTGTTCGCGGCGGTCGGCGCTTGCGAGCATTTCGTCCATCGCCGCGGCGAGACGCGGGGTGTCACGCACCGCCTCGGAGGCCGCCGCGAGCGCCTCCTCCCCGAGCTCGCCGTCCGGAGCGAGACCGGCGAGCTCGAGCAGACCGCCCCATACGAGGCGAGCCGTGCGGACAAACTCGTACAGTGCGTACTGTGCGAGCACGGACCAGCGCTCGCGCTGCCGGCGCTCGAGCACTTCGTTGAGCACGGCCGCGGTCACCGCGACGACGATCAAGCTCGCGACGAGGCTCGTGAAGAGCGCGTGACGCGACCAGAACCCGTCGTCGGCGAGGTCCCAGGAGATCGCCCCAGCAAGGACGAGCACGCTGAGGCCGCCGATGATCCGCGTAGCGCGGACGTACGTCCGAGGCGAGTCGGAGCGCCGCGGGCCGACAGTGTGACGAGCCATCTCTCGCCGAGCATATTGCCGCCACGTCGGTCCAGCAGGGGGGCGCGCCCGTTAGCTCGAGGGCGACTCGTCGAGCAGTAGCGCGACGATCGACGCGGCACGTTCGACCTGGGGTTCGATGGCGGCGATCGCGTCGTTGTAGATGAAGCCTTCGGTTACGCGAACGACGGCGTACGCCAAGCTGTCGATGTCAGCCCGGGGCGAGAACGAGCCCGCCTCCGCTTCTTCGCGGTACAACGCCGCGAGCGCGGTGACGGTGCGTGGTTGGACGCCGCCTTCGCGGGAGGTGAGGATGCGCAGAGCGGCGTGCGTTTCTTGCTGGAGGAACACGTGTAGGGGTCGCGCGCGGACCAGAGCGCCAACGTGCTGGCGAAAGATGGCCAGCAGTCGCTCGGCTCCGGTATGGGCGGGGTTGTCCGCCTTTGCCTGCTCGAAGATTTCGTTTGAGAGCGACCACAGCACGTCGCTCAGGAGCTGTTCGCGCGGGCCGGTCCATCGGTAGAGGGTGGCGCGGGAGACGCCTGCCTCGGCGGCGAGCGCCTGCATGTCGACTCGCCGGCCTTGCAAGTACATCCGGCGGGCCATTCGGAACGCCGCAGCCGGGGTCGCGCGTGTGAGCGTGAGCTCAGCCGTCGGATCGCGCGATGCGCGGAGCGCGAGCGACCCGGTCAGGTCGTTTGGGGTGCGCTCTACCGGTGCGCCGATTGCGCTCATCGGTCAAGGGTATCGGACGGTCAATACATTTCACGCAATTGCTGCTTGTGCGACAGATCCCAAATATGTATAGTCCGCAACCGTCCAGGCGTTTCGACTGCGGGAGGTTGTCGGGTGTTCAAGGACAGGTGTCGACGTACGGCTGTCGTCCTGATTTCCGTGACGGTGGCGACCGTGGCTGCCGCGTTGCCCGACGGGGGCTCGGCGGCGGGACCGCTCACGACGCCGGCGGGAGCGCCGGCTCCGGGGGTCGGGGAGCTCCCGACCCCGACGTGGTCGGTCGCGCTTCCGAAGGGCCACGCGAGCCTGCGCAAGGGGCAGGAGATCGATCTTCGCGACTGCACGTACGGCCCGGGCGAGACCCACTGGGGTGGCGCGAGCGGGCAGTACCTCGTCGACCGCAACGCGTTCTACGCGATCGTGTTCCTGCCCACGGACCTTCCCGGGGGCCATTTCCGGTTCCGCGGTCTCTACCCGCACGCGCGCTGGTTCTCGTTTGAGTCATACGACGAGGGGCTGGCCAGCGAGGGCGTCGTCGATGACACCGCCATCTATCCCGACCCGGGGTCGACGAGCCCGTTCCTGCCCGGCAGCCGCTATGGCCGCGGCGAGCACAGCTACCAGGTCGACATCTACTCGACCCCGCCCGCGCAGCGGGCCAGTCCCCCGCCGCACAACGTCCTGTACATGGGCTACCGCGAGAACCCGACCTACGGCGGGCTCGAGCACTCCCCCTATTCGCCGATCCTCTACCGGATCTACGTTCCCGACGGAACGCCCCAGGGAAACGTGCCGCTACCGCACCTCTCGTGGGTGGTCGACGACCCGAACACGAACCCGTTCCAGACCGACGCCGAGGTGTGCAACGCGATGGAGCCGGCCCGGGCGCCGAATCATTCGATCCTCGAGATCAACGAAGTGCTCGACCAGCGCGTGAGCCAGCCGATCCTGCAGCCGGCGGAGCGCAACGTCGACATCCCCACCGACGAGGCTCCCACCAATCCGCCGTACATCAACGTTCTGCGGCCGGCGACGAACGGTTACCAGGGTGCGTACTTCAACTCCAAGACCCCATACATCTACATCCGCCCCTACGCCCAGTACGGCCGGTTCGTGGTGGTCCACTTCAAGGCCCCCACGTTCGCGCGGGTCGAGGAGGGCGTCCCGCTGAACGGCGATGAGCAGACGCGCTATTGGAGCTGGTGCGCAGCCCAGTTCGTCTCACCCGTGAACGTCACCCAGGCGTGCCTGATGGACAAGCAGTTCCACATCGACCCGGACGGCTACGCGACCCTCGTCGTCTCGCCACCCGATGCGCGCCCCACGATCGGCGGCAAGCCCTACGCGGACTGGCTGCCGTGGCCCGGAGGCGGTGCCGATCTGAACATGCGTCAGATCGACCCCAACCCCAGGACCTATCCGCAATCGCCGTACTTCATCCCGCCAATGTCCCAATACGACGCGTTGGACTACCTGCGGGGGATCACCTTCGAGGCACAGATCAAAGCCTGGATGGGGGCCTATTACCCAACCGTCAAATACTGCTCAAGCGCCCAGTTCCAGCACGACGGATGCGGGTTCCCGGCAGCCCTGACGCCGCCCGCCGCGAGGGTGACTCCGCGCGCGACGCACCGCGGACGTCGACATACGAGAACTCGTCACTCCAAGAGGAAGTGACGCCCGGGTGGCCGGCGCCCCTAGCCGATGAACCCGTCGCCGAGCACGATCGCGACTAGCTGTGCGCGCGTGTGAGCCCGGGTCTTGACCATCGCGTTGCGGACGTGACTCCGGACCGTCGACGGGGACAGGTAGAGCTCGGCCGCGATCTGGCGTGAGTTGGCGCCTTGGGCTACCAGGCTGATCACCTCACGCTCGCGGGGGGTGAGGGTTGATTCGAGATCATGGGGTGACGCGCCGTTGCCGGTGCTGATCAGCTCTTGGCCTTCGGGCTCGAATCGCACCGACAGCACCACCATGAGCGCGTACCAGCGGCCGTCGATCGTTGTGCCATGTCCGGCGTAGCTGACGCGCAACACCCTTCCATCGGCGTGCGTTACGAGCGTCTCCGCATACAGCTCGTTGGTGCTCAGCAGCTGCTGCCACAGCTTGTCGCCGAGCGCTGGGTCGTCGTCCGCGATCTGGCGGCCGGCATCAGTACCGATCGCCTGTTCCCGGCTGACGCCGAACAACTCGCACGCGGCGTCAGTGCTCGCAACAACGAGACGGTCGCCGTCGACGAGGCACATCGGCACCTTCGAGTCCTCGAACGACGACCAAAACGGTCTGCGGGACAGGGCGTCCCAAGTGGTGCCCGCGAGGTTGGTCTCCAAGCTAATCGCTCCCATCAGCCACGGCAGGTCAGAATATGAACGTTCAAGGAAACCTAAGCGAACGCAGACGAGGCGACCATCCTCCATTCGAACTAGCCGTCCCCGCGATGGCTGAACTCAATCGCTGAACTGAGTAGGTCAGCGGATCCGCACAGAGCGCCCGGCTAGCAATACCCCGTCCTGGGTGACGGTGAGCGTGTAGCGGCCGATGGGGAGCTTCTTCCCGCGGCCGAGGACCAGCTGCCGCCGGGTGGTCCCTAGCCGCTGGATGCCGATCCTCGCGATCAGCCTGCCGCCGCGGCGCAGCCTCACCGCCAGATCGGGCATCGTCCCGGTGCTGGCGCGCAGGTAGACGACCACACCGGGCAACCGCGCCCGGGCCACCGCCAGCTTCAGCTCCGGCGCGGGCGCGACCGGGGTGAGCGGGTTACCGGCCGGGATCGAGCCACAGCCATTCTGCACCGGTACGCCGTCCAGCCGCTGGGTCAGCCAGGCGCCCGCGGTGGGAAGGAAGGCGACCGCGGCGTTGGTGTGGTCGTCACCGTTGTAGACGTGCAGCTCTACGGACAACCCCCGCTGGCAGTAGGTGTGAGCGAGCTCCTGGACGTCCTTGGTGACCATCACGCCGTCGCCGGTGCCGTCGAGGTCGCCGACGCCCATCAGGAGTGGCTCGGTGGGGGTGCC
>CAVOIU010000024.1:0-126663 GCA_963695965.1 uncultured Solirubrobacterales bacterium
ACTATCCCTTGACAGGGGGTAGATTCTGTGGGATGATTCACCTATGCCGCCAGTCGATAGGAATAACCCGAAGCGTTCGAAGGCGTCGGAGTCTCAGTACTCGCTGATGGAGTTCATGCGCGAGTTCCCCGACGATGCGTCGTGCCTTGAGTGGCTGTGGCGCGAGCGGTACGCGGAGGATGGACACCACACGTTCTGTCCGTCAAGTGCCAGCGTGAGCGAAAGTTCCACAAGGTCACTGGTCGGCCCACCTGGGATTGCGACTCTTGCGGCACCACATTCACCCGCTGGCCGGGACGATCTTCAAGAAGTCGTCCACCTCGCTTCACCTGTGGTTCTACGCCATGCACCTGATGACGAGCACTCGCTGCGGGATCTCCGCTAAGCAGCTTGAGCGCGAGCTTGGCGTGACGTACAAGACCGCGTGGCGTATCGCCAACCTGATCCGTAACGAGCTGATGGCCGACGACGGAGAACAGCTCTCCGGCGACGTGGAAGCCGACGAGACCGGCTCGGTGGCCGTCCCAAGGCTTCGCACACGCGCGGAATGACGATCCCCAGGCCGTGACGTTCGGCAAGCGCCGGAAGGCGAGCATTGTCGCGATGGTGGAGCGCGGTGGCCGCGCTCGCGCCATTGTCCAGCCGCGCGAGTCGGCGCTTGACACCGTGAGTCTGCATGTGTCGCCTCAGGCGACCGTCTACACCGACGAGTGGGCCGGATACCGGAAGCTCAAGGACACGCACCCTCAGCACCTCACGATCCGCCACGGAGACAAGGTGTACGCGAGTGGAGAAGTCCACACGCAGACCGTCGAAGGGTTCTTCGGGAACATGAAGATGGGGATCGCGGGGAACTACCACGCGGTCTCCAAGAAGTGGCTACAGGGATACGTCAACGAGTACGTCTGGCGGTACAACCACCGCTCAGACCGCCGCGCGATGTTCCGGCTACTTCTTACCCGAGCCGCGAGCGGACTCGCCTGAGTCCTTGCGAGGTGCCTTCCAACCTTGCGAAGGTTGGAGAAGAACTCGCTGCGCTTTGGGATCGGAACCTCATGCCCCGTGCGCGTCCTCTCGGCGGGCTGTTTCTTCTTGCGCGGCATGATTGACCTCCGAGGGTAGCGGCCCGTGGGTACCCCATCGCATCGTCTGAAGCTCAAGCGGGCCAACAAGCACCTCAGTGAGTTGGTAGCGATGGTCAAGGAGTTCGGAGTACGCAAGCCATGCCCGGTGGTCGAGACGATTGAGACCAAGGGTCACAAGCGGATTTGGACGTACCGCTTGACCCTCGACCACATCTCTACAATCCCCCCCCCGAGACGTTCCCCATCGTTCTCGGAGATTTCCTTTTCGAAATTCGGTCTGCGCTCGACCATCTCGTCGTTGCCATCGCCCCCCCAAAGCGCAAGAGAAAAACAAGCTTCCCCCTCCATCTCGAAAACCCGCTCTTGGTCTATCCGGTGACCGGGGCGTATATCAACGCTGATGCAGCTCGGCAATGGCTGACCGCAACCAAGGACCTGCCAAGCGATGTCGTTACACGCCTCAAGGAGTTGCAGCCGTACAGTCGCGCACGGCAACACTCGAAACCGGCCGAGGACTACTCCCTCGCGGTCCTCGGTGCTCTCCAGAATGCCGACAAGCACCGAAATCTCATCAGTGTCGTGACCGGCCTGGGCGAGGCCATTGTGTCGCTTGATGACGGCCATACGTGGACAGAGGGGCAACCCGGCGCGGTGCTCCAAAATGGCGCACGTATCGCATTCGGAGAAGCGCCCATGAAGGTGAAGGTAGAAGGAGCCGCCATCGTCGGACTTGGCACTACCAACGAACTGCGCGACCTGCTCTGGCTCCTCGACGCCCTCCACAAAGACGTTTTCGGGCAGGTGCTGCCCACGCTCGAACCGTTTCTCTAGGCCACTCATTCAGCGGCCCTCGCCTGCTTGCCATGCGGGGTGAGATTCTACCCCCCATGATGGGATAGTCGCCCCAAATGGTCACCTATTATCGGAGCCATGGACGATGTGTTCAGGGCCTTGGCCGATCCGACACGCCGGTGGCTGCTCGACGAGCTGTTCAAGCAGGACGGGCAGAGCCTCAGCGCGCTGGAGCGGCGCCTGCCGATGACGCGCTTCGGCGTGATGAAGCACCTGCGGGTGCTCGAGGACGCCGGACTCGTGGTCGCTCGCAAGCGTGGCCGGGAGAAGCTCCATTACCTGAACCCCGTCCCGATCCGGCTCATCCACGACCGCTGGGTGAGCAAATACGCAGAGCCGTGGACCGCCGGCCTGAGCGAACTCAAGCACGAACTGGAGGACAGGACGATGGAAAAGGTGTTCGAGATCTACATCAAGACAACGCCGGAGCGCCTTTGGGAGGCGATCACCGAGCCGGAGCTGCGCCGTCGCTACAGCTTCGGCGTGGGGGTCGATTCCGAGTGGGTCCCTGGCTCTGACTACAGCGGGAGCGCCCCCGGAGCGCCGGGTCCGCTGGTGGAAGGGGAGAACCTCGAGGTCGATCGCCCGCGCCGGCTGGTCCAGAGCTTCAACGCGCTCTGGAGCGACGAGGTCAAGGCGGAGGAGACCTCTCGGGTCACCTGGGAGATCGAGCAGGTCGAGGACTCCTGCCGGCTGACGGTCGTCCACGACCAGCTCCGCGACGGCGCAAGCGGCGAGCTCTATGGCGGATGGCCGATGATCCTCTCCGGGCTGAAGACGCTGCTCGAGACCGGCGAGGACCTGACGACGCCGGGATCGCTTCGCTACCAGGAGGGGTGGGACGACTCCCGCGCCGGCTCGGCCCCGCCCACGGTCGCCCTATGATCCGCGATTGATGCGCGGAACCGGGGGTCTGATCCTCGCAGCGGTGCTGGCCTTCCCGGCCGCGCCGTCGGCTGTGGCGCGGACAGCCTCAAGAGCGGAAGCGGCGGCCGTGGCCGCGGAGGCGGCCGCCGCGGCCGCCGGCGAGGCCCGTCCGGCGGCGCGATCCTCGTCTGACGGCGGCGCGTCGCCGGGTCAGCCGGCGACGCTCCCCGCGTCCACCTCGAAGCTGCTCGGCCAGCGGATCATGGTCGGACTGCAGGGAACGATGCCCGACTCGGAGCTGCTCGCGCGGGTCCGCTCCGGCGAGGTGGGGTCGGTGATCCTGTTCGCCGCCAACATCGTCAGCTCATCCCAGGTGAGGGCGCTGACGGGCGCGCTTCAGCGCGCGGCACGTCAGGGTGGCAATCCGCCGGTGCTGATCGCGACCGACCAGGAGGGTGGCCAGGTCAAGCGCTTTCCGAACGGTCCGCCGTTCCTCTCGCCACCGCAGATGGCCGCCGACGGAAGCATCAAGGGCGCCTACCGGGAGGGCCAGCTGACCGGGAACTACCTACGCGCTCGCGGGGTCAACTGGGATCTCGCCCCGGTCTCCGACGTGCCGACCTCCGCCAACGCGTTCATCTGGCAGCAGGGTCGAGCGTTCTCCTTCAGCGCGGGCACGGTGGCCAGGTACGCCGACGCGTTCGCTCGCGGGATCCAGTCGGCGGGGATCGCCGCGACCGCGAAGCACTTCCCGGGCGTCGGTTCGGCGCCGGTGGACACCGACAACAGGCTCCAGGAGCTCCGACCGACGAGAGCGCAGCTCGCGGGCGCGCTGCTCCCGTACAAGACGATGATCCCCCGTGGGCTCGACACGATCATGCTGTCCACGGCGGGGTTCCCCGCGTATGACCGCACCGGCGCGCCCGCCGCTCTGTCGAGCGCGGTGGCCGGTGGCCTGCTGAGGGACAGGCTCGGGTTCGGGGGAGTGTCGATCACCGACGCGCTCGGGACTCCCACCGGTCACGACGAGATCACCGCCGGGATGCTCGCCGCGAGGGCCGGGGCGGATGTCCTCCTCTACACCGACTCGGCGAATGGAGAGCTCTCGGCGCTCGAGTCGGCCCTGAGGAGCGGCCGGCTCAACCGCGCGGCGGCGGTCCAGTCATATCAGCGGATCGTCGCGCTCAAGCGGCGCATCAGCCACTAGACGCCGCGCGGTCCTCAGCGCAGCGCGGCCTCGATCGCCTGCCGGAGCTCGTTGACGCCGAAGGCACCCTCCAGCCTCGCCGCGACGATCCCCTTCCGGTTGATCGCGAACAGCCACGGCTCGGTCTCGAGATGAAACGCCTTGAGCTGGGAGCGAAGCCCGTGTGTCGGCTGGTTGTCGGCGTAGACCTCCTGGTGGATGAAGGTGATCTGGTTGCCGAATTCGTGCTGGAGCTGGACGGCGACGTCGGTCACCGGTCCGCAGATCCGCGAGTGACAGAGCTCGGGCGTGCTGAACAGCAGCACGACCGGCCGCTTGCCGAGGACCTGGTTGAACGACACCGAATGCATCTGTTCGGGCGGGGTTCGCGTCGTCAGGAGGCTGACGTTCCCATGCACGCTCGAGAGGGTGTCGGTGGCGATCGGCGGCGGACGCTGCCCCACGTCGGGGATCGGCCGGCTCTTGGCGACCGCGATCTCCCCGGTTGCTCCGATCAGGCCCTTGGACGTCCGAGTGAGCGACAGCACGTCGTACGTGCGCGCCTGCGGCGCGGGAAGGTTGGTCCAGTAGATCGCCTGGAGGCCGCCCGGCGCGGCGTTCTGCGCGCTCCGGTACTGCGGCGCGACGGTCATCGGGTCGGCTGGCGCGAGGAACGGCCCACGGACCGGGGCGCTCGGGTTCGTCGCGATATAGACCGCGGTCGGCGCGTAGATGAACTGCTGCGAGTTGTTGGTCAGCGCGAACGCAAACCGCCGGAAGCCCGGCGTGAACGTCCCGTTGGCTGCTCCGAGCGCGGCGTTCGAGGTCGCGAGCTTGGCAAGCTGCTGGAGAGACTTGCCCGAGGCCGAGGGGAACTGGCTGCTGGTGGGGTGCTCGGCGGCGGCGAGCTCGGAGACGGCGGAGGCAGGGGAGGCGGTCGAGCTCGTGCCCGTCGCGGATGCGCTGGTCGAGCTGGTCTTGGCGGAGCTTCCACAGCCCGCGGCTACGGCGCAGATCGCTGCGATCGCGAGCAGGCGCTTGGTGACGTGGGTCGTCGAGGAGCCCAACCGCGCTACTGGATCACCCGGAACACGCCCCGCATGAACGGGTGGATCCGGCAGAAGAACGTGTACGTCCCGGGCGGAAGGTTGCTCGGCGTGCTCCAGTTGAGCCTCCCCACGGCGGGGAGGCCGGCGCCGAGCTGGCCCGAGTCGTAGTTGCCGGGCCCGTTGGCAAGCGGATACGAGATCCCGGTATCGAGCCCGCACGGGTTCTGGCACGAGGTGATCGTATGGAAGATCGACTGGAGGTATGCCGGGTTGACCGCGAGCGGATTGCCGAACGTGCCGTCGGGGCTCGCGTCCTCGTTGACGAACGTCAGCGAATGGCCCCTGGTTACGGTCGGGATGCAGGGATTGGATCCGGGCGAGGTGATGTCGCCGGGCAGGTACGTGAAGCCCGCGATCAGCACCTGGCTGCGCCTGCAGTCCTTGAACTTGCTGAGGTTGGCGGTCACATACTGGGTGCCGCCGTGGTCGTTGTTTTCCGGAAGGTGCCCGTGGGTGACGGCGCCATTCTCGTCGAGCTTGTGGGTGAACGGGTCGACGCCGGTCTGGTCGTTGTACGCCTCCCACACGACCATGATCCCCATCGACTCATACCAGGAGGCCCGCTTAGTCTCGTAGGTGACGCTTGTCCGCAGCACGTCACCGGCCTTGACCTGCGGGCGCCAGTCGGAGGGTGTGCCGGTCATGGACAGGTCCCAGGAGATCGGGCCGCGCGGGTCCCAGTAGTGCGCATTCGATCGGAACAGTCGCACCGAGTTGGGGACGCTCCGGGGATCGCGCCGCCGGTCGGAGTCTGCCCGGCCCGGATCAGGTCGAGGTCGTTGTAGAGGCCGCCCGGATGTAGGTGACCGGCGGTCATGATCAGGGTTCCGGGGTGGGTGAGCGTGACCTCGTTCAGCGGCGGGCCGCTGCCGTAGGGGTTCTTCGCCATGTCCGGGAAGGTGAACTTGCCATTGCGGCCGCTGCCGCGTTTGACGTCGAACACCGGGTAGATGTGGTGGGACTCGACGTCGGTCCAGATCGGGTGAACCGGGGTGATGTGCGCGGCCGCGGGCGCCGTGGCCGGCACGAAGTCCATGTCGTAGGTGATGTAGATCGTTGCCGGCGTCGAGATCAGGTCGTGGATCATGTAGTTGAGGACCCAGAAGTCCTTGGCGCCGATCGGGTAGCCGTAGCCGGGCGGAACCTCGAAGATCGTCTTCTCCTCACCCGTCGCCATGAACGGGTAGAAGCCGCCGCCGTAGCCGTTGCCCTCGCCCTCGCCGGATGGGCCGTTGGTCAGCCAGACACCGTGGTGCAGGTGGATGATGTTCGTGAGCGGGACCTTCCCGCAGCACTTCCCGTTCGGCAGCGCGTAGCGGGCGTTCGGCTGCATCCTGATCATGTAGCCGTCGACATTCGGCTTCGGGACGTGCTTGTAGTCGAACAGGATTAGGTTCGCGCCGGGCGTGATGTGGTACGGCCCGGCGGCGTAGTGGAGGTGCTGGGTGCCGGCCGGCTCGGCGGGGGCGTGCTCGACCGCGACGGGCGCGGCGGCCAGCGCGGCCGCGGGCACGCACACGAGCGCGAGCATCGCTCCAATCGCCACCCCTAGTGCCCTTCTGAACACGTCTTCCTCCGAGCGCTCACGCGCCCCCCAAGAGGCATTGTGGCAGGTTGACGCGCGCAAGATTGCCGGTCGGCGTTCGTTATGTGATTTGGGTGGCGGGAGGCGCCGCCTTCATCCGGGAGGAGAACGCATGCGCAGGGCGGTTTTGCTGAGGCCGAAACTGGTGATCGCGGGCGCCGCAATCGTGGCGGTGTGCCTCGGTGCCATCGGCTCGTCGAACGCCGCGATCAGCGTGCCGATCCCGTTGCCGGTGGTCAACCCGACGGTCGCGCCCGACCGCGGGGTCGAGCCGGTCGTGATGATCGGGGCGGACTTCCCCGGAATCGCCGTCCCCCAGAACGAGACGGCGAAGGCGCCGTTCACCGACCTGGTCGACTGTCCTCCGGGCAGCGACACCGACAGCTGCGCCCACAACGAGTACTCGCCTCCGCAGGTGGAAACCAGCGGTGTCCAGAACCAGCTGCCGGTCAAGGGCGTGTACCCCAACCAGCTGCTCGGGTACCGGTGGCAGCCCGGCCGCCATCCCCGGTTCGTCCAGATCCCGTTCCAGGTCGACAAGGTCTTCACGCGCTACCTGGAGAACGACGCCTCGGGCTTCGCGATCTACTCTGGCGCCGACCAGCAGACGACCTACCAGTGGCAGAACGAGGGCTTCCGGGCATATCCCGACCCCAAGGACCCCTGCCACGCCCTGTACCAGCCGCCGGCCAAGGATCCGATTCCCTACTTCGATACGAACGACGAGGTGTCGTTCATGTACTCCGACAGCGGGCCCAAGGCGCCGCGCGGGACGCTGCTGCCGAAGGGCATCACGACGATGCGCGCGGTCTCGATCACGGACCCGCTGAACCCGGGCTCCGGCCCGAGCTACGTGTACGTGATGGTCGCCGCGCCCAACGGGCCCAAGCCCGCCTACAACGCCTCGAACGGTTATGTCCGCTACATGCGGGACCCCGCCGGCTCGGCCACGCCCGCGGACGAATACGTGTTCTCGCAGTCCGACTACTCGAACTACGGCAACGCGCCCACGGGGGACATCTGTGGCGCACCCTCCCCGGGGCACCCGTATGGAACCCCGATCCTCGACGCGCACGGGAACCCGGTGATCGCGCGCCACCGGCCGGAGGACACCACGACCGTCGACACTCCGCGTTTCAACTTCCGCTACGACGGGCGGTGGCTGATGACCGGCATCTCGATCTCGCCGGACGACGGGGGGCTGAAGAAGCACGATTACGGGCCCAACCTGGTCGACCGCTGGAAGGCGCGGGCGTTCGCCCAGGATCCCTCGTCCAAGACCCCGTGCTGCGGGTTCGAGGAGGAGGACACGCACTGGGGCGGATCGAGCACGCTGATGGGCGAGCTTGTCGGCCCGGTCCGCGCGATCCGGGCGACCTGGGGCGCCGACTCAGGCACCAACGTCGTGCGGATGGAGACGTTCTACGCCGACCAGGTCCGCCAGAAGAGCTGGCTCCGGGTGCACGTGATTCCGCCGCTCGACGGGATCTACGCGCAGTGGGACTTCCGCGCCGGCCGGATGACCCGCTACTACAACCCCAACGTGCCGAGCGGGGTCGCGGTCGACGGCCGCAACGACACCGTGTTCGGGAACCTCGACGATCCGTGCAACCCCAACTACGACGGCCAGAACGAGGGCACGGGAATCCAGGGCACGGGCACACCGCTGGACGGCACCGACCCCAACCAGACCTATCGCCAGGCCTACCAGGGCGCCGGGATCTGCAGCTCGCCCTGGCCATACCACCAGTCGATCAACGTCGCAGACCCGACGTTCGAGGGACTCAACGCCTCGCTGCAGTGGAACGAGACCGCCGGCCCGTGGGGCAGCGAGGTCGACCGCTACCAGGTCGACCAGGTCACCGACCTGACGCCCGGTGGCGTGGCGCAGTCGATGATGGCGCTCCCCTACTACCGCGACGACTCGTGCTTCGACGACGGGACCGGCTCCGACCCCGGGCCCCGCGTCAACCCAGGTTCATCCAACGAGCCCCGCACGTACGTGGACCCGGCCACGGGCACGACCAAGCCGCGTAAGTGCTGGACGCCGGCGGACGGGATTCCGGCCCCCGGCGACCAGGAGTACTACCAGGGCGACATCGGGACCCACGGGCTGCACCTGATGTTCCAGCTCGACTCGGACAACGCCCGCCAGGAGGTCCCGATCGACGAGATCGTCTCCGATCAGCGGATCGTGCTGCTGCCGGGGCAGCAGGGCAACGTCGGGGAGCAATACGGGCGGGAGTTCGAGAAGCCGCTTCTCGTACGGGTCCAGCGGGGCGGCGTGGTCGCGGGCTCCGTCGGCGGCTGAACGGGCGTGGTGTGACGCGGGTTCCGTCGGCGGCCAACCGGCCGCCGGGCTTGCTAACCGGCCGCCGGGCTTGCTAACCGGCGTACAGCCGTCGTAGCAGCGCGAGCATCGCCGGGGAGGTCACTTCGTTGCCGGGGCAGCATGTCGGGCCGTTGATCGCGCTGATCCCGATCTCGATATGCGGGCCGGTGGAAATCCCCACGATCCCGCATCCAACCTCGGCGATCGGCTGCCCCGCCTGGACGACGGCACCAACCGGGACCAGGTCGGGGGCGGCGTGGCCGTAGTAGATGTAGCGGCCACGCAGAGGCCCTCCGGTCACCTTCAGCACGGGGGCGTACGGACCGAATCCAGAGATCCCCTCCTGGACGATCACACCGTTGGTGACGGCGACCTCGACCGCCGCGTTGCCGCAGGCGGACCCGACGGTGGATATGTCGACACCCTGGTCCGGTGACCAGGTGCTCGGCGGCTCGACGATCGAGCGCGGCTGCAGCGGGAACACGAACCCCTGACCGGGATCGAGCGAATTCAGCGTCTGGGCGATCTGCTGTTCGATCTTGAGCTCGCGGCGAATCTCGGCCAGCGACGGCGCATGCGCGTTCGGGTCGCCGACGGGGGCGCCGTCGGGACCGACGTACGACTGGGCGGCCGCACCCGCCGTCGGCTGGACCGCCTGCGGATGCGAGCGCAGCCCGAGTGACGCCACCGTTCCGCCACCCGCGCCGGAGGAGCCCGAGCTCGTGCCGCATGCGCACACACATGCGGCGGTCCCGATCAGGGCCGCCCAGCCACCGAGTCGCACGGGACGCAGTTCAGCACATGCTCACGCCGCGGCGCGCAGGCTTACCCGCGGAGGCCGCTCGACGTGGTCTCGCGTGGCACCACCGTGCAGCCGTCCCTCACGCTCGAGCCGGACGGTGACCGCTCTGAGCACTGCGGAGGCCATCGGGCCGAGGTCCCGGAGCGGCTGATGGGCGTTCTGGCGAACGTCGAGATCCACCTGCGCGAGGCCCTCCAGACCGACGGCCGCATACGCGTCGAGCAGCAGCGCGATGTCGACCCCGTACCCGGTCGCGAATGGCAGCCGCTGGAGCAGCTCCCGCCGGGCGGCGATCTCTCCGGCGAGCGGCTGCTCGATCCCCGACAGGGCCGGGTAGAACGTCTCGATCAGCGGTCTGGCGGTGAGCTCGGTCACGCGTCCGCCACCGTCAGGGAAGGTCGTCGAGCCCACTCGGAACGGCCGGCGGTAGTACCCCTTCACGAACGAGAGCCCGGCCTGGACGAGGAGCGGTCCCACCAGGCCGCAGGCGAAATGTGCGCCGAACCGCTCGGAGTCGGCATCGAGGAAGCAGATCACATCGCCTTTCAGCACAGGAAGCGCGCGCCACATCGCGTCCCCCTTTCCGAGCACCGGCCCGAGCTCGGGCATCAGGTCGGACTGATCGTGCACCTCGGCGCCGAGGCCGCGTGCGATCTCGCCCGTGCCGTCGGTCGAGTTGTCGAGGACGACGACCTGATCGACCACGCCGCGCTCGCGCAGCGGCATCAGCTCCCTGAGGATCGCCCCGATCGTCCGTGCCTCGTCGCGTGCGGGCAGGCAAAGGGAGACGGTCGCGGACCGCTGCTCAGCGAGCATCTCCTGCGGGAACGCCGAGTGATGGAAGCTGTGGTTGCCCTGCCAGGCCCGAGCGCGCGCTGAGGACATCAACCAGAGGATGCCAGCAACGCGACGCGCGGCATCAGCGGGCGCAGTCAGGGGCGTGCGGTGCGCAGGCGCGCGACGCTCCGGGTGACCCACGGCTCCTCGGCGAACCGCTCCAGCATTGCGGCGGCCGCCGCCTCATGGTCGTAGCGCACGCGACGGAGCTCGATCGCGTCATCCTCGTACAGCAACGCGTATGCGGCACGGGTGTCGCCGTCCATCGGGATGCCGACGCTGCCGGGGTTGATCAACTCGATGTCATCGGGACGCACCCGCCGGAACTGGAGGTGGGTATGCCCGAACACGACGTGCCGTTCGCCGACGCCTTCGAGGAGCTCGTCCTCGTCATCGGCGGGCTGTGGCAGGAACGAGCGGAGGTCGGAGATCGGGGAAGCGTGGCAGTACCGCGCCCCCTCGCTGACAAACTGCTCCGGCAGCGCGTCGAGCTCGGCGACGGTGTCTGGACCGAGCGCCTCACGGCACGCTGCGATCGCCGCGGGCACGAACTCGTCGTCCGGCGCCTGGTCGGGGTGTGCGGTCCAGCGGTCGACGTTGCCACGGATCCAGGTGGCGGCCGGGAGCTGTCTCAGCGCCGCGACCGTCTCGGCCGGAAACGGGCCGAACAGGGCATAGTCGCCCCCGAGCAGGAAGCGGTCGGCGCCGGCGCCCCGCACGTCCCCCAGCACGGCCTCGAGCGCGGGGAGGTTCCCGTGGACGTCGTAGAGGATCGCGAGCGGCGCCACCTCTATCCCCGGTGTTGCTCCCAGCTGAACCCTCGCACCGCGAGCGCGATCCCGAGTACGCCCCACGCCGCGATCACGCCGAGGGCCGAGATGTTGTCGGCGATCGACGTGCCCTTGACCATCGCACCCGAGAGTCCGTCGATCAGGTGCGTGAGCGGCAGCGCCTGCGCGATGCCCCTGATGAACCCCGGCACGTGATGGGCGTCGTAGAACACCCCGGAGATCAGGATCACAGGCAGGAACACGGCGTTCACGTAGGCAGCGGTCGCCTCGAAGTTCGGGATCACGTGGGAGAAGGCCACGCCCAGCGCCGCGAAGCACACGACCCCGCTGAACACGAACAAGACCAGCTCGGGCCAGTCCCGCGGCCAGCCGGTCCCGAAGAAGATCCGTCCGGCAATGGTGATGATCGCGATCTGGACCGCCGCGTTCGTCACCGCGTTCAGCGCGATCCCGAGCAAGTAGGAGATCGCCGGCATGGGGGTTCCGCGGATTCGCTTGAGGACGCCCTGCTCCCGCAGGAAGGTCATGTTGTACGCCAGCGCCGTGAACGTCGTCGACATCACCGCCATCCCGGCTATCCCAGGGACGATCACGTTCAGGTCGTGCTGGTTGCCGTGGAGGATCGCGCCGAACAGGGCCAGCAACAGCAGCGGCAGCAGG
This sequence comes from uncultured Solirubrobacterales bacterium, assembly GCA_963695965.1. Lineage (GTDB taxonomy): Bacteria > Actinomycetota > Thermoleophilia > Solirubrobacterales > Solirubrobacteraceae > Palsa-465. Next base: position 12,107 of record CAVOIU010000024.1, read on the forward strand.
AAGTTGAAGAACGCGGCGCTGGGGTTCCGCCAGAACAGTCTGCGCTCCAGGCGATACTGGCGCCAGGTGAGCGTCGCGGCGTCAGGCATCGACCGGCGCCTCGTCGGCTGTCAGCTCCAGGTAGACGTCCTCCAGCGTCGGCCTGGTGACCGTCAAGCCCTCGAGTCGCTCGCCCCGCGCGAGCGCCTCGGCGGTGAGCTCGTGAAGCAGAGTCGTGGGGTCGTCGGTCTCCCGCTCGATCAGCTCGCCACCGCCGTTGTGGTAGGCAACGCGGTATCGGGTGGAGCCGTCGCTCGCGCCTAGCTCGCTTGGCGCGCCCTCGACGATGATCCGCCCATCCTTGATGATCGCCACCCGATCGGCGAGCGACTGCGCCTCTTCGAGGTAGTGGGTTGTCAGCAGCACCGTCTTGCCGAGTCGCTTGAGCGAGCCAATCGTCTCCCACGCGTTACGGCGCGCGGCGGGGTCGAACCCCGTGGTCGGCTCGTCGAGGAAGATCAGCTCCGGATCGCCGACCAGCGCCAGCGCCAGGTCGAGCCTCCTGAGCTGGCCGCCCGAGAGCGTCCGGACTGTCGCGTCCTCCTTGCCGTCCAGCCCGGTCAGCGAGATCACCTCCTCCACGTCGCGCGGATGCGGATACATCGCGGCAAAGTGTGCGAGCGCCTCCCTGACGCGGATGTGCCGGTACAGCCCCGTGGTCTGGAGGACGATCCCGATCCTGGCCCGCAGCGCCCGCGGTCGGGCTCCCGGGTCGAAGCCGAGGACGCTCACCTCGCCGCCGGTGCGCTCGCGGTAGCCCTCGAGGATCTCGACCGTCGTCGTCTTGCCGGCGCCGTTGGGCCCGAGCATCCCGAAGATCTCGCCGCGACGCACCTCGAACTCGATCCCGCGCACGGCCTCGAAGTCACCGTACTGCTTGCGGAGGCCGCGCACCTCGATCGCCGATTCGGACACGCCGACGATGATGCCAGCAGTAGAGTCCCCAGCGGCAGACCGCCCAGGTCGCCCGTTTCCGTTCACCACGCTTCCGTGCGCCGCGCCTGCATCGACATCGGCTCGAATACCACGCGGTTGCTCGTGGCGGACTGCGACTCGGGAAGGCTCGAGCCCGTTCACCAGGAGCGCGCGTTCACCCACCTTGCCCGCGGTCGCCTGGACGACGGGACGATCATTTCCACCAAGGTTGAGGAGGTCACCGGCGTCGTCGTCGCGCAGCTGGCCACCGCACGCGAGCTGGGCGCCGTCGACGTCCGCGGGGTGGCGACTGCGGCGATTCGCCAAGCACCCAACGGCGCGGAACTGGCAGCGGCGATCCGCGAATGCTGCGGGCTTGAGGTCGAGATCCTGACCGAGGAGCACGAGGCGCGTCTCGCATTTGCCGGCGCATCCGGCACGCTCGACCACACGCCCGCAGGCGAGCTCGGGGTCGTCGATGTGGGCGGCTGCTCCTCCGAGATGGTGCTCGGAAGCGTCCCCGCCGGGGTGTCGTGGTCGGCCTCGTTCGGTCTGGGCTCCGGGGAGCTGACCGAGAACCACGTGCACTCGGACCCTCCCACCGCTCCTGAGCTCAAAGAGGTCCGCATCGTGATCGACGGAGCGCTCAAGGGGCTCGAGGTCCCGCGGGCGGATGAAGCGGTGGCGGTTGGAGGCAGCGCGACCTCGCTCAGGCGCCTTACCGGCCCGCTGCTCGACTCCGGGGCGTTCGCCCGGTCGCTGGCGGTGCTCGGCTCCGAGCCGAGCCGAGTGGTTGCTCGCCGCTTCGACCTGGACATCGAGCGGGTGCGGTTGCTGCCCGCCGGGTTGCTGATTCTGCAGGCGGCGGCGGAGCGCTTCGCGGTTCCGCTGCGGATCGGGCTCGGCGGGATCCGGGAGGGGCTGCTGCTGGAGGCCGGCGGTGGCTAGCCCCGAGGAGCCGATCGCCCCGCGCGAAGCGCTGGCGGAGGCGCACGTCCGCGCGCCGACCCGCGGCAACCGACGGCTCGAGGCGCTGTTGGCTGCCGTCAACGACGACGCGCAGGTGAAGGCCTGGTGGCACGTGTCGGCGGTCAATTCGACGCGCCGGATGGGGATGAGCGATCACAGCTGGGTCCACATCCAGATCGTCGTGAACATCGGCCTCCGGCTCGGGCGGCTGCTCTTCCGTCGCGGTGTGACCCCGAGCGTGACGGCGGATTACGGGATGAGCGAGCGCCACGCCGAGGTCGTGATCGCCGCGGGCTGCCTGTTCCACTGCGTGGGGATGTCAATCGACCGCGAGGACCACGAGCGCTTCAGCCTGTTTCTGGCGGCCGGCAAGCTCGACGAGCTGCTCGCCGCCATCTATGAAGAGCCCGAGCGGACGATCATCGTCTCCGAGACGCTGCACGCGATCAACGGTCACCGCCGCGACGGGGCGCCGCGGACGATCGAGGCGGGGATCGTTCGCGTCGCGGACGCGCTCGACATGGCCCGCGGGCGGTCCCGCGTGCCGTTCGAGGCGGGCCACCAGAACATCCACTCCCTGTCGGCGTACGCGATCGAGGAAGTCAAGATAGTCCCCGGCCGCGACCGCGCGGTGAGGGTGGAGATCGCCATGTCCAACAGCGCCGGGATCTTCCAGGTCGACGAGCTGCTGGCGACGAAGCTACGCGGCTCCGGGCTGGAGGAGCACATCGAGGTGGTCGCGAGGATCGACGCCGAGCACGAGCAGCGCCTGATCCCGGTGTTCCGGATCTGAGCCGCCGGACGCTCTAGCTCAACTTCACGACCACGGCGGTCACATCGTCGGCGGGTGACTCGCCGGAGCCGACGAGCTGCTCAAGCACGTACTCCGTCAACTTCTGCGGACCGTCGGGCCCCGAGGCGACGGTCTGCGCCAGCCGCTCGAGGCCGGCGTCGAGCGACTCGCCGCGACGCTCCACCAGCCCGTCGGTATAGAACACGAGCAGGTCGCGAGGCTGAACCTCCGACCGAAGCGTCGCGTACGGCTTCTGCTCGACCCCCATCAGTCCGCCACCGCGCTCCAGATAGCCGACGTCGCGGCCGCTGCGCGCCACCAGCGGGGGCGGATGCCCGCGCTCGCCCAGGCGATCGTCCGCTCGCCGGGGTCGATGATCGCGTAGAGCACCGTGAACAGCTGGTGTTCGTCGAGCGCGGCGCGATAGCTGTTCAGGCGGGTGAGCACCTCGCCTGGCGATCGGACCGCCTCGTCCGCGAGCGCGAACGCCCTGGTGACGCTCCGCAGCTGCCCCATCGTCGAGGCGGCGCGGATGCCACTGCCGGCGACGTCGCCCAGTACGACACCGAGCCGGCCCGACGGGAGCGCGAACGCGTCGTACCAATCGCCTCCCACCTCGGCGCCGAGGCCGGCCGCCTGGTAGTGAGCCGCGAGCTCGACACCGGGCACCGAGGGGAGCTGTGCCGGAATCAGCCCGCGCTGAAGCTCGACCGAGATCCTGTGCTCCTCCTCGTGCAGCTGCGCGCGGCGGATCGACAGCGCGGCGCGATCGGCGGCCTCGCGCAGCAACCTTCGCTCCCCGTCGTCGAGCGACCGGTCACCGGGGAGTGCCACTCGCAGCGTTCCGAGCCGGGTGTGCTCGATCTGCAGCGTGGCCTCCTCCCAGCGCTCGGCGCCGGACGCGTCCTCATCGGTCGCGCTCGGGCCTGCTTCGCCGCCCGTGGCCTGGAACGCCAGCTCCTCGGGTCCGTTCGCCACCCGCACCTCCGCGAGGGGCACTTCAAGCATTGCGACAAGGCGGACGGCGAGCTCGGGGAGCAACTCCTGCAGCGACAGCGATTCGAGCGCGCCGGACAGCGCCTCCAGCTGGGTCAGTCGGTGCGCCATCGCCTCTGCTTGGGCTCGTGCGGCCTGCTCCAGCAGGAGCTCCGCCCGCGCCTGCTCGGCGCGCCGGCGAGCGGTCAGGTCGACCCACTGGACCATCAGCAGCTCCTCGGCGAGCTCGGTTGGCTCGATCAGGGACACGACGACAGCCACCCAGACCTCGGAAGTGCCCCGCGACCGCAGGCGAAGATCGACCGTCTCGCGCTCGCGCTCAGGTTCGCCGGGAATCGCATCGTCGGGCTGCTCCGCGTGGTCAAGCATCGTCAGCAGCGCAGTGACATCGTCGCTATGGCAGAGGTCGGCGACGGGCATCCCCTGAACCTCTTCGGGAGTGAGGCCGACGAGCCGCGCGAACGCCGGATTCGAGCGGATGATCCGCCGCTCGGAATCGAGCAGCGTCTTGCCGATCGGCGCGGCCTCGAACGCACCTCGCAGCAAGGCCTCGGAGCGCTTCAGTGCGCGGCGGCTGGTCTCGAGCTCCGCGAACACCGCGACCTTGGAACGCAGCAGCTCGGGATCGAATGGCTTCAGAACGTAATCGACCGCTCCGACCCCGTATCCACGGATGATGTCCTGCACCTCGTCGCGAGCGGCGGTCAGGAACACGATCGGCACGTCGCTCGAGCGCCCGCGTCCCTTGATCAGCTGGGCCGTCTCAAGACCGTCGAGCCCGGGCATCCGGACGTCGAGCAGGATCAGCGAGAAATCATGTGCCAGCAGCAGCCGCAGCGCCTCTCCCCTGAGCTGGCCGTGACCAGCGGGAAGCCGAGCGGCCCGAGCACGGCCTCGAGCGTGTGGAGGTTCTCAGGCCGGTCGTCGACCAGCAGGATCGGGAGCAGGTCGCGTGCGGCCACGTCGACCAGCCGCTCCCGAGAGGCGTCCTCCTGCTGTGGTTCTAGGCGTCGAGCCACACCCGCATCATCGACACGAGCTGGTCCACGTCGACCGGCTTGGTGATGTAGTCCGACGCGCCGGCATCGATCGCCTTCTCACGGTCGCCCTTCATCGCCTTCGCCGTCAGCGAGATGATCGGGAGATCCTCGAACCGGTGCATCGAGCGGATCGCTCGAGCTGTCTCGTAGCCATCCATCTCGGGCATCATGATGTCGAGCAGGATCAGGTCGGTGTTCGGGTGCTGGTGCAGACGGTCGATCCCCTCGCGGCCGTTCTCCGCGTAGACGACCTTCATCCCGCGCTGTTCGAGCGTCGAGGTGAGCGCGAACACGTTGCGGATGTCGTCGTCGATCACCAGCACCTTCTTGCCCTGCAGCGGGGCATCGCCGGTACGCAGCTGACCCAGCAGCTTCCGGGTGGGAGTGGGGAGGGTCGCCTCGACCCGGTGCAGGAACAGCGCCGCCCGATCGGCCAGTCGCTCCGGAGAGTCGGCCACGGTGATCACGGCGCCCTTGGACAGTGCGTCGAGCCGCGCGCGCTCGGCCTTTGCCAGCTTGCCGGGGACGAACGCAATCAGCGGGCGCTCACGGAGCGCCTCGTCGGTGGCCACGTCGCGAAGCAGCTCGAACCGGGTGGACTCTCCGCGCCCGCGGCCGACCACCACGACGGCGAGGTCGAACTGTTGATCGTGCATGGCCGCGAGTGCGCCGTGCGGGCCGATCCGCTCGAGCTCGACCTCGTCCCCGCCCGCCAGCAGCGCCGTGATCTGCTCGTCGACCTCGCCCTCGTCGGCGACCAGCGCGATCCGCCGGACGGGGAGCTCGGCGATCCGCTCGAGCTCGGCCAGCGTGAGATCGAGCGCGCCCTCATCGAGCGGTTCCTCGAGGAACGCGGCCGCGCCTGCGCGGAGGCTGTCGATCCTGATGCTCGGATCTCCGATCAGGACGACGGGAAGGTGGCGGGTGTCCGGGTGGTTCTTGAGCTGGCCGAGGACCGACTCGGCGCGAGGCTCCTCGCCGGCCAGCAGCACGGCCTCCGGGCGGTGCTCGCGGGCGAGTCCGAGGCTCGCGCCGGGCGCGTCGCACGACAATCGCGTTGGCCCCGCGCGCGTGGACCCTGTCGACCAGCACCTGGGCGCGCTCCGGCTTCGACGCGATCACGAGTACGACCCGATCGTCGTGGCTCGAGCACCGCGCTGTCGTCGCCGACGTGCTCGAGCTCGCGGCGCCGCGACCCGTCGACTGCCGTTGACGGTCGGCTCGGCCGCGGGCGCGGCGAGTCTCGGCTGGCGTCTCGACCGGGCGCTCGCCCATCGGCAGGAACAGCGAGAAGCGGCTGCCCGGGCCGACGTCGGAGTCGACCATGATCTCGCCGCCCAGCAGCCGCGCGATCTCGCGCGAGATCGAAAGGCCCAGGCCGGTGCCGCCGTACTTGCGCGAGGTGGTCCCGTCGGCCTGCTGGAAGGCCTCGAAGATCAGGTATCAGCTTGTCGTCGGGGATCCCCACGCCGGTGTCGACGACGGAGAACGCGATCACGCTCTCGGCCTGCGCAGCGTCGTCGTTGCCGAACACCTGACCCGCTGGCGGCGGGCCGATCGACAGCGTGACGTCGCCGTGATGGGTGAACTTGAACGCGTTCGAGAGCAGGTTCTTGAGGATCTGGCCGAGCCGCTGCTCGTCTGAGACGATCGACGCCGGAAGGGCCGGAGTCGATCTCGACGCTCGAACTCGAGTCCCTTCTGCTCGGCGACATGCCGGAACGCGCGCTCGGCGTCCTCGTAGATGTCCGACAGGGCGACCGGGCGCCATGTCGACTTCCATCCGGCCCGGCCTCCACCTTGGACAGGTCGAGGATGTCGTTGATCAGCGAGAGCAGGTCGTTGCCGGCGGAGTGGATCGTCTGGGCGAACTCGACCTGGCGTTCGGTCGAGCGACCCGTCCTCGTTCTCGGCGAGCAGCCGGCTGAGGATCAGCATCGAGTTGAGCGGCGTGCGCAGCTCGTGCGACATGTTGGCCAGGAACTCCGACTTGTACTTGGAGGACAGCGCGAGCTGGGCCGCCTTCTCCTCGAGGCCGCGGCGCGCGAGCTCGATCTCCTCGTTCTTGATCTCGATGTCGCGGTTCTGCTCGGAGAGCAGCCGCGCCTTCTCCTGGAGCTCGTCGTTGGTCTGGCGCAGCTCCTCAGACTGCTTCTGAAGCTCCTGGGTCAGGCCCTGGGACTGCGTCAGCAGCTCCTCGGTGCGCATGTTGGCGCGGATCGTGTTGAGCACGACGCCGATCGTCTCGGCGATCCGGTCGAGGAAGTCCCGGTCGACGTCCGAGAACGCCGAATCGAGGCCGAGCTCGATCACGCCCAGCACCTGATCCTCGAACAGCACCGGCATGACGAGCGAGGCCGGCGGCGGGCGCCTCGCCAAGCCCGGATCCGACCATGATGTAACCGGTCGGGCAGGTCGGTCAATGCGATCGTCTTGCGCTCGAACGCGGCCTGCCCGACCAGGCTCTCGCCGATCTTGAAGCGGCTGCGCAGGTCGCTGCGACGCGGCGTGTAGCCGTAGGACGGCGGCGAGCACCAGCTCGGTGCTGCCGTCCCCGTGCGGCTCCGCGAGGAAGAAGGCCCCGTGCTGGGCGTTCACCGTCGGGGTGAGCTCGCTCATGATCAGCTGGGTCACCGCGGCCAGGTCGCGCTGGCCCTGGAGCATGCCGGAGATGCTCGCGAGGTTCGTCTTCAGCCAGTCCTGCTCGGCGTTGCGCTGGGTGGTCTCGCGCAGGTTGGCGATCATCTGGTTGATGTTGTCCTTGAGCTCGGCGACCTCGCCCTGGGCCTCGACCGAGATCGACCGCGTCAGGTCGCCCTGGGTCACCGCGGTCGAAACCTCGGCGATCGCGCGGACCTGGGTCGTCAGGTTCCCGGCCAGCTGGTTGACGTTCTCGGTCAGGCGCCGCCACGTGCCGGACACGCCCTCGACCTCGGCCTGGCCGCCCAGCTTGCCTTCCGTTCCGACCTCTCGGGCGACGCGGGTCACCTCGGCGGCGAAGCTCGAGAGCTGAGCGACCATCCGGTTGAGCGTCTGCTTGAGCTCGAGGATCTCCCCGCGGGCGTCGACGGTGATCGTCTGGGTCAGGTCGCCATTGGCGACCGCGGTCGCAACCTGGGCGATGTTGCGGACCTGGTCGGTCAGGTTGCGGGCCATGAAGTTGACGTTGTCGGTCAGGTCCTTCCAGGTGCCGGCGACGCCTGGGACCTGCGCCTGGCCGCCGAGGATCCCCTCGGTTCCGACTTCCCTCGCGACGCGGGTCACCTCGGCGGCGAACGCACGCAGCTGATCGACCATCCGGTTGATCGTCTCGGCGAGCGCCGCGACCTCGCCCTTGGCGTCGACGTTGATCTTCTGGCTGAGGTCGCCGTGGGCGACGGCGGTCGTCACGCCGGCGATGCTTCGCACCTGCGTCGTGAGGTTCGACGCCATCAGGTTGACGTTCTCGGTCAGGCCCTTCCACGTGCCCGACACGCCCTCGACCTCGGCCTGGCCGCCAAGGATCCCCTCGGTGCCGACCTCCCGGGCGACGCGGGTCACCTCGGCGGCGAAACGACGCAGCTGGTCGACCATCGTGTTGATCGTGTCCTTGAGCTCGAGGATCTCGCCGCGTGCGTCGACGGTGATCTTCTTGGACAGGTCGCCCTGGGCGACCGCGGTCGTCACCTGGGCGATGTTCCGCACCTGAGATGTCAGATTCGACGCCATCAGGTTCACGTTCTCGGTCAGGTCGCTCCACGTCCCCGAGACGCCGGCCACCTCGGCCTGGCCGCCGAGCTTGCCTTCGGTGCCGACTTCTCTGGCGACGCGGGTGACCTCGTCGGCGAACGCCGAGAGCTGGTCGACCATCGTGTTGACGGTCCGCTTGAGCTCGAGCACCTCGCCCTGGGCGTCGACGGTGATCTTCTGCGAGGATCGCCGTCGGCGACGGCGGTCGTCACCTGCGCGATGTTCCGGACCTGGTCGGTCAGGTTGAGCGCCATGAAGTTGACGTTGTCGGTCAGGTCCTTCCACGTCCCGGCGACACCCGGAACCGCGGCCTGGCCCCCGAGGATCCCTTCGGTTCCGACCTCCCTCGCCACGCGCGTGACTTCGTCGGCGAACGGCGCGAGCTGGTCGACCATCGTGTTGACGGTGCGCTTGAGCTCGAGGATCTCGCCCTTGACGTCCACCGTGATCTTCTGGTCAGATCGCCATTCGCCACGGCTGTCGTGACGTCGGCGATGTTGCGCACCTGGTCGGTCAGGTTGCGCGCCATGAAGTTGACGAGTCGGTCAGGTCCTTCCACGTCCCCGACACGCCGGCGACCTCGGCCTGGCCGCCGAGGTTGCCTTCCGTGCCCACCTCCCGGGCGACCCGGGTCACCTCGTCGGCGAACGCCGACAGCTGATCGACCATGGAGTTCACCGTGGTGCCGATGCGAGCGAACTCGCCCTTCACCGGCCGGCCCTCGATCTCCAGCGCCATCTTCTGGTTCAGGTCGCCCTCGGCGACGGCCTCGATCACGCGCGCGACCTCCGTGGTGGGGCGGACGAGGTCGTCGATCAGGCCGTTGACGGAGTCGATCGAGCTCCTCCAAGCTCCACGCGCGCCGTGCAGTCGTGCCCGTTCGGTCATCCGGCCTTCCCGGCCGATGATCCGCCCGACGCGGATCAGCTCAGCTTCGAGCGCCGCGTTGCGCGCGGCGAGCTGGTTGTAGGCGGCCTCGACGCGGCCGAGCGTGTCTCGGCGCCTCCCGGGCAGCCGGACGCTGAAGTCTCCTGCCACGGCCGCGCGGAGTGCCTGCTCGACCCTCGCCAGCGACTCCTCGTCGATGCGGCCGCGTCCGTTTTGTGCGCCCTTCGCCGCACGGCCGTTGGGCGGAGCGGCCGTTGCCCCGTTCCCAGCGCCCAGGGGAGCACCGGAGAGGTCCGGCGCCGGCTGCTTCCTCACACCGGTCTTGGCCATGCTCGTTTCACTCTCCCTGGTCTCTCGGGCACGCCCCTACGTGACACCGCGATCGGTCGCCGATCACTGCATCGGAAGATTACGCTTGATTCTCAAGGATGTGGTGCGTGCTTCCATAGGCCCCCGCCCGGTAACGGACAACATCGCACCACCGCCCCCACGGTCGCTCAGTGGCTCACCCGGTTGCTACCAGCCGCCGCGCCAGTCGACGTTCGCCGCCCGGCGGCGCGCGGCGCGCATCTTGGCGTGCTTGCGCTTGTCGAGTCGCCACTGAATCACCGAGAACAGGATGATGATCGTCGGGAAGAAGATGATCACCAGGTACATCGCGTAGGTGATCGTCTTGTCGCTCGTCTCCCCGTACCAGCCCTCGCCGGAGTAGGCGCGCGCCAGCGCGGTCGGCGCCGAGGCCAGCAGCACGACCCCGAACGCGATCAGAGCGGCGATGAACCGGGTGCGGCGCATGCTGTCCGTAGGGTATCCGCTACGCGCTGGCGACGCGCTCGGCCGAGCGGACGGACTCGAGCGCCTTCAGCAACTCGGGGTTGTACTCGCTCGCGCGCGGAACGATCTCCAGATGGCGGATCGGAGCCTCGAACACCGGCCCGCCGGCGGCGGCCGCGAGCTGGCGCTGCTTGGGCACGGGCACCGCCTCGTCGCGGGTCGTGATCAGCACCGCGATCGGGACGTTCACCGACGGCAACCACGGCCGGGAGTCGAACCGTCCGAGCTCTCGACCGGCCTCGGCGATGTCGCGAGCCGAGCTGCGCATCAGCTCGGACTGGACCCACACGGTGCGCTCGTTCTCGGGCAGCCGGGCCCTGCGAAATCCCCAGCCCCAGAACTGTCGCGGGGCCAGCGACAGGCTCAGGCCAAGGACGCCCATCGCGCGCCAGGTGCGGCGGGTCTGGGGGTCCTGCCAGTGCTGCGCGGTCCCGCTCAGAACGATCCCGGACGCCACGTCGGGATGGTCGCGGGCCACGAGCTGGGCGATCGCGCCGCCCATCGAATAGCCGACGACCAGCGCGGGCGCGACCTCAAGCTGGCGCAGCGCGGCGGCCGCGTCGGCGGCGCAGTCGACCAGGCGGAACGGGACCAGCGGGCGCAGCCCTCGGCCGTGGCCGCGGTGGTCGATCGCGAGCACCCGGTACCCGGCGTCGACCAGGTCCGAGTACGCCCCGCACCAGTTCAGGTCGGCGCTCGCCATCCAGCCGTGCAGGAGCATCACGACCGGGCGGGCGGGGTCGCCGTCTCCGGTGTCACGGAGGAACAGCTCTCCGTGGCCGGGGACGCGGAGCGTGCGTGCCGGCGGCATCTCGAACGGCGGGATCGGCGTCCACCCGGATGAGCCGCGCGCCCCATCCGACGAGGCCGGAGGCCGAGCGGGCGGCTGGCGCGGGGCGGGCGGCATGGCGGGCCATCCTACTGCTGCGCCGCGCTCGCCCGCTGCCCGTGCGGCGCCGTTGCCGCCTCCTACCATGGACGCCGGCATGGCCGTAGTGATCGCATCAGACCTGGGCAAGGACGTGGCGGGCGAGCCCCTGCTTCGCGGCGTGTCGTTCAAGCTCGAGCGGCGCGACCGGATGACCCTGTCCGGCCGCAACGGTGCGGGCAAGACGACCCTGTTGCGAATGCTCGCGGGGCAGGCGTCGATCGACTCCGGCGAGCTGGTGCTGGCCAAGGGAGCCAGGGTCGCGCTACACGACCAGCGCCCGCCGCGCGACCAGCGCGTGTGCCTGCGCGACTACGTCCTGTCCGGCGCCCAGGAGCTGGTCGCGATCGAGCACGAGCTGGGGTCGCTGGAGAAGCAGATGGCCGCGGGCGCGCACGATTCCGCGGTTCTCAACCGCTATGCCGAGGCTCAGGCGCGTCTCGAGCACGCGGGCGGATACCGCTGGCGCGACCGCGCGCTGGCGACCCTGCACGGGCTGGGCTTCCGGGAGGACGCCGACCTGGACCGGCACCTTCAGACGTTCTCCGGCGGCGAGCTGACCCGCGCCTCGCTTGGCCGGGTACTTGCCGGCGATCCCGACCTGCTGCTGCTGGACGAGCCGACCAACCACCTCGACATCGAGTCGCTCGAGTGGCTCGAGCAGCATCTCGTGGGGCTCGACGCGGCGATCGTCCTGGTCGCCCACGACCGCTGGTTCCTCGAGGCCGTGGGGACCTCGGTGCTCGAGCTCGAGGGTGGGCGCGGGCGGTTCTTCCCCGGGCCCTGGCACGCATGGCGCCGCGAGCGGGCCGCCCGCGAGCTGGCCCTGGGCCGCGCGATCGAGCGCCAGCAGGACGAGATCGAGCGCCTCGAGCGGTTCGTGACCCGGTTCCGGGCGGGTACCCGTGCGCGCCAGGCGCAGTCGCGAGCCAAGCGGCTCGCCAAGATCGAGCGCGTTTCGCGTGGGGCGCAGGACGGCGCCGGGCTCGAGTTCGCGTTCAAGCCCCCGGAGCGGAGTGGCCGCGTCGTATTCGAGCTCTCGGGCGGCCGCATCTCGATCGGTGAAAAAGTGCTGCTTGAGGGCGCGGAGCTGTGGCTCGAGCGCGGTGAGCACGTATCGCTCGTAGGGCCCAACGGCGCGGGCAAGACGACGCTGATCGAGACGCTGGTCGGCGCGCGACAGGCCGCGGCGGGCAAGCTTTCGACCGGCCACAACGTGAACGTCGGGTTCCTCTCCCAGCACGGGGACGAGCTCGCTGCGGGGACCGCGCGCACGGTGCTCGAGGCGACCCAGCGGGCAACTCGACTGACCCCCGGGAAGGCCCGGGCGCTCCTCGGGCGGTTCCTGTTCAGCGGTGAGGAGGCCGAGAAGCAGCTCGAGGTGCTCTCGGGCGGCGAGCGCCGGCGGCTGTCGCTGGCGATCCTCGTGCACTCCGGCGCCAACGTGCTGGTCCTCGACGAGCCCACCAACCATCTCGACCTGGAGAGCCGGGAGGCACTCGAGCAGGCGCTGGCCGGGTTCGAGGGCGCGATTCTGCTCGTCTCCCACGACCGCGCGCTGCTCGACGCGGTGGGGACGAGGACCGTGGCGATCGAGGACGGGTCCCTGCGGAGCTACGTCGGTGGGTGGGCCGAGTACGTGCGCGTGCGGGACGAGCGCGCCGAGGCGAAGGCGCGGGGGCGGGCGAAGGCCGGAGGGGCGGCGCCGAAGGCCGCGAAGCCACCGCGGAAGCCCAGGGCGGCGAAGCCCCCAGCCTCCCAGGACAAGCTCGAGCAGCAGATCGAGGCGGCCGAGGCCGCGCTCCGAGCCGTGGAGGAGGACCTCGCCGACCCGGCGGCATGGTCCGGCGCCGAGGCCAGCGCGCGGTCGGCGGCTCGCCATGAGGACGCCAGACTGGCCGTCGAGAAGCTCTACGAGCGCCTCGATCGGGTCAGCGGCTAGCGCTCGAGCGGGCTCCGGGCTAGGGAGCCTTGTCCAGCGTACGGAACCCGCCGCCTTGGTACTTGGCGCACGCCGCCTGCGCCTGCCTGAAGGCGGGGGAGCTCGGGTCGAGCCCGGCTTGCGGGCCCACCTTGAGGCCGATCCTCCCAGCTGGACCGAACGATGGATCCGGGAAGCCGGGCAGGCCGTTCGCGCGCATGCACTGGGCGAACTTGAGCATCGCCGCGCGGCGGCTCGCCGACAACGGCGGCGGGTTCCCACCGCCCGGCAGCTTCGAGTGACAGCTCTGCATCGCCCCCTGGAAGGCGGGTGCAGCGACGCTGACCCCGTTGACGCTCAGGCCCTGCGGGGTGCCGGCACGCGCCTGAATCACCATGCCACCGGTCCCGTTGCTGCCCGGATCGGGGAAGTTGGGGACGCCATGGGCACGCATGCACTTGGCGAACACCACCATCCGGTCCAGCTTCGCCGCTGCGCCTGTCGGCGACGACGATCCGCACGCCGCAACGACGAGCGCTGCCACGACGAGCACCGCACTGCCGATTGATCTCGATGAGCGCATGCCGCAAGGTGTACGGGACGAGCGATAACACCAAGGGAACGGCGGCTGTTACCCCCGCGTAACCCGTGGTGCGCGATCCTGATCCGCCAGACTGTTCGAGGGCGAATGCGCGTGCTCGTGGCCGAGGATCAGCAGGAGCTTGCGGAGACCGTTGCAACCGGTCTGCGTCGAGAGGGCATGGCGGTGGACGTCGCGCTCGACGGAGCGGCGGCGCTTCAGAGCGCGGCGCTCCACGAGTACGACGTGGTCGTGCTCGACCGGGACCTCCCCGTCGTGCACGGCGACCGCGTGTGCACAACCCTGGTGGAGCGGGGGAACCGCGCCCGCGTGCTGATGCTCACCGCCTCGGCCGGGATCGAGGATCGGGTGATCGGCCTGGGCCTCGGGGCCGACGACTACCTGCCGAAGCCGTTCGCGTTCACGGAGCTCGTCGCGCGGATCAGGGCGCTCGCGCGCCGGGCTCAGCCGGCGCTGCCGCCCGTGATGCGCAGCGGTGACCTGCGGCTCGACCCCGGCCGGCGGATTGCGCACCGCGGGGGCCGTCGTCTCGATCTCTCTGCCAAGGAGCTGGCCGTGCTCGAGCTGCTACTCGCGGCCCGGGGCGCGGTCGTCTCGCCGGAGCAGCTGCTGCAACGGGCGTGGGACGAGGCGGCCGATCCGTTCAGCAACGTGGTCAAGGTCACGGTCAGCCGGCTGCGCCGCAAGCTGGGAGAACCCCCGATCATCGAAACGGTCACGGGTGCCGGGTATCGCATCTAGCCGGCGGTGGGTTCCGCGTCCCACGCTCCGGTTGCGGTTGACGCTGCTCTACGGAGCCCTGTTCCTGGGCGCGGGCGCGGTGCTGCTCGCGATCACCTACGAGCTGGTCGCCCACAGCCCGGCGGTGGCATCGCGAAACAACACCTTCGTCGTATCCGGGCAGGCTCCAGTGGGCATCCCGCCGCCCCGGCTGCTGGCGGGCGGGAGCCCGGGGCCTCGAGTGGTTCTGCAGACGCCCGGGGGCAAAGCCGTACCGGACGTCCCGCTGCAGACCTACGCCGGGCAGGTGAAGGAGTCGTTCCGGCGGCTGACCGCCGCGCAGCGTGCCCAGCTGCAGAAGCTGGCGGGGAGGGCGAAGTTTGCGCTCCAACACCAGCAGTCAGATCAGCTGGGCGCCCTGCTGACGCGGTCTGGAATCGCGCTGGGGATCATGGCGATCCTGTCGATCGGGCTCGGATGGCTGATGGCTGGGCGGGCGCTCCGACCCGTACGGACGATGAGCGCGCGGGCCCGCGGGATCTCGGAGCGCAACCTCCACGAGCGGTTGGCCCTCGACGGACCCGACGACGAGCTGAAGGAGCTGGGGGACACGTTCGACGAGCTGCTGGCGCGGCTCGAGTCGGCGTTCGCATCTCAGCGCCAGTTCGTCGCCAACGCCTCGCACGAGCTGCGAACGCCGATCACCCTCGAGCGGGCGCTGGTCGAGGTGGCGCTCGCGGATCCCGGCGCGACGACCGAGTCGCTGCGGGGGACCTGCGAGCGCGTGCTGGCCGCGGGCGAGCAGCAGGAGCGGCTGATCGAGGCGCTGCTGACCCTGGCCAAGAGCCAGCGCGGGCTGGAAGAGCGCTCCGAGGTCCATCTCGACGAGGTCGCCGGCGAGTCGCTCCTCAACATCCGGCCGAGCGGCGTGCGCGTCGACTCGGAGCTCGGGTCCGCGGTCACCCTCGGCGACCCCGCGGTGCTCGAGCGTCTGGTGGGCAACCTCGTCGACAACGCGCTCCGGTACAACGTCGAGCACGACGGCTGGGTCTCGATCTGGACCGGTTCCAGCGAGGGGCGGCCCACGGTGCGCGTCAGCAACAGCGGTCCCGTCGTCCCCGAGCAGGAGGTGGCGGGGCTGACGGCGCCGTTTCACCGCGTCAACGGCGACCGGACAGAAACCCGCGGCGCCGGCCTCGGGCTCTCGATCGTCTCGGCGATCGCCGCCGCGCACGGCGCCGAGCTGAGCACCACTCCGCGGCCTGCGGGCGGCCTTGACGTCGAGGTCCGCTTCCCCTCGGTGGCCGCGGGCGAGAGCGGCGTAACCTTTACCGTCGATGTCGCTGGCAACCGCTAGGAACATCCTGATCATCCTCGTCGTGGCGGCGCTCGTCGTCCTGATCCCGGGCGGTGGCACCGGTGCGCACGTCGCGCTCCAGGCGGCGTATCTCGCGTTTCTCGCGACGATCGGCTGGTTCGCGATGACGATGTATCGCCAGCATCGGACCTCGCTCTACTCGCTCGGGGACCGGCGGCGCGCGATCCTTTACGCCGCGATTGCGGTGGCGGCCGTGACGCTCACGGGAACCACGCACCTGTGGAGCACCAGCGCGGGCTCGGTGGTCTGGCTGGTACTGATCGCCGGGGCGGTGTACGCCGTCGTCGCGATCGTGTGGAGCGCCCGCAGCTACTAGCGGGCGATCACGCCGGGACGGCGTTGCGCACGGGCGCGAGCTCCACCGGGATCCCGTTCAGGACCGCGTTGCCCGACAGTGCGTCGAGGAGCAGCTCGTCGGCCACCACGTTGCTGTTCGTGCCGGGGTGAGCTGAGGCGACCTGCTGCGCCGTCCCTGACACGTCGTGCCCCCAGCCGTGGGGGAGGCTGCAGACCCCGGGCATGACCGTGTCGGTCACCTCGACCGGGGCGATCACCGCACCGGCGCGGGATCGAAGCTCTGCGGGCTCACCATCCAGCAGCTCGAGTCGCTCGGCATCCTGCGGGTGGACCTGGAGCGTGCAGCGCGGCTTGCCCTTCACGAGCACCGGCAGGTTGTGCATCCAGGAGTTGTTCGATCGCAGCTGGCGGCGTCCCACCAGGACGAGGCCTGCGTTGGGGCGGCGCTCGAGCGAGGCGCGCAGGCGCTCCACGTCCGCGGCGATCGCCTCGGGCGCGAGCTCGATCTTCCCGCTTGCCGTCCGGAGCGCGTCCGGCAGCCGCGGCTGCAGCGGCCCGAGGTCGACCCCGTGGGGCGCCGCCTCGAGCTGCTCGAGCGACAGCCGGTACGGCCCGGCGCGCAGCATCAGGTCGAGCAGCCGCTCGGGGCCGATCCGCGGCTCGAGCTCCGCCATCAGGTCATCAACCGAGCGGCCCGCCAGCGGCGAGCCCTCTGTCCTGAGCTCCCGCTCGATCGCGGCCCGCGCCACCTGCTCGTCGAGCGCGGCGACATCGGCATCAGGGCCGAGGCCCGCGGCGATCCCGGTGAGGCGGAGGAGCGTGACCCATTCGCCTGGCAAATCGGGCTCGGCTGGGAGCACGGGAGCTGAATAGTGCGCGACGTTCCGGACCGCGAACAGGTACAGCGCCAGGTCGTAGTGCGAGCGGCGCAGCGGAGACGGCGCCGGCAGGATCACGTCCGCGTGGCGGGTCGTCTCGTTCACGTACACATCGAGCGACACCATGAACTCAAGCTGCGCCAGGGCGCGGTCCAGACGAGCGCTGTTGGGCGTCGAGACGGCCGGGTTTCCGCTGAGCGTGATCAGCGCCCGCACCCGACCCTCGCCGGGGGTGTCGATCTCCTCGGCCAGGCACGCTGCGGGAAGCTCGCCGAAGATCTCGTCGAGCCCGCGGACCCGGCTCTGCCAGCGACCGAAGCGCGCGCCACGACCGCGGCCCGGGGTGCCCGCCGCGTTCGAGTGGCCCGCGGCGCCGAGCGGGAACATCGCGCCGCCCTCGCGGTCGAGGTTTCCGGTGAGGAAGTTGAGCACGTCGACGAGCCAGCTCGAGAGCGTCCCGAACTCCTGGGTGCACGTCCCGATCCGACCGTAGACGGCGGCGCGTGGAGCGCCTGCCAGCTCCCTCGCGATCTGGCGGATCTGATCTGCGCCGATTCCGCACGCCTCCGACGCCGCCTCGGGCGTGAACGGCGCGGCCAGCCGCCGGACGTCGTCCACCCCGGAGCCGATCGCCTCGAGTCGCTCGCCCGGCTGTGCGAGCCCCTCCTCGAACAGCACGTTGACGAGCGCGAACATGAAGTGCGCGTCGGTGCCGGGGCGGATGAAGTGGTGCTCGTCGGCCTCCTCTGCGGTGCGGGTCCGGCGCGGATCGATCACCACCAGCCTGCCGCCCCTCGCCCGGATCGCGCGCAGCCGGCCGCGGACGTCGGGCGCGGTCATCAGGCTGCCGTTGGACTGCAGCGGGTTGGCGCCGAGCATCAGCAGGTAATCGGTCCGGTCGAGGTCCGGAACCGGGACCGTCGTGCCGGTCCCGAACATCAGCGCGCTCGACATCTGCTTTGGGAACTGGTCGACGGTGCTGGCCGAGTAGCTGTTGCGAGATCCCAGCGCCCGCAGCAGCACGCGCCCGTACAGGAGGCTGTCCAGGTTGTGGGCGCCGGGGTTTCCCAGGTAGGTGGCGACGGCGTTCCGGTCCTCGGACAAGATCGGCGTCAACCGGGCGTCGATCAGCGCGAACGCCTCATCCCAGCCGGCGGGCGCAAAGCTGCCGTCCGGCTGGCGGATCAGCGGCGTGCGCACGCGGTCCCGATCGTAGTGGAGCTCCTTCAGCGCGAAGCCCTTGGGGCAGATGAAGCCGTGCGAGAAGACGTCCTCGCGGTCGCCGCGGATCGTCTCAACCTGGTCGCCCGCGAGCGTGATCTCCAGTCCGCAGGTAGCCTCACACAGCGGGCAGGTGCGATACGCGGCGCGGTGGCCGTTCGCGGAAGCGGACATGAGCCGCATCGAAGGTTACTGTTCGCGGCTCCTCACGCGAGCAAAGGAGCGAGGATGCGACGTCGGGGCCCGTGCCGGGTGGCGGTGCGCGCAAATTGAGTTCGCGTCGCGTGGATGCGGCCGCCGATTGGCTGATCGCAATCGGTGCCGCCGGCCTGTTCGTGTCGCTGTTCCTCACCTGGAGCCACCAGTTCTGGCCACAGCTGCTGGCGCTGCCCGATGCACGCGCCGGGCTCCGCGGCGTCCCTGCGGACCCGACCGCTTGGCAGGTCTACACGATCGCCGACGCGCTGCTGGCGGTGCTCGCGGGCGCGCTCGCGGTCGCGGCCCTGGCCGGGACCCGGCGATACCGCCTCGGGCTGCTGCCCGTGATCGGCCTGGCGCTCGCGTTCGTGGTGCACGCCCTCAGCCGGGCGCCGACCAACGGCGTGCGCCTGCTGAACCCCGGCGCCGTCGTTCCTGCGTATCTCCCGCTCGCGGCGACAGCGGGCGTGGGGGAGACGGTCGCGGTCGCTTCGCTTGGTCTCGCAGCGGGCGGATTGGTGCTCTCGCTGGTGGTCGATTAGCGGTTGCCTGAGGGCTACGGCTTCGGCCTATCCTCGAAGCGTGTCGATAGTCCCAGCTGACAAGCGCCGAGAGCTGCCGGACGAGCCCGGTGTGTACCTGTTCCGCGACGCGCGTGGGAAGGTGCTGTACGTCGGCAAGGCGAACTCGATCCGCAAGCGAGTCGCCTCGCATTTCTCGAATCCGAGCACCCGAGGCGGCGCGGATCTGGTCGATCTGATCGACCACGTCGAGGCGCTGGTCGTGGGCACCGACGCCGAGGCGCTGCTGGCCGAGCAGAACTTCATCAAGCAGTACAAGCCGCGCTTCAACATCCGCCTGCGGGACGACAAGTCGTATCCCTACATCGCGATCTCGCTTGACGAGGAGTTCCCGCGCGTCTACTTCACCCGCGAGCGTCACCGCCGCGACCGCGCGTACTTCGGCCCCTATTCGAACGCCAAGCGCGTCCGTGCGACGCTCGAGGTGCTCGGCAAGGTGTTCATGTTCCGCTCCTGTGAGGGGCCGGAGCCGGGGCGCCGCAGCGGCTCGCCGTGTCTGGACTACTACATCAAGCGCTGCGAGGCCCCGTGCGTCGGGTATGTGACCCGCGAGGAATACCGGCGCGGGATCGACGGGGTGATCGACTTCCTCTCCGGCCGCTATCGAGAGATCGAGCGGGAGCTCGAGGCCTCGATGCGCGAGGCCGCCGCCGACCAGCGGTTCGAGGACGCCGCCCGTGAGCGCAACCGGCTCCGCGCGGTGCACTCGCTGCTCGAGCGTCAGCGGGTCGCCAACGAGGCGGTCGGGACGCTCGACGCGATCGCCGTGGCGGTGTCGGACAGCGAGGCCAACGCGCAGGTGTTCCAGGTCCGGGACGGCGTGCTGTCGGACCGCCAGAGCTTCTATCTCGACAACGCAGCCGGTGGCGGCGTTCTCGAGGTAGCCGAGGCCTTCATCCTCCAGTACTACGCCAGCGCGATGATGGTCCCGCCGCTGCTGATCGTCCAGCGGGAGGTTGGCCGGGTGCCCGCACTCGCGCAGGCGCTCTCGGACCGTCGCGGCGGCCCGGTCGAGATCCGAGCGGCCGAGCGCGGCGACAAGCGCCGGATCCTCGAGCTCGCGGAGCGCAACGCCCGGCTCGCGCTGGACCAGGAGCGACTGCGCTCGGAGCGCCGCCGCCAGCAGCGAGTCGAGGCGCTCGACGGGCTCCAGAAAGCGCTCGGTCTCGACACGATCCCGCTGCGGATCGAGTGCTTTGACATCTCGACGCTGATGGGCACCAACACGGTGGCGTCGATGGTCGTGTTCGAGGGCGGGGCGCCGAAGAAGTCCGACTACCGGAGGTTCAAGATCGTCGGCTCCGAGGATGACGGCAACGGCGCGGGGGGCGCGGCCGGCGGCCGGGGCGCGGCTGGTGGTCCTGGGCCAGCCGCTGGCCCCGACGACTTCGCGGCGATGGAGGAGGTCCTCGGACGGCGGATGGCCCAGTGGGAACGCCAGCGCGACGTGTCCCCGCACGACAAGGCATACGACCCAAGCTTCGCCGCGCTGCCCAACCTGATCGTGATCGATGGCGGCAAGGGCCAGCTGTCCGCCGGCCTGCGGGCGCTTCGCGGCTTCAGGGAGCGCGGCGTGGTGATCGTGTCGCTGGCCAAGCGGATCGAGGAGGTTTTCGTCCCCGGCGCCCGGGCGCCGCTGTGCCTCGCACACGACACGCCCGAGCTTCAGCTGCTCCAGCGGGTGCGCGACGAGGCCCACCGATTCGCGATCACCCACCACCGGACCAGGCGCGACCGCGCGATGAAGGCCTCGATCCTCGACGAGCTACCCGGCGTCGGCCCAGCGCGCAAGCGGGCGCTGCTCCAGCACTTCGGCTCACCCGACGCGATCGTGGCGGCCTCCCGCGAGGAGCTCGAGGCGGTCCCGGGGCTGTCCGGCAAGCTGGCGCGTGACGTGTACCGCGAGCTCCATCGGACCGGCGTCTAGGTGGCCCCCGAGAGCCCTACTGCGTGAGGACCGCCGCGCTCGCCGGCGGCAGCGTCACCGTGTAGCTGCCGAGAACCGGGTCGACCGTCTCGGTCTGCTGTGCTCCCGCGAGCCTCCCGGTGGTCGTCTCGTCGCCGAACGTCTGGCCGCCCAGCGAGACACCGTCGGTCGAGAACACGGTCGGGGCCTCGAGTCGCTCGAGCTTCGCCTGGCTGGTGAAGCCCGGCACCTGGACCTGCACCGTGTAGCTCGTGGTGGGGTCCTTGTTGATCAGCACCACGCGCGTCTGGAAGTCCTTCGAGCGAGTCGCCCAGACCTTCACCAGCCCGCTGGGGCTGACATTCACCGGCAGCAGCTGCGCGCCCGGGGGAAACACCTGGGCGAACAGGAACATCCCGTAGTACTCGGGATGCACGAACGCCTCCCAGCCGGACGAGGTGTGCTGGAAGGTGAACAGCTCGTAGGCCGCGCCCGGGAGCGAGTGGATGTTGACGCCATCGACGCCGACGTTGGCGAGGTTGAACAGCGTGTCGAGCACCCACAGCGCCGCCGCGAACGTGTCGCTGACCCCCTTCTTGCCCGAGCACGACGCGGAGTTCATCTCGTCAAGCCTGAACGTCAGCCCCCGCTTGTGGGCGACCGTCACGTACGGGGCGACGGCCTGGGCGACGCCGTTCGACGAGCTGTCGCTCAGCAGGTTTGGGATCGTCGGATAGCCGGCGGCGTTGGGATCCGTCAAACATGCGCGCAGCGGGTAACGGTGGATCGTCAGCAGCTTTAGCCCGGGCTCGGAGTTGATGAACCGCGGCAGCCCGCTCAGCCAGTTGAGCTCGGCGAACGCAGGACCGGCCACAGGCACCGAGGGCATCACCGCCCGCCACTGGGAGAACTGCTTGATGAAGCGACTGAGGCTGTACTTGTGGCCACGCGCGAAGAACACCCGGCCGCTGCGGTCCCGGTACCACGGGAAGAGCCCGTAGACATCCGGTTCGTTGCCGATCTCGAACGCCCGGATGTAGCGCCGGCCGACTCCCGCGAGCAGCGCCTTGGACTCGGCGGCCGCGATTCCGGGCCGCCCGCCCGCGAGGTTGACGCCCATGATCATTCCGGCTCCGAGTGCCTTCGCGAGCGCACTCGTGGTCCGCATCCAGCCGTTGTTCAGCGCGTAGTCGATCCCTCCAGGAGGGATCTCGCCGCGGATCGGCCACCACGTCCTGTCAGCGCTGTTGCCCCCGATCCGTAGCACCGGGGCCTGGTTGC
Organism: uncultured Solirubrobacterales bacterium; assembly: GCA_963695965.1. GTDB lineage: Bacteria > Actinomycetota > Thermoleophilia > Solirubrobacterales > Solirubrobacteraceae > Palsa-465. The sequence continues at coordinate 34,220 of CAVOIU010000024.1, forward strand.
CGGGCACGAGGTTGCGCACCAGCTGGATCAGCACGGGGTTGACGTGGAGCGGGTCGCGTCCCGTGTAGACGTGGAGCGCGCTGTATTCGAGCGAGACGCCCGTGAAGCCGGGCTGCATCGGCTGGCCGGTCGGGCTCGAGCCGACGCTCGCGGTGACCGGCGGGTCGGTCTGCCGCGCGCCTGCGCTGCCCGTGTCGAAGTCCCCCAGCACGAGCACCGCTGCCACCAGGAGCGAGGCGGTGAGCGCAGCGAGGATGCAGTTCCGGATGCGGTCACCCTGCACGGGACGATCGTGTCACACCTCGCTCGTAAGCTTTGAGTCGATGCAAGCGCCGCGCACCGAGCACCTCGAGGCCGTTCCGGAGGCTGATGAGCTCGCCCCGGCGCTCACCGATCTGGTGATCATCACCGGCTTCTCCGGAGCGGGGAAGTCGACTGCCATGGCGGTATTCGAGGACGAGGGCTACTTCTGCGTGGACAACCTGCCCTCGGAGATGATCCGCTCGCTGGTGGAGCTGTTCATGCACAAGGGCTCCAAGGTGGCCCGGGCCGCCGTCGTGTCCGACGTCCGCGGCGGCAGCTACTTCGAGGGCCTCGCGGCGATGCTCGACGACCTCCGTCAGGCAGGCGTGAAGTTCAGGGTGCTGTTCCTGGAGGCCGACGAGCAGACCCTGCTCACCCGTTACAAGGAGACGCGTCGGCGCCATCCGCTGGCGCCGACGGGGAGCGTCACGGACGGGATCGCCCGTGAGCGTGAGACGCTCACGGGCCTGCGGGGACGCGCCGACGTGGTAATCGACACCACGGGCCTGACGGCCGCGATGCTGCGGCGCAAGCTCGCCGACGACCTACTGCCCACGCGCACTCCGGGAAGGCTGGCGGTGACGTTCGAGAGCTTCGGGTTCAAGTACGGGCCCGCCCGTGACCCCGATCTGCTGCTGGACGTACGGTTCCTCCCCAACCCCCACTACGAGGCCGACCTGCGACCGCTCACCGGCGACGATCCGCGGATCGTCGAGTTCATCAACCGGGACGGCGAGCTCGACTCGTTCTACGAGCGGCTGCACCCGTTGCTCGATTATCTGCTCCCTCGGTACCTGATCGAGGGAAAGGCCCACCTGGTGGTGGCGATCGGCTGCACCGGTGGGCGCCATCGCTCGGTGGCGATCGCCGATCACCTCGCCGAGCGCTACCGGAACTCCAAGGACTATCTGATCGAGATCGTCCACCGCGACGTCACCCGGCCGGTCTGAAACGGAGATCGGGCGACACCGATGATCGACCACGTCGGCTTTGAGGTCTCTGACCTGGGGCGCTCGGGGCGCTTCTACGATGCCGTCTTCGGGGCGCTCGGGGGGCGGCGGATGTACGAGTCCGAGAGCGCCGTCGCATACGGGATCACAAGCCCGGTCGTGTGGATCGTCGTTCGGGGGCGGAGCCCGGGACCCGGGTATGGGCACGTGGCGCTGGAGGCGAGTGGCAAGGCCGCGGTGGACGCCGCACACGCCGCCGGGCTCGTCAACGGCGGCGCGGACGACGGGGCTCCGGCCAGGCGCCCCGAGTACGGAGTGCGCTGCTACGCGGGGTACATGCGCGATCCGGACGGACTCAGAGTCGAGGTCGTATCGCGCCGATGAGGCCTCCGGGCTGAGGGTCGTCTCCAGCGGATACCGCTAGCCTTCGGGTCGTCGACAGGCACCCGAGCCGGTCGGCTTTTTCTCTTTGGCGGCCACACGGAAGGAGCAAATTCGTATGCCGGTACGGGTCGGAATCAACGGCTTCGGCCGGATCGGCCGCAACGCCTTCCGGGCAGCCTACGAGCGCGGCGCTGATGTCGAGTGGGTCGCGGTCAACGACCTCGTGGACCCGCACACGATCGCCCACCTGCTCAAGTACGACTCCAACTACGGACCGTTCCCGGGGAGCGTCGAGGCAACCGACGCGGGCCTGCGGGTCGACGGCCACGAGATCCGGGTGCTGGCCGAGCGGGATCCCGGGGCGCTTCCGTGGGGAGAGCTCGGGGCGGAGGTGGTGATCGAGTCGACCGGGTTGTTCACCGACCGTGAGAACGCTGCGAAGCATCTCGACGCGGGTGCGAAGAAGGTCGTGATCTCGGCCCCGGCTACCGCCCCCGACGTCACCGTGGTGCTGGGTGTCAATTTCGACGATGCCTACGACCGCGAGCAGCACCATGTGATCTCGAACGCCTCGTGCACCACCAACTGCCTGGCGCCGATCGCGAAGGTGCTCCACGACACGATTGGGATCAAGCACGGGCTGATGACGACGATCCACGCCTACACCGCCGACCAGCGGCTGCAGGACATGCCCCACAAGGACCTGCGCCGGGCCCGGGCGGCCGCGGTCAACCTGATCCCCGCGTCGACGGGCGCTGCCAAGGCGATCGGACTGGTGATCCCCGAGCTCAACGGCAAGCTCCACGGCTTCGCCGTCCGCGCGCCGGTGCCGACCGGAAGCGTCGTCGATCTCACTGTCGAGGCCGAACGGGAGACGAGCATCGAGGAGGTCAACGGCGCGCTGCGCGCCGCGGCCGCGGCCGGGCCGCTGGAAGGTCTGCTCCGCTACACCGAGGACCCGATCGTCTCGACCGACATCGTCAAGAACACCGCCTCGTCGATCCTCGACTCCCAGTTGACCGCGGTGATGGACGGGACGATGGTCAAGCTCGTGTCTTGGTACGACAACGAATGGGGTTACTCGAACCGGATCGTGGAACTGGTTCAGAGGGTGCTTTGAGGACGCTTGACGACCTCGGAGATCTCGAGGGTAAGCACGTGCTCCTGAGAGTCGATTTCAACGTTCCGCTGGAGGAGGCGCCGACCCCGGACGGTGGTGTCCGCGTCGCGGACGACACGCGGATCCGCGCATCGATCCCGACGATCGCGGAGCTCCGGCGTCGTGGGGCGAGCATCGTGGTCGTCTCCCACCTGGGTCGGCCCGATGACCGCGAGCCCGAGCTGTCGATGCGCCCTGCAGCCGACCGTCTGGCCGAGCTGACGGGTGCCGACGTGACGCTCGCTCCGGGGGTGATCGGCCCGGAGGTCGAGGCGTTCGCATCCAATCTGAGCCCGGGCGACGTCCTCGTGCTCGAGAACGTCCGCTACGAGCCGGGCGAGACCGAGAACGATCCTGAGCTCGCCGGAAGGCTTGCGGGGCTCGCCGATGTGTACGTCAACGACGCGTTCGGCGTGGCCCATCGGGCGCACGCATCGACCGAGGGTGTGGCTCGGCTGATCGACGACCACGCCGCGGGCCTGCTGCTCGAGCAGGAGGTGACGATGCTCTCTCGGCTGATCGAGGATCCGGCGCGCCCGCTGGTCGCGGTACTGGGGGGCGCCAAGGTATCGGACAAGATCGCGGTGATCGAGCGGTTCCTTCGGCTCGCCGACCGGCTCCTGATCGGAGGGGCGATGTGCTTCCCGTTCCTCTCGGCACAGGGCCATGCGGTGGGAAGCTCCCTGTGCGCCGCCGAGGACGTCGAGCTGGCCGGGCGGATCCTTGCGGACGGCTCCCGGTCGAGCGCCTCGCTCGAGCTTCCCTTCGATCTGGTCGTCGCCGACCGGCTCGCCGCCGACGCCGAGCCGCGGGCGATCGACGGAGTCGACGTCCCCGAGGGGCTGATGGGTCTTGACATCGGCCCGCGGACAGCCGAGGCGTACGGGCGGGCAATTGCGTCGGCGGGCACTGTGTTCTGGAACGGCCCGATGGGCGCATTCGAGCTCGAGCCGTTCGCGGCCGGGACCAGAGCCGTCGCCGAGGCCGTCGCCGAGGCACCCGGGACCACCGTGGTGGGCGGAGGCGATTCCGTGGCAGCGCTTCAGCGGTTCGGACTGGGGGACCGGGTCACCCATCTGTCGACCGGTGGCGGCGCCGCGCTCGAGCTGCTCGAGGGCAAGCCGCTGCCCGGTGTGGAGGCGCTGGCATGAGCGGCGAGGCGCGGGGCGTCCCGCTGATCGCCGGCAACTGGAAGATGCACAAGACGGTCGTGGAGGCCGAGGCGTTCATCCAGGCGCTGCTCCCGCGGGTGTCGTCGGTGAGCGACGTCGACGTGGCGATCTGTCCCGCGTTCACCGCGCTCGCCCCGATCATCGACTCCGCGCGCGGCTCGCGCGTCCAGGTGTACGCGCAGAACATGCATTACGAACCGTCCGGGGCGTTCACCGGCGAGGTGTCGCCCCCGATGCTCACCGAGCTCGGCGTCGACGGAGTGATCCTCGGACACTCCGAGCGGCGCGAGCTGTTCGGCGAAACCGATCGCGCGCTCCAGCTGAAGGTGGCGGCGTCGCTCGAGGCAGGGCTGATGCCGATCCTGTGCGTGGGGGAGACCGAGGAGGAGCGCGAGGCGGACGAGACCGAGCGCAAGCTTCGACACCAGGTGAAGGAGGACCTCGCCCGGGTTGCGACGGAGCGGCTCGGCGACGTGGTGATCGCGTACGAGCCGATCTGGGCGATCGGGACCGGTCGGGTGGCCACTCCCGAGCAGGCCCAGGAGGCGATCGCGTTCATCCGCGCGCTGGTGGGCGACCGCTCACGCGAGCAGGCGGAGCGCACCCGGGTCCTCTACGGCGGAAGCGTCAACCCGGACAACGCGGGCACATTGCTGGCCCTTCCCGACGTCGACGGGGCGCTGGTCGGCGGCGCGAGCCTCGAGCCCGAGTCGTTCGCGGCGGTCGTCTCCGCGGCGCGGGCCGGATGACTCGCCGCAGGGCCGATCCGGCGCGGCCGGATGCCGCGCGGCCCGTCGCGGCGAGGGGGCCGGCGCCTGGTCCGGACCGCCTGCCCGCGCCCGCCGTCGCGCTGATCGTGCTCGACGGCTGGGGGCTCGCGCCCGCTGGGCCGGGCAACGCGGTGTCGCTGGCGTCGACGCCGGTATTCGACGAGCTGTGGCGCGCCTACCCGCATACGACACTGACCGCCGGGGGGCTTGCGGTCGGGCTGCCCGAGGGACAGATGGGGAACTCGGAGGTGGGGCACCTGAACCTCGGGGCCGGGGCGGTCGTGATGCAGGACTTGACAAGGATCGACCTGGCGGTGGAGCGGGGCGAGCTGGCCTCGAATCCCGTGCTCCGCGAGGCGTTCGCCGGGGCGCCGCGAGTCCACCTGATCGGGCTCGTCTCCGACGGGGGCGTCCACTCGGGGTTGGGGCACCTGGAGGCGCTGATCCGGCTTGGCGCGTCGCTCGGGGTGGAGGACCTCGTCCTGCATGCGTTCACCGACGGTCGCGACACGCTCCCCAAATCGGGAGCGGGCTACTTGGAGGCCGTCGAGGGCTGGATGCGCGATGCCGGAGGGGGGCGGGTCGGCTCGGTCATCGGCCGTTACTTCGCGATGGATCGCGACCACCGCTGGGAGCGGATCCAGAAGGCGTACGACCTGCTCGTGCACGGGCGCGCAGAGCACCGAGCCCCCGACGGCGCCGCGGCCGCACGGGCGGCCTACGAGCGGAACGAGACGGACGAGTTCATCGCGCCCGTGCTGGTGGGGGAGGAGGCACGGATCGGGCCCGGGGATTCGGTGATCGCATTCAACTTCCGTCCCGACCGGATGCGCGAGCTCACCCGCGCGCTCGCCGAGCCGGGCTTCTCGGACGTCGATCGGCGCGGCGCCGCGCCGATCGAGCGTTACACGACGATGACGCAGTACGAGGAGGACTTCGACTACCCCGTCGCGTTCCCGCCCGAGCGTCCGGCAACGACGCTTCCGAAGGTGCTCTCAGCCGCCGGGATCCGACAGCTTCACGTCGCCGAAACCGAGAAGTACCCGCACGTGACGTACTTCTTCAATGGCGGCAACGAGAACCCGTGCGACGGCGAGACGCGCGAGCTCGTGGCCTCGCCCCGCGACGTCCCGACCTACGACCACAAGCCCGAGATGAGCGCCCGCGAGGCGGCGGGCGCGTTCGTGTCCGACTGGCGGGCGGGGTCGCCGGGGTTCGGGATCATCAACTTCGCCAACGCCGACATGGTCGGCCACACCGGGGTAATCCCCGCCGCTATCGCGGCGGTCGAGACCGTCGATCGATGCCTGGGGCAAGTAGTCGACGCCGTCCATGCCTCGGGCGGCGCGTGCATCGTCACCGCCGACCATGGCAACGCCGACAACATGCTCGAGCCGGACGGCAGCCCCAACACGGCGCACTCGCTGAATCCCGTGCCGCTGATCGTGACGGTGCCCGACCTGTCCCTGCGAGCCGGGGGAGTCCTCGCGGACGTGGCGCCGACTGTGCTGTCGATGCTGGGGATCGAGCAGCCGCCGCAGATGACGGGAAGTTCGCTGATCGAGGTATAAATGGGCGCCGTGAGAGGGGTCAAATCGATCGCAGTGCTGTTCGCATCGACGGTCGTCGCCGGGTTGGCGCTCGCGGGGTGCGGCGGCGCATCGGCGACCGGTGGTGGGACGTTGCTCGGGCGCACGCTTGGCAGCGTCAGTGCTGACCCGGCCCTGATGGGGAACTTTGTGTTCGCGGACATCGCGGCGCTCCGGCAGCTCGCCGGGGTGCCACCGTCTTACGCCGCTCTGCAGCGCACCCAGACCGTGGAGTCAATTCTGTGGGCTGGACTGATCGGGGCCGGCGTCTCGTACTTCCAAGATGACCCCGCCGGCACGCGCGACGGCCTGGATGTGCTCACCGGAGATGTCGCGCTCGCCGTCGGCCAGCCTCCGCATACCGCGGCGATGATCTCGGGGCCGCGGGTTGACACCGGGAAGGTGCGGGCGGCGCTGGTCAAGCTCGGGGCCAGGCCCGGCACCGTCGCCGGGCAGAGCGGGCTGGTCTGGGGCGCGGAGGGCTCGGTTGACATCCAGGCCGCGAACGCGTTCGGGATCGGCCCTTCTCTGGGCCAGTTCGACCGCACCGTGCTGACCACGAACAGGGTGGTCGCGGGCCGCTACTCGGCGGAGGTGCGAGCGCTCCTCGGTGGCGGTAACACGCTGGCAAAGGAACCGGCGATCGCCGCGACCATCGCCTGTCTCGGGGATGTCGTCGCTGCGGTTGGCATCGGCTCGCAGAGCAGCGGGACGTTGAGCGAGCTCGCGGCGGGCGTGCCCCGGCCATCGTCCACGAGCAGGTACGTGACGGAGGTGCTCTGCGCGGTTCCGGCCCCGGCCGCGGTTGCGGCCGCAGAGCGGGTTATTCGGTCCCGGGTATCTCCGACCGCGCCGCCATTCAAGGGATTCCGCCCCCTTGAGCACGGGATCTCACGCTCGGTGATCGACGACGGGACTACGGATGGCCGTCGCTGGATACGCGCGACCGTGACCGATCTGGCCTCGTCAGCCCCGGGCCTGCTGATCAATCTGATCGAGCACCGGTACCTGGTGCCGTAGCCCGCCGTTGACGCGTTCCCACGCCGGGGGCCGAGGTTTCTCTCGAACTGTCGCCATCTACGGTCGCTGAGCGACCTCAGTTGGCGACAGTTCGGCCCAAGCCCAGCTACCGGATCCGGACCGCCCGGGGGTTCGTATTGCCGTAGCGGTCGCGGGCGCCGTGGGCGGGGATGCTCACGTGTGCGCCGGCGGGGATCGGGAAGGCGCTGGCTTCGGCCGCGCGCACCACCCGGCGCCGGCCGCCGACGAGGAACGTGACGCTGCCTCCCGCCGCGCTCTGAGGGCGGTAGGTCCAGTCGTTCAGAAGATAAGGCTGCGGGTACGCGAGCTGCACGGTGTCGCCGGAGACCTTGGGCGTCAGGATCGCGCCGGTCGTGACCGCGAACGGGCGCGAGGCGAGCGTGTAGCGCTTGCCGGTGATCACGAACCTGTAGCGGCCGGGCGGGGCGGTGAGTGGGACCTCCCATTGGGCACGGTAGTGCCCGTTCGCGTCCGCGGACCACAGGATCTGCATGCCGAGGTCGCTGGCGAACGGCAACCAGCGGCGACCGGCGAGCCGCTGAATCGTGACGTACGCGCGGTCGACAGGCCTGTCGATCCCGTTCGCCCCCCCATCCCAGGAGAAGGATGAGTGGCCGAGGTGGACAGCGGCGCCAGGCTGGGCCGTGGCGGTGGCGCTCGCGGCGCCGGTTCCGTAAGCCGTGGCTGTCAGGTGGACCCCGTCGTTGGGGTCGTACGGGTACGGGGCCGGCGCGGGCTGGTTGGTGACGAGGTCCTTGGCCAGCCCGACGAGCGTGTCACGCAGCACCAGCGAGGAGTAGTGCCCGTACAGCGTGAAGCCGCCCTCGTAGGCCTGCTGCTCGTACTCGGCCGGGGTCGTGAAGTAGCTGAGGTAGTCCCCCGCGTAGCCCACGATCACCACCTGCCTGATGCCCGCGCTCCCGACCGAGGCCAGGATCGCCGAGCGGATCAGCTTGCCGGTCCCGACGGTCGGCTCACCGGCAATCGTCGCGATCAGGCGGTCCCCCAGCCTCATGACGGTGAACGGCACCGCCTGCGGGACGTTGCCCTTCTCGTTGAGCGCCAGGATCTTGTCCCCCTGGGGGCCGACGTCGACGGGCAGCTTGTCTCCCTCGTTCGCGAGCCCGTCGTAGTAGAAGATCGTGCGCCCCTCCTCCGACCCGGCGCCGGCGGCCTTGCCGATCCACGGAGTCGAATCGATCGCCCCGCCGCTCGTCGCCTGCCCGCACATGCAGACCCTCGTGAATCGCAGCCCGAACGCGGGGTGGCGCGTCATCGCGGAGCCCGCCTGGCGCCACGCGGCGAGCATCGCCGCGGCCTCACGCCGTCCGACGTACTCGGCGTCCGCGGGCCCGTTGTACTGGATCCCGGAGGTCATGTCGCCGGCGTCGCTGTTGGCAAACGCGTTGATCACGTCCTGGGACCCCGGTACGTGCCCTGCGCTCCGGATCGCGGACTCGACCACCCGCTCGGCCGCACCCTGGTGATCGCCGCTGTAGTACCAGAAGTTCTCGTGGTCGACTGTGCCGTGATTGGCGAACGTTGAGTAGATCCCCACCGGGACCCGGCGCGACGATCGCCCGATGCGCCGGTACTGGTCGAGCCGCAGGACGTTCACGGTCGGGTCGATCGTGTCGGCATAGCCGCCGGGGTCCTGGCTCGGGCTCCCGCCGTTGGCTCCCTCGTTGCCGATCCCGTAGTCGGCCAGATGCGCCCCGAGGCTGCGGTTCTCGGTGATCCCCAACAGCTGCGTCTGGCCCCAGCCGATCGCGCCCGGGCGCAGATCGCGGTCGGCTCGGCGAATCGCGAGCGCGAGCTGGCGCGTCATGTAGCTGTACATCACCGGGTCGGTGGCGGTGTTCGTGACGCCGGAGAACGTGGGGTTGCTGTTGCTCGGGAGGATCGAGTTGTAGCTGGAGAAGTTCATGTAGCCCGACTGCGAGCTGTGCGTGTGGGTCGCGGAGTCGATGATGTTCGCCTCGGAGAACCCGAGCCCGGGGAGCAGCGTTGCGGCGTCGTTGACCATCCCGGCGCTGAGCGCGAACAGGTCTTCGGTCACGAGCGCGACCTTCTGCCCGTTCTCCTGGATCACGATCGCCCGCGCGTACAGCCGCTCCTGCTGGCCGATCGCCTCGGCGCAGGTGCACGACCACCCGCCCTTGAACACGCCGGTCACGGGGGTGATGTCGGCTCGACCAACGCCGATCATCAGCTGCGTGCCGGCGGCCTGCGCACACGGCACGGCGGCGAGGAACGACACGACCCCCGCTGCCAGCAATGCACGAGTTCGACGCATCACGGCCGCGTACTCTATGCGCGGGTGTTCACCGTCCGCGCCAGATCGTCAACGTCGCGGGCGCGCGCGGGGACGCTGCAATTGGCGCACGGCGAGGTCAGTACTCCCGCGTTCGTCCCGCTCGCGACGAGGGGAGCGGTGAAGACGCTCGAGCCGCGCGAGGTCGCCGAGCTCGGCTACGAGCTGATCCTCGGCAACACCTTCCACCTGTTCCTTTCGCCAGGCGCCGAGCTGGTCGCGAAGCTGGGAGGCCTTAACGAGTTCATGCGGTGGAACGGGCCGATCATCACCGACTCCGGCGGCTTTCAGGTGTTCTCGATGGGGCATGGCGGGGTGGCCGACGAGATCAAGGGCCGCGGCCGGCGTCGGAGCGAGGGCGCGATCCTCGCGATCGACGAGGACGGAGTGCGGTTTCGCTCCTATTTCGACGGCACCGAGCGGTTCCTCGGGCCCGAGACGTCGATGTCGGTCCAGGCGGCGCTCGGCTCGGACATCGCGCTCGTGCTCGACGAGTGCACTCCGTTCCACGTCTCGCGCGACTACACGGCGCGCTCGATGGAGCGTACGCACCGGTGGCTGGAGCGATGCCTGCGCTGGCACCAGGAGCACGGGCCCGAGGGTCAGGTCGTCTACGGGATCGTGCAGGGGGGTGTCGACCACGAGCTGCGGCTCGAGTCCACCGCGGTCGTTGCCGGCAGCGATTGCGACGGGATCGCGATCGGCGGCTCGCTTGGGCAGGAGAAAGCGCAGATGCACGAGGTCGTGGATTGGACGACCGCCGAGCTCGAGCGCCGCTGCGGCGATCGCCCGCGTCACCTGCTTGGGATCGGCGAGATCGACGACCTGATCGCATTCGTCGCGCTCGGTATCGACACGTTCGACTGCGCGCTCCCGACCCGGCTCGGGCGCCACGGAGTGGCGCTGGTCCCCGATCCCCACAGCCGCTGGCGGCTTGACCTCGCCAAGGGGCGCTGGCGCGAGGCGCCCGAGCCGATTCTTGAGGGTTGCCCCTGCCCGGCCTGCGCGGGAGGCTTCACGCGCGCGTACCTGCACTACCTGCTGCGGGCGGGAGAGCTGACCGCGCTGCGCCTGGTGACGCTCCACAACCTCTCGTTCGTCGCGAGGCTGATGCAGGATCTGCGAACGGCGATCGAGGCAGACCGGCTCGATGAAGTGGCGGCCGCCCTGCGAGGGGGGGCGCCCCCCGGTTTGCTCAAGGGCTGAGGGGCGATCTGGAAGGTGCTCGCGCATAAGGCCGTGCGCGGCACCGAGCAGCGCAAAAGTGCACCGCACCTTCCAGATCGGCCGTCAGCCCGCTACTTCGTGTATTGGCCGATCAGGCTCTGAACTTGATTGATCGCGCTGTTTACGTCGTTTGCGATCGTCTTGCGGGCCTGCACCGCCGTGTTCGAGGTGCTCGTCGCGATCACGACTGCAACGATCACCGCGGCCGCGAAAAGGCACAGGATGGCCAGGAACGCGGCGAACCGGCGGCCCGCCTTCCGCCCCGACCGCCGTCGCTCCGCGGAACGGTCATACGGCGCACGGTCGTGGGCGCCGGTCGCGTAGGGCTGCGGCTCGAGCCGCCTGACCGGACGCGCGGGGGTGGCCCCCGTCGCGGGCTGGCGTCCGGTCGCGGCCTGGCGTCCGGGCGCGAGCCGGGTCGCGGCCGTGGAATCGTCGTGGCCGGTGAGCACGCGGGTGCTCGCAGACGTTCCCGACGCCGCCGGGACGACGCCGGGTGGCGCGATCCGGTTCGCGCCGTCGCGCAGCGTCTCGCCGAACTGGAGCGCGTCGGCTGGACGGTCCTCCTGCTCGATCGCGAGCGCGATCGCCACCGCCTGCGCGAGCTCGTGCGGTACCCGGTCGTTGAGCTGGTTGAGGGGCATCGGCGCTTCACGCTGTTGCTTGAGCGCCAGCTCGGATAGCGAGGCGGCCTCATAGGGGAGGCGCCCTGACATCAGCTGATACGTGACGACGCCGAGCGAGTAGATGTCCGCGCGCGGGCCGGCTTCCTCGCCCCGAGCCTGCTCGGGCGCGAGGTACGCGGCCGTTCCGAGCACCGAGCCGACCTGGGTGATGCTCGACTGGTCGGTGGCCCGCGCGATGCCGAAGTCGGCCAGCTTCACGACCTCGGCGTCCGAGACAAGCAGGTTGCCCGGCTTGACGTCGCGGTGCACGACTCCGTGGCGGTGCGCGTACTCGAGCCCGCGGCACGCCTGGCCGATGATCTCGACCGCCTCACCGACGTCGAGGTGGCCGCGGTCGCGCAGGAGCTCGGCGCACGAGCGCCCGGGCACGTGCTCCATCACGATGAAGTGCTGGTGCTGGCGCTCGTCGAAGCCGAAGTCGAACACCTGGACGACGTTCGGATGGACCAGCCGGGCGGCGGCCAGCGCCTCGCGCCGGAAGCGCGAGACGAAGGCAGGGTCGTCGGCCAAGTGCTCGGCCAGCAGCTTCAGCGCGACGTGGCGCTCGAGTCGCGTGTCGAACGCCAGGTGCACGGTGGACATGCCACCGATGCCGAGTCGCCCTTCGATCTCGTACCGACCTGCGATTGTCGCCGCGCTAGCCATTGTTGTTGCCCTGCCCGTTGCCGCCGCCGCTCAGGCCTCCACCGCCGCTCGGCGTCGTGGGAGTGGTAGGCGGTGTCGTGGGTGTTGTCGGTGTCGTGGGTGTCGTCGGTGTCGTGGGTGTCGTTGTCGTGGTCGGTGTCGTTGTCGTCGTCGGTGTCGTAGTCGTCGTCGCCGTGCTGGCGGTCGCGGTCGTGGCGGTCGTGGTGGTCGGCGTGGTCTGCTGGCAATCCTTGGCGGCGAGCTGACCGACGGTCGACGCGCCCTGGCTCAGATCCTGGCGGAGTGTGCTGTTGACGGTGCTGGGCAGCGCGCCGACGGCATTGCCGAGACCCTGCGACGCGTTCGCGGCGCCCCCGCAGTTGTGCGCACCGACCGCCGCTGAGACGTTGTTGAGCTGATTGCTCAGCGAGTTGGCCTGGTCGCCTGAGAGCAGGCCGGCGCCGCCGCCACAGGCAGCGAGGAGCGAGACGGCAAAGCCTGTCCCGCACGCAACGAGTGCGCGAGGCAAGAACCGCATCCTCGTCGTGACTTTAGAGGCTCGGGCGCCAGAGCCGGATTCGGCGGCAAGGTTGCCCGAGCCGCCCGGACCGGGAATGCCGCTACTGCCCATAGGACAGGCGCTCGGCGAGCGAATCGGGGAGGCGCGCCGCGCGGATCGCCGCCGCGGCGCCCTCGATGTCGTAGTCGATCCGGCGATAGACGGCGGTCTGGGCGTCGAGGTCCAGCTCGACCCAAGCGGCACGTGGATCGCCGTCCCGAGGCTGCCCGACGCTCCCGGGGTTGACCAGCCACTCGCCCTGCTCGAGCTCGAGCTCCTCGCCGTCGGCTCGCGTCTGGCCGCTGGCAGCCTCGCCGGGAAGCCGGCCGAAAGAGAGCGCCACGTGCGAATGGCCGATCAGGCAGACCCGGTGGGTCTGGGCGTCGAGACACAGCTCGGCCTGGAGCGCGGAGAGCACGTATTCCCAGACCGGGTCACGAGGGCTCGCATGGAACATCCCAATCTGCTCCTCGAGCATCACCGGCTCGAGCCCGTTCAGGTATTCCAGGGTCTGGGGTGTGATCGTCTCCTGCGTCCATTGGGCGGCCAGCGCGGCGCCGCGGGAGAACTGCTCGAGCGGAAGGTCCCCGCGAACGCCCATATCGTGGTTCCCGGCCAGGCAGATCGCCGCGTGCCGGCTTGCCAACTCGACGCATTCGTCGGGTTCGGCGCCGTAGCCGACGAGGTCTCCCAGGCACCACATCTCCTCGCAATCCGAGGCCTCGATCGCGTCGAGCACGGCCTCGAACGCATGGCGGTTGCCGTGTATGTCGGAGACGATCGCCACCCGCATGGTGGCTACAGTGTCCCCGGTGAGCCGCTTACCACGCGTACGTGAAGCGTGGCCGGCGCTGCTCGCCCTAGCGGTGGCCGAAGCTGGGGCTCGGCTGCTGGCTCCGCGCAGGCCTGCGCTCACGCCCGCCCCGGTCGACGCCGAGCGCTATTTCAGCGCCCGGGAGATCGAGCGCGGCGCCAAGTTCGCGCGGCCGCAGCTGGCGCTGGGGCTTGGACGGGCCGCCGCCGAGCTTGGAGCGCTCACGGGGCTCGTGGTGGTGATCGAGGCGCGGCGAGGCCGGTCTTCTCGGCGGCGGCCCCGGGCGCGCCGCCCGGTGGCGCGAGGCGCGATCGCAGGTGCTTCGATGGCGCTGGGGTCGACGCTGGTCACGCTGCCGCTGGGGGTGCTCGGCCGGCGCCGTGCGATCGCGGTCGGACTGGTGACCCAGCCGTGGAGGGGATGGGCGGCCGATCTGCTCAAGTCGACCGCGATCGAGACCGGACTGGCCGGGGCCGGCGGTGCCGCCGTCGTCGCGCTCACACGGCGCTACCCGCGAGATTGGTGGCTGCCCGCCGCAGTTGGCTCATCGGTGGTCGGGACGCTGTTCGGGGCGCTGGCGCCGGTGGTGCTCGCACCGCTGTTCAACGACTTCGCGCCGCTCCCCGAGGGCCAGACTCGTGCAGACGTGCTCGAGCTGGCCCGGCGCCGCCGGCGTGGGGGTGGGGGAGGTCTACTCGATCGACGCGAGCCGCCGCACGACCGGTGCCAACGCGTACGTCACCGGCCTTGGCCCGACCAAGCGCGTGGTGCTGTTCGACACGCTGCTCGACCGCTACTCACGCGACGAGGTCCGGGTGGTCGTCGCGCACGAGCTGGCGCACGTCCGCAACCGCGATGTCCTTCGCGGCGTTCTGTATGCGGCGATCGTGGCCCCCCCGGTCGCGCTGGCGGTCCAGCGGTTGAGCTGGGCGCTCTCGGTGCAGCGGGGCACGGCCGAGGCCCTCCCGGCGCTGGCGCTGGCGGCCGCGCTCGTGTCGGCGCCGCTCGGCCTGATCGCCAACCGGATGTCGCGGGCTCTGGAGCGCCGCGCCGACGAGTTCTCGCTCGAGCTGTCGGGCGCCCCGGACGCGTTCGTGTCCTTCGAGCGTGCGATCACGATCCAGAACGTGGCAGATGTCCAGCCGCCCAGGTGGGTCAGCGCGATGCTCGCCTCACATCCTCCGACGCTCGAGCGGATCGGCGCCGCCGTCGCGTACTCGAGCCGCTAGGCCTCGTCTTCCTCGTTGGTGCCGCCGTACTCGGGCAGGTTCTTGATGCCCTCGCGCGTCTCCCACTTGGAATAGTTGTCCCGCATCGCATCGATCAGCTCGCGCATGAACTTGGGAGAGAGATTTATCCGGGAAACCACCACGCCTGGGATCTCCTCATCGTCCACCTCGTGGTCGACGCGCGCAAACGTGATCGTGAATTCGTAGTCGGAGTGGCTTACGTTCGCAAAGTTCGCATACGAGCCCGCCATGATCTCCGGCGAGAAATGAATGTTGATCCGCCGCTCGTTGCTGTCCGCCTCGTCCATATGTCCGTAGTATCAGATCGTGCGGATCATCGTCGTCGCCGTCGGCAGGCTGCGGCCGCCGTTTGCAGACGATGTGCAGCACTATCAGGGGCTGCTCGCGCGGCACGTCCGCCTGGAGCTGACCGAGGTCCGCGAGGACGAGCAGGTGGCGCGCCGAATCCCTGATCGTGCGTTCCTGTCGCTGCTCGACCGCGAGGGGAAGATGATGGACTCGCTGGCGTTCAGCCGCTTCCTCGAGACCCGCCGCCAGAGCGGCATGGACCTGTGCTTCGTCGTCGGCGGTCCGTTCGGACTCGATCTCGGCGATGTCGACCATCGCCTCTCGCTGGGCCCGCTCACGCTTCCTCACCAGCTCGCGAGGGTCGTTCTGCTCGAGCAGCTGTACCGCGCCCACAAGATCCTGGCCGGCGAGCCGTACCACTACTGAGCCGATGCCGGACCGTCCGGAGAGCCAAGCCCGCCGGCGCGCGCTGGAGCAGCGCCTCCGCGCTCGCCATGAGCTGCGGCTGTTCACGCGCCGCCTGGGGATCCTGCTCGCCGCGCTGGTGGTGATCGTCGTGGCCGGCACGGTCGGTTACTCACTGGGGGAGGGGACATCGCTGGGTTACGGGCTCGAATGGACGCTCGACACGATCACCACGGTCGGGGCGATCCCCAATCCGCACGACACAGGTGCGCGGGTGCTCAAGGTCTGCCTCGAGGTGTTCGGCATAGGTACGCTCTTCTACGGCCTGGTGACCGTCGCCGAGTTCTTCGTCTCGGGCCAGCTCAGCGGGATGCTCGAAGAGCGCCGGACACAGCGAATGATCGACTCCTACTCAGACCACTACATCGTCTGCGGCTTCGGCCGCGTGGGCCGCCAGGTCGCCCGAGATCTGCAGGCGGCGGGCGTCGAGCACGTGGTGATCGACCAGAATCCCGAGAACCACGAGATCGCCCTCGAGCTCGGTGTCTCCTACATCGAGAGCGAGCCCGCGGATGACGAGGTGCTGCGGGCGGCGGGAATCGAGCGCGCTCGCGCGGTGATCGCGTGCGTCGACTCGGACGCGGAGAACATCTTCATCACGCTGACCGCAAGGGAGATGCGCTCCGACATCAGGATCGTGGCGCGTGCCTCGGTCGAGGAGTCGGAGAAGAAGCTGATGCGGGCCGGCGCCGATCGGGTGATCTCCCCGTACAAGACGTCTGGTGCGGTGCTGGCGCGGATGGCGCTCCATCCTCAGGTCGGCGGGGTGCTCGAGTTCGCCGACCTCCGGATGGAGGAGATCGACGTCACGCCGCCATGCGAGGGGGAGGGCAAGACGATCGAGGCGGTGCGCGGCTCATCGGTGATCGTGGCGTTGCGCCGGCAGGGGGGCCAGCTCGAGGCCCAGCCGTCTCCTCAGACCATCATCGGCGCGGGCGACATGCTGGTCGCGCTCGGGCCACCCGAGGCGCTCGAGCGCCTGGAGAGCATCTTCCAACCTGTGGCCGGATGATCGACGCGGACGGCCCGCTGGCGGAGCTCGACGCCCGCGTGCGAGCGGCGGCCGCGACCGTGCGGGGAGGCGGCCAGCCGACGGACCAGATCAGGCTCGAGCGATCGCGCCGTGATGGCCAGGGCGACTACTCGACGAACGCCGCGATGCTGCTGGCGCCCGCGCTGCACGAGTCTCCGCGCGCGGTCGCCGAGCGGATCGCTGCGGAGCTGGCGGGGCTGCTCGGGTCAGAGCTCGAGCGGACCGAGGTCGCTGGGCCCGGGTTCTTGAATCTGTTCCTGTCCGACGGCGTGGCACCGGCGGGCGCTCGAGTCCGTGCTTGCCGCAGGCGATGGGTTCGGCGGCGGCGGCGGCGGCGACCCGGCCGAGCGGATCCTGATTGAGTTCGTGTCCGCGAACCCGACGGGCCCACTGGTCGCGGCCAGCGGCCGCCACGCCGCCTACGGCGATGCGCTGGCCCGGATCCTCGAGCACCAGCGGAAAACGGTCTGGCGTGAGTACTACTTCAACGACGCCGGCAACCAGATCCGGTTGCTCGGGGAGTCGGTCAGGGCCAGGGCGCGCGGCGAGGGGGTTCCCGAGGGCGGCTACCAGGGCGAGTACGTGGTCGAGCTCGCGGCCGAGATCCCCGGGGCCGCCGAGCTTCCGCCGGATGAGCTCGCCGAGCGCGCCGTGGGGATCATGCTGTCCGGGATCAAGGCGACGCTCGAGCGCTACGGCGTCCGCTACGACGCCTACTACAGCGAGCGCACGCTTCACGCCGGCTCCCCGAGCCCGCTGGAGCGCGCGCTGGCAGCGCTCGAGGAGAGCAGGCACGTCTACACCTCCGAGGGCGCGAAGTGGTTGCGGACGACCGAGTTCGGCGACGACAAGGACCGTGTGGTCGTGCGCTCGAACGGCGAGCCGACGTATCTGGCGGCCGACATCGCCTACCTGCAGGAGAAGCGCGAGCGCGGGTTCGACCGGCAGCTGATGCCGGTCGGGTCCGACCATCACGCGTACGCGCGGACGCTGAAGGCGGCGATGGCGGCACTGGGCGGAGACCCCGACACGGTCGAGGTCCCGATCCTCCAGTTCGTGCACCTCGTCCACGAGGGGGAGGCGTTCGCGATGTCCAAGCGCCGCGGCGACTTCGTCACCCTCGATGACCTGCTCGACGTGATCGGAGTGGACGCGACCCGCTACTTCATGCTGCGCAGCTCGCACGACCGGACGCTCGACCTCGACGTCGAGCTCGCCCGCAGCGAGTCGGCGGAGAACCCCGTGTACTACATCCAGTACGCCCACGCCCGGATCTCCTCGATGCTGCGGCGGCTATCCGCCGATCGGGTGACGGCGGCCGTGGCGGCGGGAGCCGAGTGGGGCTCCGACTCGCTCGACCCGCGCGAGCGAAACCTGATCAAGAAGATCGTGGCGTTTCCCGAGGAGGTCGCCGAGGCCGCCGAGAGGCGTGGTCCCCACCGGATCGCCGGCTACGCGCTGGATCTGGCGCGGGAGTTCACGGCGTTCTACGAGCACTGCAAGGTCGTCGGGGCGACGCCCGAGTCCGTCGAGTCGTTCCGGATCGCGCTGTCGGTCGCGGCCCAGCGGACGATCGCGACGGCGCTCGGCCTGCTCGGGGTGAGCGCACCGGAGTCGATGTAGGGGGCTCAGCCCTTGTAGGTCGAGAGCTCTTCGTCGAGACGCTGGGTGTCCGCCGCGCTCGGGGCAGGTTGGGTCGGGGGTGACGCCGCCTTCGCGGCACGAGTCCGCCGCCGCCAGCGCGGCAGGGCAAACGCGAGCGTCGCGAGGCCGATCAGGACGAGCGCCGGCGGCAGGATGTAGACCGTGAGATTGAAGCCGTGGGCCGGCGGCTTGCCTAGTACCGAGGGCCCGTATTGCGCAACCAGCTGGCGCTCGATCTGCGGCTTGGTCAGACCCTGCGCGATCAGCCCGCGGACGTAGTTGCGCTCGGCTTCGGCCTGCGGGGAGTCGGCAACCGCGAGCGGCTCGTGACAGGCGACGCACATCACGTCGTTCTCGATGTCGGTGAGCGACGCGCGCGGCGCGGGCGCGGGCGTCGCCGCTGCCGCGCCGAGCGGAAGCCCGGGCAGGAGTGCGAGCGCGACGGCTGCGATGGCCGAGGCGGCGGCGCGCCTCACGCGTGCTCCGCGAGGACGCGGGCGACCGTCTGCTGGAGCCAGTTGCCCGCGAGCTGGTACCGGCGCAGCGCGACGACCTTCCCCTGGCGGTCGATCACGAACGTCTCGGGCACGCCGTCAACGCCCCATGAGCGCAGGAAGGTGCCGTTCACGTCACGGACGATCGGATAGGTGACGTGCTGACGGCGCACGAACGCCTCTGAGTCATTGGTGTTGTCCAGGTAGGTGACCCCGAGGATGGTTGCGTTGTGGCCCACGATCCGGTGCTGCTCCTGCTCGAGGATCTTCGCCTCGGCGACGCACGGCCCGCACCAGGAGGCGAACACGTTCAGAACCACGACCTTGCCGCGGAGGCTGGCCAGGCTCGTCGTCCCCGCCCTGCCCAAGTTCGGCAGCGCGACGTTGTGGTTCGGCGCGACCGGGAAGGCCCCGCGTGCGACTGCCGCGTCGATCGAGGAGTTGGTCTTCTGGCTGCTCACCCCGAACGCGAGCAGCGCCAGCAGGCCCACCACCACGACGACCACGATTCCGGGAATCACGAAGCGGCGCATGGTCGATCTAGGGTAATGGGCGCGGCGGGAAGCCAGGCCGTTCACAAGAACTGGACGGATATCCGGTTCGGGTTGCGCACACCCCCCGCCGCGGCTACGCTCGTGCGGGGCAGATCGGCCGTTCGGTCGGGGCAGACTAGATAGAAGGGGCGCGCGGTCGCGGAGCTTGGCTACCGCGCTCAGTCGAGCTACACGACCAAGAGAGGCAAATATGAGCCGGTTCAACCGTCCTGCGGTGGTTGCGATCGCCGCAGCAGGCGCGATGTTCGCCGCGGCGCCCGCATACGCATCTGACTCTGCGCTGCAGTTCAGCGGCGCCAGTCCAGGGAATGACGTGGTGGTACAGGATCCCAACCAGCTGCTCGAGCTCGGTGGGGGCTTCAGAATCTCGGCGACGATTCGCTGGGACGGGACCAACGGATATCAGGGGATTGTCAGTAAGCCGCGCTCGGACTACGGCAGCGGCGACGGCACCGGGTACGCGCTGGTGATCAGCGACGGCGCTCCGTGCGTCGCTGAGATCGGGGCGTACGGCTCCAACCGGGTCACCTGCGGAGCGCCCGTGACGCCCGGCGAGTGGGCGCACGTCACCGGGAGCTACGACGGCCAGGTCGAGACGATCACCGTCGACGGCGTGACAAACAGTCAGGACTACGGCTGGTATGACCCGGCCGCGGAGGACATCAACGCGGGGGACACCACCAACCTCGTGATTGGCCACGAGTTCGATAGCGACTATCTGGATCGCGGCTTCCACGGTGCGATCGCGGACGTCAGCGTGTCCGCCTACCCGGGCGGTCCCGTGGTCGCGTCCTATGGCTTCGACGAGGGCAGCGGCACAACGGTGCACGACTCGAGCGGGAACGCCCTGGACGGAACGCTGTCATCGGACAACCCGCCGCAATGGGTTGCGGGACCGATCCGCGACACGACGACATCGCTGAGCTCGTCGCCGAACCCGGCGTACGCGGGACAGACCGTCACGTTGACCGCGCATGTCTCTGCGAGCGGAGGCGGCGCAACCCCGACAGGAACCGTCACGTTCATGGACGGCTCCACGGAGCTGGGGAGCGCTGCGCTCGACTCATCCGGAGTCGCGACGCTCCAGACGTCGAGCCTGCCGGCGGGGTCAGACCAGCTGAGCGCCGAGTACGGAGGCGACGGCTCGAGCGCTGACTCGACCTCAGCCGTGGACACACAGACCGTGTACACGCCGGCCTCGGGGGCGCAGGCGCTGGCCAGCACGATCAGTCGCTGGAGCCTGCCCGCCAACGGGGACGGCTTGTCCAACCAAGCGAACGCGGCGGCGGCTGCGTTCGCCTCGGGCAACACGCAGCTCGGCTGCTCGACTCTGACGGGACTCAGCAATCACGCTCGGGCCCAGTCGGGCAAGAAGCTCACCGCTGCGCAGACGAACCAGATCATCGCCGCCGCGCAGGCAGCTGCCGTCGCAGCCGGCTGCTAGGGACTTCGTTGGCTCCGCTGTCGCCCGGCAGGCGCTGGGCGACAGCGGGGCGCTGGACCTAGAATCTGCCGAGCGCGGCGGTAGCTCAGTTGGTAGAGCGTGAGCTTCCCAAGCTCGAGGTCGCGGGTTCGAGACCCGTCCGCCGCTTCAGGAAATGCTCTGACCCCACCGCCCGCCCGGTCCACGTGCCGGGAGCCTCGCTGCCGTTCGATGACGACAATACGATCAGCGCGAGCCATGACGACTCAGGCGGCAACCGGGTACCGCTTCCTACGGACGCCAGACATCGTTCGTGACTGGCTTGCGTCAGGACGCCGCCAGGCCACCGTCGCGCTCGGGTTGTACGCGGCTGTCTCGGTCTGGTACTTCGGCCGCCACGTCCTCCCGCACCTCGGAACCGAGAACATCGGGCTGCGCGACTGGACCGATCCGACGGTCAACATGTGGAGCCTGGCGTGGTGGCCGCACGCGCTGTTTCATGGGCTGAACCCCCTGGTCACCAACGCGCTGTTCGCCCCGGACCGGATCGATCTCGCCGCCACCAGCTCGACGCTGTGCCCGCTGGCGGGGATCCTCGGCGCGCCGCTCACCCTCGCGTTCGGCCCAGTCGTCTCCTACAACCTGCTGATGCTGGCGAGCCCGGTGCTCGCGGCGTTCTTCGCGTTCCTCCTGTGCCGGTACATCACCCGCAACTTTGCGGCGAGCCTGTTCGGGGGCTATCTGTTCGGCTTCTCGACCTACATGTTGGGGCACCTGCAGGGTCACCTCCAGCTCGTGCTGATCTTTCCGATTCCGGCCGCGGTCCACCTGACGCTCCGCCTGATCGACGAGCGCATCAGCGAACGGCGGTTCATCGCCCTGATGGCGCTTGTCCTGGCAGCGCTGTTCCTGACCGCGAGCGAGCTTGCGCTCACGTTCGTAGCCCTCGGAAGCATTGCCCTCGCGGTCGCGTTCGCCCTCGCGCCCAGCGAGCGACAGCGCATCACCCGTGCCGTGAAGCCGATTCTCTTCGCCGGAGCGGCGGCGGCGGTCGTGACGAGCCCGGTGATCTACTACGAACTCCGCGGAACCGTGAGGTTCGGTCCGAACATCGGCGACATCGACGGCAGCGATGCGCTCGGGTTCCTCGTGCCCCCGAACCTCATCCGACTTGGCAGCACGTATTTCGCGGCGCTTTCACGAGCGTCCAACATCAGCGGAAGTGACGCGGAGGCCGTCACCTATGTTGGGTTGCCGCTCGCGCTGATCGTCGCGCGCTACACGGTCACGCGCTGGCGCCTGACCGCGACCAGGATCCTCGCCGTGATGCTGGCGCTGGTCGTCGTGCTGTTGCTCGGGTCGCGCCTGCACATCGCGGGCCACCCGACGATCTCGCTTCCGTGGAAGCTGCTCGACCAATGGTTGTTACGCGACGTGATCCCGCTACGCCTCGCGGTGTACATGTTCCTGATCGTCGCGGTGATCGGGGCCATGTGGTTGGCGCAGCCACGCGCCCGAGGATGGGCTCTGGCCAAATGGGCGGTGGCGGCCGCGAGCATCGCATTCCTGGTGCCCGATACCACCGGTGGACTTTGGCTCAGCCGGCTTTCCAACCCGGCGTTTTTCACCACCCCTCAATACCGAAGCGTTCTGACGCGCGGGGAGACGGTCCTGGTCCTGCCATTCGGCCAGCTGGGGAACGGCATGCTCTGGCAGGCAGAGACCGGCATGTGGTTCCGGATGGCCGGCGGATATCTCAGTCCGGTGTACCCGGCGGATTACGAGGCGGACCCTCTTTTCCCAGCCTTGTTTAGCCACGCCCGGCCGGATCCGGACACGCTGCGCTCTTTTCTCGCCCGTCGGCATGTGGGCGCAGTGATCGTCGATCCCAAAACGCCAGAGCGGTGGCCCAAGGCCCTCGCGGCGCTCGGACTCAAGCGAATCTCGCTTGGCGGCGTCTGGTTCTACCGTGTGTGATCGACCTTGGCTCCGCGGGTGTTTCCAGCACGTGAACACCGCGCAGCATGTGCGACAATCGAGCCGGGCTGGGCCGGAGACCCGTCAAGGATTGGCACCGTGGTCGATTGGAGGGCACTTATGTCTTGGTTGATCAGCCGTCGTGGGCTTGTTTCTGCGCGAGTGGGCCCGTTCTTCTGGCTCGTGCTCCCCCTCTTGGCGATCAACGCCGCCTCGGCCTCAGGCCACATCTACTGGACCAGCTTCTCCGTTCCGGGGTCGATCGGCCGGGCCAACCTCGACGGGACTGGCGCAACAGAGTCCTTCATCCGTGGCCGCGGCGATGAGGCGCCGATCGCTGTAGCCACCCACGGCCGTTACATCTACTGGACCAACGATGGTGCTGACGGCAAGGGGTCGATCGGACGCGCCAACCTCGACGGCACGGACGTCAATCAGAACTTCATCACCGGCGCTACGGGTCCGGCCGGGCTAGCCATCGAGGGCAAGCACATCTACTGGACTAACCACTACCTCATCCCCAGGGCGGAGAACCCGTATGGCTCTATCGGCCGGGCGAACCTAAATGGGACTCACGTCAACCAGGCCTTCATCACCGCGACCGTTCTCCCCCGCGGGATCGCCGTGGATGACAAGTACATCTATTGGGCCAATGATTGGGCCCATGGAACGATCGGCCGGGCCAACCTGAGCGGGACGGGCATCAACCAGCAGTTCATGACCGGACTCCAGACCCATTTCGCCGCCGGCCTGGCCGTGGCCCTTCGCGGCCGGGAGCCGTTTACCGTGCGGGACGTTTACTGGACTGTTGACCACGGCCAGCAGGAGTCCGGCTCGATCTACCGAGTCACCTCTGGTGTGGGCGGTTCCCTCCACCTGATCGCCGACGCTCCCCGTCCCGTAGCAGTTGCCGTCAATGATCGGCACGTCTACTGGGCCAACGACAAGGACGCGGGGTCGATCGGCCGGGCCAACCTCGACGGGTCCGAGGTCGACCGGACCTTCCTCACCGGCATGGTCGATCCCCTCGGTGTCGCTGTAGACGGTCGTTAGGCCCAGCATCCCGAGCGGCGGGGCATATGATCCGCAACCGGATGGCGAGGGCCACTGAATGATCGGGGAACTGGCGCAGGTGGCGCTCGCCATCGTGCTGCTCGCCGCAGCCGCCTCGAAGCTGGCCGATCGTAAGGCGAGCCGGGACGCGATCGTCGCGTTCGGCGTGCCTCGTCGTGCCGCGGGCACGCTCGGGTGGGCGCTGATCGGGAGCGAGGCGGCGATCGCGACCGCGGTGCTGCTCCAGCCGTCGAAGGCCGTGGGTGCCGCGGCCGCGCTGGTGCTGCTGGCGATTGTCAGCGCCGCCGTCGCGGCGAACCTGGTCCGCGCGCGCAATCCCGAATGCCACTGCTTCGGGCGGCTGTCCAGCGGCTCGATCGGGTTCTCGACGCTGGCGCGCAACGGTTTCCTGGCCTCGATCGCCGGCTACGTTGCGGCCGGCGGTCGCGCACCGGCGGTGTTCGCGGGGCTTGCGGCGGTGTCGGGGGTGGCCTGGCTCGCGTTCGGGCCGCTGCGACCGCGTATGCGACGCGCGGCCGAGGCGCCGGGATTTGCACTGCCGGATGCCGACGGAGCACGGTGGACGCTTCAGGCGCTCCTGGGCAAGCGTCATCCGGTGCTACTGGTGTTCAGCCAGCGCTCGTGTGGGGCGTGCCAGGCGATCCGCCCCGATCTGGACGAATGGCATGCCCGGCTCGGCGATCGCCTGACGGTCGCAGTGGTCGAGCACACGCACGAGGCTCAGCTCGCCGATTACCCCGTCCTGCTCGATCGCGGAGGGGACGTGGCGACCGCGTACGGCGTGACCGCTACCCCGAGCGCGGTGCTGATCGAGCGTGACGGGCGTCTGGCTTCGGCGGTGGCGCGGGGGGCCGACGAGATCGAGGAGCTGGTCGACCGCAGGTTCGGGCTCGATGATTCCCCGCGGTTCGAGCGGCGCACGCTGATCGCCCGAGCGGCCCGCGGCGCGACCACGCTCGGGGCGTTGCCGCTGATTGCCGCGGCGTGCGGCTCGAGCAGCTCGTCGAGAACCAGCGCATCCACTCGGTCCTCGACGACCGCCACGAGCTCGACGCCGCCCACGTCGCTGAAGGTCGGCGACGCCCACATCTGCCGGCAGAAGTACGCCCTGTGCACGAACGCGCCGTGCCGGCCGGACCCGCACAACCCGAAGGTCGTGATCTGCGATTGCGTCGTCGAGGACGGCTACTCGGTCGGACTCACCCCGTGCGCGAACAAGGCGCCGCACGGCAGCACCCTTTATTCGACCTTCTCCACCGAGCTGGTCAAGGGCAACGTCCGCGCGATGACGTGCGGGGCGAACGTCGCGTGGGCCAACTGTGTCGACTACCCCTGCACGCTCGATCCGAACGATCCGAGCAAAGCCACGTGCCAGTGCGCTCTGGTGAAGACCGGCCCGTCGTTCACCTTCGGCGGCAACTGCGACACCGGCACGTGTGGAAAGACGGTCTGGTCGGGGGCGCACACGACCCTCGGCGGACCACAGGTGGCGGAGGCGATGAAGCGGCTCGGGCAGCCGCTGGCGACGCCGAAGCCGTGTCCGAAGGCCTAGCTGCTTCGCGGGTGCGGCGAGTGCCTCCGGCCGGCGCAAAACTAGTCGCCGGCCAGTTCGACCGGCCGTCCGTGACGCATCGAGTGGTAAAGCGCGTCCAGCGTCGTGGCCTGTGCGACTGCATCGTCCTTGCCGTAGCGTGAGGGGCGTTCGCCACGGACGGCGGCCTCGAAGTCCTCGACCTGGCGCGTGTGAGGGTTCGCGTCCTTGACCTCCACGGGTTCCGCGGACTGGTCGTCGCGGCGGATCTCGATCCGCGGTCTCTGGCCGGTCCACGGATCGTCGAGGTGGATCGAGCCGGTCTCGCCGATCGCCTCCAGCTCGTAACGCAGCACGGTCTGTATCGAGCAGTCGATTGCGGCCAAAACTCCACTCGGGAAGCGCAGCGTGCCGACCATCGTCATGTCGACCTCCGCGCCGCCGCGCTCGCCCTCGGCGTACACGCGGACCGGATTTTCACCGGTGACTAGCCGGGAGCCGGAGACGACATAGGAGCCGACATCCATGTGGGCGCCCCCGTCGAGCGCCGCTTGCGCACGGATGTCGCTCAGATCGCCGCCCAGGTTGAACGCGAACGACGCCCTCACGCAGCGCAGCGTCCCGATGACGCCATCGGCGAGCAGCTCACGCAGCTTCTCGATCTGCGGATGATGACGCCACATGAACGCCTCGGCGAGCACCAGGCCGCGCTCGGCCGCAAGGTCGAAGCAGCGGCCGACTGCCTCCGGGTCACGCGAGAACGGCTTCTCGCACAGGACGTGCTTGCCCGCGTCGAGCGCTCGTAGCGTCCACTCCGCGTGCATGCTGTTGGGAAGCGGGTTGTAGACGATGTTGATCGTGTCGTCGGCGAGCAGCTCCTCGTACGTCCCGTACGCAGTCTCGATCCCGCGTTCGGCCGCGTACGTTCGCGCGCGAGACAGATCCCGCGAGGCCACGGCAGCGAGCACCGCGGTCGTGCCGTCGTTCCACAGCTTGTCCGTGATCGCCGCGGTGGACAGCACCCCCCACCTCAGCGGGCGACTCGTCGGCGCGGACGAAGGCATCGTGGCACGGAGTCTCGTTGACCGACCGTTCCACGGTCAAGCCTGTTACGCACCGGCGATTCAGGTCAGTGGCGGGAACACGTCGAGCCACACCCGCCGCCCGCGCGCGTCAAAGTAGCCGCGCGTGTCGCGGTCGGCCAGGCGCTGGGGTAGCCCGCTCAGCGACATCCAACTCGCCGGGTGCACGACCCGCCCCCCGGCGAGTTGGACCGCGACCGCCCGCCCCGCAAAGTGGAAGGTCCGATCGCTCGTGCATCTGATCTCCGGACCGCCGAGCGGGTCACGCGAGCGCGCGCCCGAGGGCAGGATGTAGCGGCCACGCACGATCTGCTCGGGCTGCCCGCTGTGGCGCTCGAGCAACCGCACCAGCGCGTCGCCGATGATGTTGCCGGCGTCGGCCGAGGTCGACTCCGAGTCATCGGAGTGGTGGCAGCCGAAGCGATCATCGCCTGACGGGTTGAGGTCGCTCGCCGTCGGGATCCCGACGGCGTTCCCCGCCGGGAAGATGTAGCCGAGCATGTCCTCGCCGAGCCCGTCGATGAATCGAAACGGCGCGCGCATGTGCGGCAGCACCCACGGCGGTAGCGCCGCCGACGAGTCGGGCATGTCCTGCGGGCCCAGGAAGCCGCGCAGGAAGGTGAACGGAAACGCCTCGCCGGGAATCGAGATGAACTCGCCATCGCCGATCTGGAAGGCCGCCACCTGCGAACGCAGCGACTGGCCCGACGTCTCACCGTTGGCGGCCACCCGGGAGGCGGTCGTGCAGTCGGCGTTGTAGCCCGGGCGCTCGGCGAACACGCCGAGCGAGGCGCCGAGCACGAACAGCTCATTCTGGAGCTTGATGCAGATGTTGGCCCGCGCGCCCCATATCGCGTTGGTGTGGGAGTTGTGGTAGTCGCCGGCTCTCAGGGCTTTGATGATCGGCGTGGCCATGTCGGTCCCGAACGTCTTGGTCTCGCCGGAGTAGCCGAGCGGGACATGCTTCGCCCCGCTCGTGTCGGGCCCGCCCGGGGTGCGGAACAGGGTGCGGCAACCCGCGGGATGGCTGGCGTCGATGTACTGCTGCGGGGTGCGGGAGATCGCGCGCGGGTAGACCTCCGGGCTCTCGACCGACCCGACGGACCCGGCCATCTCGATCGCAACGCCACCCAGACGTTGCTGAAGGGTGGTGCGGAACGCGTTGATCCAGTCGGCGGAGATCCAGTTGTTCTGTGCATCGAGCGTCGGCGTCCCGCCGTTGAAGCCGAGCGTCTCCGCGTGCTGACTGACGCTCGCCAGCGTGACGATCGTGCGGCCCCGGGCGTCCACGGCCTGCAGCACCGGGATGTGCTGGTCGTCCACGTACGGGTATGAGGACCAGCACTGGCGGACGTTCGACGGCTCCAGCACCTCGGTGTAGCGGACCGTCGCGGCCCGCTGGGATCGGTAGGCCCGCTCGATCGCACGCGCGCTCTGGTCCACGAGATACGAGACCCAGTAGTTGTTGAGGCCGGAGGTGGTCGGCGAGACCCCGCCCAGACCCATGCTGTCCGGGGCCGACTCGTCGTGCGTGGCCGAGATGAAGATGTTGCTCAACCGGTAGCCGTCGGCGTGGACCTTGGCTCGGATCCGCTGCTGGTAGACGTCGAACAGCCCCTCCTGGTCGACCACCTCGACGGCCACCGTCTGCCGGCCGTTTGACACCACCATCGCCCGTGCCGTCACCGGGTCGGCGACGTGATCGAAGAACCGCGGGGTGTTCCCGCCGCCCCCGAGAAGGTTGCCGTCCCACCGACCGTCATGGTTGCAGTCGACGTACGGATCGCCGAGGTCGTAGTGACCGTCGTGATGAGCGTCAACGTACGGCTCCTCGAACGCGAACTGGCGGAGACCGTCGTACTGCGCGGGATGCGCGCAGTCGGCGGGATCGCCGCCCCGCACCTGACCGAAGGCCGGCGGAGTGAAGCTCGCCACGGCGGCACCGGCGCGGAACTGCGCGGCAGGGCCATGGACGTAGCGCCCGTGGTATCCGCCCGCAGGCGTGAACAGCATCGCAGCAGCCGCGAGAGCGGCTTTCAGTGTCATCCCGGTCATAAGAAGCCCGCACACTAAACCCATGATTGGCAGTTAGATGCGGCGAGGACGCCGCCTACTGCTCTCATCAGGCGGTCTGCCATAGCATCGGGCGCCATGGGGAGGATGAGCGGGTTGGGAACTCGGGTGGGTGCCAAGGTCGGCGCTGGGGCGCTGGTCGGAGCGCTCATCACCGGGTGCGTTGCGATGGGGGCCACGTCGGGGTCGGTCGCGTACGCCAGGACGGCGTCGGTTGGGACGACGTCCGCAGCAGGGGTGCCCAACTTCGGCAACCCCAACGGGCATTTCTATGTGCCGCCTGTCGGCCGCGCGGTCGATACCAGGCATCCCGACCACGTCATCGGGAACGGCGGCCCGGCCAGTTGCACGTCCGCCGCTGTGGTGCGCGACGTTGCGGCGGGCGGCATCATCACCTTCAACTGCGGGCCCAACCCCGTCACCATCGTGATGAGCGCGACCGCCAGCGTGATCAAGACCCGGCGCCTGGTCGTGCTGGACGGCGGCGGGTTGATCACGCTGAGCGGGGGAGGCAAGCGCCGAATCCTGTACTCGGACACCTGCGCGGGCGGCTGGTCGACCCCTGACTGCGTCAACCAGCCGGATCCGCAGATCGTGGTGCAGAACATCACGTTCAAGGACGGCTACAGCGGTGCGCATCAGGCCACCTGCACGGGCAACATCCCGAAGTGCTGGTACGGCGGGGTCGACGGCGGGGGGGCCATCTACGTCGAGGGCGGCCAGCTCAAAGCGGTCAACTCGCGGTTCGTTGACAACCGGTGTTACACCTACGGCCCTGATCTCGGCGGGGGTGCGATCCGCGCCCTGGCCCAGTACGAGAACCGCCCCGTATACATCACCGACGACACGTTCAGCGGCGGACGCTGCTCCAACGGCGGGGCGCTGAGCAGCATCAGCGTCCAGTGGGACGTGCTCAACAGCGAGTTCACGAACAACAAGGCGATCGGTTGGGGGGCCAACCCGGCCTCGAGGGGTACGCCGGGAGGCGGCAGCGGCGGCGCGATCTACCTCGACGGCCGGGACGACAACGCGCTGATTGCCGGCACCGCGATGGACGACAACCGTGCCAGAGAGGGCGGCGGGGCGGTCTTCGACGTCGTGGACAGTGGGTGGGGCGCGTTGACCTTCAACCGGTCGCGTCTGCACAACAACATCAGCGGAGAGTTCCAGACCTTCCCCGGCGTCTACTACGAGATCGACGGGAAGGACAGAGCCCCGGTGATGGTCAGGTCGACCGCCAGCTAACCGGTCGCGCCCGGCGCTCAGCCGCGTCCTGGGGCGCGTCGACGCGTTCGTATTCGGCCAGCGAAGGTGTCGGCGTCATGCGTCACGGCCACCCTAACTGGCCGGGGGGGTCGGATGCCGTGAATGCGTCTGGGCGGCAGGGTTGGTTGAGGAGCGTGTCGCATGCGGGGTAGCCGGCGCCGGCGGTGGCCCCGGGCACGCTGCCGACTACGATCTCGGAGGGGTGCTTCGAGTCGTGCAGGATGCTATTGACGCCGGCGTTCGCGAGCGTCGCCGCGGGCGTCAACGCGGGCGTGTTGGCGAGCGGCTCGAAGTTCCAGCCGCCGGTCTGGCTCGGGGTGTCGATGACCAATCGGATGCGAGATCCGGCGCGGAACACGTAGTCGAACGGGAACACCGCGAACCGCATGAACGTTGGCTTGCCCGACACGAGGGGCTGGACGTCAGACCGGAGGTCTGTCTGCACCGGCAGGGTT
The DNA here is from genome assembly GCA_963695965.1 of uncultured Solirubrobacterales bacterium. Taxonomy (GTDB): domain Bacteria; phylum Actinomycetota; class Thermoleophilia; order Solirubrobacterales; family Solirubrobacteraceae; genus Palsa-465. The sequence goes on from CAVOIU010000024.1 coordinate 64,421, forward strand.
GGTGTGCTCGCCCGGCGGTCGAGCTTGCGAATCGAGGCGCGTAGCCATCCGCGGGCGACATAGACCTCCTCGCCGTCGGGCCGGACCTCGGTGATCGTGGCCTGCAGGTTGGTGTCAGTCGCGGTCGGCTTCAGCCACAGATCGACACTGGCGGGGCCGAGCAGTTCGACGGTGCGGGCGAGCTTGGGGGTCGTGTAGGCGAGCGCGCCGTTGGAAGTGCCCGGTTGCTTCCACAGCTCGTTGTGTTGGCCGAACACGACCCCGTCTTCGGTCCCCGCCGACACGGTCGGGGAGAGGTAGCTGTCGGCTGGTTCTGAGCCCGACGGGGGCGCAGCGGTCAAGGCTGCGCCGCCTCCGAGGAAGAGCCGGTTGGTTCGGGTGGCAGGCGGCCAGCTCGAGCTGGTGGTGACCCATGCCGGCTCGGCGTCCGTGGCGCCCGTTGTTTCGTGCCAGATCTGCATGTGGGGGGTCGTCTCGAAGCCGTTCTGCTCGCCCTTGACGAACCGGTCGAAGAACCGCACCAGCTGGTTGATGATGCGTGTCGATTAGATGCACATGCAGTGGTAGCCATTGGATGCGACCACCCAGGTTCGCGCTGGGTCCAACCTGGGCCACAGGGTCCAGGTGCTGCGGCTGCCGACCTCATCGTCCTGCCACGTCTGGCAGCCGAACGCCGGTACGGTGATCTGGCTGGCCGCGGCGCCGACCGTCTTGGAGTTCCAGAACGAGTCGATGTAAGGGTGTTGGAGACCGGACACGACGATGTTGGTGGTCGGGTTGACCGTCGCCTGTTCGGCCTCGCTCTGCGCGCACTGCGAATCTCCCGCCTCGGTTCCCTGCACCACGCTTTCGTTGGAGGCCGTCGGCTGATCCGCCAGACCCCAGAACGCGCCGAACTCGTCGTTGGCGATCCCACCGGGGTAGGCCACGTCGCGATACACGTCATCGACGAGCTGGAAGGGCGCGATCGCGTCGAGGCCGGCCGGGTGAAGGGCGGCGACTCCGGGCTGCGTGACAGCAGGGAACGAATCGCCGAACATGCCGAGATGCCCGGTCGACCACGGCTGGCGAGCGGCCCATTCCACGACGGCCGCTCCATCTGTGCTCTCCACTGGACTGCGAAGGTCGAACTGCCCCTGTGAGCAGCCCGTCCCGCGCACGCTTACGCCCAGGACGGCGTAGCCGGCCGCCAGGAGCGCCGAGGAATCCGTGGTGCCGTTACATCCCATCGGATCGGTTCCCTCGCAGTAGCCGTCGTACTTCAGCGCCACCGGGAACCGCCCGGCGGCGGCCGGCAGCTCGACGGCGTAGCGGAGCTTCACGCCGTCCGACATCGTGATGTAGCCCGTCTCCTGCACTGTCGTGGCGGCCTGCGCTTGAGCGCACCATGTCACGCACAACAGCAGTGTGAGCAATCCAAACCGCCGGAACCTGGACCCAGCGATCATCAGCCTTCTCCCTTTGTAATCCCTTGCCTTGGTAGCTCCCGGACTACGTCCGGATCAGACCGCGGATGGTTGCGATGGCCGCGAGCCCTGCCAACACCAGCGTGATTGCGAAGGCCTCGACGCCCAAGCGGCCGTTCGATCGCTCGTCAGTCCCGCGGTCGGCCTCGATCACGATAGGCGCTGTTGAGAGCGGGGACAAGACGGAAAAAGGACTGATCCGCCCCCGGGGTGACCGGGTCGCAACCAACTGGCCGGGTACCTGAGCGCCTCGACGCCCGGTGGCCGGGTTCAACGTCCGGCAACCTCGCCGCTGAGGCTGCGAAGTGCGGGCGCGATCGTGGTGATGAGGTGGTGGAGCGACTCAGTGAGCAACAGCGCGGCCTCCTCGCGAGTTGCGTCTCCGTTCAGCCAGCTCTTCGAGATCGCCCGGTTGAAGCCGAGCCACACGCGCAGCGCCATTCGGGTGCTGCGATCGTCGGTGAGCGCATCGGCGTAGTCGTTGATGATGGTGGTGATGCTGAGCTCGCGCGCGCTGTCGACGAGTGCTTGGAGGTCGGGGTCGGCGATGTAGTCGCCCTGCGCTGCCGTGGCCAGCCATGTCTCGCTGTTGCCCTCGAGCCAGCCCAGCCAGTTCTCGATCGTCGCGCTGACTCGCTCGCGTATGGGGCTGCTCGGATCGGCATGGATCGCCTCGGCGACCTGCTCGCGTAGCTCCGCGAGCAGGGCGAGGAAGAGGTCGCGCTTTCCGCCCGGGAAGTAGTGGCTCACGAGCGCGGGGGTGACCCCGGCGGCTCGCGCGATCTCGCTGGCTGAGACAGCGGCATAGCTCCGCTTCCCGAACAGCTGGCGGGCGTGCTCGAGGATCTCCTCGCGCCGAGCATCGGGTGCCAGCCGGGTTCTGGGCCTAGTCGCCACACGCGACAGCCTAGCGGTTGTTGAAACCGCTTTCAATGGTATTGACAAGCCGTTCAATAACCGTTTATATTGCTTTCAATAACGAGGAGCTGCCTGATGGCGCGGCTCAATCACAACGCAGTGAAGGAGAGACCCGGATGAGGAAGTCAAGACTGATCGGCACGGCAGTCGCGGTGTTGAGCACCGTGGCCGCGACGAGCGGCGCAGCCGCGGCGCGCCACGAGGCCGCCTCACAGAGCGCCAAGCGAGTCGTGGTCCACTTCCCGTCGCACCTCCCGGGCGTGCATTCGCGGGCCTGCTTCTGGGGGACGTCGTACACCCAGGAGACACGGAACATCATCTGGCCGGAGTCGCATACCGACTATCCCGTCTCGACCAATTCGATCCCGGCCGGCGGAAAGATCGTGCTGCGCGGGCAGTTCCCGCACGCGCGGTTCTTCTCGTTCACGATCACCTCACCGGCGTTGCAGCTGCGCTACTACCTGTATGACGTCAACATCAAGCCCGACCCGGGGTCGACCAATCCGTTCCTGCCGGGCGCCGACCGCAACGCCGAGCGTCGCTCCTACACGGTCACGATCGTCGACCAGCCCGACCCGGGCGCCGGTCACCGCGAGCCGAACACGCTGTATGCGGGCGTGGCCGGGCAGGCATCCGCGCCGTTCGTGCTCGGCGAGCGCGTGTATCTGCCCGACCGGGGTCGCGACTTCACCGGCGGGGCAGGCGATCCCGCGGCGAGCTACGTCGACTCAGGCGGCGTCACCTCGACCGGCCAGGCCGCATGCGCCGCACTTGGAACCAAGGCCGGCGCATTCAACCTCCTGAACGTCAACCCGCTGCTGTTCCCGGAGAGCAAGGTCCAGCAATTGCTGGCGCTGAGCAAGTCCCCGGAGCATCCCGCCGTCGAGCGACCTGTCTGGTACAAGTACTTCGGCCCGTCGTGGCTGCTGGCGCCGTACTACGCCGGCACGTCGGACGCGAGCATGATCTCGACGCTCCCGCTGACCGCGACGGGGCTCGGGGCGAACCCCGCAAATGGGTACGTGTTCACGTGGCTTGACCGGAGCTTCGGTCCCAACCACGACGGACACAACATCGCCGTCCTGCACGGCAAGCTCCCGACCACCCCGGCGACGTACGCCGGCGAGTCGCGGATGCAGGGCGGCACGCAGCTGCGCTACTGGTCTGTCTGCAACAGCGAAGGGCTGACCAGCGGCAAGACGACCGGCCCGTGCCTGGCCGACGAGGAGACGCCGATCAACGCCCAGCGCGACTACACGATCGTGGTCAGCCTCCCGCAGGATCGCCCCACGAACGCCACCGACACGTGTGGCGTGGCGTGGATGAACTGGGGCACCACCGGCGACGGCTACACCCGGCCCCGCTCAACCCTGCTGATCATGCGCAACCTCGCCACCACCGCCCATCCCGCGTTCGAAAGCGCGGTGCAGAACATCGCCGATCCGTCGACGATCAAGCACGTAATGGGCGCCTACCTGCCGACCGTGACCTACACCACGGCGGCGAAGTTCCAGAAGCAGGGCTGCCAGACGGGCACTCTCTGATGTCGATCTCCGTACAACCACGCTCCTACAGGTCCGCGCCCGCGCGTCATGCGCTCCCGGATCCGGACGAGTTGGTCCCGAGGCTCTCGTGGCCGATAGTTGGCATCTTCACGGGCGCACTGTCGCTGTTCGTCGCGTCGAGCTGGCTGGCGATCGATCATGGGGCGCCGCGCGCGGTGACGATCGCGCTGAACGCGGTGGTGATCTTCGTGATGTTCACCGTGTTGCACGACGCATCTCATTACTCGATCAGCTCGAGGCGATGGGTCAACGGCGTATTCGGACGCGCGGCGATGCTGTTCGTCTCCAGCGCAATGTCGTTCCGCGCGTTCGGGTTCATCCACATCGAGCATCACCGCCATTCCAACGACGATGAGCACGATCCCGACACGTTCGCCAGCCACGGGAGGTGGTGGAGCTCCCGTTCCGGTGGATCGCGATGGACCTCGCCTACGTGCCGTTCTACGTGCGGAACCTCCGGCGCCGCCCCGCCGCGGAGGTCGCCGAGACGTCCGCGCTGATGCTGTTGACCGTCGCGGTGATCCTCGAGCACAGCGTCGACCGGCAGCTTCTGGTTGCTGGCGGTGATCTACCTGATCCCCGAGCGGATCGCGATGTTCTTCCTCGCGTGGTGGTTCGACTGGCTGCCCCACCACGGGCTGGAAGACACCCAGCGCGATAACCGTTACCGGGCGACTCGGACTCGGGTTGGGATGGAGTGGCTGTTCACGCCGCTGATGCTCTCCCAGAACTACCACCTGGTCCATCACCTGCACCCGTCCGTCCCGTTTCACCGCTATCTGGCGACCTGGCGCCGCAGCGAGGAGGCGTATCTCGAGCGCGACGCCGCGATCGCGACCGTCTTCGGTCAGCAGCTCAACTCCGACGAGTTCCGCGAATGGAAGGAGTTGAACCGCAAGCTCATGCAAGTGCTGCCAGTGCGGATGCCGAACGGATCGACCGCCGCCCCTCCGGTGTTCCACGAGGTTCCCGTAAAGAGCGTCGCGCCGCTCACAGAGGACAGCGTCGAGATCACGTTCGACGTGCCGACCGAGCTCCGCGAGGAGTTTCGGTTCGACGCCGGTCAGCACCTGACCGTGCGGACCGATCTCGGCGGTCAAGGGGTCAGGCGCAACTACTCGATCTGCTCGCCCGCGATAAGCGGCGAGCTGCGGATCGCGGTCAAGCACATCCGAGACGGAGCCTTCTCGACGTTCGCGCACGAGCGGCTACAGGCCGGCGACGTGCTCGAGCTGATGACTCCGACCGGCCGGTTCGGCACCCCGCTCGATCCCCTCGCGACGAAGTCGTACGTCGCGATCGCGGCCGGGAGCGGAATCACCCCGATCCTGTCGGTGCTGCAGACGACGCTGGAGATCGAGACCGAGAGCCGCTTCACGTTGATCTACGGCAACCGCACTGCGGAGACGACGATGTTCCGGCACCAGCTGGACGAGCTCGAGTCACGATACGCCGACCGGCTCGAAATCCTGAACGTGCATTCGCGCGATCCGCACCATCCGCCCGAGCTCAGCGGTCGCATCGACCGCGGGAAGCTCTCGCGCTGGCTTACGGGCACGCTCCCGCCGGCAACGGTCCACGAGTGGTTCCTCTGCGGCCCGGTCGAGCTCGTGACGACTGCTCGCCAGACGCTGCTCGAGCATCAGGTCGATCCCGAACACATCCATCTCGAGCTGTTCTTCGGCTACGACAACGGCAACGCGCCCGAGCAGGACTACGACGCCGCGACCGTGACGATGAGGCTCTCGGGCACCGAGCAGACGCTCGAGCTCGCGCCGGGCGAGACGATTCTCGAAGCGGCGCTCCAGGCCCGCGACGACGCCCCCTACGCATGCATGGGCGGCGCATGCGGCACCTGCAAGGCAAGATTGCTCGCCGGAACGGTCGAGATGGATCAGAACTTCGCGCTGACCGGCTCGGATCTCGACGCGGGGTACGTCCTCACCTGCCAATCGCACCCGACAAGCCCGACGGTGAGTGTCGACTACGACGCCTGAGGCTTCGGCGCCGGCACTATTTACTCGATATTCCTGAGCGGGTAGGTTGGGACATCATGCTGGCGTTCATGGCCCAGTTCGGGGTTGGACTTCACCCGGGTCATGCCGATCTTCTCGGGCCGCTCACAGCGCTGCTGGTTGCGGCGGGTACCGGAGGCCTTGCCGTCCTGGTGCTCGGGCAGCTCGTGCCTCGTACACGGCGCGCGCTGCGTCGTCCGATCGTGAGGCGCCGGCAGCTCCGCGCCGCCGCGAGCGCCGAGGTGCGAGCACGAGGGATGATGGACGAGCTCTGTCCGCACGGCTGGCGTGCGCAGATCACCCTGTACAGCGCCTCTGAAGAACAGCCTGTCGACAGCCCCCTCGGCCACCGGGACTGCGTCGCAATCGACTGGGCGGCCTTCGAAAGCGACGGCTACCTCGAGCCGGTTGTGCGACGCGTCTGGGCACCGACGATCAGCGAGGCGCTCGACGCGATGGTGGCCGATCGTCGCACCGACGAGACGCTCCAACACGTCGAGCAGGACGCACTCGCCGAAGGCGCGATGTGGGAAGACCCCTGAGTTCGCAGGCGCGTGATTGAGGCGGCCTTGGACGCGGTCGTTGGCGCTAGTCTCGTCTCGTGGGGACCACGTCGTGAGCCGTCTCAACCGCCTTGCGCCGCGCGGAGCGAGGCCTCCGCGCGACCGCGATTGGGAGCGCTCCGCCGTTCTCGAGCCGCGGCTCGTCTCGCGTGAGCCCGAGCTGATCAGCGACGGCGGCGGGCTGCCGTTCCCACCCGCCGCGCTCGCGAGCCGGCCTGGATCACTCGACCCGGACGATCCTGCCGTGGGTGCGCTGATTGCGCAGATCAACCTGCAGGCGGCTCCGGGCCTGAGGGCGCCATGGAAGCGGGACGCGTCCCAGCCGGTGCCGGAGAGCCTCAACGCCTGGCGGCTGCTCGCTCGTACCGACGACGAAGCCGTGTTCGCGCGAGGGCGCCCGCCGCAGTTGCTCACCGCGGCGGTCAAGCGACACGCCCGCCGCGGCACGTGGCGGTGCACCGCGGTGAGCCGTGAGAAGCCGTTACGGGTCACCCGCGACGGGATCCGGGCGTCCTCCTGGCGACTGGATCCAACCCATAAGCTCGCGCCCGAAGACACCGTCCTGCGCGTGCTGGTGACCGAGCAGACCTACGCCGGCGGCGAGCGGGCCCAGGGGCGCGTGCTCGCCCCCGACCTCCACATCGATCAGGAAGAACTGCTGCTCACGATGTTCGTCACTCCGAAGCCCGGGTTCAACGTCCGGTCCCCGAACCCCGAAACTCCGGTACGCGTCGCCCTTCCGCATCCGATCGCCGAGCGGCAGCTGACCGACGGGGCGCTGTACGACCGTGGCCCTTAGTGGCGCGTCGCCTGCTGGAGGCAGTCGATGAAGATCCTGACCGACTTCTGACTGTTCCGGGCGCCTTCGCTGTCGCCTTGGGTCACGAACCCAGCGGCGAGAAGCCCGCGCTGCGTGCACGTGGCGGCAAACGCGGCCTGACTCTGCGACAGATGAGCTCCCTGGGCGGCGGACTGCTCGAGCACCGCGAGGTAGGCGGGCGAGCGAATCGACGTCGACGGTGGCACGTGTCCGGGGCTGACGGCCGTGGGCGCCGTGGCGGCCGATGCGCCGGTTGTCGAGCTCGCCGTGTGCGTCGTGCTCGCGGACGTCGTGGATCCGCCGCACGCCGCGACCCCGAGCGCGACCGTCACGCAGCTAAACGTCAACGCGATGTGGGCGCTCAACCTGTTCATGGCACCTCCAGTGGATCACGACCGGGTCCGGTCGTATTCCATCACGGCGCCCCGGCTTGACCCCAGACCGCGTGGGGAAGACAATGGCGAGCGGAGCTGCTGGGGTGGGCAGCCGATGATGGGGCTGAGATCTCACAAAAATCACCATGCCTCGGGCCGGTCGCGTCGGCGCTGCCGCGCCGCGCTCCTGGTCGCGGTGTTCGCGTGCCTTCCCGGTGGAGTCGCGATCGCCGACTATCCCTACGTGGCGAAGCGGATCCCAGCGAATCCGCTCACGTATGTCCTCGCCAACCGTCCGCATGACGGGGTGTTCGTCGACTCGGTGATGATCCACGACACCGAGACGTCCTACGCGGGGACCGTGTTCGCGTTCACCAACCCGATGGCGTCGGGATCGGTGCAGTACGTCGTCTCCGGCCAGAACGACTCTTCCGACCCAGCCGTGACCCAGTTCGTCCTCGACAAGGACTGGACCTATTCGGTCGCCAACTACTGGTACAACGAGCACTCGATCGGCGTCGAGCACATCGGCTTCGCGGCTGCCCCGGCCGGTTACTACACGCAACAGCTCTACCGGCGCTCCGCCAACCTCGTCGGTTGGACTGCCTGGAAGTACCACATCCCGGTCGACCGCGCCCACATCCTCGGGCACGACAACATTCCGCTCGACCAGGAGCCCTACGTGCACACCCAACACTGGGACCCGGGGCCGGCGTGGGACTGGCCGTACTACATGGACCTCGTGCGCGCCGCCTACGGGCGCTGGTCGCGCAACGCGCCACTGCCGCCCCCCGAAATCCCGCGGCGGTTCAGGCGCTTCAGCTCGAGGATCCGGCTTGTCTCGGCCGGCGACGGGTTCGCCTCGGCCAAGGACGTAACAGCATGGTCGACCGGGTTCCACAACAGCTTCACCAACGTCTATGCCGACCGCCGCGGCCGCCCCGCGCTCGACACCCTCGTGCGAGGCGCGAGTGATCCCTCGACGTACGTGCCGGCATCGACGATCGGGGCAAATCCCAGGTACAACCAGCTGGACTTCTCGTGCGACAACTTCCCGTGGTCGATCATCCCCAACACGCCGTTCGTCCTGTCGGGGGTCGCGATCTCGGACCTGCGGGCCAAGGCGGCGTGGGGCCAGGAGTTCGCGCGGCTCGGCCGCGCGCGAGTCCGTGGCGTCCTCTACGACAAGATCGACTTCAGCGGGACCGTGGGATGGGTCCGCGACGCAGACACCACTGACGGTTGGGGTGCACTCGTGCGCTTCCGCGGGGGACGGCATCCGACTACCTTCTTCAGCCTTCCCGCGTATCCCGGCTTCACCTCGGGCCACACCGAGGACACGCGCATCTGCCCGGACACGCAGTTCGGGTTCAGCAGACGGGGACAGACGTACGTGGCCAGGGTGATGCGGAGGGTCCTCGGCCGCACCTGGTACCAGATCGACTACAACCACCGCGTCGGGTGGGTACCCGCGGACGAGGTGAGCGTGAGCGCGCCGTGAGCGCGGCGTGCGCGCGGCGTGCGGGCGCCGTGCGCGCTTTCTATCCTTGAGGTATGGCCAAGACCTGGGTTCTGCACACCGAAACCAAGGGCACGGGCGCCCAGGTGGTGCCGCTCGAGAGCGTGACGAAGCGCTCGTCCGCCGTCGAGCCGGTGCTCGTGCCACGGAAGCACGCTCCACAACCGGAGCCCGTCACACCTAACCCCAGGCCGGCTCGCCGATTCCGGGTTGTGGATCTGATGACACGGGAGACGCTCGCCGACGACGCAAGCACCCGAGAGGCGGTGGACGTTCTGAAGGACGTCCGGAGCACGGTCGACGTGAACGTCTATGTCTGGCAGGAAGACGATGAGCGCTGGCGGCTGCTGACATTCGGAGAGCAGGGCGCGCTCTGGGACCTCTCGCGCTCCTGAGCGGCGCGCCGGCGCACCCCAATGCGGCCACGCCGGCTGTAGGCTGAGCCGGTGGAAAACGGACCGCGGATCATCATCCAAGTCCCGCGGGGTAGCGAGGTTGAGCGACAGCTCAAAGCCCAGCCCCCGAACGCGTTGGCTACCGGCGAGGCCGTCGTAGAGTCCGAGCCGGCGGACCCGTCGGGTTACCTCGAGCCGCCCGACGCCGGCGAGGTCGTGTTGTCGGTGCCTTCGCCGGAGACACTCGCGCGCGAGCGCGACGAGGTTCGGCGCGTTCTCACTGAGGCGAGTCCGGGTGTCGGGCCGCTCGTGGTTGTCGTCGAGGCCGCGGAGGAGCTCCGCGACGAGGAGCTCGAGGCCGTCGTCGATGCGGCGGAGCGGACCTCCCTCCCGGTGATCCTGCGGATCATTCGCGATGCCTGATGGGGCGCGTCACGGCTCCAGGTCAGAGGAGCCGCGCGCGGGGTTCAGGCCGGCGCCTGGCGGCTGCGCTCGCAGGCGTCCTCGCTGCGCTCGCGGCGGTGGCGCTCCTCGCCGGCTCTAGTTCACCGAGCGCGTCGGCTGCCGGAGCTCCCGGCCGGGGTTCGTCCGCGCGCGCCAACGGCCTCGGAATTTCGCGCGGCAAGGTCAAACACGTCTGGCTGATCATCCTCGAGAACAAGTCCTACGACGCGACCTTCACCGGCCTGAACCACAACACCTACCTGTGGAGGACGCTGCCGGCCCAGGGGATCCTGCTGAAGAACTACTACGGGACCGGGCACTCCAGCGAGGACAACTACCTCTCGATGGTGAGCGGCCAAGCGACCCAGCCGGACAGCCAATCGGATTGCCCTTACTACGATCGCCTCGCCGGCCGGATCGAGAAGTCCGGGTCATTGAGAACCAACCCGAACTACGGCCAGTTCGCATCCGCGGCCGGGCCGAACGCCAAGGTCGGATCCAACGGATGCGTCTACCCGGCGTCGGTGCAAACGCTGTTCAACCAGTTCGACGCCGCACGCGTGAGCTGGAAGGGCTACGCCCAGGATCTCGGCAACCCGGACGGGGGTGGGCCGCCCCATAGCCAGGGCCCTCGGTACTGCGGCGCTCCATTCAAGGCTCCCGGCCCGACCGGCAGCAACGCGTATCCCAGCCCGCAGGTCGCCAACTCGACCGACCAGTATCTGCCCAAGCACTTCCCGTTCGCATGGTTCGAGTCGCTGCTGCGGTCCCGCAAGGACTGCAACGCCGCGCACATCGCCAACCTGTTCGATCCACGCAACGGCCTGTACCACGACCTGCAACGCGAGTCGCGCACGCCTACGTTCAGCTGGATCACGCCGGACATGTGCAGCGATGCCCACGACCAGGTCTGCTACGGGAACAACCTCTCCGGCGGCTTCTCCAGCCCGACGAGGCCGAAGGCGCCTGCCAACTACACCGGCGGGCTGTACGCCGCCGACCTGTTCCTGCGCCATGTCATCCCGGAAATCGAGGCTTCACGCGCGTTCAAGGACGGCGGCCTAATCGACATCACGTTCGACGAGGCGTTCCCGCCGTTCACATTCAGCGGCAACAGCTTCGCGAACTCGACGAAGGTCCCGGCTAACGCGTCCACGTCGCTCGCGACCGACTCGGCCGCGGAGACGCTGTTCGGGCGCAGCGTGCATATCGAGCCGACGGGGCCGAACACGCCACTCGCGAGGGGCCGGGGTGGCAACGAGCTCTACCCCGGGCCCGGCAACAACGCATTCATCGACCGCCCGCTCACCTGCGTCCCGCAGACGATCCCGTCACAGCCCGCAGGCACGTGCATCCTTGGCGGTGGCGGCACGTCCCCAGTCGCCCGTACCGACACCGGAGCCACGGCACCGGCCGGCAGCTCGGCAATTTCAGACAACGCCGCGATCGTGACCGACGCCGGGCGGTCCGTCAGTGGGAGCGGGATCCCGGCGGGCGCCTTCGTCGGCAAGGTCACGAACACGCATGTCAACGCGACCGCGCCCAAACAGAGCGGCGGGTTCGTCGACACGGGGTCGTTCACGCTGGTGGACGGCGCAGGCAATCCGCTTCGCACCAGCGGAGCGGTGAGCGGGGTGACACTCGGGGCGGTCGCGCCCCACAACGACCCGCTCTACAACGTGACCGGCGCGACCACCGGTGGGGGCGACACCGGCAGCGTGCTGATCAGCCCATATATCAAGCCGCACACGGTCAGCACCGTCTACTACAACCATTACAGCTGGCTGCGCACGATCGAGGATCTGTTCGGCCTTGGCCGTGCTTCTCGCGGCCTCGATGGCGACGGGCATATCGGGTACGCGGCGCAGCCCGGACTCGCCCCGTTCGGTCCTGACGTGTTCAATCGACCCAACGGCCCGCGGATCCCGAGCGGAGGGAGGGGGAGCGCTGACCCAGCAACCGCGTTCGAAGCCGGCGAGGCGACTGACGTCGGCCGGATCGAGCCAGCGAGTGCAGCGCATCCCTGGCTGGCGATCGAGGGCGATGCCGTGTCGGTCACCGTTGCCGGCGGTCGGACGCTCGCCACCGTAGTCGGGCCCAGGATCCCGCGGCGGGGTGGGGTCCCGGCGCCTCCGACGACGAGGTGCACGTTCACGATCACGCTCACGGACACATCGGGCGAAGTTCCGCTGCGCGGCGGCGCGTTCACGATCGTCGACGAGTACGGCCAGGTGCACCATCCGCGGGTGACCGTCTCCGGCGGAGGCTCACCACCTTCAACGGTCGCCCCGGGCCACACCGTCTCACTCACCGCGAGCGCCATGCTGCCGACAGGCAACGGGCAGCTGCGCTGGGCGCCCGCAGGCACCAGGCCGATCGTCTCCTGGGACTTCGACGTCGAGGTCGACTGAGCTATCTGCGCCGTTCCTGTCGTCAGCGCTTCCCCGGCCGCCGGCGCGTATCCCCGCGGCCGGGCCTAGCATTGCCGGGGTGCGGTTGGTGGTCCGGGTCCTCTTGGCAGGGGCGTGCGCGCTCGCGCTGCCCGTCTCGCCGGCCTCGGCGGTGGTGGGCGGCAAGCCCTCACCGCCTGGCTCCTTCAAGTACGTAGCGGACGTATTGGTCGGCGGCTCATTCGGCTGCAGTGGCACCTTGATCGCGCCGCAATGGGTGCTCACCGCGGGTCACTGCGGTTCGATAACCGGCTCGCTCTCACAGGGTTTGGCGCCCTCGCAGGCCGCGTGGCCACCCGGCGCGTACACGGTCCAGCTTGGGAGCGTGTACGCCGACGGCCATGGCGGCGAGTCCCATGCGGTCAGCCAGGTCGTGGTCGACAGCGACTACGTCGTGACCAACGGCGTCGGCAACGACGTGACGCTGCTGAAGCTGGCCACGCCCTCGCGCGTCAAGCCGATGCTGATCGCGGCGCCGGGCGAGCGGTCGATCTGGCGCGCGGGCGTGCTCGCCACGATCGCCGGCTTCGGGACCACCTCCGAGAGCTCCTCCACGCCGCCGGCTCAGATGCAGTACGCGCGCGTCCCGATCACCACCGACGCCTACTGCGCCGACGCGTACCCGAGCGGGCTCGACGAAGCCCAGGACGACGGCTACTTCGACCCGAGCACGATGCTCTGCGCCGGCTACCCCCGCGGTGGCACCGACACCTGCGAGGGCGACTCGGGCGGACCACTGCTCGCCCCGCTGACGCACGGGCGACTGCTGCTCGTGGCCGCGACGAGCTTTGGCAAGGGCTGCGCCGAAGCCGGCCATCCAGGCGTCTACGCCCTGCTCGCGCAGGGCCCGATCAGGACGTTCATCGCGCGCTTCGTCCCGGGGGCATTCGCGCCCGAGCCGGCTACCAAGCCGCACCGGCGTGCTCACCATCGCCCCGAGCGCCCCAAGACCAGGCACCACGCGAAGCGGCGGTAGCTCGCCGGCGGGGGGACTGACCGGTCTAGCTCTCACCCTGGGCGAGCTCAGCCACCGGCTGCCACTCACGCCATGTCGACAGCCGGCTCTCGTAGTCGCGCTCGGCAATCGCCAGCGGCGCGCTGCCGAAGAACACGCGTAGCGGTGGGACTTCGGCGTCGACAATCCGCATCACTGCCTCGGCCGAGGCCGCGGGGTCGCCCTGCTTGTTGCCGGCACGCCTGCGCTGTGAGGCTTCGTGCGCGGGCGCGTACGCATCCAGCGGCTCGGAGCGCTTCGCCGAGGCGCCGCCCCAGTCCGTCGCGAATCCGCCGGGCTCGATCAGCGTGACCTTGATCCCGAAAGGCTTGACCTCCGCTGCCAGCGCCTGGCTGAGGCCCTCAAGGGCCCATTTGGAGGCGTGGTAAGCGCCGATCCCACCGAACGCGCTAATTCCTCCGATAGACGAGACCTGCAGAAAATGACCGCTGCCCTGCGCCCGCAGGAACGGCAATGCAGCCTGGGTCACCCACAGGGCACCGAACAGGTTCGTCTCGAGCTGGTCGCGCGCCTCCTGTTCAGTCAGCTCCTCGACCATCCCGAACTGCCCATAGCCGGCGTTGTTGACGACGATGTCGAGCTGCCCGAAGTGCTCGTGCGCGCGGTGCACGGTTTCGAACACCGCCTCGCGATCGGTCACGTCGAGCTGCAATGGGAGCAGCGAGTCGCCGTGCTCCTCGACGAGGTCGTCAAGGGTGCGCGGATCGCGCGCCGTGGCGGCGACGCGTTCGCCCCGCCCCAGAGCCGCAGCGGCCCATTCGCGGCCGAAGCCACGGGAGGTTCCGGTGATAAACCACGTTCTAGGTGTCATCTCAACCAGGGTAGCCCGGCTCCGCAAGCTTTAGGCTCCGCTTGGCCCCGGCTGCGCGAGCTGGGAAACGAGAGGAGATGCGATGATCGTCGTCGTCGGACGCGTCCGGACGGACGCCGCCAGACGCGAGGCGCTGATACGGGTTGGCCAAACGGTTGCGGCCGCGTCCCGGCAGGAGGCGGGCTGTATCAGCTACCGCGTCTACGAGGACACGGAGCTCGAGAACGACTTCGTGTTCGTCGAGGAATGGGACAGCGACGACGCGCTCCAGCGACACTTCGCGACGCCGCACATCGCGGAGTTCATGCAGGCCGTGCCGGAGGCGATCATGGAGCCGCCGGATGTCAAGTTCCACACGATCGCGCAGACAGTTGATCTGGCAGACGTGAGCACCAGCAGGAGCTGAGGGCGGGCGCAGCCGGCCGCCCGCCCCACGGTTGGGAGGAGAATTTCTCCGAGCTCAGCTGTTGCCGACGACCATCAGCGTGTTGCCGTCAGGGTCACGCAGCCAGAACAGCGGCGGGACGGGGTCGCCCATGCGGCTGACATCGGCGTCGACGTCGACGCCGCTCTCCTTCAGCTCCGCGTGGAAGGCGTCGATGTCATCGGTGTAGAGGCCGATACCCGTCTCGACGTTCCCGGTCGGCTTGCCGGGTGGCGGCGGCACGATCGCGATCGTCGTCTCGCCGCCGGCCGGGGCCACCTCGACCCAGCGATAGCCGTTGCCGAAGGGCACGTCGGTGCGCTTCTCGAGACCGAGCGTCTCGGTGTAGAACGCGATTGCTCGAGCCTGATCGGAGACGGGAACGACGACCGTGCTGACCTTGCTGACGCGAGTCTTGGTGGTGCTCACGACTTCCTCCTGAGGTTTGGGGATCACACCCACTCAGACTGGACCGCCGAGAAAAACTCATCTATCGGCGATGTCCGCTTGTTGACACGCACGGCTGGGGGGACGGCGATCGTCGCCCGTCCGCGGGCCCGCGGCGAGCTACAGGAGAATCGGGACGCCCGCCGGGAGCACAAGCGCCGACGCGCGGGCGTTGTTGAGCTCGGAGCGCACGTCTCCTCCGAGCGCGATGTGGCCGGACGATGCGTCCGGCTGCGAGCCGATCACGATCAGGTCCACCGGGTCGCTCGGAGACGGAGCGTCCACGACGGTCGCGCCCAGCTTCTCAGCAATTGAGCGAGCGGTGTCCCGAGCCGCGTCGTTGGTCGGGCCGGCGAGGGGCACGGCGATCAGCTTGATCGCGGCATCCGGACCAGTCCGTAGGCCGGCGGCCGCCACCCCGACCGCCACCGATCCGCCGTCGAGCAGATATTGGGCGGTTGTGCCGGGCTCCACGTGACCGGGGGCGGTCCGGTAGTCCGAGCCGAAGATGACGAGTGACGCCGACTCGCGCGCCGCGAGCTCGGCCAGCACGGCTCCTGTCGAGGCGCCGACGACGATGTGGCGGGGAAGCGCCGGGTCGCCGAGCAGGGCAGCGCCGCGCGCGAGCCGCTCGGCCGCGTCATGCTGCGCGAGCTCTTCTCGGCCCGGATCGAACTCGTGCGAATGCCGCACGTACGCGAGCTCGAGCGTGAAGCCGGCCGACGCCAGCATCTTCCCCAACGCCAGGGCGTCGTCGTCGTTCGCCGTTCCGTCGTAGGAGATGATCGCTTTTGCGCTCATGGGTCAGGCATCCTCCGGACGTAGGGTCGAACGGGCATTGGCCGGATGGATAGTGATCGCTGGGCGGTAGCTATCCAAGTGGCAATAGCTTCTCATGTCGGCCCGACTCACCGCACGATTCGCACGACGTTGCTGAGCGCTGAGATGTTCCCGGCGGCATTGATTGCGCGGATCGCGAAATAGGTGATGCCGGGGCGCGGCATCGGCAGGACGATCCGCTGTGGGGTTCCGGCACGCGCGGGCCGCGGAACGCCGCGCAGCGGGAGGGCGCGCCAGAAGCTCGTCTCGGTGATCGGGGTTCGGGCCATCCGGATCTCGTAGCGCGCGGCGGTGCCGAGCTGGTAGTCCCCGCCGGGAGCGGTCCATGTCAGCGTGAGCCGGCGGCCGCGGACGCGACGAACGTCGAGGATCGCCTCGGGACGGAGCGTGTCGAGCCCGTACATGCCCGTGTTGCGCTCGTCGTGGCGGTAGTGCGGCCATGCCCCGCGCAGCTGCGCGGCGCCATGCACCTGCCAGACGAACAGATATCCCTCGCGGGTCCCGTATGCCAGCCGCATCCGGCCGTCCATCGCCGGGTCGCCGACGACACCGCTGAAGGACGGCCACTGGCCCGTGTACTTGGGGAAGCCCGGCGCTTCGTCGCCGCCGAGCGCGAACGCGTGGATCCAGTAGGAGTCGTTGGACTCGATCACCTGACTGGTTCCGTCATTCCCGAGGTCGGCCGTGAGCGGAGCGGTGAAGAACGGGAAGCCGTCCTGGCGGCGGGGGAACCCGGTGACGAGGGACCCGTTGCCGGGGTTCCAGGCCTCCTCGTAGGTCTGCGGGAGCGCCGCCGGACCGGGGGCGTTGAGGCCTGCCGTCAGCGAGATGGCCCCCACCGTGGACTGCACATACTGCGGCGTCCCCGTGTTGCGCAGATCGCCAATCGCGCCTTGACCGGTGAGGGTCACGGTCAGTGGGTCTCCCGGGCGATAGGGCGCAAGCGGCGCACACGCGGCGCTGGTGCAGGCGCTGCTCATGGTCGCGAGCTTCGAGCCGTCGCCGTTCAGCGCCTCGACCGGCCCGCTGATCCCGCTGGTGAAGATCCGCAGCTTGCCGTCGACGGGGCCGAACACCGGAGCGCTCGTCCCCTCCCCGACGAAGTCGATCGACTGGTCGTAGCACCTCGACAGCGTCGGCACCGACACGGGCCAGTTCGGGAGATAAGGCCCCCCCGGTGGCGGTTGCCGTCGGGCCAGATCCCGTACAGGAACGCCTTGCTGCCGCCGTTGCACTCGAAGCTCGACACGTACACCTGCGGGCGCCCCGTCCCGAGCACGTCCGCCACCCCGACCGGGTACATCAGCTTGGAGTCGCGGATGTAGCTCTGCGGGGTGATGCCGAAGCGGGCGTAGTCTGCGGGCGGAAGCTTGACCTGTACCGGCCAGCCCGGCACCGGTCGTCCGTCGGGTCCGAACGCGTACACGAAGCCGTCGTACGCGGTCATCAGAATGTCGAGCCGGCCGTTGCCCTCGAGGTCGGCCAGCACCGGTGGCGACCAGTTGCCGCGCGACGGCAGGCGTCCGTGCGGGGTGGGTGCCTGGGGCGTCGGCACGGGCAGCGACCAGTAGCGCGGATTGGAGTGCTGGGGGAAGCCGCGCAGGCGGCGACCGTGCGCGTCCCACGCGTACACGTCCGCGTTCGCGCTCGTCGCGACCACCTCCAGGCGCCCGTTCCCGAAGAGGTCGCCGACCGCGATTCCGCTCAGCGGCTCATGCACGTTTCTCAACGCGGGATCGCGGTATGCGCGCGCCGCGTCGTTCTGCGGGTTGAGCGGGTCGATCTGGCGCTCGAGGTCGCTCCACACGGGGAAGCCCGGAACCTCGCGCCCGTCCGGGCGCATCGCGTAGAGCTCCCCGTCGGTGGTGGCGAACACGAGGTCGAGCTGGTGGCGTCCCTCGAGATCCGCGTAGGTGGGAGCGGCGGCCAGCTCGCCCCCGACGTACTTCGGATAGCCGGGCAGCAGGCCGGGGTCGTGGCGCACGCCGATCGTCCGCCGGTCCTCGGCCTTCAGGCCGTTCCCGTCGCGGACCCGCAGGCGCAGCGTCACGGTGTACTGCTCGGGACCGTTAGGCGGCAGCGTCGAAGTTGGCGCATGCTCGTAGTACGACGGCGGAATCCGCCGGAGGTCCAGCACGCCGAGCAGTCCGCTGACGGCCCTCCCCGTGCCTCCCGCGATCGTGTGGAAGGCCGCGTCCGGCGGGTTTGCGCCGAGCGCCCATTCGAGCGTCCAGCTGACCCGCCCGCCGGAGCGCCAGCGGCTCCGCGCGAAGAAGCCTCGGATCGGCAGCATGCGCTGGCGCGCCGGATCGACGTACTGGAACCAATGCGGGTAATCGAGCTCGGCCGTCGGCGGGACTCTCCCCGACATGATCAGCCGCGTCGCCGCGCCGACGTCGGGGCGACCGTAGCCGTACTGCGTCGACCAGTTCGTGTGGGTGGCGTTCGTGACGCTGCCCGGATTGCCGGGCCACTGGTGCGCGAGCTGCGGGAACTGCACCTGCGGGATCACCGGGCTGGCCGTGTCCATCAGCACCTGCTTGACCTCGTTGGGCGTCAGGCGTGCGGGAATGATGTGGCGGTCGCGCGCATCGAGCGCCGCGGACTGGGTCATCGCCAGGATCGAGGCCATGAACGGCGTGGCGCCCGAGGTCGATGTCTCCTCGGCCGAGAAGATGTTGTGCGTCCCGTAGCTGGTGACGTTGCTGCGCGCGCGGAAGGTCGCGGTGCCGGGATGGCTCTGGTCCTCCGCGAGCGAGTTGCCCGGGATCGCGTGGTCGAACAGCATCCCGTCGGTGTGGTCCATCGAGTCGAAGTCGTTGGAGTCCAGGGCAACCAGGACCCCGTGCCGGTTCGCGTAGTCGACGGCCTCCTGGGAGGAGCTCGAGTAGCTGTACTCGACCACGACCGAGCTGATCGCGGTCACGCCCAGGTCGGTGGCGTACAGGATCGCCTCCGCCCACTTGTCCGTACGTCCGACGGCCTCGGCACCCTGCTTGATCGGGACGACCCGGCACGCGCGGCACACGCCCACGCCGGCGTAGTCGTTGTTGGCCACACCGCCGACGAGCGAGATCAGGCCCGGTGCGTGGCTGTAGTCGGATTCGTCTGTCTGCGGGTCATTGGTGTTGCGATCGAAGTTCCAGCCGCTGATGTCGTTCGGATAGCCGTTGTGTTCGTTGTCGAAGCGACCGCCGGGCGGGCAGGCCCGGAGGACGCCGCCCACGATCCGGCAGTGCCCGAACACCGCGATCAGGTCCTCCGGGGACAGGTAGGGGGTCTTGTGCCCCGCGACGTCGACGGCGTCGATGTACGCATGCCGGCCGTGCGCCGCGCAGCCCCACGTGACACCCTCGAGCTGCTTGGTGAACGGCGCGACGCCCGGGGGACAGGGCGGATTCACGCGCGGGTCCTGCGCGTAGTCGCGGATGTCGAGGCGCCCGTCGTGATTTGCGTCGTAGCGACCCGCCGAGCGACCGTCCGCGTTCTCTGGGTAGGGCAGCTCCCCCTTGTTCAGGTAGATGTTGTCGAGCGAGTCCTTGATCCCGTCGTCGCGGTAGTTGACACCACCCTCGATGTAGGCGATCAGGACGTCGTCGCGCCCGACGTTGCCCTGCGCCCACGCGCCCGTCATGTCCACCCCGGCGGCGTGCTGCGGATCGGTCGCCTTGAGCGCCCAGCACGGCAACCCTCCGTCGGGATGAGGCTGGTCGGCCACCGAGCCGCCTGGCGCAAGGCAGGTGTTCCCGGCCAGGCGCCCGAACAGGTCCCACTGCTCGTTGTCGGTGCAGCCCTTGACCGGGTCCTGGTGCTCGCAGCCGGCAAAGCCAGGATCGTTCGGCATCGCGAGCGAGTCGCCGCCAGCGCTCGCGCGGGCTGGAATCGCCGGCATCGCCACGACCAGCGAGCCGGGGAGGGCGATCGCGACCGCGACGGCGAGCCTACGCAACGGCACACGCGCGCGTCTCGGCACGGGGAGGAGCCTACGCCTGCGGCCAGCGCCGGATCAACCCGACGCTGACCGGAGGCCCACTAGCCTTCGGATCGTGGCGCAGATCACTGGCCGAAGAGGAGAAGGTGGATCGAGGCTCCGCCTACGCGGTGGCGTTCACCGACTGGCTGGCGTGCGCGTGCGCCGGGTCCCACGAGCGCGCGGCCACGGCCATGCGCGCCGGGGGAGAGGACCTGCTGGCCGACGTCGCGTTCGCCGCCACCGCCGGCCACGTCCTGGATTTCGACGACACGTTCGCCGACGGCGTCGCGCACGTGAGCGCCGCGTGCGCGCCCGCGGCGCTCGCGCTGGCGGCAGATCTCGGGCTCTCGACGGGCGCGGCCTTGGACGCATACGCCGACGGTTATGAGGCGATGGCGGCGGTCGCGGCGGCAAGCCATCCCGCCCTCTACGACGCGGGGTGGCACCCGACGGCCGTATGCGGGCCGATCGGGGCGATGGCTGTCGCAGCGCGTCTGCTCGGCCTGACCGAGGCCCAGCGCGAGCACGCTGTCGCGCTGTCGCTGCTGCGCGCCGGCGGAACACGCGGCGCGTTCGGGTCGGACGGGAAGGCGATCCAGGTCGGGCTGGCAGCGGCGGCGGGAGTCCAGGCGGCGCTGCTGGCGCGCGCGGGGGCGTCGATCGATCCGCGCGCGATTCATGGGCCCCTGGGGTTCCGGGCTGTGCTCGGCGCGGGCTGGCCGCAGGTGGGAGTCGACGGCTCGCTCGGCACCGACGGCGGTCGCGCGATCGACCGCAATTGGATCAAGCTGCATCCGAGCTGCCTGGGTACCCATTCGCCGATCGATGCGGCCGATCGCGCGCGCGAACAGGGCGTCCGGCTCGAAGGCGCATCGCTCCAGGTCGTCGTGCATCCCCTGGCGCGTCAGGCCGCGCACCTGGACGCCGTGGTCGATGGCCTGTCCGCGAAGTTCTCGATTCCGTACTGCGTGGCTCACACGGTGATCCACGGTCCACCGGGGGTTCGCGACTTCACGGCCATCGACCCCGCCGTGTCCGAGCGGTCGCGACTCGTGACCGTGGAGGTTGACGGAGCGCTACCGGAGTTCGGTGCGGTTCTGGCCGCGTCCGGTCAGGAGCTCGCGCGGGTCGACGCTCCGAAGGGAGCCCCGGAGCGCCCGGCCTCGGCGTCCGAGCTCGAGGCAAAGGTCAGAGACCTGTGCGGCGAGCGCCTCGACGGGGTGCTCGCGGACCTCGAACGGCCTGCTGCCTTCGCGCTCGACGCCGCGGGCCTTGGGCGCGGCGCTGCCGGACTCACGGGATAGACGCGATCCGCCACTGGATCGGCCCCAGGCCCGGGAACCGCAGTGCCTCGGCCGTCGCCCCGGTGAGGTCCCATTCGCGCCCCGCGATGTAGGGCCCGCGGTCGAGCACCGGCACCTTGATTGCCCGTCCGTTGTAGACGAAGATCACCTCGGTTCCACACGGAAGCGTCTTGTTGGCAACTCCGAGCTGGGGCACGTGAAGGACGCCGCCGCACGCGATCGGCAGGCCGTAGTCGGTGAACACCGAGGCGATGCTCGTCTGGAACGTGCCGGGGGGAAGATCGGCGGGATTGAGGATCGCGTATGACAGGTTGAGTCGGTCGAGGTGGTACTGGCGGACCGCCGCCTGGAAGTGGGCGACCGCGGCACGCACCTCAGCATCCGTGGGCGCCCCCTTCGCCGGGGCGCTGGTGTCGCTCGCCGCCTGGTTCGGCGCGGGATCGTGCAG
The DNA here is from genome assembly GCA_963695965.1 of uncultured Solirubrobacterales bacterium. Lineage (GTDB taxonomy): Bacteria > Actinomycetota > Thermoleophilia > Solirubrobacterales > Solirubrobacteraceae > Palsa-465. The sequence goes on from CAVOIU010000024.1 coordinate 86,212, forward strand.
CGGCGGTGCGGCTTCGCCGGCTTGGTTCAGCTGTGCGGTGGAGCGGGCCGCGCCCTGTCCCGCCACCGGTTCGACGACCTGGGGATGGGACTGCGGGGTCGCCACGGTTGAGCCCGTGGAGGCGGCGCCGTCTCGACCGCTACCGCTCGATCCGCACCCGGCCAAGGCCAGCGCTGTCATCGCTATCGCTAGTCGGGCCCCGATCCGGTCACAGTAGCCGCCCCGGGCCGTGAAAAGGTCCGGTCCGGGTCTGAGCGGCCCGAGTCTAAGCCGTCGCGGCGGCCCGCTCGTGGATCCGAGGGACGATCGGCTCAGCGGCCGGCGGCGGCGGGCTGATCCACTCGGCGAACCGGTCGGCGGCCAGCGGTCGGCTCACGTGGTACCCCTGGGCGAGGTCGCAGTCGAGCATCGCCAGCCGCTTCAGCGTCAGCTCATCCTCGACGCCTTCGGCGATCACGACAGTCCGAGGTCGTGACCGAGATTGATGGTGGAGCGGACGATGATCAGATCGCTCTCGTCCTTCAGCAGCGGCGAGATGAACGAACGGTCGATCTTGAGCTCGTTGATCGGCAGCCGCTTGAGATTTGCCAGCGACGAGTAGCCGGTCCCGAAATCGTCGACGGCCACACGGATGCCCAGGTCCCGCAGGCGCATGACCGTCGCGAGGGCCCGGTCGGGGTCGGACATGATCATGCTCTCCGTGACCTCGAGTTGGAGGGCGCCTGCCCGCAGTCCGTGCTCATCGAGCGTCTGCTCGATCTGACGGGGCAGGTTCCGATCGAGCAGGTCGCGCACCGACAGGTTGACGGCGACTGTCAGGTCATGTCCGTCCCTGTGCCAGCTCGCGCACTGCTGGATCGACCGAGCGAGCACGTGGCGGGTCAGGGGCCCGATCAGGCCGGATTGCTCCGCGATCGGGATGAAGTGGGCGGGGGGGAGCAACCCGAGCTCCGGGTGCTGCCAGCGGACGAGACCCTCCGCGCCGGTCGTCCGCGACTGCGCGATGTCGATGATCGGCTGGAAGTGGACGACGAACTCGTCGGACTCGAGCGCTCTGCGGAAGTCGGTGAGCACCGTGAGCCGCCGCACGGAGTGGTGATCGAGCTTGGCCGAGTAGAGCTCGTAGCTGCTGTGCTCCTCCTTGGCTGTGTACATCGCGACGTCCGCGCGGCGCAGCAGGGAGTGCACGTCCTCGCCGTCGCGCGGGAACCGGGAGATCCCGATGCTCGCGCCGACCTCGAGGGTCATGTGATCGACGACCACGGGCTCCTGGACGCAGGCGATCAGCTTCGTGGCGATGGCTCCCAGCTCCTAAGGGTTGTCGGTCCTGGTGCTTGGGAGCACGGCGAACTCGTCGCCACCCAGTCGGGCGACGAGGCCACCCTCGCCGACACACGCGCCAAGCCTCGGCCCGAGGTCGCGCAGGAGCACGTCGCCGTAGTGGTGACCGAGCGTGTCGTTGATCTCCTTGAAGCGGTCCAGGTCGATCAGCAACAGCGCGAACGGAGCCCCAGCGGACCCAGCGGCCGCCGCTATCTCCTCCTCGACGGCGGCGCCGAACCGCTGGCGGTTGGCCAGCCCGGTGAGCTCGTCGGTCGTCGCCTTGCGCTGAAGCTCCTGTGCCCGCCGCTGGGACGTCAGCAGCTCGCCGACGAGGTACTGGAAGATCGCCAGCGTGACCAGCAGCACCACGATCCCGATCGCGCCGGTCTTGACGGTGAAGTAGACCGCGACTGCGGTGAGCACGGCAGAGAACAGCTCGGCCGAGAGGATCGGAACGAGCACTTCGCGGAGCTTGGGGAGGAAGGAGGAGCGATCCAGATAGGACTGGTAGCCGACCACCCCCGTGAAGTTCACGATCAGGGTGATGAGGAACGTGGGGAGGACGAGAAAGTAGTACGCCGCGTCGCTCGAGCCGACGTGAGCAAGGCGCGTTGTGGCACCGAAGAACAGACCGCTCGCGAGGGGGAACCACGCAAACGTCACGAGGTTGTTGCGGAGGTAGTGCCCCGCCTCGCGCCACCGAAACCACCCCACGGCCATCGTGAGCATGCCGATCAGCGCGGCGGGCGCCGGACCGAAACGCACTGCCGCGAGCACGGTGCCGAGGGCCACGCCAGAGACCTTCATCTTGCTCGAGTCCGAGGGCACGGACATCAGGTCGCTCCCGACGGCGAACGCCGCGATCGCCGCCAGGGGCCACAAACTCCAGTGGTTCCAGCTCCAGGTCGAAACGACCGCCAAGGCGCCGATCGCCACCGCGCCGGCATGGACCAGCGCAACCGCCCAACCAGGTCGCCGGTCGAGGGAGTGCGTGGCTGTACCGCCGTCCATGCAGGCCTTTTATCGGCGGCAGGCGCTGCGTCCTGAACAAACGTCCAGACGAACTGGACCGTTACTCAAGTTCGCCTGGCAAGCAGCCGATCCACGCCAGGCAACTAAAAGGGGGCCCGCTGCGACGGGCCCCTTTTAAACCCAAATCACCCACCTCGAACGACCACGAATCCCTCCTTCCCTGGGAATTGGCGGTGCGTCGGACAAGCTCAGTCGGACAAACTGAAGCTTAGGTGGCGGCTGCCATGGCCGCAATTCGAACATTCGTCCAGATGTTCGTAAGCAACAGCGGTTTCGCGCGTCGAGGCTGCGCACCTCGGCTACCTGCCCGGTAGCGAGGTGCGCAGAGGGCGACCGTGGTCAGGGAACGACCGGAGTCGGCTCGCTCGGCTCGCGAGCCCGGGCGACCGGGCTCTGGCGCAGCGCCACCCACACGGCGACGCCGGTCACCAGCGCTCCCGCGCCGCCGACCGCGAGCGCGGCCGTGGTCCGGCCGTCGCCGCAAGCGCGCCGCCGATCAGGATTCCGGCACCGGGCGATGCCCTGGATGATCGATTCGTTGAGACTCATCATCATCGCCATCCAGCCGGTCTCGACGGCTTCCTGGAGCGCGGTCCGGCTGGCGACGAACATCGTTCCGTTGCCCACGCCCGCGACGGCAGCGCCCGCGATCGCGACCGCCAGCGAGGGCGCGACCGACATCGCGACGTAGCCGACGCCCAGGCAACAGGCGCCGAGGGCGATAAGAGACCAGGCGGGTAGGCTGCGGCCCCGGGCGTAGATCGCGCTGCCGATGACCGCACCAGCCCCCCAGGCAGACAGGAGCCCGCCGTAGCCGCCGGCGCCGCCATGGAGGGTGTGGTCGGCGAGCACGACCTCGACGGGGATCGGAATCGAGAGGAACAGCATCGACGCGGCCTGCAGGCTGAGCAGCGCTCGCACGAGCGGCGCCCCGCGCGCGTAACGCAGCGCCGCCCGAAGCCGACCGGAGCTCGAGCGCCGGTCGCGCGCGGGGCCCGGCAGGCCCGCTGTGGTCGCGAGCGTGAGTCCCATCATGAGGAACACGCCGCTGGTTACGAGAAGCGCCGTGACCGTGCCGCCGATCGCGACCGCCACTCCGCCGAGAGCCGGCCCGACCATGTAGGAGACCGAGAAGGCGCATTGGTGACGGCGTTCGCCTCACGCAGCAGGCCGGCCCAGGACGTGACGCTGACCGTCGCGGCTCGGGCCAGCGCCCGCGCGGTCACCGCGACGATTCCGTCGGCCAGCGCCAGCGCGAGCACCGGCGCGAGCGCGAACCGGCCGGCCACCCATGCGAGCACCCCGAACAGCGCCGCCTCAAGCCCGTATAGCGCGACCAGCACGGGCTGCGAGGACCGCTGGTCGACCCGCGCCACAATCGCAGGGGAGATGAGCGCCGGCCCGAACATCGCGCAGAGGAAGTAGCCGGCCGTAGCGAGCGCGCTGCCCGTCCGGTTGTAGACAAGCACCGCGAGCGCCAGCGAGCCGATCGAATAAGCCAGCTCGTTGAGCGTGTACGCGGCGAGCAGTCGCCGGTACGCCGGAAGCTTCAGGACCCGTGTCACCTGGACGAGATATCGACTGCTGGTGGGAAGACGAAAACCCCGTTGAACAATAAAGGCCTGCCCGGCCACCCGCCCGCCGCTTTGAGTAGCTTATGGCGATGCGCAACGATCGCGCTGGGGCCTACGAGTTCGTCGTCACGCTCGATGATCCGAACGACCTGTTCGATCCACGGCCTTCCGATGTCCTGGCCGGCCTGCCGCCCAGAGCGCCTGGGGTCGAGCAGATCCGCGACGAGCTGAGGGCTCACCCGATCAAGTCACCGGCAAGGGTTGCAATCGAGCTCCCGGCGGACAAGACCACCTCTGGGTTGGAGCACGCCTTTCGGCGGGCGATCGCGCGTTACTGCGAGGAGGGGATCGCGCGGGCCGAGCTCGAGCTCAGGGGGATTCGGCGCGAGGGGATGCAGACGCTCCTGTTCGGCGCGATCGTGCTGGGTGTTGGCCTAGCTCTATCCGAGGCGGTGCTTCAAAGTGGGATCCCAAAAGAATTCCGGGACTTCTTCGGCAACGGGTTGTTCCTGGTCGTCGCGTGGGTGGGTGTGTGGTATCCGCTCGACACGCTGATCTACGGTGCTCGGCCCCACCGGTTCGAGCTCAGGCTGCTGCAGGCGATGGAGGCGATGAGATCGAGGTGCGCTCCGCCGCCGGTGAGCGCCCGGAACGGCCGAGCGAGACGGTCGTACCCGATCAGAGCTTGACCGGCGGGTAGTAGTTCTCCGCGCCGATCTTGCGGACCTCGGTCAGCCAGTCCGAGTCGTAGGCGTCCGTCGGTCCCTGGAGGGGGTCGGCCAGTGACCACGCCTGGCGCTTGTAAGTCCAGTTGTCGGGCTGGAGGCGATGTGCCTCCTTGAACCAGCGCGCCGCTTCGGCTGGGCGCCCCGTGCGCTGAAGGTGTTGCGCGAGCTCGAACGACGCGGCCGCGCGGGAGTGGTCCTCGTCGCGATCGCCCGAGCGCGTCATCACCTCCTCCGGTGAGAGCGCGTACTCCGAGCGCTCGCCGTGCTCGACCCAGTCACGCAGGGCAGCGAGGTAGCGCTCGGGATCGATCTTGATCCTCTGGGCCTCGCGCAGCTGCTCGGCGGCGATCGCCGGGAGCTGAGCCAGCAGCTCCTCGCTCGGCTGCCGCGGTCTCCACGGGAACGCCGGCTCCGGCGGCCGGACGATCACTCCGTGTTCGTCGATCCACACGCCGCTGGGCACATTCACGACGCCGAGCAGCTCATCGAGGGCGTGCGCCGCGTCGATCAGCGACGGATGGGTCGGCTTGGCCCGGTCGATCCACGGCCCGGCTGCTTCGGCCCCGCCGGTATCAAGCGCGACGGTGACGACTTCGAGGCCGTGCGGGTGAAGCTCCTCTCGCAGTTTCCGCCACCCGGGCAGATCGAAGCGGCAGCCTCACCACGACGCCCACGCCACCATGAACAGCTTCGTGCCGCGCAGCGACCGCAGCGCGAAGTCGCGTCCGTCCCGGTCGGGCAGCACGATGTCGGGCAGCTCGGCGCTGGTGAGTGTGTGGCCGCCCGACTCCGGGCCCAGCGCCCAGAGCCCGTCGGCCTCGTCGGCGACCAGCGCCATCCGCAGGCGCTTCGCCAGATCCCGGACGTCGAACGGCGAGGACAGCGGTACGCACACGGCCCCCCGGCAGGCGCCCTCGGGCTTGACCGTCCAGCCGGTGCGTCGCTCGAGCTCCGCCGGCACCTCGTCAAGGCGGTCAACGATCATCGAGCCGACCCTACATCGAATGCGGCTCTCGTCCAAGTTTAGGATCGTGCTGTGGACCTGCCCGTCCTCTGGCATCTGAAGGTCTCGAACTACAACGAGAAGGCGCGTTGGGCGCTCGACTACAAGCAGGTCCCGCACGTCCGGCGCGCCGCGCTCCCCGGGCGACACCAGGCGATCGCCGCGAAGCTGACGGGTGGGCGCACGTTCCCGATCCTGATCCTCGACGGCGAGGCGGTCGGCGACACCACCGACATCATCGCGGCGCTCGAGCGGCTCCATCCCGAGCCGGCGCTTTATCCGGCCGATGATGGGCTGCGGGCCGAGGCGCTCGAACTCGAGGACTTCTTCGACGAGCAGCTCGGCGCGTACGTCAGGCTGCTCGTAGTCAGCGAACTGCTCCCCTACCCACGGGTGATGGTCTCGGCGTTCGCGCCGGACCTTCCGGCCCCCGGCCGGTTGATCGCCCGGGCCGCTTTCCCGGCCATGAGGCGGCAGATCAGGTCGCAGTTCGCGATCGACGAGGACTCGGTTACGCGCGCGCACGAGAAGCTGGAGGCCGCGGGCGAGCGCTTTCGTGTCCAGGTGCAGCCGAGCGGCTACCTCGTCGGCGACGGGTTCACGGTTGCCGACCTGACGCTCGCGGCGCTGATCGCGCCGGCCGTTGCGCCTGAGCAGTTCCCCTACCCGCAGCCCCAGCGGGGCCACCCGGCGCTTGCGAAGGTGCGCGACGCGCTCGGCGCCCACGGACTGGTGGACTGGGCCCGCGAGATGTACCGGCGCCATCGGTGGACGTCGGCCGAGGTCGCCGTGCAGTGAGCGACCCGCTCGGTCCTATCCGAGCGAACATGCGGGCGTCTTACCGGGGCAGCGCCGTCACTCCGCGACGTCCTCGATCGACCGACCGCTTCTGACGCTGGTCGGCTGTTCGGCCACGATGTCCGAGCCCGGGACCGCGTGCTCGTCGTTCGCCTTGACGAGGATCCAGCTGCGCTCGCCGGTCTTGGTGAGACCGAAGCGGCCCTTGAGCTTGTGCCCATCGAGCGCGAACGAGATGTGGTCGGGCAGGTCGCGGACGAGCTCGGCGGCTCCCTCGTCCCAGATGATCACGGCGCCGCTCCCTCGCGTCGCGCCGGCGTGGCGACCTTCGAACTCCCCGGCCGACAGGGAGTGATCCTCTACCGGAACGGCGAGGCGCCGAACCGCGGGATCGAGCGACGGCCCCTTCGGGACCGCCCACGACCGCAGCACGCCGCCGACCTCCAGCCGCAGATCGAAGTGAAGCGTCGTAGCATCATGCAACTGGACGACGAACCGGGGCACCTTGTCCGAGAGTAGGACTGTGAGCAGACTCTTCAGCCGTACGGCGGGTCGATCCGCCTGCTGGATGGTCGTTGCGGCGTGCGCCTGCGCGGTCGCGATCGGGTCGGCGAGCCCGCCAGGAGCGGTTGCCCGGAGCCCCGCGCGATTCAGTTTCTGGGTGTCGCCGCACGGAAGTGACCGCGCCGCCGGGAGTCGCCGGCATCCCTTCCGCACGCTCGTGCGGGCACGCGACGCGGTGCGGACGGCTCGACGCGAGCATGCTGGCGTCCGGCTGCACGTCTACCTGCTGGGCGGCACGTACCGGCTGACCCGGACGCTGGTCCTCGACTGGCGGGACTCCGGACGCCCCGGGAACGACGTCGTGTGGAGTGCCGCTCCGGGCGCAGACCCCGTGATCAGCGGCGCGATCCGCGTTCGAGGATGGACGCTGCACGACTCCCGTCGTCACATCTACGAGGCGCGCGTAAAGGCCGGTCTGTCGACCCGCCAGCTGTACGTGAACGGTCGGCGCGCCACCCGCGCTCGCAGCACCTTGTACCCATCGGGCTTCAAGCGCACCCCCAGCGGCTTCCAGGCCCCGAACGACTCGATGGCCACGTGGCGCAACCCGACCGGCATCGAGGTCGTGACGAGGACGCAGTGGAAGATGATGCGCTGCCCGGTGGCACGGATTCGCGGCCGCCAGCTGATCATGCGTCAACCGTGCTGGACGAATGTCAACGTGTTCCCCTACCTGTGGTCCTTCCAGACCGTGACGTGGCTCGAGAACGCCTATCAGCTGCTCGACGCTCCAGGGAAGTGGTACCTCGACGGGCGCGCCGGGCGGCTCTACTACATCCCGCGCCCCGGACAGCGGCTCGCCCGCGCCGACGTCGAGCTGCCCATCGTCCAGGCGCTGATCGACGTCCGCGGAACGCTACACCGCCCCGTCGAGCACATCCGCTTCCAGGGAATCCGGTTCGAGTACGGGACCTGGCTCGGACCGAACGGCGCCAACGGGTACGCGGCAGACCAGAGCGGGTTCCATCTGGACGGGTATGGCCACCGGCCAAATGTCGTCGGCCACGACCCCCATACCGCCCGTACTCCGGGCAACGTCAGGCTCGCCTACGCCCGGAGCGTCACCTTCGTCCACGACGATTTCCTGCACCTTGGCGGGGTCGCGCTCGATTTCGACACCGGTAGCCAGCGCGATGCGATCGTCGGAAATCGCTTCGAGGACATCTCCTCGGCCGCGATCCAGCTCGGCGGCGTCACGCGGGTCGATGCTCGGCCCGCACACCCCGGGCAGGCGACGCTCGGCAACGTCATTTCGGACAACCGGATCAGTGGCACGGGTCGCGAGTACCAGGACGCCGCCGGCATCTACGTGGGATTCACGACGCGGACGGTGGTCGCGCACAACGAGATCAGCGACGTCCCGTGGGCCGGCATCGCGATCGGGTGGGGATGGGGGCTTCTGGACCCGGGCGAATTCCCCGGGCTGCCCGGCGCCGTATCGGGTCAGTGGGGCATCTACAAAAAACCCACGACCAGTGCGGGCAACCGGATCGTGGACAACCGCATCCGAGGGTTCCTCGAAGTCCTCTGGGACGGCGGCGCGATCTACACGCAGGGCCAGCAGGGGCCCTCGGCGCGCGGGGGCGAGCTGATCGCAGGGAACGTCGCCTCCGGCAAGCGCAGGCTCGCGGGTGGCAACACGTTCTACACCGACGGCGGGAGCCGGCATGTCACGCTCGAGCACAACGTCTCGCTCGACAACAGACCGGGTGTCACCGACTTCGGTCCCTGCGGGCTGTCGGATTCGCTCGTGTTCTGCGGACTCCACATCCCGTACGGCAGCGATCGAGGCGGCTGCCGGCCGTACGGCGATCTGGTCTACCGACAGAACTACTGGCAGTACCCGACGCCGTACTTCTCCGCGTGTCCGTATCCGCCGCATCCGGTCAACGTCGTCGACGACGGCAACAAGGTGATCCCGGGCCCCGGCGCGGTGCCGCGCTCGATCCTCGACGCGGCCGGTCTCCAGCCGGCCTACCGCTCGACCGTGGGGGCGCGGCGGTAGGCCGAACGGGCTCTGGTCACGGGCGGCGGGGAACGCCCGTGCCGGCGCTCAGCACCCGGTCGCGGATCGGCGTCGGGATCAGCTGCGCGACGAGTGCCTGCGCGCGCGGGACGGCGCCGGGGACATAGCGGGCCCGCGGGCGGGGGGTCGTGAGCGCCTTCTCGATCGTCGCCGCGACACCGTCAACAGGCGCAGCCATCCGCTGAGACCTGGGGATCGTCTTGCGGAATCCGGCGATGTGGCCGGCGTAGAGCTCGCGGTGCTCGGGCGCGAGCGTCTCGACCGCCTCATCCAGGTCGGCGTCTGCCCGCCGCCACAGGTCGGTGTCGGTCTGCGCCGGCTCGATCAGGACGACGCGGACGCCCCACGGCGCGAGCTCCAGCCGCAGGGCGTCGGCCATGCCCTCGAGGGCGAATTTGGACGCGTTATATGCGCCCATCATCGGCGTGGCGATCAGTCCGCTCAGTGAGGAGACGAACACGACTCGTCCTTGCGAGGCACGCAGGCGCGGGAGGACCGCCTGGGTCACGGCCGCCTGGCCGATGACGTTGACCTCGAGTTGCCGTCGAAGCTCCGACACGGGGACCGCCTCGAGCGGTCCTCCGACCACAACGCCGGCGTTGTTGACCAGGCCGTCGAGTGTCTCCGGGAGGGTCGCGTCGAGCGAGGAGACCTGGTCCTCATCGGTGATGTCGAGCGTCACGGCGGTGATCCGGCCGGGGTTGGCCTCGACGAGCGCGTCCGCGTCACTCGCCTGACGAACGCCCGCGACCACGTCCCATCCCGCGGCCGCCAGCCGCAGCGTCGTCGCTCGCCCAATCCCGCGAGCCGCTCCGGTGACAAGCACGCACGGCATCGTGGAGAAGATATCTGAAGCCCGGCCAGCCGCGAGGCAGTTGCGCTCGAGCGGCAGCTCGGGCTCGCCGGATGGGAAGAAAGTAATTGACGGCACAATGTTGACAGCACAACAATCTGGTATATTGTTTGCCAGAGCAAGTACCCAAAAACTCTTTCAGGAGGCAACCAGATGAGCACCACCGACACGCAGGTAGTACCGGCCGGGACGTGGAGCGGAGACAAGGTCCACTCGAACGTCGGGTTTGCGATCGACTACCTCGCCGGCACCTTCCAGGGCTCGTTCTCCGACGTCGACGCAAGCCTCGAGGACGGCGTCCTGCGCGGCGCGGCAAGGTCGCAGAGCGTGCAGGTCAAGGACGCCCAACCTCGTGGCGCATCTCCAGGCGCCGGACTTCTTCGATGCCGAGCGTCACCCGGAGATACGTTTTGAGTCCAAGGACGTCCGGAGCGACGGCGATCGACTGACGATCGACGGCGAAATCACGATCAAGGGCCACACCGAGGCCGTCGAGATCGCTGGAGTGATCTCCGAGCCGATCAACGACCCTACGGCGGTGAGCGCTTCGGCCTCAAGCTCGAGACGAAGATCGACCGACAGCGTTCGGTCTCAGCTGGAACAACCCGCTGCCGAGCGGCAAGCCCGCGCTCGCCAACGAGGTCAAGCTGCATGGCCGAGCTGCAGCTCTCCAAGCAGGCCTAGTCCAATGCGCGTCCTCGGTATCAGCGGCAGCCTGCGCCGCGACTCGCACAACAGCAAGCTGCGTCAATGTCGCGGCGGAGATGTTCGAGCACTAGGGCGTCGAGCTCGAGATCTATGACGCCCTCAAGCAGGTCCCGCCATACGACGAGGACGACGACGCGATCGCCGTACCCGGCGGCGGTCGGCGCATCTCGTGCGGCCGTGGCGGGCGTGGACGCGGTGTTCATCTCGACCCCTGAGTACAACTGCTCGATTCCAGGCCAGCTGAAGAACGCGTTCGACTGGCTCTCGCGCCCGGTCGGTGACGAACGTGATGCGCAACAAGCCAGTTGCGGTCATAGGTGCGAGCGCCGGCATGTTCGGCGCCGTATGGGCCCAGGCCGAGCTGCGAAAGGTGCTCGCGGCAACTGGGGCGCGCGTGGTCGAGGGTGAGGTGGCCGTCGGGCACGCCGACACGCGCTTCGACGCCGAGCGACGCCTCAACGACCCCGAGATCGTCGAGCAGGCTGGAGGAAGTAGTGCGGCTGCTGGTTGCCGAGCTGGAGCCGCGTGCGCGCATGACCGCGCGCCGGCCAGCCGGCGGCCGCTGACTAAGCGGCGGCCGCAGCGGCCGGCAGTTGGCCGTCGATCCAGCGCTCGAGCTCGGGGCCACTTTCGAAGGTCGCGATCACGGCGTAGCGGGTGTGCGTCCCGGTGTGGAAGCCGCCGTGGTAGAGGCGCTGCGAGTCGACGACCGCCTGCGCGTTCTTCGGCAGCGGGATCTGCACTTCCGACGCGCGGTCGAACTCTTCCTGGCGCACGACCAGCCGGCTCGACTCGTCGTGGGTCAGCTCCCACCAGACCCGGACCGCCCAGCCGTTGGTCTCGGGGTTGCCGTTGTTGTTGAGGTCGAGGTGCAGGCCCCAGCGGCATTCGCGCATCGTGTTCGGGCTCATCCGCAGCAGCTGGACCTTGCCGAAGCGCGCGCCGACCGACTCGAGCCACTTGACGATGGTTGGGCATTTCTCGGCGTTCTGCGTCCACTCGCGGTCGAGGTCGCATTTGCCGTAGTTGCCGAACGCTCCGAGCTCGATCTCCCCGGTGGCCGAGGTGATCGGCGCGAAGTAGGTGCTCGGGTCGGTCGGGTAGGTGGTGAACGTCAGCGACTCGTATTCCTGCGGCGGGATCTCCGGGCCGCTGTAGGGGTCCAGGGCAAGCCAGCCGCCGCTTGCCTCGAGCTTCGGCATGCCGGTAGTGGGGTGTCCCGCGGCGGGGCATCTGCTGGGGCGGTCGGACGCCGGTGCTGCGCAGGACGCGCTTGGTGAATTCGTTCTTCATCGTGTCAGTGAGGGGCATGCCCGCATGCTAACCGCTCACCCAGATGAGCCTGCCGTCCCGATCAACCCGGCTACACCGCTGTCCCGCGCGAGGTAGGGTGGGGCAAATCCAAGTCCGTCTAAGGAGGAACAATGCCGCAGGCTAGGAGCGGGGGATCGAGAGGAGCGGGGGCTCGAGGTCAGGCTCGGGTGGTGGGTCCCGGAGTGCGCGGTCGACCGCGGCCAAGCGGGCGCCGGCCAAGCGGGCGACCGCCAAGCGCGCGCCGGCCAAGCGGGCGACCACCAAGCGCGCGACCACGGGCACGCGGTCGACCCGTGCAAAGGCCGGGACCGCCGAGGCGCGCGTCGAGGCGGCCGCGGCGCGGGTCCGCAAGCTCAACGAGCGGATCATCGAGGCCGGCAAGGACGCGGGTGAGACGACGCTCACCAACTACGAGAAGTTCCTCAAGTCGATTGCCAGCTCGCTCGAGCGCGGTCCCGGCTCCAGCGATGTCGAATGGATCTCGAACCTGGCGAGCGCGCAGGCCAAGTTCATCCGGGACGTGACGACGTCGCTGACGAAGGCGGCGCGGAAGCGGCTGAAGTAGTCGCTACCAGGCCTGCGTGCGCCCGCAATGCGGGCAACCCACCGAAGTGGAGACGAGCGCGTCGAACATGTAGCCGCAGTGGCACGTGTACAGCGCTCGATCCTCGGAGGGGCCCCCATGGCGCCTCGAGCGGGCCTGGCCGGAGGGCGCCTCCGCGAGCGGCCCGTAGCGCTCTGAGGAGCGGGCCCCGCGCGAGACTCGCCGGCGACGGATGAGGCTGGTGGCTGGCTTGGATCGAACCATCGTGTTCATACTCAACTAACGGCTTTGGTTCGGATTTGTTTCGCTCCCGGCGGCGGCATTCCTCGTCGTTAACCTGACGCTAATCGCGGGCGGGAGCTTCCGGGCCCGCGGCAGCGGCGGCGGCGGCAGCAGCGGCAACGGCGGCGGCGGGGCCCGCGGCGGCGGCGGCTCGAGGACGCGCTTGTGGGAAAATCGGGCCGAGTGGACCCGAGCCGCAAGCGTGCCATTCGCCTCACCGTCGCTCTGACCGCCGCGCTGCTGCTGGCCTCGGCGCTCGTCTACACGAGCTTCAGCGCGGGTCGACGACGAGCTGACGGCCGGCCAGCTGCTGAAGGTCGCCCGCCCGGTCGATCCTACATCCTCGCCGGCACGGTCCTCACCGGGTCGGTGCGCCACGAGGGCACGGCACTGCTGTTCCGGGTGCGCGATCCGAAGCTGGGCTCTCGGTGCCGGTTCGCTACACGGGGATCGTCCCGGACCCGTTCGCGGCCGGACGGGCGCGTGCTGGTCACGGTCCAGGAGCAGGGCGCGGGCCAGACGTTCGTCGGCGAGCAGAACTCGCTGACCACCAAGTGCCCGTCCAAGTACCAGGCCGCAGCGGCTCGTACGGATGACGGCCTCGAGGAGCAGCGCTGAATGGCGCCCGTCGGTCGCACGCTGCTGATCCTCGGCCTGCTGATCGCCGCCTACGGCGATCGGCGCGTCGCTGTTCGGCGTCCGCAGCGGGCGGCGGGAGTGGGTCGACTCGGGGAGGCGGTCGGTGTACGCGCTCGCGGGCGTGATGACGATCGCGTGGGCGATTCTGGAGGCGGCGTTCTGGCGCTCTGACTTCACGTTCAACGTGGTCGCGGCGCACTCCTCGACCACCACGCCGACGTTCTACAAGCTCGCCGCGCCCTGGTCATCACAGGAGGGCTCGCTGCTGTTGTGGGTGTGGCTGCTGTCGCTGTGGTCGAGCCTGGTCCTGTTCCTGACCCGCAAGCGCGTGCAAGGACATCGCGCCGTACGCGACCGCGGTGCTGCTCGGGTTCGCGCGCGTTCTTCACCTCGCTGGCGACGTTCTACGCCAACCCCTTCTCGACGACGGCGAACCCGCCGGCCAAGGCGCGGGGCTCGATCCGCTGCTCCTGCACCCGAGCATGATGATCCACCCGCCGATGCTGTACTCGGGCTACACGCTGCTGACGATCCCGTTCGCGTTCGCCGTCGGCGCGCTGATCACCGGCAAGCTCAGCAACGCATGGATCTCGGTCACCCGCCGGTTCGCGCTCGCGGCATGGCTGTTCCTCGGGATCGGGATCGTGCTGGGGGCGCGCTGGTCCTACACCGAGCTCGGCTGGGGCGGTTACTGGGCCTGGGACCCGGTCGAGAACGCGGCACTGATGCCGTGGCTGTGCACCACGGCCTTCATCCACTCGATGATGATCCAGGAGAAGCGGGGGATGCTGAAGATCTGGAACGTGTCGCTGATCCTGGCGAGCGGCACGCTCGCGGTGCTGGGGACGTTCCTCGTGCGCTCCGGCGTCCTCGACTCGATCCACGCGTTCGGCGCCTCGACGCTCGGGGTCCCGTTCGTGGTCCTGCTCGCGGTGATGCTCGCCTCGTCGGTCGGGCTGGTGCTGTGGCGGCGTGACCGGCTGCGTTCCGATGCCCAGCTCGACTCACTCTTGTCCCGCGAGGCGGTGTTCCTACTCCAGAACCTGGTGCTGGTGGCGATGGTGTTCGTGATCTTCTGGGTGACGTTCTTCCCGCTGATCTCCGAGGCCATCACCGGCACCAAGGTGTCGGTAGGGCCGCCGGCGTTCCGGCCGTTCATCGTGCCGCTCGCGCTGGTGCTCGTCGGGCTCGCCGGGATCGGCCCGATCATCGCCTGGAGGCGTGCGACCGCCGCCAACCTGCGCAACAACTTCGCGCTGCCCGTGCTCGTCGGGTTCGGGACGTGCGTGGCGCTGCTGGTGGCCGGAGGAGTGGCCTCGCGCCCGTTCGCGCTCGCGATGTTCACGCTCGGAGCGTTCGTCCTCGCGACCGTCGCGCAGGAGGTGTGGCGTGGAACCGGGGCGCGCCGCGCGATGACCCGTGAGTCGCCGCCGGTCGCGCTGGCCCGGCTGATCCGCCGCAACCGCCGGCGCTACGGCGGCTACATCGTGCACGCCGGCGTGGCGATATTGCTGATCGGCGTCGCGGCGTCCTCGTCATTCCAGCACTCGAGCAACGTGGTGCTGAAGCCCGGGCAGAGCGCGCGCGTCGACGGCTATCAGATCAAGTACGTCCGGCCGACCGTGGCGGCGACGCCGCAGAAGATCTCGTTCGGGGCGGTGCTCGCGGTCTCCAAGGGCGGGAAGCACGTCACCACGCTGACGACCACGCGCGGCTTTTACCCGTCGCAGGACCCGACGCAGGGTCAGATCGGGCGATTCTTCAACGGCGAGGCGGACAGCAACGTGGGGCTGAAGGCCGGCTTGACGAAGGACATCTGGACGGTGATCAACCCCAACCTCGCGCCGCTGCAGTCCCTCATCAACCAGGGCGACAGGGTGTTCGCCGCGGCGCTCACGCGGGCGATGCGATCCGCCTCGAAGCTCGCCTCCCGCCCAGGCCCGCGCGTCGCTCACGCCGCTCTGGCAGCTTCGCGACCAGGCGATCGGGGGGATCGCCGCGCGGTTCGTCAGCCATCCCTGGCCCGTCGACTTCCTGCTGATCGTCGACCCGCTCGTCACCTGGATCTGGCTGGGCGCGATCATCATCGCCGGCGGCGGCCTGATCGCGCTGTGGCCGGTCCCCTCGATGGCGTGGCGGCGCACCGCCAAGAAGAAGGTGCCACGGAGCGCTCCCGCCCCGACGCCGGCTCCCGCACCCGCCGCCGCACAGGTCACCGCGGCCCGTGAGCCAGTCTAGGCCGCCGTGGACTTCGTAATCGTCCTCATCATCCTCGCGCTCGTGGTGGTGTTCGTCTCCGGCCCGTTCCGTCGCGTGCCCCAGGCCGGGGCCGTCCCGGCGACCGCCGGCGGCCCGGGCGTCGCCGCCGAGGTCAGCTCCGAGGTCGCTGAGCTCGAGGCCGCGCGCGAGTCCAAGTACCGGGAGATCCGCGACGCCGAGCTCGACCACCGCACCGGCAAGCTCTCCGACGCCGATTTTCAAACGATCGACGGAACGCTGCGTGCGGAGGCGATCGAGATCCTCCACAGGCTCGATACCATCAGCGAGCGATGACCACGGTCCTCGGAATCCTCCAGGTGGTCCTGTGTGTGGTGCTGGTGTTCCTCGTGCTCATGCACTCGGGCAAGGACTCGGGCCTGTCAGGCGCGTTCGGCGTCGGGACCGGCGCGGGCCCGTTCGGCGGAGGGTCGCTCGTCGAGCGCAACCTCAATCGCTGGACCGTCGTGTTCGCGATCGCGTTCGTGATCAACACGATCGTGCTCATCAAGATCAGCTAGGGCGGCGCGGCCCCAGCCCGGCATGCCGGGCTCCGCTTGGTTAGGCGGACTGCTGCTGGACTTCGCGCGAGGCATGCCGGCCTGGGGGCCACGCCGCCCTCGAACCCTGACTCGTTCTCAAAGCCCGTCGCGACCTTGTTCGCGTCAGGAGCTCGTTCAGGCCCGGCGGCAGGCGGCCGTCGGTCGAGAGCCAGGAGCCGGCGAGGATCAGGAGCAGGCCGGCGACGGCGCCCGCGCCCGGGCGCTCGCCCAGGAGCGACACACCGAGCGCGACGGCGATCACGGGATTGACGTAGGTGATCACGGTCGCGCGGCTCGTCCCGGCCTCGCGGATCAGGACGGTGAAGATCACGAACGCGGCCGCCGTGCAGAGCACTCCGAGGACGACGACCGCAGCGATCGCGCCGGCGCCGGGGACGGCCCGCGGTGGATCGAGCGCGACGAGTGGCGCGAGCAGCACCGAGGCGATCGCGAGGCTCGCGCCGATCGTCGCCCGCGGGTCGAGGTCGGCGAGCCGGTGCTTGATCAGCATCGGGCCGATCGCGTAGCCGACGGCCGCCAGCAGGATCATTCCGGTGCCCGCGAGCTCGGTGCCGCTTCCCGCGACGTCGATTCCGACCAGCGCGACCACACCACCGAACCCGATCACCAGGCCCACCGCGCGTTTCGGGGTCGGGCGCTCGGAGTGGTCGTAGCGAATTGCCAGCAGCGCACCGATCA
Organism: uncultured Solirubrobacterales bacterium; assembly: GCA_963695965.1. Classification (GTDB taxonomy): domain Bacteria; phylum Actinomycetota; class Thermoleophilia; order Solirubrobacterales; family Solirubrobacteraceae; genus Palsa-465. Next base: position 103,097 of record CAVOIU010000024.1, read on the forward strand.
ACGGCACCGACGCGATCACGATCGCGGCCAGGGACGAGGACACGCGCTCCTCGCCGGCGGCGATCAGCGGAAATGGGATCGAGATCTCAGCCACGGCGTACGCGAGCAGCCACCGCCACCGACCGCGCAACGTCCGAAGCGTGCCCGCCCGCCACGCGAGCGCCAGCAGCAGCGCCGCCGCGAGCGCGACCCGCGACCAGGCAAGAGTCCCTGGCGGCACGCCGTGGCGCACGGCGATCCGGATCAGGAGATACGGGACCCCCCAGATCAGGGAGGTCGCGGCGAAGGCAATCCACGCTCGACGGCTCACGGGTTTGAGTCTTGCACGGGCATGCGCTCGGCTCAGGCGCACGCGACCCGTGTCAGTACGCCGCGCTGTACAGGCGGCGGATCTCCTCGTGATCGGCCGGCGGCGGAGTCAGACCGAGCTCGGGGCGACCGGTGGCCTCCTCCACGCAGTGCTCGAGCTGGGCCTCGGTGACGCCGGCGTCGCGCAGGCGCGAGACCCCGGTCTCCTCGCGGAGTCGCGCCGCGAATGCTCGTGGCTCGGACCCGAGGGCGCGCTCCAGCGCTTCGAAGAACCAGGTCGGGGCACGGCTTTGAAGCGCGCCCACCGACTCCGGAAGCATGATCGCGTTAGCCGCTCCGTGCCCGATTCCCGCGAACCGCGCGAGCGTCTGCGACAGGACGTGGTGCAGCCCGTAACCGGTCGAGCTGATCGCGTAGCCGGCCAGTAGCGCGCCCAGCCCGAGCGCGTCGCGCTGCTCGTCGCCGAGCTCGGGAGGGCCGAACCCCCGCGCGATCAGCCCGGCGGCGTGGAGCGCGGCGAACGTCGCCACCGGATTGCCAACCGGCGTGGTCGGCCCTTCGACGGCGTGGCCGAGTGCGTTGCCGGCGCTCTGGGCGAGCTCGGCGGGCGGCTGCGAGGCCGACAGCGCCGGGTCGTTGAGCACCAGCGACGGCCGGACACGGGGAGTGGAGAAATCGATCCCGTCGGCGTGCCGGTGGACCGCCGTCATCTCGGCGCCCGACAGCGTGGTCGGGATCGCGACCACGCGACGCGGCGGATCTGCGGCGGCGAGTGCCTTGGCCACGTCGATCACCCGGCCGCCGCCGAGTGCGACGAGCGTCTCGCCGTGCACCTCAGGGCGGAGCGCGCCCGCGACCTCGTCGACGCGGCCGCCCGGCACCTCGTGGGTCGCCGCGGCTCCCTCGACCAGCTCCGGTGCGTGCGCGGACGCCCGCGGCGTGCTCAGCAACACGTACGGCGAGCCGGTCAGCTCCGGGGCCTCGGCAACCCGGCCGCGCCCGAACACGATCAGCCGCTCGCCGTCCTGCCAGCGGAACGGGACCACGGGGATGACCGGTTCCGCGGGTTCCACTAGATCTGCTGCTGCTCGCCGAGGCGGTCCACCAGCCGCAGGAGATCGAGCGGGCTGAAGGGCTTGGTCAAGAACAGGTCGGCGCCCGCCTCCTCGGCGAGAGACTCGACGCCGTCGCCGTGGGCGGCGGTCAGCATCACGATCGTGGCCGCGCGCGTGCTCTCGTCCTCGCGCAGGCGCCTGCACACGCTGATCCCGTCGAGGCCCGGCATGTCGACGTCCAGGAACACCAGCGCCGGGCGCTCGCGGCGGGCGATGTCGAGGGCTGCGAGCCCGTCGGGCGCCTCATGAAGCTCGAGCCGGGCGACGTCCTCGAGCGTCGTGGCGATCAGCTTCCGGATGAACTCGTCGTCGTCGACGATCAGTACGCCGCTCACGCGCTCCTCCGCTCGGCCTCCGGCCTCGCCTGAACGGAGGGCGCGTGAGTCATCCGGCTACGCTTCCGATGCGAGTCGCGATTTGCACGAACTCCTGGTTCTCGATCGAGTTGAAGGCCTCGACGACGCGTGGATCGAACTGACGTCCCGACTCGGCGGTGATCATCTCGCGGGCCACCTCGAGCCTCGACGCCGGCCGGTACGGCCGGTCCGTGGTCAGCGCGTCGAGAACGTCGGCGACCGCAAACACGCGCGCCGCGAGCGGGATCTGCTCACCGGCGAGCCCGTCCGGGTAGCCGGCCCCGTCCCAGCGCTCGTGGTGCGAGCGCACGACCTCGACGGCGTCCGCCAGGAACCCGACCCGGCCGACGATCTCGGCGCCGATCAGCGGGTGCTGCTCCATGAGCGCGCGCTCCTCGACGGTCAGCCCCTCTGGCTTGTAGAGGATCGCGTCCGCGATCGCGACCTTGCCGATGTCGTGCAGCAGGAACCCGAACTCGAGCTCCGGCATGTCGCTGAGCTCGAGTCCGACGGCGCGGGCGATCTTCATCCCGTAGGCGGCGACCCGCTCCGCGTGCTTGCCGGTGTACGCGTCTCTGGCCTCGACGGCGTTGGAGAGCGCCGACACGGTCGCCGTGTACGAGCGCTGAAGCTCCTGCGCGCGGGACCGCTCCTCCTTGAACGTCTCCCGCAGGTCGGCCGCGTAACGCTCGAGCTGGCGCTCCTTCTCGGCCGCCTCCCGTTCCCTGAGCCTCAGCGCCGAGCGCAGGCGCTCGATCTCCTGTGTCAGCTCGGTCTCGCTGCGGACCGACATCGGCAGCAGCCTACCCAGTCGAGCCGCCGGTGGCGCGGGTGGGCCAGCCTCGGTCTCCTACGCCGCCTCGCCGCGCAGCGCCGCGTCGACCGCGGCCGCGGCCTCGGCGATCGGGACGACCTCCATTCCGAGGCGGCTTATTCCCGCGGGAGTGGGAGCCCGTCCGTCCGAGAACAGAATCGCCGCGAGCCGGCCCCGGCGCCCGCGGAGGTCCAATGCCTGGAGCACAGCCTGCGGGTTGCGCACGCCGACATCCACGAGCGCGACCTCGAACCGGCGCTCGGCACACGCCCGCGCAGCGGCCGCGCCCGTCAGCTCCCACTGGTGCTCGATCCCGAGCGCGAGCAGATCCGGCTCGAGGTCCGGCCGCACCTCCGGGCGCCCCACCACGAGCACGCGCGAGCGCCCCGACTGGACGGCGGCGCCGAGGACCTGCCGCAGCTCGTCGGCGTCGATCGGCTTGGATACGACCCACTCTCCGGCGAGCTCGCGCCGGCCCGAGAACACCGACACGAACACGATCGGGATCGGGCGCAGCGCCGGATCGGCGCGGATCGTCCGGAGCACCTCGAACCCGTCCATTCCCGGCATCAGCACGTCGAGCGTGACCGCGTCGTAGTCGGACGCCCGCAGCATCTCGAGCGCCTCCGGCCCCCCGGAGGCGATCTCGACACGGACTCCGAGTGGAGCGAGCTGGCCCGCGATCAGCTCTGCGATCTCCCGCTCGTCGTCGACGACCAGCACTCGCCGCCCGCCGATCGCCGCCAGCGCGCTCCCCTCGAGCTCCACCACGGCGGGGAGCAGGACGGTGAAGGTGGTCCCTCTGTCCGGCTCGGTGGCGACCTCGATCTGTCCGTCGTGGAGCTCGACCAGCGACTTGACGATCGACAGACCCAGGCCCGTGCCGGGGCTCGTGGTGGCACTCTCCCGTCCCCGGTAGAAGCGCTCGAAGATCCGGGACGCCTGCTCGGCGCTCATCCCCATGCCGGTGTCCTCGACCACGAGCTTGACCCAGGCACGATCGGGCTCGACGCCGATGTGGATGCTGCCTCCCTCGCCCGTGTACAGATGGGCGTTCGTGAGCAGGTTCGCGACGATCTGACGGACCCGGCCGGGGTCCGCGAGCGCGAGCCCCGTCGCAGGCGCGACATACAGGCTGAGCTGCTGTCGCCTCTCCGCGATCCGGGGCGCCATCAGCTCGGCCACCTCCTTGACGGCCTCGCCGACGTCGATCGGGCGTCGCGCGATCTCGATGCGGTCGGCCTCGATCCGTGCCACGTCGAGGAGATCGTTGACGAGCTCGGTGAGGCGATCGGTCGACTTGAGGACGATCTCGACGAACTCGCGCTGCCGTTCCGACATCCCCTCGGGCGAGCGGTGCAGCAGCTCGACGAAGCCCTTGATCGACGTGAGCGGGCTGCGGAGCTCGTGCGACGCGGTCGCGACGAACTCGCTCTTGGCGCGCTCGAGCCTGGTGCGCTCGGTCATGTCGCGGACGGTCCACACGACCCCCTCGGCCTCGTCTCCGAGCCTTGCCGCTGTGATCGCGAGCGTCCTTCCGCCGTGCTCGACGTTCACCTCCCCGTCCAGTGCCGCCTCGAGTGGCGGGAGGGGGCTGTTCTCGGAGTCGACGCTCTCGCCGACTGTGAGCTCGGGAACGAGCCTTGCGGCGCTCGGATTCACGGTCGCGATCCTCGGCGATCCGGGCTCAGTGACGATCAGCGCATCTCCAAGGCTCTCGATCGTGACCTCTAGTCGGAGCCGCTGGTCCTCGATCCGCCGCTGAGCGCGGACGAGGTCTTCCCCCATCGCGTTGAACGCCGCGCCGAGCTCGCGCAGCTCGCGCGGACCGGATGGCTTCACCCGTCGGCCGAGCTCGCCCGCGGCCAGTCCGCGAGTCGCCTCCACGAGCTCGTCGAGCGGACGGCGCATCGCACCGACCAGCGAGGAGATGAGGACCAGCGCCCCGATCAGAGCCAGCGCGCCGGCGATCGCGACGAGCAGCACGGCACGACGGGAGTCAGAGCGGGCCCGGGCGCGGGCGGCGGCCTGCCGCGTGCGCTGACGGGACTGGACCGCCGCCGCGACGCCACCGACACCGAGCGTCGGGCCCGCGGCGATCTCGGTGCGCAGCAGGCGCCGGCTGGCGGGGTCTGAGCGCGCCAGCGCGGTGGCGCTTGCCGCTGCGCCGCGATAGGCGGCCGCCGCCTGCCGCCTGGCTCGGGCGGCGCCGGGTCCGCGGATGTCGCGCACGACCTCCTGCTCGGCGATCGCGGCGCTCTGGAGGTTGGCGGCCGCGACCGCGAGCGCCGCGCTCGAGGAGAGCGTGCTCTCGTAGCGCTGGCGTGCGCGATACAGGCTCGCGACGCCGAGCACCGCAACCACGGCGAGGGCGATCGCGAGGCCCACCAGCGCCAGGCGAAGCGAGCGGGCGATCGATAGGCGCTGCATGCCCGACGTAGCTATAACATGGCGGCATGGTCCTGGTGCGGGTCTGGCGGCGCCAGCTGCTCGGGGGGATGGGTGCCGCGGTGGTCGTTCCCGGGACGCTCCTGGTCTCGCTGGCGGTGCTCGCGCTCGCCGGCGGATTCGGAGGACTGACGTCCCTCGGCCAGGCTTTCTCCGGGCCGCCGGCCCCCGCCGCGGCGGTCGCGACCGGCCACGGTGCCCGCGCCAACCGGCCGCTGTCGCCCGCGATCGTCGCCGCTCTCTCGGCCATCCCGGCTCACCCGCCGGCGGCGAGCTCCGCGGCGCCGTCGTCCTCCGGCGGTGCGGCGGGGGTCGCACCGCGCGGCGGTGCTCCGAGCCCCCCGCAGGGCGGGCCACACCACGGAAGCGGGACCGGGACGCAGTCGCCGCCGAGCGGCCGTCCGGTGCCGGCGAGCAGGCCGGCGCCGAAGCCACAGCCGACGCTGATCGACGGGATCGTCGGCGTCGGCAGCTCGGCTACCTCCCAGGTCCCGGCGCCCGCGGGACCCGCAGCGACCAAGGTGCTCCAGTCCGCGGGCTCGACGCTCGACTCGATCGCTCCGATCAAGGGGCCATGAAGGCGCCGGTCGCCCGAGCGTGGCTGGTGGCCAGCGCGATCCTGCTCGTCGCCTGCGGCGGACACGCAATCGGTGCATCGGACCGCGGCGCCACCGCGGCCGCCGTTCCGGCCGGCGACTGGACGATGTTCGACTACGACTCGCAGCGCAGCGGAGTCGGACCCGCGGACACCGGGATCAACGCGGGCAACGTCGCGCGACTGCAAACCCGCGTGGTCCACATCGACGGGACCGTCGACTCCTCCGCGATCGAGCTGCACGGCGTGAAGGTCCGGGGCCGCGTCCGCACTGTCATCTTCGTCACGACCACGTATGGAAAGACGATCGCGATCGATCCCGGTACGGGGGCGAGGCTGTGGGAGTTCACGCCGGGGTCATACCGGTCGCTGGCGGGAACGCCGCAGATCACGACGGCCACCCCGACCGTCGACCCCGGCCGGCGTTTCATCTACGCGTCCAGCCCAGACGGGCTGATCCACAAGCTCGCCGTGGCGACCGGTCGCGAGGCTCGCACGGGCCACTGGCCGGTGCGCGTAACGCTGCTGCCCGCGCGGGAGAAGATTGCCTCCCCGTTCACCGTCAGCGGCCGCAACCTGATCGTCGTCACCGACGGCTACGACGGGGACACGCCCCCCTACCAAGGACACGTCGTCGCGATCGACCGGGCGAGCGGCCGGATCACGCACGTGTGGAACACGCTGTGCTCCAACCGCCGGCGTCTGCTGGTGCCGAGCACATGCCCGGCGAGCGACTCGGCGATCTGGGGGCGGGCGGCACCGGTGCTCGAGCCGGGCACCGGCCGGATCCTCGTCACAACCGGCAACGGCCCGTTCAACGGGTCGACCGACTGGGGCGACAGCGTGCTCGAGCTGACTCCGGACGCGAGCCGGCTGCTTCACAACTGGACGCCCACGAACCAGGCGCAGCTCAACGCCGGCGACGGGGACCTGGGCAGCACCGCGCCCGCGATCCTCCCTGAGGTCCACGGCTACCGCCTCGCCGTCCAGGGTGGCAAGGCCGGCATCCTGTCGCTGCTCAACCTCAACCGGCTGAATGGAACGCGCGGGGGCGCCGGGCCCCGGACCGGAGGAGAGCTGCAGGACATCAGCTCGCCGGGGGGCGACCAGGTGTTCACCGCTCCGGCGGTCTGGTCGCACCGGGGAGGGCCGTACGTGTTCGTCGCGGACAACTCGGCCACGGAGGCGTACGTGTTGCGGATCGGGCGACGTCCGCATCTGGTGACCGCGTGGCAGAACGGCACGTCGGGCACGAGCCCGATCATCGCCGGAGGGCTCCTGTATGTGTACGACCAGAGCGGCGGTGCGCTGAACGTCTATCAGCCCGCAAGTGGCCGGAAGGTGGCCTCGCTCGGTGCCTCGGGCGGTCATTGGAACAGCCCAATCGCCGTCGGCGGTCGCGTGATCCTCCCGACCGGCGACGCCAACGATCACTCGACCAGCGGCGAGATCTTCATCTACCACCTGCGCGGACGCTGAGCACCCGGGCCAGCAGGTTGCGCGTCATTCCCACGACCCGGGGATCCGGCGCCCGCGGCGCGTTCGGCGAGGCGCTCGGGACCGGCTCGAGCCCGAGCTCCCATCCGAGCGTCCCGGCGCCGAACACGAGTGCTCCGGACGCGGCGGTGTAAAGCGTCGTCTGCGTGAGGTCGGCGCGTGGGCCGGGAGCGAGTCCCTCGCGATCCGACGACATGCAGCTCGCGGCGCCAGACCCGATCACCGCCGTGGCGCCCGGGCTGGCCGGCGTTCGCATGTCGAGCTCGTAGCCGACGATCCCTCCGATCTGGCTCGCCGCGGTGATTCCCGTGTGTGCGAACAGCCAAGCCGGGCGAAGGCCCGGCGCCGGAACCCACGGGTAGTAACGGTAGGTGGGAGCGCCCGGCGCGGGGAGGCGCGGCGTGATGCACCCGAGGTACGCGGACCCCGTCAGCCCGGCGCCTGTGTCGGCGAACCTGCCGGCGGGCTGGGCGCGGTCCGGATCGCGCATCGCGTACTCCTTGTAGGCGACGATCGTCTGGTCGGGCCGGCCGGCCTGACTCGCGTCGCGCGAGGCGCGGGCGTAGCGAATCTTCCAGGCCATCGTGTCCGAGCTCAGGAACAGCAGGCTCGTGCCACGGTCACGCGCGCGTGCGAAGCCGTCGGCCTGTCGCTGCGACCAGTATTCCGAGTGCCCGAAGTCGATCAGCGCGCGGTGCCCGGCGAGCTGAGCGGGGTCGCCGTCGACCGATTCGCTGGTCGTATAGGAGACGGGGTAGCCGTAGCGCTCCAGGAACCACACCATCGCGACGTCGCGGGCGAAGAACTGCCCGGCGCCCGTGTCGCTGTCATACGGGCGGTCGTAGGAGACCTCGACGCCCTGGGTGGTCCCGGTCATGCCGACGCGGTCGGCACCACCCGGATACAGGCTGTCGCCGCCCCAAGCGTTGTACGCCTCGTAGGTCGATGTCGGCAGCTGCGCGAGCAACGGCTGGGGGCGGATCGCCCGCACGACGAACAGGCAGTCGCGCTGGCCGGTGGATGTCGAGAGCCGGGCGACGTAGACCCCGCTGGGGAGCCCGGGCGGGATCGCGAAGCTGAGCGTGGGATGCCAGTCGCACTCGGTCAGCCCGGTGAGGAAGCGGTGGGCACACGGCGGCTGCGGAGTCACCCGCAGGCTGTCGGAGCTCAGCACCTCCCTGCCGCCCGCGCCGCCGTACCACCCGATCCTGAAGACGCGAATTCGCACCGTGGCGGATCCAGGGGCGCTCACATAGATCCGCTGGATGAACCCGGGGCTGATCGCGGGGGATGCCACATACCCCGCCACCCCGCCGTGGGCAAGCCCGCCGACGTCAAGCGCCGGGCCGGGCAGCCGCCAGCCGCGGGTGCCGCGGTTGCGGTTCTCGGCGGCGATCGAGGGCTGCGGCCCGTCGGTCCGGATCAACCACCTGAACGGACCCGGGGGGACGTGGTGGCGGGGGTGGGGGCTGGCGCGCTGCGGTCTCGCCAGAGAAGGCGGGCCCGTCTGGCTGGCATGAAACCAGCGGGCGGCGCCGCCGCACCCCCCGAGCGCGCCGGCTGCCAGCACCCCGGCAAGCAGGACGCGGAGCCTCAAAGGCGGCCGGTTACCTCCCGCGCCGCGCGCTCGCCCGAGCGAACGGCTCCCTCCATGTAGCCGGCGAACACGTCGGAGGTCTCGGTGCCCGCCCAGTGGATCCGGCCGACCGGGGTCCGCAGCGCCTCGCCGTAGTCCGACCACACCCCGGGGGGGAAGTAACCGGCGTAGCACCCGCGCGTCCACTGCTCGGCGGACCAGTTCTGCTCGATCAGCTCGCGGGGGCGTGCGGCCCCGGAGCCGAACAGCCGTGCGAAGGCCTCCAGCACCGCCCGTCGGCGCGCGGCGGCCGGCAGCAAGTTGAACCGCCGTGCGTCTTCCCCGACGACGAATCCGAGCAGCACGCCGGGCCGGCCGCTGGGCGGCGAGTTGTCGTAGGTGAAATGGACCGGCGGCCGATCGCTGTTGGTATAGCCGCTGAGCCCTGCCGAGCGCCAGAACGGAGCCGGGTACACCGCCTCGTACTTGATCGCCGCGCCCTGGGGGACGTGCTGGGTAAGGCCGTCGCGGGCGGCGGGCATCAGCGGCTCGTAGTCGATCCGGCCGGCCAGCATCGGCGCGACGGCGACGATCAGCCGCTGCGCACGCCAGGTCTCGGTATCGGTCTGTGCGCTCACGCCACCTCGGTCCTGGGCGACGCGCCGCACCGGCGCGTTCAGGACGACGCGACCGGAGAGCCGCTGCGCCATCCGGATCGAGACGAGCTGAGAGCCGCCGTGGAACCTCGAGTCCTGGGCGCCGCCGGCGGTGCTGGTCAAGTTGATGATCCCGTTGCCGGCGTTGAAGTAGAACAGCGCGTGAAGCAGCGAGAGGTCACGCGGGTCGGCTGCGAACACGGCCTTGATCGCGAGATCGAGCAGGAACCGCGCGCCGGGCGTGCTCGAGTTGGCGAGCTTCCACGTCTCGACCGTCTGCGAGTCGAGCGCCGGTCCGTTGGCAGCCGTCCAGGGGCGGTCCCGGGGGACCGTCGACTGCAGCTGGATCACCTTGCCGAGCAGCTGGGCGAAGTCGGCCGCGTCCGGCGGCGGAAGCGGCGGGATCAGCCCGCTGAAGTGGGTCTGCTTGCCCTGGTAGTCGAAGACCTGGGCGCCCTTCGTGTACGTCTTGAAGGTGCGGATACCGAGTGCGCGCGCCCGGGCGATGATCCGGTCCTGTCCGGGCCCGACCCACTGCCCGCCGATCTCGACGACCTCCCCGCCCCCGACGGGATGGTTGAGGGTGCGGCCACCGACCCGGTCGCGGGCCTCGAGCACGGCGACCGAGTGGCCGGCGTGGACGAGCTCGGTGGCGGCGCTGAGCCCCGCCAGCCCGGCCCCGACGACGACGACGTCGACACGCCGGGTGCGGGCCCGCGCGCCCGCCACCGCCGGAGCGTCGGCGAGGATCGCGCCGGCAGCGGTGGCGCCGGCGCCCGCCACCAGCTCGCGGCGAGAGACCTTGCTCATCTGCTCATCGTCCCGCCACCACGCAGCCGCGCCGGCTGCGGTCCACCGGGAACGGCAGGTCAGCGACCAGCGCGGTCTGGACGTACCGGTACGGGCCGGTTCCGGCGGCGAGCGCGGCGCCGACCTTGCGAAGCGCCGAGCGGGAAGCGTCTGGGACCGCCCACGGAGCGAGGGCGAGGAACTGGGGCTTGGCGCCGGCGTAGCCACGGAGCGCGGGGTCGTCCTGACCCGGGATGAAGGCACGGTTGCCGACGTAGTGGCAGCCGCTCCCCTGCGCCCGCGCTCGAGGATCGCGCTCTGCCCGTCAAACGGCGTGTCTGACAGGGAGCCGACCATCATCGGGTTGACAGCGTATGTGAACCGCACTTCCCGATCGGTCACCGCCCGCCACGCCGAGCCCATCCACGAGAGCGGCTGCCACTGCTCCCTGGGGTCGCTGCCGTCGGGCCCCGTCCACTCCCCGTCGTTGGCGTCGGCCTGGATCAGGACGTTGGCGCCGAGCCGATCCAGGCAGCGCATGTACGTGGCGGACACGTCGTCGCAGTCGTGCCCGGGTCTCCGTGGGCCGTACACGAACGCCGGCAGGCTGGTCGCGAACCCGAGGCGGGCGCGCGTGCCGGGGATCGCCACCGGTCGCAGGTTCGCGCGCGCGGCAGGTCCGCGTGCGGGGCCCGGCGCGAAGCCGAGCGCCGTCTCGAACGCGGTCAGCGGGACCTTGCGGTTGTCGGCGATCAGGTTCGCGATCGGGGCCGGCTCGTCGTGGTGGACGACCTTCGGTCCCCACAGGAACGTCTGGTCGTAGGGTCGTGCCGCCGTCGGCGCGTAGACGAACCGTGGGTTGGGCACACCGGGGTCGCGCAGCGCGGCCACCGCTCCCGGATCGCGCGTCAGCCGGAACGGCGCCTGCGAATTGGACGCGATCACGTACACGCCGTAGCGTCGAGCCTCGGTCGCCATCGTCCCCATGAACACGCGCACGAAGGTGTCGGTTGCGGCGACGAACGACCTCCCGAGCTCGCCCTTGAGCGCCCGAAAGCGAGGCTCGAGGTAGGCGAGCGCCCGGCCGTAGCCGGTGTCCAGCGCGCCGAGCGTGGCGAGCGTGGCGCACGGCGAGCTCTGTCCGTGGCACGACGGAACGCCATGGAGCAGCAGCCTGCGGGCGGCGGCGCCCCGCGGACCGACCGCGAGCGTCTCGATCCCGAGGTCCTCGTCGAACACGACGAGATTCGGCCGGCCGCGGACGAAGTAGGGCGCGACCTCGACCCGCATCACGCAGTCGATCGCCCGTGAGAAGCTCGCGGCGTTGATCGTCCGCGCGGGTTCCTGCCGGAACTGGATCGCGAACACCCGCAGCGCGTGCGGGCGTGGATCGGCGGCGACCGCGGGGCGGCCGAAATGGGGACAGGCTGCCGCCGTGCGCCCGTGGACGGCGGCGGTGGCGGGAGTCCGGGCGGCACCGCCCACGACGCCAAGCGTCGCCAGCACCCCGAGCAACGTCGCTGTGATGCGCGCCCTCATCCCTTCCCCACCCTACCTGCCGCCTGATAGGCTCGCCGCGTCCGGCCGGGGCATAGCCGCACCGAGGAGAGGGGATAGACGATGGAGACCACGTCCAATCAGCGTGACGGCATCACACGCCGGCAAGCGCTCAGAAATCTTGGCGCCGCAGGGCTAGGGGCGACAGCGACGGGCGCGGGCATCGAGGCGCTCCTCGCACAGGCCGCCGCGGCCGCGCCGAAGCACGGCACGCTGAGGGACATCGAGCACGTCGTGATCCTGATCCAGGAGAACCGCTCGTTCGACCACTACCTGGGGACCCTCTCGGGAGTACGCGGGTTCGACGACAAGGTCGGCCGCAGCGCGTTCTTCCAGAAGGGCACGAACGGCAAGACGATCCATCCGTTCCACCTCTCGAGCGATTGCCTGCCCGACCTGACGCACGACTGGGGCCCGCAGCACAAGGCGTGGAACCGGGGGAAGATGAACCAGTTCCTGGCCCAGCATCAGCAGGTCGATGGAGCGGCGATCGGTCCGGAGACGATGGGCTACTACAACCGCTCGGACCTACCGTTCTACTACGCCCTCGCCGACGCGTTCACGGTTTGCGACGGGTACTTCTGCTCGGTGATCGGGCCGACCGATCCGAACCGGCTGATGTCGATGTCCGGGACTCTCGATCCCGATGGGAAGGCCGGCGGCCCGCTGCTGCAGACGAACACGCTCCCGTCCGAGCGCTCGGACCTGTTCAGCTGGACGACGATGCCCGAGCAGCTCACGAGGAAGGGCGTTAGCTGGAAGGTCTACACCGGGACCCCGATCGGGTTCTTCGACAACGTCCTGACGTACTTCAAGCAGTACGCGAAGGGGACTGCGCTGTACAACCGCGGCATCGCGCCCACGTACCCGGCGGACTTCCTCTCCGATCTCAACGCCGGCCGCCTGCCGCAGGTCTCCTGGCTCGTGCTGAGCGTCGAGGAGAGCGAGCATCCGGGCATCTCCAATCCGAAAGCGGGCGAGTTCGGAGCGAGCGCGGTGGTCCAGCAACTCATCACCTCCAAGGTCTGGAGCAAGACGGCGCTGTTCATCACCTACGACGAGAACGGCGGGTTCTTCGACCACGTCGCCCCGCCGACGCCGCCGAGGGGTACGAAGGGGGAGTACGTGACCGTCTCCAAGCTGCCGGCCGCGGCGCAGGGCATCCGCGGCCCGATCGGCCTCGGGTTCAGGGTGCCGACGTTCGTGGTCTCGCCGTTCTCACGCGGGGGCCTGGTGTGCTCGGATACGTTCGACCACACCTCGACGCTGCGCTTCCTGGAGACGCGGTTCGGCGTCAGGGTGCCGAACCTGTCGGCGTGGCGACGTCGTACGACCGGCGATATGACCACCGCGTTCAACTTCGGGGCGAGGCCGAATAACTCGCGGCCCCGGCTCCCGAGCGTGGCGGACGTGAAGTGCACGACGAACACGCCGCCGACGGTCCCATCGCAGCCGATGCCAAAGCAGGCCCGTGGGAAGCGCAGGCGGCCGAGCGGGCCTGTGAGTTAGTAGGCCGGCGCGACACCGGCTACTACGGACTGCACCTGCCGTAGCAGCCAACCGCTGCACATAGACACTGTGTATAGTCGCCGCCGCGAGCGGTGCGGGAGGGTGCCGAGCTCCATACGGCGCAGGGAAGGACACCGCATGCACGGCGCAGACAGTGACGTCGACCTCGACGGCATCGACCTTTCGAATGCCGATGCCTTCGAGCAAGGGCCGCCGCACGCGCTGTTCGCGCGGATGCGAAGCGAGGCGCCGGTCCACTGGAACAGGAGCGCCGACGGCGAGAGCTTCTGGTCGCTGACGGGCGCCGGTGACATCCGGGCCGTGAGCCGGAACACCGAGACGTGGTCGTCGGCTCTCCGAGGCGTGTTCGTGCGAGAAGACGTCCCGGTACCTGTCGAGCTGATGCGGCTGATCATGCTCGGGATGGATCCGCCGCTGCACACCACGCACCGGATGATCGTGCAGAAGGTGTTCACCCCGCACACGATCAACCGCCAGGAGGACCAGATCCGGGCCCGGGTCAACGGCTTGATCGACCGTGTCTGCGAGCGTGGCGAATGCGACTTCGTCTCCGAGCTCGCGGTCGAGCTGCCGCTCCAGACGATCGCAGAGATGCTCGGCGTCCCCCAGGACGACCGCGGGCGTCTGTTCGAGTGGACCAACAGGATCGAGGCGGCTCACACCGATCACACCGAGGACGGCCTGGCCGCGTTCGGCGAGATGGGCGGATTCCTATAGGAGCTGATCGAACAGCGGCGCAGCTCGCCATCGGACGACCTCGTTTCGGCACTGATGCGCGCGGAGGTGAACGGGGAGCGCCTCGGCGACCTGGAGATCACCTCGTTCTTCGGCCTGTTGATGTTCGCCGGCAACGACACGACCCGGAACACGGCGTCCGGCGGCCTGCTGGCGCTGCTCGAGCATCCGGAGCAGCGTCAGGCGCTGAGCGCCGAACCGGCGGCGCTTCCCGGTGCGGTCGAGGAGATCCTCCGGTGGGTGACCCCGGTGATGTGGTTCAGCCGCTCGGCGACCCGCGACGCGGACATCCATGGCGTGCGAGTCCAAGAGGGCGAGAAGCTCGTGCTCTGGTACGCGTCCGGCAGCCGCGACGAGGAGCTCGTGGCCGATCCGATGCACTTCGACGTGATGCGCTCGAGCGTCGAGCACCAGGCGTTCGGCGGCGGAGGCCGGCACTTCTGCCTCGGTGCCTCGCTTGCGAGGCTCCAGCTGCGGGTACTGTTCGGCGAGCTGCTCCGTCGGCTGCCCGACATCGAGCTCGCGGGAGACCCGGTGCGGCTTCGCTCCAATTGGGTCAATGGCCTCACCTCGCTCCCGATCCGCTTCACGCCAGCCACGCCTGAGGAAACGGCCGCCTGAGCGGAGCCGCGGTCGCGGGGTGCCAGGTCGCGCGCGCGATCGCGACCGACTGCGTCCGCGCGACGGCACCAGCGCCGCCGAGGTGGCGATCTTCACCGCCACCGAGGCGCTGCTGGCCGAAGGCTCCATTCGGGAGCTCTCGGTGGCTCAGATTCTCGCTGAGGCTGCGCTCTCCCGGGCGACGTTCTACTTGTACTTCGGCTCGAAGTTCGCCGTCGCGGCGAGCCTGCTCGCGCGCCTGACAGACGAGATCTTCGAGTTCGTGCAGCCGTACGTGAACCGCGAGCCGGACGGGGATCCCTGCGAGGCGCTGACGCAGAGCTTGCAAGCGGCGATCGAGGTCTGGGCGCGGCACCGCCCGATCTCTCGCGCGGGGCACGAGCACTGGTCCACCAATGAGGAGATCGGCGAGCAATGGATGGCAGCGATCGAGCTGTTCACCGACGCGATCGCCGCTCAGATCGAGCGCGACCGACGCGCCGGGCTCGCGCCGCCAGGCCCGGAGCCTCGCGCGCTGGCGGCGTCGCTGCTGTGGGGTACCCAGAATTGCCTGTACGCGGCGGGGCTGGAGGTCGACGACGACCTCACCGGCGAGCAGGCCACGCTCGCGCCGCTCGCGGCGATGTGGACGCGGTCGATCTACGGACAGCTGCCCGGCTGAACCTGGCTGGACGGATGTCCGACTTGTCTGCCGGACCGGCGGCAGCTACCTTCGGTCGGGCATGGCTGCGACTGTGGGCACCGGCGGCGCGGCCGAACAGCGGCTGCGCCCCTTGTCTGACGAAGATCTCGAGATCCTCGCGCTTGAATGCGAGACCGTTGCGGGGCACACCTGCAAGGTGGTGCTCCTGGAGGACACGATCAGCGCCGCCGACCTGCGAGTGTCGATCGCGTCACGGCTCGATGTCGCCCCCGAGCTGAGGCTTCGGCTGGAGGAGGTCGCCGGGGTCCTCTGCTGGTACCCCGACGCCGACGTCGCGTTGGCCGAGCACGTCGTCACCGACGACGCCGGGCCGCTCGACATGGACGGCCTGCGCCGGCGGGTTGCGGAGCTCTTCGAGCAGCGTCTCGACCGCTCCCGCCCGCTGTGGCGGATCGACGTGCTGCCGCGCCTCCGCGCGGGGGAAGCGCGGTGGTATGGCGGATCCACCACGCGCTCGCCGACGGAACCACCGCGATGCGGATCGCGGGGGAGGCGCTGTGGGATGAGCCCGACACGGGTGGGGGCGGCCACGCGCACCCTCGCGCCGGGGCCGAGGAGGTTCGCCACCGAAGCGACTGCCTGCTCACGCTCGCCCGCGAGACCCCGCATCCGTGGCTTCGCTCGCCATTTGACGGGACGATCGACTCCAAGCGGTCGGTGGCATTTGCGACCGCCGACCTCGACGGGCTTCACCGGGTCGCCAAGGCGACCGACGGCGCGACCCTCAACGACGCCGTCCTCACGGTCGTGTCGGGGGCGCTCCGGCGGTGGCTGGAGGAGCATCACTGCAATGTCGGCGCCGTCCGCGTCAAGGTGCCGGTCAGCCTGCACGGCGCGGATACATCGCACGGGCACGATGAAGCCGAGCTCGGCAACCGCGACTCGTTCTTCTGCCTGGATCTGCCGCTCGGACCGCCCGACCCGGCGCAACGGCTGGCGGACATCCACCGCGCGACGAGGGCGCGCAAGCATGACCACGACGCCGAGCGTCTCGACGCCCTGATGCAGGAGCTCGGACACGTATCGCCGCGCCTTCGGCAGTTCGCCCAGCACATCCTCGCCAGCCCCCGGTCGTTCGCGCTCAATGTGTCGAACGTGCCCGGCCCGCGACAGCCGATTCGCGTGCTCGGGGTGCCGGCACGACGCGCTCTACAGCCTCGCGGAGATCGGGCGGCGCCACGCCCTGCGGGTCTCGGTGCTGTCGCTCGCCGACACGCTGCGCTTCGGGCTGTGCGCGGACCCGACGCTGCTCCCGGGGGTCGAGCACCTGGCGGAAGCGATCGAGGACGAGGCCGACGCGCTCGTCAGGCTCGCGGGCTGACTATGCCCGCGATGCCGTCAGACCGCCGTCGATCGTGATCGCCGACCCGTTCGTGTAGCTCGACTCATCGCAGGCGAGGTACAGCGCCGCGCCAACGACCTCCTCGGGTGGCCGGCGCGGCCGAGCGGGATCGACCGCTCGGCCATCTCCTCGAAGGCGGCCATGTTCCACGCCTTGGAGATGTCGGTCAGGAACGGCCCGGGCATGATCGCATTCACGCGGACGCGCGGCGCGAACGCTCGCGCCAACCCGGCCGTCAGCGCGTTCAGGCCGGCCTTCGCGGCTGCGTACGGGAAGCTCGACCGGCGTGGGGGACGACGGCCGCAACGCTCGACACGTTGATGATCGAGCCGCTCCCCGCGGCCGCCATCCGCGTCCCGATCAGCGCCGAGAGCCGGAAGCGGCCCTTAGGTTGACCGCGATCACCTTGTCGAACAGCTCCTCGGTGACCGCGTCGAGCGAAGCGTAGGGAGGTGAGGATCCGGCGTTGTTGACAAGCACGTCCAGCTGCCCGAGCCGGTCGTAGACGCTCTCCACGAGCGCGTCGCACTCCGCCCAATTGCCGACGTGGCACGCGATGCCGTGCGCTTTCACGCCGGTTGCGTTCGTGATCTCCTCGGCCACCGCGACGCACGCCTTCTCCTTGCGGCTGGCGATCACCACGGTCGCGCCGTGGCGGGCGTAGGCGAACGAGATCATCCGCCCCAGACCGCGGCTGCCACCGGTCACGACCGCAACCTTGCCGTGCAGATCGAACATCCGTCACCTCCTGTTGTGATCGGGCCGCGCGACCGCCAGCTTGTCGGCGACCATCTCGCTTCAGCTCGGCTTCGAGCCGATCCAGCCGGTCGTCCATCTCGCCGGAGCGGATCGCACGAGCCAGGGCGGCGTCGCTCTCAAATCCCAGTCGTCGCCAGCCGTCGCCGCGTGCCGGGCGGCGTGCTCGGCTCCGAGCCGAGCTCGCGCTCGACGATGGCGAGCACATTGATCGCCACCTTGAGGTGGTAGCGCAGGCGCCCGTCGAGCTCGGGCTCCACCTCGTCGGAGAGGAACTCCCTGACGGCCTCGAGCAGCGCCGGCGGGTCGGGTAGGTCGTGGGGCCGCTCATAGCGTCTTGAGTACCGCGAGCGCGTCCCACTCCTGCTCGCAGGCGCGGCGCCCGATCGAGGCGAGCTCGACCGAGCGGGTATGGCCGCTCAAGGTGGCGGGACGCCTGCACATGGCAGAGCACGCCCCACCAGACGGTTCCCGCCGCCTGCCACCACGGAGCTCCTCGACCGTGACCTCGGCGCCGCCCGCCGCGCGGTAGGAGTCGAGCAGCTGCTCGTAGCGGCCGACCCCCGCGACCGGCAGCTCGCCGCCGAACCGCCACGCGGGCACGCACAGCCAGCCGAGGTCCTCGAGCGGGTCGCCGCGGTGGACGAGCTCCCAGTCGAGCACCGCGGTCACGCCGCGCTCGCCGATCAGCAGGTTGCCGAGTCGAAAGTCGCCGTGCACGAGCGTGTCGGGGCGCGGCTCCGGGCGGTTCAGCTCGAGCCGCCGCAGCACCAGCTCGAATGCCGGATGTCGCTCGTCGAGGCCGTCGAGCACCTCGTGGCAGCGCGTCGATCGGGTCGGGCCTTGAGAGCGGGGGAAGGCGGTCGAGCGGGATCGAGTGGAGACGGGCGAGGATCCGCGCCGCACTCGCGGCGAGCGCCGTCGAGCGCGGCGGGCGAAGCGGGGGTCGCGACGTAGCCGCGGCGGGAGCGCCTCGCCGTCGACCTGCTCGAGCACCAGCGCCGGCATCCCGAGCGGGCCGCCGGCCTCGAAGCTCGCGAGCACGCGCGCGACCGGGACGCCGGCGGTCGAACGCGGCCTCGAGCATCGCCGCCTCGAGCTCGACGCCCGCGCGCGAGGCGCCCTCGCGGCAGGCGCTGAAGGATGCTTCTCGAGCCGTCGGCCGTCGCGAACGACCACGTCTCGCGCGAGGCGCCGGCCGACAGCCGGCGCGGAGCTCGCGCACCGGCTCGCCGAGGGCGTCGCCCAGCGCCTGCGCGAGCTCCTCCATCGAGGGCCGAGGCTCACCGGACCGGCCGGGCGAGCGGTGCCCGAACCCGAACAGGCTGCGCGCGATGTTGCGGATCTGGATCTCCTCCGAGCCCTCGGTGATCCGGTAGCGGCGGTGGTGGCGGTAGATGTGCTCGAACGGCAGCGCGCGCGTGTAGCCGATCCCGCCGTGGACCTGGATCGCGCGGTCGGCGGCCTCGCACACCAGGCGGTTGGCGCGGTAGTTGCACATCGAGATCTGGTCCGAGACGGCCGGGCCCGCCGTGCTCGTCCATCGCCGCGGCGGTGACGCGGATCAGCTCCCGGAGCATCGCGCAGTCGGTGTGGAGCTCGACCAGCGGCCACTGGATCGCCTGGTTGACGGCCAGCGGCTTGCCGAACACGATCCGCTCGCGCGCGTACTCGACGCTGCGGTCGACGCAGAACTGTGCCGCGCCGAGGCTCGAGGCGGCCTGGCGGATCCGGTTCTCGTGCACGAACAGCATCGCCGCGGCGAGGCCGTGGCCCTCCTCGCCGACGATCGCCTCGTGCGGGACGCGGACGTCCGTGAGCGACGACCTCGGAGTGGTCGGAGGGCATGTTGAACGTCCAGTGGTGGTAGAGGACCTCGAAGCCCGGGGGTGTCCGTGGGGACCAGGAACGCCGTGATCCCGTGGGGTCGCCGGGCTCGCCGGAGGTGCGGGCGAACACGATGTCGTACTGCGCCACGTGCATCCCGGTGTTGAAGCGCTTGGCGCCGTTGATCACCCAGTCCTCGCCGTCGCGGGTCGCGCGCGTCTCGAGCCAGGTGGCGTCGCTGCCGTGGTCGGGCTCGGTCAGGCCGAACGCGCAAGCGACCTCGTGGCGGATCAGGGGCTCGATCAGCTGCTTCTGCTCGTCGAGCCGAGCGCGTGCAGGACGAGGACGATCGGGAAGTTGCCCACGCAGACGCTCTCGGTCTGCAGGTCGGAGTGCAGGCCGAGCGGCTTGTTCGCCAGGTGCTCGCGGATCACCGCCATCTCGAGGTTGGTGCCGTCCGAGCCGCCGAGCTCTGCGGGAGCGCGAACCGGTACAGCCCGGCGGCGTCGGCGCGGCGCATCATCTCGACCAGCAGCTCGTCCCACTCGCGCTCCGGGGTGCCGCCGCGCTCGACATCGGTGCGCGCGAACTCGCGGCGGTGGTCGAAGAACTCCGGATGCTGCTCCTGGAGCGGGCCAGCTCGCGCTCGATGAACGCGTCGATCTCGGCGAGCAGCTCAGGGAGAAGGGCGTCGCGAGGCCATAGGGTACGGTTTACCATTAGGCAGGGCATACGCTAGATACTTTGGTGGCGGAATCGCTGTGCAGAGTTTATACGGTTGGGGTTGTGATGTTTATCTTAGGTTGAAGGGCCTTGGCCAGCCCAAGGGCTGAAAGTTCAGCACCTCTTGGAACCTTGATTGACCACATCTTCCCCAGGTTTGACTCAACGTTGTTTGCCGAAGAAGTGACGCGAGGATAGACTCCGAAGGCGCAATTATACCACCAATACTTCTTGCGTTAATCATTATTTGTTGGCACATCGCGTTTCGTCAGAGCTAGTGCCATATGTGAACGAACTGCGCTTGGTCTGCACTCGAAAGGAGTCAAATAATAATAACAAAATGCCGACTACAATTAGTTTCCCAGCCTCTTGAAACGACAGCTGCATGTTGGTTTCTCGTGATTGGGTTGTATCGAACCAGGGGCTTCAAGCGAGGCGAATCAAACATCAAGTACGGTAGCTGGTAGTGGGCGAGGGTGCGTCGGGCCCGGCCGAGGATGTTTCCGCGCACGTCCGCGACGACGGCCGCCACGTCCGAGGTGGTGATCGCGACGGCGGCGAGCAGCGCGTGCTCGGCCCGCAGTTCGTAGCGTCAGGCGGGGCGCACGGCGCTGCCGCTGGTCGGCACGCGCTCGAGTTGGGTCACCCAGCCGGCCTCGACGAGGGAGTCGAGGATGACCTGGGATTGGTGCGGCGCGACAGGCCCGCTCGTTCGGCGAGCGCGCTGAGCGTCATCGGGTCGGCCGAGTCGGCCAGGGTGCGCAGGATGACCGAGGTGTTGACGCGTCGGACAGCGCTCTGATTCAGCCCGGACATCAGCATGCCGCGACCGCCTCCGCGGGCCACCGGGTCGAACACGCCGGTGCGTGTCGGCGACGAGTGGGGCGCCGGGCCGCCCGTACTCGCGGGCCGGATCACCGTAGCGTCCGGTCGCCTTGCGCCACTCCGGTTCCCGGCCGCGCACCGAAGGAGACCAGGTCGGCGTGCATCGCCGTCTGCCAGCGGCGTTGGCGGGTTCGAGCCGAGCACCTGGGTGACGCCCTCCCGGTCGAGCAGATCGAAGGCGAACGGAATCTCGATGCAGTGTGCGGCGCCGCCGAACACGGGGGAGGGCCGCTCGAAGGAGTAGAGCCAGGTGCCGGCGGCCGCGGCACGTCGTTGGAACGCCGCAGCGGGGCAGGCCTGGCGGAAGAGCGTGTCGGTCAGCCGAGTCCCGTCGCCCGGCCTACGGGGTCGGCTGGACAGTCGAACTCGTCGGCCGTGGCACCGAGCAGCAGCGGCACCGTGTGTCCCCGGACCGCAAGTCCTTCGGCCACCGGTATCGGAAGCACCTCGTCGCCGACGATCGGGCCGAGCGCGAGCATGTCGTCACCTCGCTCGTCGCGCAGTTCGACGACGGCCCGCTGGATGCGCTCGACGTCGATCGCCGCCGAACCCGTCGCGCGTCGCCAGGACACCGAGCCTGACGCCGAGCAGCGCGAAGGTAGCCGCGTACATCGCCGGCATTCCGTTCGAACCAGCCTCCTGACAGGCTCACCGCGCGTGGAACCGGCCCGCGCCGAACGGCGAGGACAACAGCGCGAGCACGGCCGCGCCTCCGGCGGACTGGCCCGCGATCGTTACCCGGTCCGGATCGCCGCCGAAGGCCGCGATGTTCTCGCGTACCCAGTCGAGCGCGAGCAGCAGGTCGCGTAGCCCGAGGTTCGCGGGAACGTCGTCGAGCGGCCCGAATCCGTCCACGCCCAGCCGGTAGCCGACGGTGACGCACACGACGCCATCGCGGGCGAAGGCGGGCCCGTCGTACCAAGGGCTGGCCTGACTGCCCGCCAGGAAGCCGCCGCCGTGGATCCACACCAGCACCGGGAAGGGACCGGCCGCGCCCGGAGCCGTGATCGAGAGGTTGAGCACGTCCTCACCCGGGATCGACGGCTCCGGGATCGTGGTGACGGGAAACAGCGGCACGCGCTGCGCGGTGGCGCCGTGCCGGGACGCGTCGAACGGCTCGGTGAACCGACCGCGCGGGGCCGGTGCCGCGAACCGCAGCTCACCGACCGGCGCCTCGGCGTACGGGATGCCGAGGAAGCGCCGCACCCGTCCGTCGCCGCGCCCGACGATCATCCCCGCGGGAGTCTGCACGGGACCGCCGTCATTTCATGCCCCTTCCGGCGATGCCCTGGACGAAATAGCGCTGCAGGAACAGGAAGAGTACGAGGACCGGCAGCATCACGATGATGGCCCCGGCGAGCAGCAGGCCGTAGTCGGTCACGTGCTCGGCCGCCTGGCTGGTCGCGGCCAGGCCGACCGGCAGCGTGTACGTGGACGTGCTCTGAGCGACGACCAGCGGCCAGATGAAGTTGTTCCAGGAACTCAGGAACGACATGATCGTGATGGTCGCGACCGCGGGTCCGGCGAGCGGCAGGAAGATCCGGGCGAAGATGCGCAGCTCGCCGCGCCGTCGATCCGGGCGGCTTCGAGCAATTCGTCCGGGATCGAGAGCGCGTACTGCCGCATGACGAAGACCGACAGCGGCAGCGCCAGCTCGGCAGCGCGATGCCGGTGAGCGTGTTCGCCGAGTCCCGCGTCCACGGTGATCACGAACTGGGTGACGAAACGGTGCTGAACGGCACCATCAACGCGGCCATCGCGCCGCGAACGCGATCCACTTGCCCCGAACTCGAACTTCGCCAGCACATAGCCCGCCGCCGAACCCGCCACGACGTTCCCGGCGACCACGATGGCCGCGACCACGAGGCTGTTGGTCAGGAACCGGCCGAACCCTGCGGTCTGGAACAGCCGGGTGAAGTTGCCGAAGGTCAGGTGGTGCGGAATCCAGGCGCCGGGATCGGAGCGGATCTCGTCGAGGCTGCGCAGTGAGCCGCTGAGCACCCACCGAATGGAAGCAGCGTCAGCAGTCCGCACAGCGCCAGCGCGGCGTACGAATACGTACTGCGTATTGTCATGCGCGCGGCCTCAGCATGCTGAACTGCACGACGCTCACCACGCGACGAGCGCCAGCATCACGAAGGACGCGGCCGAGGACATCCGAACTCGCCCGCCCCGAACTCGTGGTCGTGTACGGCCACCGATCGGTCGAGCCGAGCGGGCCGCCGTTCGTCCAGCAGGTACGGCTCGTCGAACACCTGAAGGTAGAGACGGTCAGCAGCACCGACACGATCAGCGTGGTCGGCGCGAGCAGCGGCAGCGTGATGTGCCGCAGGGACCGCCACCAGCCCGCGCCGTCGAGCGCGGCGGCCTCGTACACGTCCTGCGGAATCGACTGCAGGCCCGCGAGGAACAGCACCATCGCCGTGCCGAAGTTGCGCCAGACGCCGAGCAGGATGACCACGGGCATCGCCGACCGCTGGTCGCCGAGCCAGTTGGGCCCTGCGAAACCGAGGCTGCTGAGCACGGTGTTCACGGTGCCGTTCGCGTTGAACGCGTACTGCCAGATCATCGCGACGGCCACGACATTCGTGACGACCGGCGCGAAGAAAATCGTCCTCAGCACTCCGCGCAGTCGCCGGATGCCGGAGTTCAGTGCGACGGCCAGCGCGAAGCCGATGCCCATCGTCAGCGGCACGCCCACGGCCACGAAGACGGCGGTGTTGACGAGGTCCC
>CAVOIU010000025.1:0-25271 GCA_963695965.1 uncultured Solirubrobacterales bacterium
AAGAGACTTTCCTCTAGAGGAGATCAAACTGGGAAATGTTGGCACTATTCGTAAAAGGGGTCACATATGTTCGTTTTGTCGTCTGGTTTGGAACTCCGCTCAAGACCAATTACGCGGCTCTGAATACGCGGAAATTGACACGATCATGGCTTATGCAACTTGGCAAATTGATGGTCGACGGCTTCTCCCCCACGGATCTGGAAAGACATTTTCCACGAAGCCACGAAATAGACGTATACGACTTCACTGGAGTAGAGGAGCAACTGAACATTCTCACGCTAGTGGGATGATGCTCAATGATGCCTTCATTGTCCTTGTTGCCAATGGCAAACAGTCCTGGGACAGCAGCTTCCTTGGACGTTCAATCGACATTGACAACAGCATTACAACGATTACCAAAGACTGGGTCGAGCAATGCCAGCGTCACCATCCACATAACAATGAGATCATTCCTGAAGAGCAATTTTATTGGGTCGAGGCTATAGGCCATAAGTTTAGGCTTTTAGATGTGGTGCAGATGCGAACAGTCTCTCCTGAACAACCCGCGCCGCAATATGTAGCACTCAGTTATACGTGGGCAGGCCAAGCGAATTTTTATATCCGCAATCAGGAAGCTCAAAAATTCGAACTATTAGGATTGAGAGGAGGGGTGGAAGCAGTGTTGTCTGAACTACCAAGCACGATTCAAGACGCCATCACCCTGGTGAAAGCACTTGAGTTCCGATATCTCTGGGTTGATGTGCTCTGTACTATTTTCGATGATTCCGGGATTGATCAGGATCGAGGTCGAGGTCGCGAACTTCTATCCGGCGATCGCCTCGAGCTTCTCGACACCCGTGTACGAGGCCACCCAGTCCTCGATCCACGTGCTGGTGACCCACGCGTTCCTACGCTCGCTGGCGAACCTCGACCTGGCCGAGTCGAAGGTGGGCCGCCTGAGCGGCGCGCCTCAGCCGTAGCGGACGCCGGTCAGCGCGCGGAGCTTGGCGCGATCGTGGCGGGCGGAGATCCGCCGCACCGTGCCCGAACGCGAGCGCATAACCAGCGATTCGGTGGTCGCGCCGCGGTCGCCTTGGTAGCGCACGCCCTGGAGCACGTCGCCGTCGGTGACGCCGGTCGCCGAGAAGAACACGTCGTCGCCCTTGACGAGGTCGTCGGCGGTCAGCACGCGCTGAAGGTCGTATCCCTGCTCGACGGCCGCCGCTCGCTCCTGGTCGTCGCGCGGCCACAGCCGTCCGAGCTGCCGCCCGCCGATGCACTTGATCGCCGAGGCGGAGATCACGCCCTCGGGCGTGCCGCCGATTCCCCACAGCAGGTCGACAGGCGTGTTCTCGCTGACCGCGAGCATTGCCGCGGCGACGTCGCCGTCGGTGATCAGCCTCACCCTCGCGCCGGCCTCGCGAACCTCCCGCATCGCCTCGTGGTGGCGTTCGCGGTCGAGCATCACGACCATCACGTCGCGGATGTCGACCCCCTTGCGCTGGGCAACGAGCCTGAGCGTCTCCGGAAGTGGCCGGTCGAGATCCAGCAGGTCGGCGATCTCCGGGCCGCCCGCGATCTTCTCCATGTAGACGATCGGGCCCGGGTCGAACATCGCCCCCCGCTCGGCCAGCGCGATCACGGCTATCGCATTCGGCATCCCCAGCGCCGTGAGCCGGGTGCCCTCGAGCGGGTCGACCGCGATGTCGACCTGCGGCGGGGTGCCGTCCCCGATCTGCTCGCCGTTGTAGAGCATCGGCGCCTCGTCCTTCTCGCCCTCCCCGATCACCACCACTCCGTCCATGGAGACGGTGTCGAGCACGGTGCGCATCGCGTCGACCGCCGCCTGGTCGGCGCCCTCCTTGTCGCCCCGGCCGACCATCCGCGCGGAGGCCAGCGCGGCGGCCTCCGTGACGCGGACGAGCTCCAGGGCCAGGTTCCGGTCGGGGCGGACGCTGACCGCCTGTGCGCTCGCCTCAGGAGTGCTCACAGAACCCCTGGAGGCTTGCGCCGCGGGGCCTGCTCCTGCGATCGCCACACGGCGCCCGCCAGGATCAGCGCGCCGCCCACGAGCGCGACCCACCAGCCGAAGTCGACGCTGATCTCCTGTGGCGGCGAGCCGGGTTTGTCGATGATGCCTCGGAACACGATCAGGATGATCGCGATCACCGCGACCACGGCGGTCATCTCCCCGCGCGGCCACGCCAGCGCGTGGCCGCGGGCGATCACCCACGCGAGAATCACCGGTGCGGCCGCCGCCAGCAGGAACAGGTAGCGGAACGCTGACAGCCCGTCCCAGCCGCTGCACGATGTGTTCGGGCCGCGGCAGCTGTTCAGGTGCGCGAACCCGTTGCCGAGCGAATACCAGGCCAGGAACACGGAGATCCCGAGCAGGATCCCCCCGCAGGTCGCGATGATCTCTCCTCGATTCAGCGCCTTCAGATCCATCCGGCGGCCAGCCTAGCCACTTTCAGCGCTCCCAGCGTCAGATCTGGAGGAAGGCCCAACTGCTAGGTTCGGCCGCCCGGTGGAGTTTCGCCAGCTTCTTCCAGAGCCCGCCGCGGTCGAAGTCGCCGCGCTGGTGGCGTCCGCGGATCTCCGCGCGCTCGCCGGCGAGGACCGGCCGTACACGGTGGCCAACTTCATCTCGAGCGCCGATGGCCGCGCGGCCTTCCACGGCCGCTCGGGCGCCCTCGGCGACCCGGCTGACCGGGACCTGTTCCACGGGCTGCGCGAGCAGGTGGATGCCGTTTTCGCCGGGACCGGGACGTTGCGCGCAGAGCGCTACGGGCCGCTGGTGCGCGACCCCGAGGGTCGCCGGCGGCGCGAGCAGGCCGGCAGGAGCCCCGAGCCGCTCGCCTGCGTGGTGACGCGTAGCGGCGAAGTGCCCTCGGACATCCCCCTGTTCACCTCGCCCGAGTCGCAGATCGTCCTGTTTTCATCAGTGCCGGTGGACCTCGGGGAATGCAAGGCGCAGGTCGAGCTGGTCCAGCTGGATCCCGCTGAGCTCACGCTGACGACCGTGCTCGGGCGGCTGCGCTCGGATTTCGGCGTCGCCTCGCTGCTGTGCGAGGGCGGCCCGACGGTGTTCGGCGCGCTCCTGCAGGAGCGGCTCGTCGACGAGCTGTTCCTGACGATTGCGCCGAAGCTCGTCGGCGGGGGCACCTCGCCGACGATCCGAGCGGCCCCGAGCTGAAGGAGCTCCAGCCGATGGAGGTGGTCTGGGCGCTCGAGCACGAGGGCGCGCTGTACATGCGATATCGGCTGCGGTAGCGCGCGCCGTTCACCGCATTTCGGTTTGCCCAGAGCGCCGGGATGAAAGAATGGGTGGATGGCGAGTTCGAGCGCAGTCCGGGAAGCCGGGCCCGCGGCTGACGCAGCCGATGCCGTAGCGGCGCTCGGCGAGGCGCGCGAGCGGACCCTTGCGCTCGTGGAGTCGGTGTCCGATGAGAACCTCGAGCGTGTGCACTCGCCGCTGATGAGCCCGCTTGTCTGGGACCTGGGGCACATCGCGGCGTTCGAGGACCTGTGGCTGGTCCACCGCTACGGCGGACGGCCGATGCTTCGCACCGACCTCGCCGAGGTCTACGACGCGATGGAGACGCCGCGGGCGGGCCGGGGCGAGTTGCCGTTCCTCGGCCCCGACGGCGCACGCGAGTACATGGAATCGGTGCGCGCGTGCGTGCTCGAGATCGTCGAGCGGCGCGGAATCGGGGACGGGACGCTCCACGAGCTCGTCGTGCGTCACGAGCACCAGCACAACGAGACGATGCTCCAGACCCTTCAGCTCGCGCGCCTGACCGATTACGAGCCCGCGGGCCGCGCGTCGCTCCCCCCGGCTCCCGATCGGCGGATGACCGGCCTCGAGATGATCGAGATCCCGGCCGGCGAGTGTCTGGTCGGCGCGTCCGCGGACGGGTTCGCCTACGACAACGAGCGCCCCCGCCACCGCACCGACGTGCGCGGATACATGATCGGGTCCACGCCGATCACCAACGCCACCTACCTGCGCTTCGCCGAAGGCGGCGGCTATCAGCGCCGGGAATGGTGGTCGGACGAGGGCTGGTCGTGGAAGGAGCAGTACGACATCACTCGACCTGGAGGGTGGACGGCGGACAACGGAGCCGAGTGGCGCCTCGGCAGGCTCGAGCCACTCGACCCCCATCAACCCGTCGTCCACGTGTCCTGGTTCGAGGCCGACGCCTTCGCTCGCGCGCACGACGCCCGCCTTCCCACCGAGTTCGAGTGGGAGAAGGCGGCGACCTGGGACCAGGACCGCGGCGTGGCTCATCGATATCCCTGGGGGAACGAACACCCGGTCCCCGGCGTCCATGCCAACGTCGACCAGTTCGGATGCGGGGCCGCCGAGGCCGGCGCCTATCCGGCCGGCGCCTCTCCGTGCGGCGCCACCGGGATGATCGGCGACGTCTGGGAGTGGACGGATTCGGTTTTCGATCGCTACGAGGGGTTCGCAGCCCACCCGTACCGCGAGTACTCCGAGCCGTTCTTCCAGGATGGCTACCGGGTGTTGAGAGGCGGCTCGTGGGCGACGCGTGCGCGGGTCGCGAACCCGACCTTCCGCAACTGGGATCATCCGCAGCGCCGGCAGATATTCGCGGGGATCCGGATCGCGAGGGACGCGTGAGCGGACCCACCCGGCCTGGAGGGCACCGATGAAGCCCGTCCTCGACAGCGGTGACATCAGCATCCTGTCCTGCGTCTCGGACGCTGATGAGCGCGTCCTCGCCGACGACGTCCTCGACGGGCTGACGCGGCCGTTCAAGGAGCTCCCGCCCAAGCACTTCTACGACGCGCGCGGATCGGAGCTGTTCGAGCGGATCTGCGAGCTCCCGGAGTACTACCCGACCCGAACCGAGCGCCACATCCTCGAGCAGCGTGCGGAGGAGATCGTCGAGCTCACCGGCGCCACCGAGCTCGTCGAGCTGGGATCGGGATCGGCCGACAAGGCGCGGATTCTGCTCGACGCGATGGCGGAGGCGGGCACGCTGCATCGCTACGTGCCCCTCGACGTCTCCGAGCAGGCGCTCCAGCAGGCGGCCGAGCAGCTCGTCTCCGAGTATGAGGGCCTCCAGGTCGACGGCGTGATCGGCGACTTCCAGCGGCACCTCGCGAGCGTGCCCGCCAGTGACCCCGGGCCGCGGATCGTGGCACTGCTCGGTGGAACGATCGGCAACTTCCCCCCAGGGAGCCGGCGCCGCCTGCTGCGGGAGATCGGCCGGCTCCTGGCTCCGGAGGACCGGCTGCTGCTCGGTACCGACCTGGTCAAGGACCCGTCGCTGATCGAGGCCGCCTACGACGACTCCGAGGGGGTCACCGCCGAGTTCAACCGCAACGTTCTGCACGTGATCAATCGCGAGCTCGACGCCGACTTTTCGCCGGAGGCCTTCGACCACGTCGCGTTCTTCGACCGCAAGCACGAGTGGATCGAGATGCGCCTGCGCGCGCAGCGAGCGCAGACGGTTGAGATCGCCGGCCTCGGGCTGAGTGTCCAGTTCGATGCCGGCGAGGAGCTGCGCACCGAGATCAGCGCCAAGTTCACCCGCGACCGGCTGGAGTCGGACCTCCACGCCGCCGGCCTGGCGCTCGAGCACTGGTTCACCGATCCCGACGGGCTGTTCGCGCTGTCGCTGGCCAGGCGCCCGTAGGGCGCCATCTGCGGCCGGGCGGCCGTAGGCAGCCGTCGCCGGTCGCGCGCCGGTAGGGTTCGCGCCCATGCAGATCGAAGGCCAAGGCGCCCTGGTCGCAGGGGGCGCGTCGGGACTCGGCGAGGCGACGGTCCGCCGCCTGCACGCGGGCGGTGCCGAGGTCGTGATCGCGGACCTCAACGAGGAGAAAGGCGCGGCGCTGGCGGACGAGTTGGGCGCGCGGTTCATCCGCGCGGACGTGACCGAGCCAGACCAGGTCCAGGAGGCCGTCACCGCCGCGGCCGCGCTGGCCGGGGGACTGCGAATCAGCGTCTGCTGCGCCGGAATCGGCTGGGCCGAGCGCGTCGCGAGCAACCGCGGACCCCACCAGCTACAGCCATTCGAGACGGTGATCCGCGTCAACCTGATCGGCACCTTCAACGTCCTGCGGCTCGCGTCGGCCGCGATGCTCGAGACCGAGCCGGCCGCCTCCGGCGAGCGTGGCGTGTGCATCAACACCGCGTCGATCGCCGCCTTCGACGGGCAGATCGGGCAGATCTCCTACTCCGCCTCCAAGGGCGGGATCGTCGGGATGACGCTCCCGGCCGCCCGCGACCTCGCCCGGAGTGGGATCAGGGTCTGCACAATCGCGCCCGGGCTGTTCGACACTCCGCTGCTGGCCGGCCTCCCGGAGGAGAACCGCCAGGCGCTCGCATCGACGATCCCGTTCCCACCGCGGCTCGGCCGCCCAGAGGAATACGCCCAGCTCGCCGTTCAGATCGTCGAGAACGAGATGCTCAACGGCGAGACGATCCGCCTCGACGGCGCGCTGCGGATGGCGCCGAAGTAGCCCGGCTCCCTACGCCGAAGCAACGGCCATGGGCGCTGGCTCAGGGCGTGTACACCGACGTGTGGCACGGCTTGCCGCCGCACACGTTCACAACCGCGCCCGCGGGCTCCAGGAAGCTCGAGATCTGCGACTGCGCGGCCGGCGTCTTACGCGGATCCTCGTGGGGGTCGATGTTGTGCGGTCCCGCCACGGGCGGGACGTTCCCCAACGGTGGCGGCTGCACGCGTCCGGCGCCGCTGTCCCAGATCTCGATCGCCGACCCGCCGAACGGATAGCGACTGATCGTCGGGATGCCGTAGAGGAGGTTGCGATCGCGGCTGCGCACCGGATCGAGCGCCGGTGCGTACGCGCTCGCCCCGATCGTCCGGGCCTCGGCGGCGCCGGCGTACATGCTCACCTGGAAGTCCCCATATGCGTTCTGCATCAGGACCACGTGCGATGGCGTGCCGGGCAGCGGATGCGATGTCATCTGCGGGGCGTACCCGTCCGGGTCGCCGCGGTCCCACAGCTGCTGGATCAGGTCGGTGATCACCGGGTACAGCGACTGATCCGGGTAGCTGCCGTCGAGGATCGTCTTGAACGTGGAGAAGTCGGTGCTCCGCTGGATCAGCATGTTGCCGTAGTCGATCCCGGTCACCCCGAGCACCGCCCGCCGGAAGTCGGGAGCGACCGCGGTCGTCAGCCCGCCTTCGATCCCGCCCTGGCTGTTGCCGTCGTAGTACAGGTGCGAGGTGTCGATCACCGGCACCCCAGCGAGCTGGAATGCGGGGTTCCTGGCGAACCCCTGCGGGTTGAGCATCAGCCGACCCAGGTACAGGGTGTTGAGGACGCCCTGCTGGAGGCGGTCGACCACCACCGGGAACAGGTTGAGGTTCGCCACGGCCCGGCCGGCCAGGGGCGTGTCGCCCGAGGCGAGTCCCCACCAGTCGGTCGCGCAGATGGTCATGTTGTGGTTGGTCGCCAGCGCCTGGACCCAGCTGTCGGTGACCTCGTCGCGCGAGCCGAGCAGGCCGTGGCCGTAGAGCGAGATCCGCGACCGCCGTGCAGCGGTCGCGGTGCTCGGAACGATGCACTCGAACTGTGCCGTCGCGACGTTGCCGGGAATCTGCGTCGGGAGCGCGTCCGGCTTGCTGGAGCTGTAGTGGAACCCGGTGGTGGCGGTCGCACCGCAGGTCAGCAGGTAGCACGGCACCTGGAAGGTCCCCTGCACGTCGCGAAGCTGTGGCGTCAGGGTGGTGTTGCTCGTGACCGCGTAGCCGGGCGCGCGCCCCTGCACCTTGCCGTCCGCGAGGTTGCGATCACCGAGCTGGGCGAACGCGTTGTTGCGGATCGACAGCAGCCGCGAGGTCAGGTTCGTGGTCGAGGCGACCGTGAAGTCCCAGGCCTCGTACAGCTGCCCGCGCTTGATCCCCGCCGTCTTGAGCACCTGGAAGATGTGGGCGTAGCGGCCGCGCTGCGAGCGCTCGTTGGCGGGCAGCGGGTGGTTGTCGCGCAGCTTCGCGAACCAGGTCGGCGCCGCGATCACGCGCCCGCCGGCGTTCCGGAGGTTTCGCAGCGCGACCACGAACGTGTGACCCTCGGCGAGCTCCTGGCCGGGGACGATCATCAGGTTCGTCGTCTGTGGCGTGGTCGCGTTGGCGTCGAGCTGGGTGTAGATCAGCTGGCGCTGGCCGGTCGCCTCGTCGATCACGACGATCGGCTGGTTCTTCGCGAACGCCTGCTTCATGTTCAGCAGGCCCACCGAGCCGGTCCGCCTGAACGCATTCGCGTTGTCGAGCCCGGGCACGTGGAGGACCATCGCACTGCCGGGGCTGAACCCGTCGTTGCGGTCGTAGTCGGCGACGCCGATCCGCTGCCCGCTCGAGTTCATCGGCATCGCGTTCGCCGGCAGCTGTACTCGCAGTCCGGTGGCCGACGAGCGATCCGGCCTGGTGAACAGGTTGTTCGGGGAACGGAAGCAGGCAGGGAGTCTGCGCGAATGGCTGGCAGTCGGCGGCGGGCGTCGCGGGGCGCGCGGCTCCCCGCGCTCGAGATCAATACCGCCGCCAGAGCCACCGCAGCGAGCAAGCCAGCGCCTGTCACCTTCACGATTCGCGCCGCCACATCGCCCCCTTCTGGGATCCGTTCACAGGTCGTTCAGGCCTGTATAACACGGCGCGAATCCCAACGGAGCGCGCGGCCGCTGCGGCCGGCGGCTCAGGCATCGACCGGTGCGGGACCGCGCGTGCCGAGCGTCGCGCCGGCGCTCGCCGTGACCACCAGGGCGATCCCGGCCAGGTCCAGCGCGCTCAGGCTCTGGCCGATCACGACGAGTCCTGCGAGCGCCGCCATTGCCGGCTCCAGACTCATCAGTACGCCGAACGACTGCGGGCGGATTCTTCGCAGCGCCTCGAGCTCCAGCGAGTACGGGATCACCGAGCTCAGCAGCGCGACGCCGAGTCCGGCGGCCAGCAGCGACGCGCTCAGGAGGCGGCCACCGGCGTCCACGAGGCCGATTGGAAGCAGCGGCAGTGTCGCGATCGCCATCGCGATCGCCAGCCCGTCGCCGCCGCTGAAGGCGCGCCCGACGCGCGCGTTCAGGAGGATGTACGCGGCCCAGCAGCCACCGGCGGTCAGCGCGAGCAGCACCCCCGTCGCGTTCGCACCCCCGAAGCCGCCGAGCAGCGCGACCCCGGCGCCGGCAAGCAGCGCCCAGACGACGTCCAGCCGGCTTCGCGATCCGGCGAGCGCAATCCCCAGTGGTCCGACGAACTCGAGCGTCACCGCGACCCCCAGGTGGATGCGGGCGAGCGCCTCGTAGAAGCTCAGGTTCATGAGCGCGAGCGACAGCCCGAACAGGACTGCCAGCCGGAGCTCACCGGCGCTGTGGGCTCGCGGCCGCGGCCGCCAGATCGCCCACAGCACGACGGCTGCGAACAGCACCCGCACCAGCACCGTCCCGGCCGGACCGAGGTGCACGAACAGCTTCGTAGCCAGTGCCGCCCCCACCTGAACGGAGGCGATCCCGACCAGCACCAGCCCGGGGGCCGGCACACGGTCGAAGACGTGATTCAGTTGAGCCGCTCGACCAGCATCGCCTGACCCATCCCGCCGGCGACGCACATCGACTCGATCCCGTAGGTCCCGTCCGTCGCGGCCAGCCCGTTGAGCAGCGTGGTCATGATCCGCGCGCCGGTCATCCCGAAGGGATGGCCCAGCGCGATCGCTCCCCCGAACGGATTGAGCTTCTCCTCGGGGATCCCGAGGTCCTCCTTGCAGGGCACGATCTGTGCCGCGAACGCCTCGTTGATCTCGACGATGTCGATGTCGTCGATCGACATCCCGGTCGCCTTGAGCAGCGCCTGGATCGCCGGGATCGGGCCCAGGCCCATGATCTCCGGACGGATCGCGGCGACGGTCGAGGCGATGATCCGCGCCTTGGGCTTGACGCCCAACTGCTCGGCCTTCTCGGCCGACATGACCAGCACCGCCGCGGCGCCGTCGTTGAGCGGGCACGAATTCCCGGCCGTGACCGTGCCGTCAGGCTTGAATACCGGCTTCAGCTGCGAGAGGACCTCCAGCGTGGTCCCCGGGCGGGGGCCGTCGTCCTTTGACACGACCGTCTCCGGGACGTCGATCTCGTCGCCCTCCTTGTCGACGTCCTTGTGGGCGGGCACGGGCACCGGCACGATCTCGCGGTCGAAATGGCCGGAGTCGCGGGCCTCCACCGCACGGTTCTGCGAGATCACCGCCCACTCGTCCTGCTGCTCGCGGGTAACGTGGCAGCGGTCGGCGACGTTCTCGGCTGTGAGCCCCATCGGGATGTACACGTCGAACAGCGAGCCCTCGGAGCCGTTCAGCGTCGGGTGCTTGGCCTCGTCCGGCATCCCGGCCCCGAGGCCGGCACGGGAGACGGCCTCGACGCCGGAGGCGATGTACTGGTCGCCCTCGCCGGCCTTGATCGCGTGAAACGCCATCCGGATCGTCTGGAGCGAGGAGGCGCAGAAGCGGTTGACGGTGCACCCGGGGACGTGGTGGTCGATGCCTGCCAGCAGCAACGCGTTGCGCCCGACGTTGTAGCCCTGCTCGCCGATGCCGGAAGCGGAGCCCATCATCACGTCGACGGTGTCTGAGAAGTTGACCTCCGGGTTGCGCTCCACGAGCGTGCGGATCGGGAGCGCGGCGAGCTCGTCGGCGCGGACGGTCTTGAGCGACCCCTTCATCGCACGCCCGATCGGGGTGCGGATGGCGTCGACGATCACTGCTTCTGGCATCTGAGACTCCTGTTCAGCTTCGGTGGCAGCGGCGGATGCTAGAGCCCGAGCCCCCGAACGCCGTTCTCGTCCCACCCGAGGTGATGGGCGAGCTCGTGGCGGACGGTGCGCGTCACCTGCGCCTTGAGCAGCTCCGGGTCGTGGCCGAAGTCGCGCAGCAGCGTGTCGCGGAAGATCACGATCCGGTCGTGGAAGTAGTCCCGCGCGACGGTGTCCCCCTGGTACAGGCCGTAGGCGCGCTGCCGGCGACCGCCGTCGTCGACCACGACCGCGACATGCTCGAGCGCGCGATGGAAGTCGAGCGGGAGGTCGTCGATCGCCGCCCGGACGAGCGCCTTGAAGTCCTCCTCGCTGTAGGGGTCGAACAGCCCGTCGTCCTCTTCGTCGTCATCGGACTCGTAGTCCTCGCTGTCGCCCCAGCTGCCGGCGGCAGCCAGCCGCTCGGCCCGCTCCACCAGCGCGTCGAAGTCGGCCTCTGACTCGGGGTCGCGCCATCCCGCAAGACGGACCATCGCGAACACCACCGCGCCGCCGAGGATCACCGCGCCGGCGCCGAACACGGCGAGCCCCTGGAGCAGCCGGATCGCGAACGAATCGCTGAAACCGGCGATCAGGCTCACGGCGCCCAGCCCGATCGTGAGCGCCGCCAGCGCCGAGAACACGACTCGGCGGGGGGTTGGCGGCTGCGATTCCATCGTCGCTACCGCATGGTGCGGGCGATCACGAGTCGCTGGATCTCGTTCGTGCCCTCGTAGATCTGGGTGATCTTGGCGTCGCGCATCATCCGCTCCACCGGGTACTCCTTGACGTAGCCGTAGCCGCCCAGCACCTGCACGGCCTCGACGGTGACCCGCATCGCCACATCGGAGCAGAACAGCTTTGCCATCGCCGAGAACTTGCCGATGTCGGCGTCGCCCCGATCGATCTTCGCGCACGCCTGATAGAGCAGCTCCCGCCCCGCGGCGCACTGCGTCTCCATGTCCGCGAGCTTGAACTGGATCGCCTGGAAAGAGTTGATCGGCTTACCGAATTGGCGGCGCTCGCGGCGTACGCGGCGGCATAGTCGGTCGCCCCCTGCGCGATCCCGAGCGCCTGGGCCGCGACGCCGAGCCGCGAGCGGTCGAGCGTCGCCATCGCGACCCCGAAGCCCTCGCCGGGCTCGCCGATGACGTTCTCGTCGGGGACGCGCACGCCCTCGAACACCGGCTGCCCGGTCGGCGAGCCCCTGATCCCGAGCTTGTGCTCGAGCTTGCCGACGCTGAACCCGGGCCGGTCGGCCTCGACGATGAACGCCGTGATCCCGCGCGAATGGCCGGCCTCCCTGTCGGTGACCGCGAACACCACGTAGAAGTCGGCGATCCCCAGGTTGGTGATCCAGTTCTTGGCGCCGTCGATCACCCACTCGTCGCCGTCCCTGACCGCGTGCGTGCGCATCCCGCCCGGGTCCGAACCCGCATCGGCTCCGACAGCGCGAACGCCGGCGACCATTCGCCGCTCGCGCACCGCGGCAGGAAGCGCTGCTTCTGCTCCTCGGTGCCGAACAGCTTGATCGGCAGCGTCCCGAGCTCCTGGACCATCAGGATCAGCGCCGTCGAAGCGCACGCCTTGGCGATCTCCTCGACCGCGATGTTGAGCATCAGCGTGCCGGTGCCGGTGCCGCCGTACTCGGTCTCGAACGGGAGCCCGAGCACGTCGTGCTCGGCCAGCAGCTGCCCGGAGGTCGTGCGGGTACTCGGCCCGCTCGTCGATCTCGGCTGCCCGCGGCGCGATCCGCTCCCGGGCGATCTGGCGGATCGTGTCCCGGAAGTCGAGGTGCTCCTGGGGGATCGTGTAGAGCTCGGCGAGCGCGGACATGCCCCCATGATCGTAAACGAAATCCCCCGCGCGCGCGGGCGGATCCGACGCGAGCGGCCGGGGCGCCGCAGCCTACAGCCCGGCCGGGTGCCGCACGACGTAGCGCCGCCGTCGGCGAGGTTGCCGGTCGGGTTCGAGCGCCAGCGCGGGCCGGTGCCGGACGGGGTGTTCGGGCCGCCGAAGTCCGCGGTGTCGAACGCCCGCCCCGCGATCACGATGAATGCGTGTCCGGAGTCGGCGTAGACGCTCACCCAGCGGCCCGGACCCGGGCTGCCGAAGGACTCCATCGGCCGAGGGCTCGGGCGAGGACAGCATCCCGGCGCGTGGAGCACATACCCCACGGCGCCTGAGCAGTCGTAACAGCTCGAGTTCCAGGAGCCGTGGCCCCCGGCATAGCAGTACGACGTGTGGATGATCCGGTTGGCGGCCGCGACCATCGCCTGGACCGCCGCCGGCGCGCCCGACGGGCGCCGTCGCGGTCCCGTCGGAGTTGATCCGCGCCGTCCCGTGCGGGAGGGCTCGCCGCCACCGCGCTTCGCAGCGCGCGCGCGACGGCAAGGCTGACCACGCCGGTCGCCCTCATATGGTGGGCACGTTCGAACGCGATCACACTGTTCCGGGTACTCATCCCGAAGTTGCCGGTGATCGCCGTCTGGTACCCCGCGAAGCTGAGGTACTGCTGCAGGACACGCACGTCGTGGCCGGACATTCCGGGCCACAGGACGCGATCGCCCAGATGCTTGGAGTCACCGGAGTGACTGGCGTTCGCCTGGATCGTGGCGCCGCCGCTCGTGGGGTGCTTGGTTGCCGCCAGCGCGGAGCCCGCGAGGCCGACCGTGGCCACGATGGCGGCGATCACCGCACAACGGGCTGCCCGTAGGAGCACGACTTTTGACACAGCTATCCCTTCTCTTTCTTGCGCCTACGGGGTTAGCTGTCGGGCTCGCGCTGAAAGAGATCGCGCTACGCCATGAACTTATGGCGATTCGCCCCCGGAGCGTTCTGCTCCAATGGGTTCCCCGCTTTCCGGACACCTGATGTCCGGAAATTCGGCTGGGCCTATATCCAGCGCCGCAAAGTACACGATGCTGCGGACTTATGTCGCGCTACGCTCGCAAAATGGACTCGGACTACACCCCGCGACAGGTCGCGGAGCTCCTTCAAAGCGCCGAAATCCAGCTGATTGACGTGCGCCAGACCCACGAGCGCGACGCCGGCCGGATCGCCGGCGATCGCCACATCGAGCTCGC
Source organism: uncultured Solirubrobacterales bacterium (assembly GCA_963695965.1). Lineage (GTDB taxonomy): Bacteria > Actinomycetota > Thermoleophilia > Solirubrobacterales > Solirubrobacteraceae > Palsa-465. The sequence goes on from CAVOIU010000025.1 coordinate 13,832, forward strand.
GCAGCTGTCAAACCAGGCCGAGACGATCGAGCCGGGGGTGACGGTGGTGTTCTACTGCCGCAGCGGCGCCCGCTCGGCGATGGCCACCGAGGCATTCCGGGGTGCCGGCTTCGACGCCCACAACATGGTCGGCGGCCTGCTCGAGTGGGACGCGGCCGGCCTGCCGCTGGAGCCCGACGGCGGCTACGTGGCCGACTCAGGCTGAGCGCCAGAGCCGCCGGGCCCCGCGCGCCCTACTGCTTCCACTTGATCGAGCAGCCGACCGGCGTGGTCTCCGCCTCGGCCGGGTCCTCTCCGGCCAGAACCGCATCGAGTGCCGCCCGCAGCCATGCGGCCCGCTGGCCGGGCTCCTCGTAGTCGTCATCCGGGGCGCCCCGGTAGCGCAGCCGCCCGCCCGAGTCGAACACGAACACGTCGGGGGTGACCTTCGCGCCGAACGCCCGGGCCACCTCCTGGCTTGCGTCGTGCAGATAGGGCATCGGCCAGTCCTCGGCGCCGAGGCGCTGCTGCATCGCCTCGTAGGAGTCACGCGGGTAGCGCTCGGCGTCGTTGGAGTTGATCTGCAGGAAGCGGACGCCGCGCCCGGCGTAGTCCCGTGCCGCATCGAGGATCCGGTCGTGCCACGCGAGCGCGTAGGGACAGTGGTTGCACGTGAACACGATCACCGTCGCGATCGTGCCGTCGCCCTCGGCGGCAGACCAGCTCCGGCCATCGGTGTCCGGCAGCTCGAACGTCGGGACAGCGTCTCCGATCGCAAGGGCCATCAGCTCACCTCCTCGCGCTCGGCCGCTCGCCGCAGCGCCTCGCGCAGATCGTCTGGATCGGGAATCGGGGAGATCGCGCCGTCGCGACGCCGGTAGATGCGACAGGTCAGCCCGCGGGGATCGTCCGGGGCCGCGCCGATGGCGTCCTCGCCGTCGATCAGCACGGTCGGGGAGCCGGCGAAGGCGAGCCGGCGCGCGTCCTCTTCGGTCTTGATCTCGCTGGTGCGCACCTGCGCGCTCGCCAGTCCCAGCTCGTCGAGTGCCGCTCTCAGCTCCTCGAGCGTCCGATCGGTGGACGGGCATCCCTCCCACCACTGGAGCTCGATCTCAGGCGTGCGCATGCTTCCAGGGTAGTTACCCCGCCGAGCGAGCTTCTCGCCCTAGGAGATCGTCCAGGTATCGCCGGCCACGAGCAGCTCGGCGAGCTCGTCGTCGCCGGCGGGCTCCTGCGGGACCTGTGCGGTCCGGCCGTAAACGGCCCGCTGAACGTCCCGGAAGACGCCGATCGGGGTCGGGCCGGTCGGGTCCTCCGCGAGCCTGGCCAGCGAGAACGCCAGTCCCGGGTCGGTTCGCCCGGGGTCGTGGACGATCAGCGCGTCCTCACCCACATCGGCGACCTTGACGATCTCGAGCCCGCCGTCGGCCGCCCGGGCCACTCCGCGCTCGTTCTCGGCGCCGAAGCGGATCGGCTGGCCGGCCTGCAGGCGGATCTGGTTGGTGTCCTTGACGTCCTTCTCGGTCAGCGCCGAGAACGCGCCGTCGTTGAACACGGGGCAGTTCTGGTAGATCTCGACGAGCGACGCTCCCTCGTGCAGCGCCGCCGCGCGCAGCACTTCCGTCAAGTGGTGGCGGTCTCGGTCGATCGTCCGTGCCACGAACGTCGCCTCCGCCCCCAGCGCCAGCGCGACCGGGTTGAACGGCTGGTCGGCCACGCCGAACGGAGTCGACTTGGTGATCTTCCCCAGCTCGGACGTGGGCGAGGCCTGGCCCTTGGTCAGCCCGTAGATCTGGTTGTTGAACAGCAGGATCTTGACCGGGACGTTTCGCCTCAGCGCGTGGATCAGGTGGTTGCCGCCGATCGAAAGGGCGTCGCCGTCGCCGGTGACGACCCAGATCGAGAGGTCCTCGCGGGTCGCCGCCAGCCCCGTCGCGAGCGCGGGCGCGCGGCCGTGGATCCCGTGCATCCCGTAGGTGTCCATGTAGTAGGCGAACCGCCCGCGCAACCGATGCCGGTCATGAACACGATCCGCTCGGGCGGGATCCCCAGCTCGGGCATGAACTGCTGCACCGCCGCGAGCACCGCGTAATCGCCGCAGCCCGGGCACCAGCGCGTCTCCTGGTCGGACTGGAAGTCGGACTTGGTCAGCGCCTCGGGGCGCCGCCGTTGCCGTGGCCGTTTCGGTCGCGCTCATCTGGCGCTCCGCGATCTGCCGCTCGATCTCCCCGGTGAACAGCGGCTGGCCCTGGACCTTGCATAGCGACTCGACGTCGACCAGGAACCTCGCCCGCAGGACCTGAGCGAGCTGACCGGTGTTCACCTCCGGCACCAGCACCCGGTCGAACGACCGCAGCACCGCCTCGGTGTTGGCCGGCAGCGGGTTCAGGTGGCGCAGGTGCGCGGATGCGACCTTGTGGCCCGCGAGCGCGGGCACGGCGGACGCCGGCGCGGATCGGGCCCTCGGTCGATCCCCATCCCAGCACCAGCAGCCGTGCGCCCGGCTCGCCGTCGACCTCGAGCTCGGGGAGCTCGTCGGCGATCCCGGCGATCTTCGCCGCGCGCAGCTCGGTCATCCGCTCGTGGTTGGCGCCGTCGTAGGAGATGTTCCCCGTCCGGTCGGCCTTCTCGAGCCCGCCGATCCGGTGCTGGAGACCGGGGGTGCCGGGGACCGCCCACGGCCGCGCGAGCCGATCGTCGCGCGAGTAGGGCTCGAACGCCACGCCGTCACCCGGCTCGGTCGCGAAAGCGGGATCGATCGTCGGAATGTCCGCCACCTCCGGGATCCGCCACGGCTCCGAGGAGGAGGCCAGGAAAGAGTCCGAGAGGATGATCACCGGCGTGCGGTAGCGGATCGCGATCTGGACAGCCTCGAAGCCGACCTCGAAGCAGCCCGCGGGAGTGCTCGGCGCGATCACCGGCAGCGGCGACTCGCCGTGGCGCCCGTGCAGCGCCATCAGCAGATCGGACTGCTCGGTCTTGGTGGGCATCCCGGTCGAGGGGCCGGCGCGCTGAACATCGATCACGATCATCGGAAGCTCGAGTGCGACCGCCAGTCCGACCGTCTCGGCCTTCAGGTCCATGCCCGGCCCGCTCGTCGCGGTGACGCCGAGCCGGCCGCCGAACGCCGCGCCGAGCGCCATCCCCGCGGCCGCGATCTCGTCCTCGGCCTGGATCGTGCGCACGCCGAAGCTCGGCGTGGCGCGAGAGCTCGTGAAGCAGCTCCGAGGCCGGGGTGATCGGGTAGCTCGCGAGCAGCAGCGGGAGGCGGCTGCGGACGCTCGCCGCGACCAGGCCGAGCGAGAGCGCGGTCGTCCCGTTGACGTTCCGGTAGGTCCCCGGGGGGACGCCCGTGACCGGCTTGACCCGGTACTGGACATCGAGCAGCTCGGTCGTCTCCCCGAACGACCAGCCGGCGTTGAACGCCGCGAGGTTGGCCTTCTGCACCGGCGGCGTGCCCTTGAACTTCTGCTCGATCCACTGCTCGGTCACGTCCGTCGGGCGGCCGTACAGCCACGACAGAACCCCCAGCGCAAAGAGATTCTTGGCGCGGCCCGCGTCACGGGTCGAGGCGCCGTCGACCTCCTCGACCGCCCGCGTGGTCAGCGCCGTCATCGGGATCCGATGGACGCGGTAGCCCTCGAGCGACGCGTCCTCGAGCGGGTTTGAGTCGTACCCCGCCTTCTCGAGGTTGCGCTTCGAGAACGCGTCCTCGTTGACGATGATCGTCGCGCCCCGGTCGAGCTCGGGGAGGTTGGTCTTGAGCGCCGCGGGGTTCATCGCCACCAGCACGTTCGGGGCGTCGCCCGGGGTCAGGATGTCCCGCGAGGCGAAATGGATCTGGAACGCGGAGACCCCCGCCAGCGTGCCCGCCGGCGCACGGATCTCGGCAGGGAAGTTGGGCAACGTCGCGAGGTCGTTGCCGAGCACCGCCGTCGCGTCGGTGAAGCGGCTACCCGCCAGCTGCATCCCGTCTCCGGAATCGCCGGCGAAACGGACCACTACCCGCTCGCGCTCTTCGATTGCCTTGGTCATGCCTTCCAGGCTGTTGGTGCGCTCAACCCGCTTACGAAGTGTACGCGGGTGACACCGGACGCTCGCCGGAACCGGCCAGCGCCCGGGTTTCCCGTCGCGATGGCGCCCCCTACAGCCTTCCCCCCTCTACAGCTTCGAGACGTTGATGGCCTTCGGCCCCTTGGGACCCTCTTCCTCCTCATAGGAGACCCGGCTGCCCTCCGCAAGCGAGCGATACCCGTCCGCGTTGATGCTCGAGTGATGGACGAACAGGTCTCGGCCACCCTCGTCGGACGCGATGAACCCGAAACCCTTCTCGTCGTTGAACCACTTGACGACACCTGTAGGCATGAAGCCATTTCCTCCTTGGCGTGACGTGCTGCTACCGCGGAGGACTGACGCCTACCCCGTGGCCTGCACATGACTGTCTTCGGCGGAGATTTTCTCCGACGACCTGTAGCGCGGCACCGTAGCACGGTGATCCGACGAAATGCCCTCTCCGGCCAGTGTTCGCGGGGATTTTGCGACAGTCTGGAACGTCGATGCAAGACCCGATGCCCCTCGGACGCCACGGCGAGCTCCCGCTCAGGGAGGTCTTGGTGCGCGCGTCGCGCTCGTCCGGGCCCGGCGGGCAGCACGCCAACGTGACCGCCTCGCGGGTCGAGGCGGTGTTCGACGTCGCCGCATCGTCCGCCCTGACCGATGAGCAGAAGCAGCGCGTGATCTCGCGTCTGGGCCCTCGGGTGGTGGCCGTCGCGCAGGACGCGCGCAGCCAGTCGCGCAACCGCGAGCTGGCGCTCCAGCGCCTCCAGCGCCGCCTCATGGGCGCACTGGCGACGCCGCGGCCCAGGCACGCCACGCGGCCGACGCAGGCGTCGGTGCGGCGCCGGCTCGATCGCAAGCGGCGCCAGTCCGAGCGCAAGCGCACGCGCCGGCCGCCCGCCGGCGACGAATAGGCTCGTGCGGTGCGCTGGCTGATCGACGGTATGAACCTGATCGGGACACGGCCCGACGGCTGGTGGAAGGACCGCGACGCGGCGATGCTGCGCCTGGTCGACCTGCTCGAGCGGTGGGCCGCCGCCGAGGGCGAGGAGGCTGCGGTGGTGTTCGAGCGCAAGCCCTCGCCACCGATCCGCTCGAGCGTGATCGATGTCCTACACGCTCCCAGGCCCAAGGCCAACGCCGCCGACGACGAGATCGTCCGGCTGCTGCGGGCCGCCCCCGACCCGGCCGCCGTGCGCGTCGTGACCTCGGATCGGTGGCTGGCGGACCAGGCGTGGGCGGCGGGCGCGAGCGTCGAGGGATCGCACGCCTTCAGGATGCGACTGGAGCAGTGATGTTCTGAGCGCGCGCAGACGCGCCTTGCGGCCGCGCTCAGTCCCCGAGCTTTGTCATCCGCGCCAGCGCCTCGTGACACGCGACGACCCGTAGCTTGACCGGATCGTCGTCGGCGCGATCGTGGACGAGGTCCCACGTGCGGTCCGCGACGTCACGCGCGGTGTCGGCGGTCGCGCCCTCCCACAGCCGGTCCACGAGCTTCAGCTCGAAGCTCTGCAGCTGATCCGCCGGATCGCCCGGGTCCAGACGCGGAAGCGCCTCGCCAGTGGTCTCCTTCCACATGGCAGTGGCGACCAGCAGTCGGTTTCGCAGCGTGATCGGGTCCAATGCCAAGGTGCGCTCGGAAGCGCGCATAGCTTACGCGCTCAGCCGAGCGCGGGCAGCTCCTGGCGCAGGCTGGCCACGGGCGCGAACAGGTCGCCCAGATCGGCCGCGCGCCGCAGCACGTCGTCAACCACGAACGTCAGCACCCGCTCGTCGCGTTCCTCCAGACAGCGAGCCACCTCCTCCCAGGTGACCGGTGTGGACGCGGTGGGACGCTCGCGCGCGCGCACGGAGTAGACCGTGACCGTCGTCTTGTGCGCGTCGTTCTGGCTCCAGTCGACGAGCACCCGCCCCGGCCGCAGCCGCTTGGTCATCCGTGAGACGACCAGCTCGGGCATCCGCTGCTCGAGCAGCTCGGCGATCCGCCGCGCGAACGGCTTCGTCTGCTCGTAGCCGGCGGGCACATTGAGCGGCACATACACCTGGAGCCCCTTCGAGCCCGAGGTCTTGGCGAAGCTCTTGAGCCCGAGCTGGTCGAACAGCCCGTGGAGCACGCGTGCGACCTCGCAGCATTCGACGATCCCCGCCGGCGCGCCTGGATCGAGATCGAACACGAGCATCGTGGGCCGCTCCGGAGCCTGGGCGAACGCCAGCGATGTGTGCAGCTCGATGTCGGCCAGGTTGGCCAGCCATACCAGTGTGGGCCGGTCCTGCGCGAGCGTGTACTCGACGTCGCCCACGCGCGCCGTCTGCACCCACTCCGGGCGGTGGGAGGGAGACTGCTTCTCGTAGAAGTACTTGGCCTCGACGCCGTTGGGGTAGCGCTTGAGCGTCAGCGGGCGGTCGCGCAGGTGCGTGAGCACGACCGGCGCGATCTGCGCGTAGTAGGAGATCAACTCGCCCTTGGTGAACCCTGCTTGCGGGTACAGGACCTTGTCCCAGTTCGAGAGCTTCAGCCGCCGTCCCTCCACCACCACGGCCAGCGCGCCGTCCGGGAGCCGCTCCACCTCGTCGAACAGCGCCTCGGGGGACACCGATCCGGGCGCCTCACCTCCTCCGTCCTCGAGCCTCTCCAACACCACTCGGGCGGGCGTCTTGTCATCACGTAGCCCCTTGAAAGACGGCGCGCGCATCACCCCCTCGCTCGTCCACTCGCGGAACTCGACCTCGGCCACGAGTCGCGGCTCGACGAACACCGTTCCCCGCGGAAACCGCACAGCGCCGGTGAACGGAGAGCCCTTGCGGCGCAACGGTTCGAGCTTCGCGCTCAGCTCGTCGAGCGTGGTCTCGGTGAAGCCGGTCCCCACCCGCCCCGCGTACGTGAACGCCCCGTCGGCGTAGTAGCCCATCAGCAGCGCGCCGATCCGCTTCGAACGGCGGCCTTCCCCGGGCACCCAGCCGCCGATCACCAGCTCCTGCCGGAGCGTGTTCTTGACCTTCAGCCAGGCGCCCGAGCGCCGGCCCGGTTCGTAACGGGAGTCGAGGCGCTTGGCCACGACTCCCTCGAGCCCCTGAGCCTCAGTGGCCTCGAGCAGACGCTCGCCCCCGCCCGTGTGCGCGGCGGGAACGCGCCAGGCGCGGCCACCCAGCTCCAGCTCCTCCAGCCGCGCCCGGCGCTCGCGGTAGGCCAGCTCGATCAGCGAGCGCCCGTCGAGGTAGAGCAGGTCGAAGATCGCGTATACGACCGGGATGCTCGCCGCGAGCCGGCGGACAGCGCTGGGCGAGCTGACGTGCATCCGCCGCTGGAGCCGCTCGAAGCTCGGCCGGCCGTCCTCGTCGAACGTGACGATCTCCCCGTCGAGGACCGCCTCGTGCATCCCGAGGTCCTCGAGCAGCCCGCGCACCTCCGGGTAGGAGCCGGTGACCTCGTTGAGGTTGCGGCTCTCCAGCCGCAACCTTCCGGGCTGCGCGTAGGCGATCGCGCGCACTCCGTCCCACTTGATCTCGAACGACCAGCGGTCCTCGTCGCGCGGGAGGCGGGCCGAGGCGCGGGCCATCATCGGCACGATCCGCTCGGGCATCGGGACCCTGCCGGGGTCCTCGGGCGGGTCCATCCGGTGGATCATCCAGTCGCTCTTCGACGCTTCGTCGCGGCCGATCGGGAACAGTCCGTAGCGGCCGTGGAGCCGCTCGCCGTGGAAGGTCACCTCGACCTTCTTGTCCTCCCACTTGTGCGGCTCGTAGGTCCCGGTGTCCCAGATCGTCATCGTGCCGGCCCCGTACTCGCCCTTGGGGATCTCCCCGTGGAACTCGAGGTACTCCAGCGGATGGTCCTCGGTCCTGACCGCCAGGCGGTTCTCCGCCGGGTCCTGCGGGATCCCGTTCGGCACCGCCCACGAGGCCAGCGCACCGTCGTGCTCGAGGCGCAGGTCCCAGTGCAGGCGGGTGGCGTGATGTTGCTGGACGACGAACCGAGGCTCCCCGCCCGAGCCGCCGCGTGACTTCCGTCCCCGCGGCTCCGGACTGGCCTCGAAGTCGCGCTTGGCGCGGTAGCGATTGAGCGGCTCCTGGGGCAGCTTCTTGGCGCGAGGCACAGCCGCTGATGATCGCCGAAGCTGCCGCGGTGCGGCCCCGTCGAGCGGCGACGGCTAGGCGCTGGCCTCCGGCGCGTTGCTGCGAGCCCAGGCGATGATCTTCGCGCTGCCGTTGATCGTCGAGCCGTCAGGCAGCTGCAGGACCGGCAGCTTCTCCTGGCCACTGAGCTGCTTGAGCTCCGGCCTGCGACCGGTTGTGAACAGGCCGAATGGGATCCCCCTGGCGGCGATCACCTTGTCGAAATCGTGACCTTCTGCTCGCAGCGCGCGCTGGGCGCGCTTGCACGCATGCGGCGGCGGACCGCCGTCATCGATGTGGCATACGAGCAGCGTCAACCTGTCGCTCATCTGGGCGCTCACCCTACTCGCATGGGCTCTTCTCAAACTTTTACGTGCAATTGCGATCATTCCATGCGATGGCGCGCGTTCTGGTTGTAGACGACGAGCCCGCTGTGCGGCGGGCGCTCGAACGCGCGCTGAAGCTCGACGACTACGAGGTCGAGCTCGCCGCCGACGGCCAGGAGGCGCTCGACTCGCTCGCCGCCTCCCCCGCCGACGCCGTCGTACTCGACATCGCGATGCCGCGCATCGACGGGCTCGAGGTCGCGCGGCGGATGCGCAAGGCAGGCGATCGCACACCGATCCTGATGCTGACCGCCCGGGACGCGATCGACGACCGCGTCACGGGACTCGACGTCGGCGCCGACGACTACCTGGTCAAGCCGTTCGCCCTCAAGGAGCTCCAGGCGCGGCTGCGGGCACTCCTGCGCCGAGTCGGCGACGGAACCGACGGCGAAGCGGTGCGTTTCGAGGACCTCGTGCTCGATCCGGTCGCGCACGAGGTGAGACGCGGCGAGCGGGTGATCGAGCTGACCAAGACGGAGTTCCTGCTGCTGGAGCTGTTTCTACGGCACCCCCGGCAGGTGCTCACCCGCTCGCAGATCTTCGAGCACGTGTGGGGATACGACTTCGGTCCGACCTCGAACGCACTGGGCGTGTACATCGGCTACCTGCGCCGCAAGACCGAGGCGGCCGGCGAGCCGCGCCTCGTCCACACGGTTCGCGGCGTCGGGTACATCCTGCGCGATTGAGGGAGCACAGTGCCGCTTCGACGTAGAGTCGGACTGGTCGCGGCCGCCGCGGTCGGGATCGCGATCGTGCTGGCCTCCTGCGTGGCGTACTTCGTGGTCCGCGCACAGCTGCGAGGGCAGATCGACGACTCGCTGCGCGCACAGGCGACCGCGGTCGAGCGCGGCGCCGGGCTCGAGGCGCCGTTTCCCGGGATTCCCGCGAGCGCCGGAGGACCCGCGCCGTACATGCAGGTGGTGCTCGCCGACGGCACGAGATACCACCGCCAGGGGGACCTCTCGCTGCCGGTTGACGCTCATGTCATCTCGGTCGCCAACGGCCAGATGCGGTCGTACATGACGGACGTCCACGTCGGCGGCAGCGACCTCCGCGAGCTCACGATCGCCACCCCGTTCTCGTTCCGGGGCCAGCCGGTGGCCGTCCAGCTCGCGCGCCCCCTGAACTCGACCGACACCGTCCTGGACCACCTGCGCCTGATCCTGGCCCTCCTGATCGTCGGTGGAGTCGCGCTCGCGCTCGTGCTCGGCAGGCTCGCGGCGCGCCGCGTGCTGGCGCCGCTCGCCGAGGTCGCCGACACCGCGCAGCACATCGGCGAGACCGAGGACCTCGCCAGCCGGATCCACGTGCGCGCCGACGACGAGGTCGGTCAGCTCGCAACCCGCTTCAACACGATGCTCGAGCGGCTCGAGGGGTCGCGTGACGCGCTCGACGAGTCCGTGCGGGCCCAGCGCCAGCTGGTCGCCGACGCCTCGCACGAGCTGCGCACCCCCGTCACCAGCCTGCGCACGAACATCGAGCTGCTGCTCGCCGATCGCGGGCTGAGCGAGGACGAGAAGCACCGGATGCTCAAGGACGTGGTCGAGCAGACCGAGGAGCTGAGCGCGCTGATCGGTGACCTGATCGACCTGGCCCGCGGCGACCTTCCTCCCGGCGAGGTCGAGGAGATCCGCCTCGACCACGTGATCGAAGGGTCGCTCGAGCGGGCACGCCGCAATTTCCCGGGGGTGCGTTTCCAGTCCTCGCTCGAGCCGGTGCTGCTCGAGGGTGTTCCGGACCGGCTCGAGCGTGCGGTCAACAACCTGCTCGACAACGCCGCGCGCCACTCCCCGCCGAACGGCGTGGTGGATGTGGCCGCCGACGCCGAGGGCGTCCGCGTCCGCGATCACGGCCCCGGCGTCGACCCCGAAGACCTCCCCTACGTGTTCGACCGCTTCTATCGGGGCGCGAGCGCCCGCGGACGTCAGGGAAGCGGGCTCGGACTGGCGATCGTCCGCCAGGTGGCCGAGCAGCACCGAGGATCGGCGAGCGCCGCCAACGCCCCGGACGGCGGGGCGGTGTTCACGATGCGCCTTCCTGGGGTTGCCGAGGAGCGCTCAGGAAGCGGGTGGCCTGACGACCCGCGCCTGGCGCGCGGCCCGGAAGCGCTTACGTAGGAGCCAGAACAGCCCCCCGAACAGGGGCACCACCACCAGCAGCAGCGGACCGCGCGTCAGCGATCCTCCGACCGTCGCGATCAGGACGATCCCGACCGCGACCGCCGGCACGGCCGCGAGCAGCGTCGCGTGCGAGCGATACCCCGAGAAGTGCTCGCGGGCGGTCACCTCGAGGACCCCGAGCGTGCACACGACGATTCCGGCGACGAGCGCCGGGCTGATCGTTGGCAGGTCGACCACGCCGACGATCGCGCCGATCAGGCCGGCGAAGATCGCGATCTCGGCGACCGGCAGCCCCCCGAACGGGCTGGGTGGTCGTTCCCCGTAGGAGCCGAGCATGCTCTGCCCCCGCTGCTGCTGACGCTCGGCGACGACCGTGCGCTCAGCGCGGATCTCCCGACGCTGAGAGGGCACCGATCGCGGCGCCGCACCCGGCTTGCGCCGCTTGCGCGAGCGGCGCTTGGACTTCGAGGTTGCCACGGTCCCCGGAGGATAATCGCCCCCCGGCGGCGGGCGTGTCAGGCGACGCGGGGGGCACGGGTGGCGCGGGGGGCGCGCTCAGGCGGCCGTGGTCGCCCGGGGGTGCTCAGCCGGTGGGCGTCGCCTCGGGGGCGGACGCGTCGGCGAACTCGCGGAACAGCCCGGTGACCACGAACACGACCTGCTCGGCGATGTCGACCGTGTTGTCGCCGATCCGCTCCAGGCACCGCGCGACCAGGATCATGAACATTCCCCATTCGCGCATGTCGAGGTTGTCCCCGACCTCGACCGCGCGCTTGAAGATCTCTC
>CAVOIU010000026.1:0-12552 GCA_963695965.1 uncultured Solirubrobacterales bacterium
CGCTGGGAGATCGTCCGCTGCGCGTCGAGCAGGTCGCCGATGACCCCGAGCGAGCCGAGCAGCATCGCGCCGATGAACAGGACGGCGCCGGCGATCAGCGACTGGATGTGCCGCGCGCCGCCGAGTGCGGGCTCTCGGCGAAGAACACGAGGAACCGGATAAACATCGCCAGCGCCGCGAGCCCCATCACCAGAGCGCCGCCCCAGAACACCTTGAGCGGCTGGTACTGGGAGTAGATCCGGAAGATCGACAGCGCGTTGCGGCGGACGTACGCGCTCGTCGAGGGGAACAGCCGCGACTCGCGCGTCTTGGGATTCGTACGAACCGGGACGTGGTCGACGGCGACGAGCAGCTTCCCCGCCTGGATGATGGTCTCGAGCGTGTAGGTGAACTTCGAGACGGCCTGCAGCTGTAGAGCGGCTTCCCGGTTATAGGCGCGGAATCCGGATGTCGTGTCGGGGACGTGGGTCGAGGAGGCCTGGCGGACGACCCACGACCCGGCCCGCTGAAGCAGCTTCTTGAGCGTCGAGAAATGCTCGATCGTGTCGACCTGACGGTCACCGACGACCATGTCCGCCGCGCCGCTCAGGATCGGCTGCACCAGCCGCGCAACGTCGGCGCCCTCGTACTGGTTGTCTGCGTCGGTGTTGACGATCACATCGGCGCCGAGCTTGAGGCCCGCGTCGATCCCGGCCTGGAACGCCGCGGCCAGGCCCTTGTTGTTGGTGAGCCTGACGATATGGTCGACGCCGTGCTCGCGAGCCACGGCGATCGTGCCGTCGGTGGAGCCGTCGTCGACCACCAGCCACTCGACCTCGTCGAATCCCTCTACCTGGCGCGGCAGGCCCGCGAGGGTCACGGGCAGCTGCTGCTCCTCGTTGAAACACGGAATCTGGATGATGAGCTTCATGCGGGGGCCAGCAGTCAACTCCATGCGGCGATCACAACACGGTAGCGGGATACTCGCCTGGAATGGACGCTGCAACCGTCGCCCCACGCGACCCGGCGCCGGCGCCGCCGAGTCCCGCTGAGCCCGGCCGGCGCGCGCGCCGATTGACCATCAGGATCCGGACGCCGCGGGGAGGGGAATGGATCTACCCGGCCGCGCTTTGCGGGCTGTTGCTGGCCAGCCTGCTGCTGCGGTTGTGGGGGATCAAGCAGGGCCTTCCGTACAGCTACAACGCCGACGAGTCGACACATTTCGTCCCCCGTGCGGTGGCGTTCCTCTCCGCAGGACCTCAATCCGCACTACTTCCTGAATCCGCCCGCCTACTCCTACGTGCTGTACGTGGTGTTCGAGCTGTGGTTCGGGAGCGCCGATGCGATCCGTACCGCTTACACGTCCGACCCCACGGCCGTGTTCGTGGTGGCCCGAGTGGTCGCGGCGCTGCTCGGAACGGCGGGCGTGTGGCTCACCTATCTGGCGGGCGCGCGACTCGTGGACCGGATGGTGGGCCTGGTGGCGGCGGCGATCCTCGGCTTCGCCTTCCTCCCGGTTTTCTACAGCCACCTCGCCCTCAACGACGTTCCCACGCTCGCCCCGGTGGCGCTGTCGCTGTACGGCGTGGCGGGTGTGCTGCGCCGCGGCAGGACGCGCGACTATGCGATCGCCGGGATCGGGGTCGGGCTCGCCGCCGCCACCAAGTACACGGGCGGGATCACGATCGTGTGCCTGCTCGCGGCGGCGGTCTGCGACGGGGCGGGCGGGTCCGGGAGATCCGCCGCCCGGCGCCTCACGCTCGCGCTGGTCCTGGCGCTCGGCTCGTTCCTGGTCGCGAATCCATACGCGGTGCTTGACCCGTCGTCGTTCTTCTCCGGGGTGAGCCAGCAGGCCTCGCAAGCCGCCGGCACCGAGCCGGTCAAGCTCGGTAGCAATCCAGGGAGCGGGATCAACTACTACCTGTGGACGTTCACGTGGGGACTGGGGTGGGGTCCGGCGCTCGCGGCGCTGGGTGGCGCCGCCCTGCTGCTGGTGCGCCGGAGGATCGCGATGGCGCTCGTGCTGCTGCCGGCGCCGATCGCGTTCATCGTGTTCATGGGCGACCAGCAGCGCTTCTTCGGGCGCTGGCTGATGCCGATCTTCCCGATCGTCGCGCTGATCGGGGCGTACGGCGCGGTGGAGCTCGTGCGCTTCCTGTCGCGGGCCCGCGGCCCGGCGGCGGGCCGGCTGATTGCAGCGCCGCTCGCGGGCGCGATCGTCGCGGTGCTGCTGCTCGGGCAGAGTGTCGAGGCCGACTTCCACAACGACGCCGTGCTTTCGCGTCCGGACACGCGCAACCTGGCGCGAGCATGGATGGTCGATCACGTCCCGGCCGGGTCCAAGGTGGTGATCGAGCCGCTGGTCCCCGACAACTGGGCGCTGGACGTGGGGGGCGTGGTGCCGGCGACGCCGACCGGCGAGCGCTGGTGGAGATATCCGACATGGCTGACGAGCCTCGACAAGAACTTGAATCCGCTTCCGCCGGGTCAGCACCAGTACGTGTTCGTCGACCAGTACGAGCGCTACCTGACCCCCCAGCTGCTCGACCAGTACGTCGCCCAGGGGTACTGCTGGGTGGTGATCGGATCGCTACAGGCCGGCAGGGCGTTCGCGCAGCCCGGGGCGGCGCCACACGCGATCGCCTACTACGCGGCACTCGCCCGCCGCGCGAGCCTGGTGTACCAGGTGAGCCCGTTCAACGGCGGCGCGCATCCGGTCAGGTTCAGCTTCGACTGGTCGATCGACTACTACCCGCGTCAGTACCGGCGGCCGGGCCCGGAGATCGGGATCTACCACCTGGGCGGGGGGCGGTGCACATAAGGCCCAGCCGGATGCTGGGCCGCGCGCGCGTCGTATCCTCAAAGCCGCATGACACTGGCAACTGAGATCGACCATCGCCATCTGACGAGGGCGATCGAGCTGGCTGAGCAGGGACGCGGGCAGGTCAGCCCCAACCCCCTGGTGGGCGCGGTGATCGGACTCGATGACGAGGTGATCGGCGAGGGCTTCCACCGCGAGCTGGGCGCGCCGCATGCCGAGGTCGAGGCGATCCAGTCGGCTGGAGGCCGCGATCTGGAACGCGCGACGTTGTACGTGTCGCTGGAGCCCTGTTGCCATCACGGGATGACCGGTCCGTGCACCGAGGCGATCCTCGCCGCCGGGATCGAGCGTGTGGTGATCGGCGCCGACGATCCGAGCGAGCACGCCTCCGGGCGCGGTCTCGGGATCCTGCGTGACGAGGGAGTCGAGGTCGTGCTCGTCGACGGCGAGCTCGCGACACGCGCCCGGCTCCAGAACCAGCCGTTTCGGAAGCACGCCCGGACGGGGCGTCCCTGGGTGCTGTTCAAGTCCGCGATGACCCTTGACGGCAAGGTGGCCACCCACAGCGGCGACTCGAAGTGGATCTCCGGGGAGGCGAGCCGGCGGCTCGCTCACCTGTGGCGGGGGGAGTGCGACGCGGTGGCGGTCGGAATCGGTACGGCACTCGCGGACGACCCTCAGCTCACCGCACGCGTGGACGGCGTCTCGCGCCAGCCGCGGCGGATTGTGTTTGATTCCCTGGCCCGCCTCCCTCTGTCCTCGCAGCTCGTCCATGGAGCCCGCCGGACTCCGCTGACGGTGGTCGTCTCACGCGCGGCGCCGCGAGCCGCGACCGATGCTCTGGAGACGCACGGCGCGGACGTGATCGTGGCGACCGGAGAGAACGAGCCGGCGCGTGTTCGATCGGCGCTCGATCAGCTCGGCGCCGCAGGGGTCGGGTCGATCCTGCTCGAAGGCGGCCCGCACCTCGCCGGAGCATTCTTCGACGTCGACGAGATCGACGAGATCCGGCTGTTCCTCGCACCGCTGGTGCTCGGGGGCCGGACCGCGCGCGACCCGCTCGAGGGCGAGGGCGTCGAGGCGATCGCGTCCGCCGCCCGTGCCCTGACGCTCGAGTGCGAGCGCGTCGACGACGACCTGCTGATCACATCGCGGATGCGGGAGTGGTGAAGGGTGTTCACGGGCCTGATTGGCGAAATGGGGCGGGTCGCGCGCATCGAGCGCTCTCCACAGGGGGCGCGGATGCAGATCGAGACGACGTTCGCGGCTGAGCTCCGCGATGGGGACTCGATTGCGGTGAACGGGGTCTGTCTCACCGCGACTGACGTCGATGGCGGCTCGTTCTCAGCGGAGGCGATGAACGAGACGCTGACGCGCACCTCCCTGGCCGCGCTTGATCCTGGGGCGCAGGTGAACCTGGAGCTTCCGCTCCGGGCCGGAGACCGGCTTGGCGGGCACGTGGTCCAGGGTCACGTCGACGGAGTCGGCTCGGTGGCCGAGCGCAGCGAGGACGGTTTCGCCCGCCGGGTACGGATCGAGGCGCCCGAGGAGTTGCTCCGATTCGTCGTCGAGAAGGGATCGATCGCAGTCGACGGCGTCTCGCTGACGGTGGCCGAGGTGGACGCGCAATCATTAACCGTGTCGCTGATCCCCGAGACGCTCGAGCGCACCACCCTCGGGCGGGCCGAACCGGGCAGGCCGGTGAACCTGGAGGTTGATGTGCTCGCCAAGTACGTCGAGAAGGCGGTGAGACGATGAGCAGCCGAACCGAAGCCAAGTTCGCGACGATCGAAGAGGCGATCGAGGAGATCCGCCAGGGCAGGATGGTCGTCGTCGTCGACGACGAGAACCGTGAGAACGAAGGTGACCTGACGATGGCGGCGCAGTTCGTGACGCCCGAGGCGGTCAACTTCATGGCCAAGGAGGGGCGCGGGCTGATCTGCCTGGCGCTGACTCCCGAACGCTGCGACGAACTGGGCCTGGACCTGATGGCCGCCAAGAACGAGTCGGCGTTCGAGACGGCGTTCACCGTCTCGATCGAGGCGCACTCGCGCCACGGCGTCACCACCGGGATCTCCGCCGCCGACCGCGCGCGCACGATCCAGGTCGCGATCGATCCCAACGCCAGCCCACGCGACCTCGTCCAGCCCGGCCACGTGTTCCCGCTGAAGGCGAAGGACGGGGGCGTGCTCGAGCGGGTCGGTCAGACCGAGGCCGCGGTCGACCTCGCGCGGTTTGCGGGGCTGATCCCGGCCGGCGTGATCTGCGAGATCATGAACGACGACGGGACGATGGCCAGGGTCCCGGACCTCGACGTCTACTGCCGGCGCCACGGGCTGAAGATGATTACCGTCGCCGACCTGGTCGCATACCGCCGCCAGCACGACAAGCTGATCGAGCGCGTCGTCTCGACGAGCCTGCCTACCGCGCTCGGCGATTTCGTCGCGGTCGGCTACCGCTCGCTGGTCGACAACAAGCACCACGTCGCGCTCGTGAAGGGGGAGGTCGCGGGGACGGAGGACGTGCTCGTCCGGGTCCATTCGGAATGCCTGACCGGCGACGTGTTCCATTCGCTTCGCTGTGACTGCGGCGAGCAGCTCGAATCGGCCCTCACGATGATCGAGCGCGAGGGTCGGGGTGTGCTCCTGTACCTGTCTCAGGAGGGGCGCGGAATCGGGCTGCTCAACAAGCTCCGGGCGTACAAGCTCCAGGAGGAAGGTCTCGATACCGTCGACGCGAACCTCCGGCTGGGGCTGCCCGCCGACCTGCGCGATTACGGGATCGGCGCGCAGATCCTCACCGACCTCGGACTGACCTCGATCCGGATCCTCACCAACAACCCCAAGAAGATCTCGGGTCTGGCGGGCTACGGCCTCTCGGTCACCGACCAGATCCCGATCTCCCACCTACCGAACCCGCACAACGAGGCATACCTGCGCACCAAGCGGGACCGGCTGGGGCACACCCTTCACCACCAAGGGCTCGCTTTCGACGAGGAGATGCTCCGCGACGAGCAGCAGCGCGATGACTCACGCGGCCGGAAGCAGAGCGAATGAGAGCCGCGCTGTGCGTGGCGCGCTTCTATCCCGATCTCGCCGACAGGCTCGAGTCGGGCGCCCGCGAGGCGCTGGCGGCGGGGGGTACCGACGGTGTCGAGACGTTTGAGGTCCCGGGGGCGTTCGAGCTCCCCGTGATCGCGAAATACGCCGCCGGGTCCGGCCGGTTCGAGATGGTGGTGTGCCTGGGAGCGGTGATCCGCGGCGACACCGACCACTACCAGTACGTGTGTGGCGAGGCCGCCCGGGGGATCCAGCAGGTCCAGCTCGATACCGGGGTCCCCTGCGGGTTCGGGCTGTTGACGGTCGACACGATGGAGCAGGCGCTCGACCGTGTACAGGGAGGGTCCAAGCGCGACACCGGCCGCGCCGCGGCCGAGGCGGCGCTCGCGGCGCTTGCGGTCAAGCGTGGGCTTGGGGGAGGCGGGGGCTAGTCGCCTTGCGCGCCCTGGCCGGGTGCCGTCCCGCCTGAGGGTTGGCCATGATGGCGGTCGGTGTGGTCCTTGCGCGGCGCCGGGGCGGTGCCGCCGGTGGAGCGGCCCTGGCCCGCGGCCTGCATCGCCAGCTGGAGCTCAGCCCTGACCGTGCCGGTCTGGTTCGGGATCGCGAGACGCCGCCACAGAATCGGGATCGCGGCCTGCGGGTCGCCCGACAGCCGCAACGACCGGCCGAGGTCGTAAAGCGCGTAGGCGTAGGTGAGGCTGTCGGGAGACGCCGCCGCGACCGCCTGGCGGAGCACCGGGATCGCCGCGGCGTAGTTGCGCGAGCTCATCAGAGCGTGCCCGTGGGACTCGAGCGCGGCGGCGCTAAGTGGAGCGGGGGGGCTCGAGGTTGGCGGGCCTGTGGTGACGGGCGGGGCGGGAGCGGGCTTGCGCTTCGGAGGCTGCCCCGTGGCGCTGCTCACCGGTGGCGGTCGGTGGGCGGTCGCCTGGCCGCCGGCGAGGGCCCTCGTGGGCCTCGACCCTCCGATGCCGCTCGCTCCCGCCGCAATCCCAGCCACGAGGGCCGCGGCGGCCAGCACGGCGAGGGCAGCGACGGGCCGCCGCCTTCTGGTGTTCCCGACCGACACCGGTGCCGGGGCCGGTGCCGAACGCCGATGCCGGGGCTCGGCGAGCGCGGCATCGACCGCGTCGGCGAACGCCTGCGCGCTCGGCCAGCGCTGCTCGGGCCGCTTGGCCATCCCGCGGGCGAGCACGGGGTCGAGCGCCCGAGGCAGGCCGAGATTGCGAGAGCTCGCGGGCGGCGGCGTCGCCTCGATGTGCTGGCGCGCGAGCACCGCGGCGTGATCGCCGCTGAAGGGCCGCTCGCCGACGAGCATCTCGAACGCGGCGATCGCGAGCGAGTACAGGTCGCTGGCCTCGATCGCGGGCTGACCGAGGGCTCGTTCGGGCGCAAGGTACGCGGCGGTGCCGAGCAGTTGCCCGTCGGCGGTGAGCGTGTCCTCGGTCCCGAGGCTTGCGATGCCGAAATCCGCGACGTGGAGCGCTCGGTGCTCGTCCAGCAGAAAGTTGGACAGCTTGATGTCCCGATGTACGACGCCGTGCCGGTGGGCGTAGTCGAGCGCAGCAGCCGCGTCCTGCAGCCAGCGGGCGACCTCGTGATGCGGCACCGGCCCCCGTCGCAACGCGTCGGCGACGGTCCCGCCCGCCAGGAACTCCATCACGATGTAGGGCCTCCCGAACGGTGCCTTGTGGGACGGCGGCCGTTGCCCGACGTCGAAGATCGTGACGACGTTCGAATGGCCCGAGAGCCGAGCGGCCGCACGCGCCTCGCGCTTGAAGCGCCGCACGGCGGTCTGATCCCGCGCGTAGGGTTCGGCCAGGAGCTTGACCGCCACCTTGCGCTCGAGCTTGCGGTCCCGCGCTGCCCACACCGACGCCATCCCACCGCGCGCGATCGGACCGAGCGGGTCGTAGCGAGCCGAAAGGCTCATCGGCTCCGGGGCGGCGCCCCGCT
This sequence comes from uncultured Solirubrobacterales bacterium, assembly GCA_963695965.1. Classification (GTDB taxonomy): domain Bacteria; phylum Actinomycetota; class Thermoleophilia; order Solirubrobacterales; family Solirubrobacteraceae; genus Palsa-465. Next base: position 7,813 of record CAVOIU010000026.1, read on the forward strand.
GATGCCGGGTGCCGCTCGACGCGCTCCCACGGCGATGCCCGCTGCCGGCCATGGAGTCGGTGTCTACCCGCGGGGTTCGGTTTCTATCCGCTCTCTATACTCGTTCGCCATGGCCAAGGTCTGTCACTCATGCGGGAAAGCCCCTGCATTCGGCAACAGTCGCAGCCACTCGATGGTTGCGACCAAGCGCCGGTTCGATCCCAATCTCCAGCGCGTCCGGATCAATGACGCCGGGACGCCCCGCCGCGTCTACGTCTGCACACGCTGCCTGAAGGCTGGCAAGGTAGTCAAGGCGCCGTAGGGCGTGGCCGTTCCCCCGAACCCGGTGACCAGGCCGGTGTCCGACTCATCGATACTCCGCTTCCGCTCGGTTGTCGAGGCTGGGCTGGCAGCACTCGAGGCCCGGCGCGAGGAGGTCAACGATCTCAACGTGTTCCCGGTCGCCGACGGCGACACCGGCGACAACATGGTGCTCACGCTGCGCGCCGTGCTCCAGGAGCTCGACCGGCTGACGAGTGCGTCCGAGGAGCGGACGATCGACGACATCGGCCGGGACGAGATCGTCGCCTCGGTTGCCCGGGCGGCGCTGCTGGGCGCGCGCGGGAACTCGGGAGTGATCCTCTCCCAGCTGATCCGTGGCGCCGCCGAGGAGCTGGCGAGCCGCCCCGGTGAGCTGGTGGATCCGGTGCTGATCGGCGCAGCGCTGGCGCGCGCCGCAGACCAGGCGTACGGCTCGGTCCGCGAGCCGGCGGAGGGCACGATCCTCACGGTCGTGCGCGAGATGGGCGCGCGGGTCGCGTCCGAGCTCGCGCACATGGACGACGCGCGGCTCGGACCTGACGCGACCGCGAAGGAGCAGGACGCCGTGATCGCGGACGTGATCGAGCGCGCGCTCGACGCCGGCAACGAATCGGTGGCGCGCGGGCCGGATCTCCTGCCGGTGCTTCGCGAGGCCGGCGTCGTCGACGCCGGCGGTTACGCGTTGACGGTGCTGCTCGCGGGGATCATCGGGGCGCTGCGAGGCACCGCCCCGCCGCCGGTGGAGCATCAGCAGGCGGCGCGGGTGACGCATCCGCAGCACGCGTCCACGACATACCGCTACTGCACGAACTTCGCGGTGACAGGCTCGGACCTCGAGCAGCGTCGCTACATCCGTGAGCTCGAGCAGCTGGGCGACTCGGTGCTGGTCGTGGGCGACCAGACCACGCTCAAGGTCCACGTCCACACCAACGACCCGGACGCCGCTACCGTCCTGTTCGCCGAGGCGGGGGTCGTCTCCCATCTCGACGTCGCGGACATGCGGGTGCAGGTGGAGCAGCGCGATGCGCGGTTATCCGTGAATGGGCGAGCCGCGCTGTGCGGGGCCCTGGCCGTGGTGACCGGCGACGGGATGCGTGCGCTGTTCGAGAGCTTTGGCGTGCGCACGCTCGACGGCGGTCCGAAGCTCAACCCGTCGACGTACGAGCTGCTCGCGGCGATTCACGCGGTCAACGCCGAGGAGGTCGTGGTGCTGCCGAACAGCCCCAACGTGGTGATGGCCGCGGAGCGCGCCGCGACGCTGTCGGACAAGACGGTCGCGGTCGTGGCTTCGGGCTCGCCCCAGGCCGGGCTCGCGGCGGCGGTCGGGCTCGACCCCAACCGGAGCGCCGGCCAGAACGCGGGGGCAATGGAGGAGACGCTCGAGCGCGTGCGAACTGGAGCCGTCGCCCCAGCGGCTCGCGATGACGCGCAGGGCCGGTTCCGCGAGGGTGACGCGGTCGGGTTTGTCGAGGACGAAATCGTCGTCTGGGGGCGGCCACGCGACGCGCTGCGCGGAGTGCTCGAGCAGCTCGCGACCGACGCCGAGCTGATCACCTGCCTCAAGGGCGCCGACGCACCGCTCGACGATGACACCGTCCAGGCGCTTGCTCAGGGCGACGTCGAGTTCGAGCTCTCGAACGGGGGCCAGAAGAGCTACTGGTGGCTGCTGGCTGCTGAATAGGCGGGGTTTCCTGCCGCTCGGGTGCATGGTGCGCCCGACCGGCTGGCGCGTCCCCCGGTGACAGCCGACGCATGCGTGAGCATTAGGCGGTGGCCATTCTCGGCTTCGCATCGTCCGAAGCGCTTTCGCCCGACGAACTGGAGTCGGCGCCCGTCCGCTATCCGCGGCCGTCTTTGCTCGAAACGCCGGTGTCGGTTCCGGGCGAGAAGGCGCAGCGCGCGGCCGAGGCCCTCGGGCTGCGCACCGTCGGTGACCTGCTTGAGCACCTTCCCCGTGACCGCCGCGAGGCCAGGACGGTCGCCGAGCTGGCTCCTGGAGATTCTGCGACGGTCGTCGTCGAGGTTCGCAGCATTTCGTCGCGGCCGGTGAGGCGCCGCGGGATGCGCCCGCTGGTCGAGGCGACCGTCGCCGACGAGACCGGAGCGATGAAGGCGGCGTTCTTCAACCAGCCATGGCTGGCCAGGAGCTACCCGCCCGGCACCCGGCTGGTCCTGCACGGCTCCTACCGGGCGCGCAACCGGTTCGGGGTCCAGGCACACGCGAGGACCACCGAGGCGCCTGCCGCCGGGGCGCCGCCGGCCTCGGGGAACGCCGTGGTCACCGTCGCGCACTATCCCGCGACCGACGGGATCACCTCGACGCAGATCCTCGCGCTCGTGCGCGAGCACGCGGAGTCTCTGGCGGAGGTGGTCGACCCCCTGCCGGCGCGACTCCGCGTGGCCGAGCGGCTCGCCGACCGGCAGGCGGCACTCGGCGCGGTCCATTTCCCGGTCGCGCAATCCGATTCTGAGGACGGCCGGCGGCGCCTGGCCTTCGACGAGCTGCTGATCGCGCAGCTGGTGCTCCTGCGCCGGCGCCGGATGCGCGAGCGCACGAGCAGCGCCCCGGCGCTCGGCGCCGAGCGCGAGATCACCGAGCGCTGGCTCTCGGACGTCCTGCCGTTTGCGCTGACGAGTGACCAGCTCAAGGCGGTCCGCGAGATCGACCACGATCTCGGTCGCTCTCGTCCGATGCAACGGCTGCTGATGGGCGAGGTGGGCTCGGGCAAGACCGTGGTGGCCCTCTACGCGCTTCTGCGTGCCGTCGAGCACGGCTACCAGGGGGCGCTGATGGCGCCCACCGAGACCCTTGCCGAGCAGCATTTCGCCACACTCCAGGCGCTGATGCCGCAGGAGTTGATGGGGGTCGGGCTGCTCACGGGCTCGACCCCGGGGCGCCGCGCGAGCGACCTGCGTGGGAAGCTCGCAGGCGGGGAGATGGCCCTCGTCGTGGGCACGCATGCCCTGATCGAGGAGTCCGTTCAATTCGCGCGGCTCGGCGTCGCGGTGGTCGACGAGCAGCATCGCTTCGGCGTCCGCCAGCGGGCGGCGCTCGACGCGAAGGGGAGGCCGGTCGAGGCGACACCGTCGGTGGTGGAGAGCCCGCACGTCCTTCACATGACCGCGACGCCGATCCCCCGCACGCTGGCGCTCGCCGGCTACGGCGACCTCGACTTCACGGTGCTGCGGGAGCTTCCCGGGGGACGCCAGCCGATCCGGACGTTCGTCTGCTCGACCGCGCCCGAGCGTTCCCGCGCCTACGACCGGATCCGGGAGGAGCTCCGCGCCGGCAGGCAGGCGTTCGTCGTGTGCCCGCTGGTCGAGGAGTCCGAGCTGCTCCAGGCGAGGGCGGCGACCGCCGAGTTCGAGCGGCTGCGGGACGGAGAGCTGCGCGACTTCAGCGTCGCGCTCCTGCACGGACAGCTGCGGCCGGCCGCCAAGCAGGAGGCGATGGCGGCGTTCGCCGCCGGAGCGGTCGACGTGCTCGTTGCGACGTCGGTGATCGAAGTCGGGATCGATGTGCCGAACGCCACCGTGATGCTGGTCGAGGACGCCGAGCGCTACGGGATCTCCCAGCTCCATCAGCTGCGCGGTCGGATCGGCCGCGGGACGCATAAGTCGCTCTGCCTGCTGTTCGGCGCCAAACAGTCGCAGAGGCTCCGGGCGCTCGCCGAGCACTCCGACGGCTTCGAGCTGGCGGAGATCGATCTGCGGCTGCGCGGCGAGGGCGAGCTGATCGGCACGCGCCAGCACGGCCTCGCCGGGTTCCGGGTGGCCGAGCTGCCCGCCGACGCGGAGCTGCTCGAACGCGCAGCACGCCGTGCCCGGGAGGTATGCGAGGAGGACCCGGAGCTTGAGCAGCCCGAGAACGCGCTGCTCGCGGACGCCCTCGCGCACGCGTACGGAGCCGAGGCGACGGCTCCGATCCGGGCGTGAGGGTCGTCGCCGGCCGCTTCGGCGGCCGCACGCTCGTCGCTCCGCGCGGCCACGCGACGCGCCCCACACCCGAGCGCGTCCGGGAGGCGCTGTTCTCGATCCTCGGCAGCGTCGAGCATGCCCGGGTGCTCGACCTGTTCGCCGGATCGGGCGCGCTGGGCATCGAGGCGCTCTCGCGGGGGGCCGCCACCGCCACGCTGGTGGACTCGTCGGCGGCGGCCTACAGCGCGATCCGCCGCAACCTTGATGCCCTCGGCGTCGAGGCCGAGATACGCCGGCAACGCGTCATCCCATTCCTCGACAGCGCACGCTCCGACGCTCGTCAATACGATCTGGTGTTGCTCGATCCGCCATATCGGCAGGCCCCCGGCCTCGGACCGGAGCTCTCGGTGGCGCTGGAGCCGGTGCTCGCACCGGGTGCCCGCGTGGTCGTCGAGAGCGACAGGCGAGCCCCCCTGGAGCTGAAGCTCGACAGCAATACGTAGTTGTACGCGGCGACAAGAC
>CAVOIU010000027.1:0-90835 GCA_963695965.1 uncultured Solirubrobacterales bacterium
CGGGCGCCCGGCCGTGGCGGGAGTAGAGTCAGGCACGATGAGGCCCGCGGCTTGGGTGTTGATGGCACTGGCGGGGCTCGCGGCGGGTCCGGCGGCGTCGATCGGTCTCGCGGCGAGCAACGAGGTGCCCGTATCTGTTCGGCCAGCGATCGGCCGGCCGCAAACACGCTTCGTGGTCAGCTTCCGGGCGCCGTCCACGACCGCCGGCTTCGGACCGACGAGTCGGAGATATGAGGTTGATGCTGCAGGTCCGTCGCGACGGCGCTGCGGGTCGAACGCATCCGCGCCGGTTGGGCCGACGCATACCGGCTCCCGCGTGCATGTGACACTCGGGCCGCCGCGACCGACCCGCGCCTGGTGCGTGGGCACCTACCACGGCCGGCTGAGGGAGATCATCACGCCGGAGTGCCAGGAGGGGAAGGCGTGCCCGATGTTCATCGCGATCCTGACCGTGGGGACGTTCGAGTTCCGCGTGACGTGAGTGGCGCGTAGGCGCCCGGCGAGCCGCGGATAGCATCCGCCGGGCGATGGAGTACGAGCTCCCAGACGGCAACATCCTGGACCTTCCCGACGGCGCGACCGGGGCCGCGGCCGCGGCCGCGATCGGGCCGGGACTGGCGCGCGCCGCCTTGGCGGTGAAGGTCGACGGTGAGCTTCGCGACCTGGACCGCGTGCTGCCCTCCGGCGACGGACGCCCCGCGAAGATCGAGATCGTCACCGACCGCAGCGGCGCCGATGCGCTGTGGCTGATCCGCCACGACGCCGCGCACGTGCTGGCCGAGTCGGTGCTCGAGCTCTATCCCGGCACCAAGGTCTCGATCGGACCCCCGATCGAGGACGGCTTCTACTACGACTTCGAGTTCCCCGAGGGCGTGTCGCGTCGGAGGCCGAACTCGAGCCGATCGAGGCCGGATGCGCGAGCACATCAAGGCCGACGAGCGATTCGTGCGCGAGGACGTCTCGGTTGGTGACGCGCTCGAGCGCTTCGTACGCGAGGGACAGGACTACAAGGTGGAGCTGATCGAGGACCTCGTGCGAGACCAAGGGGTCGAGACAGTGAGCCTGTACACGAACGGCGATTTCACCGACCTCTGCCGGGGTCCACACGCCCCAACCACGAAACGGATCAGCGCGTTCAAGCTGCAGTCGGTGGCCGGCGCGTACTGGCGCGGAGATGCGGCGGACACGATGCTCACGCGCGTGTATGGGACGGCGTTCTTCTCCAACAAGGAGCTCGAGGAGCACCTCGAGCGGCTCGAGCAGGCCCGCGCCCGCGACCACCGCAAGCTTGGGCGGGAGCTGGACCTGTTCTCGTTCTCCGAGCTCAGTCCGGGCTCGCCGTTCTGGCATCCGGCCGGCCAGGCGATCTGGAACGCGCTCGCCAGCTGTGGCGCGAGCAGAACTCCGCCCGCGGCTACCAGGAGGTCCACACCCCGATCCTCTACGACGTCGAGCTGTGGAAGCAGTCGGGTCACTGGGACAAGTTCCGCGACCACATGTACTTCACCGAGGTTGAGGGGCGGCTGATGGGACTGAAGCCGATGAACTGCCCCGCCCACATCCAGATCTACAACGCTGCGCGGCGCTCTCACCGCGATCTCCCGATCCGGCTCGCCGAGCAGGGCCTGGTCCACCGGCACGAGCCCAGCGGCACGTTGCACGGCCTGCTGCGCGTGCGCCACATCACCCAGGACGACGCCCACATCTTCTGCGCCGACGAGCAGATCGAGGAGGAGGTGATCGGGTGCCTTGACTTCGGCTTCTACCTCTACGACCTGTTCGGTCTCGAGCCGCGGCTCGAGCTCTCGACGCGGCCGCCCAACCGAATCGGCTCAGACGAGATGTGGGACCAGGCCGAGGGAGCGCTCCGCAACGCGCTCGAGCACCGGGGCCTCGAGTACGACATCCACGAGGGCGACGGCGCCTTCTACGGGCCGAAGATCGACCTCCACACGACCGACTCGATCGGGCGCTCGTGGCAGCTCGGCACCGTGCAGCTCGACTACGCGATGCCCGAGCGCTTCGGGATGATCTACGCGGGTGCGGACAACGCCGACCACACCCCGGTGATGATTCACCGGGCACTGTTCGGCTCGTTCGAGCGCTTCATCGGGATCCTGATCGAGCATTACGCCGGGGAGTTTCCGCTGTGGCTCGCGCCGGTCCAGGCGATTGTGCTGCCGATCGCCGACCGCCACCACGAGTACGGCGGAGCCGTGGTGGAGCGGCTGCGCGCGGCGGGCCTGCGCGCCGAGTTCGACGACCGCGATGAGTCGGTCGGCCGCAAGATCCGCGATGCCGAGCTCAAAAAGATCCCGTACATGCTCGTGGTCGGCGATCGCGAGCAGGAGGCGGACGAGGTCGGAGTACGAGAGCACCGCCATGGCGACCGCGGATCTGTCCCCGTCGACGAGCTCATCGCCAGGCTCCAGAAAGAGGTTGAAAGTCGTTCCAGAGGGTAGGCCCGCCGCTATACTCGGGATCGTTGATCCAAGCGCTTCATCACAAACGGCCCGGCGCCGCTTGACCACAGGACGCCAGCGCAGCTAGTGCCGGTCCCTAAGAAGTTCGACCGGCGGCCCCCGGAGAGGGACCTCACTCGGATCAACGAACGGATTCGCGTCCCCGAAGTTCGTCTGATCGACGAGGACGGGAATCAGGTCGGTGTGATCAAGACCGACGAGGCGCTCGCGTACGCGCAGGAGCGTGACCTCGACCTGGTCGAGGTGGCCCCCGAGGCGCGTCCGCCCGTGTGCCGCGTGCTCGACTACTCCAAATACAAGTACGAGCAGGCCCAGAAGCTGAAGGCCGCACGCAAGCACCAGCAGCAGATCACGATCCGGGAGATCAAGTTCCGCCCCAAGATCGCGCAGAACGACTACGACACCAAGAAGGGTCACGTCCGACGGTTCCTGACCGGCAAGGACAAGGTCAAGATCACGATCATGTTCCGTGGGCGCGAGGTGACCCACCCGGAGCGCGGGATGTCGCTGCTGGACCGGCTCGCGGACGAGCTTTCGGATGTCGGGGTGGTCGAGCAGACCCCGCTTCAGGACGGCCGCAACATGACGATGATGCTCGCGCCCTCCCGGGCGGTGCTGGCGGACCACCAGGACGAGTCGCACGACGGCCGGGGTGACCAGGCCGGCGCCGGACACAACGGCGCACAGGCAAAGGCGGGGCAGCCGGCACCGCCCGAGGCAGAGCAGCCCGCCAAGGCCGAGGTCGAGGCCGCGCCGCCCGCGAAGGCCGAGAAGCCGGCAGCGGCCGAGGTCGAGGCCGAGCCGCCCGCGAAGGCCGAGAAGCCGGCCCGCAAGGCGCAGAAGCAGCCGTCAGGCGCCTCGCGCGACGCTGCGGCCTGATCGCGCAGCGCGCACCGGGGCCTGAGCGAGGCCTCTGCTTTACTCTCAGTCCTCGTCATGCCGAAGATGAAGACGCACTCCGGCGCGAAGAAGCGCTTCAAGGTGACCGCCACCGGGAAGGTGCGCGGCCGCAGGGCGTTCTCGACGCACATCCTCGAGAAGAAGTCGCCCAAGCGCAAGCGCCAGATGAGGCGCCCATCAGTGATCAGCCAAGATGACGAGCCGCGGGTGAAGATCATGCTCGGGGCCAAGCACCGGAGCGGGAAATGACCCGGGTCAAGCGCTCGGTCCACGCGCGCAAGAAGCGCCGGGCGACGCTCCAGCTCGCCAAGGGCTACCGGGGTGACGCGAGCCGCCACTACCGGACGGCCAAGGAGGCCGTGCTCAAGGCCGACCAGTACCGCTACCGCGACCGGCGCAATCGCAAGCGCGATTTCCGGCGGCTGTGGATCACGCGGATCAATGCTGCCGCGCGCCAGAACGAGCTCTCCTACTCACAGTTCATGCACGGCCTGCAGCTCGCAGGCGTCGAGCTCGACCGCAAGATCCTCGCCGACATCGCCGTCCGCGACGCCGACACCTTCCGACGCTTTGCCGAGCGCGCCCGCGAGGCGCTTGCGGCCGGCTGAGCCAAGCCGAACCGCCAGCACCGCCACCGGGCGCCGCTCCACAAGGAGGGCGCCCTTTTTTGTTATCGAACGCAATGACCATCACCAGCCACCACAACCAAAAGCTCAAGGAGATCCGCAAGCTTCGCCAGCGGCGGCGCTGGCGCGAGCGCGCGGGGCGGTTCGTAGCCGAGGGCGAGGACCTGCTGACCGCGGCGGACGCGGCCGGGTGGCCCGCCGTAGAGCGCTACTGCGCGGCCGGCAGCGGGCTGCCGGGTGTCGAGGTCGGGGCGGACCTGCTCGCCTCTGCGTCCGGCCTCGCCTCGGGCACGCGGGCGCTGGCCGTATTCGAGGAGCGGTGGACCGAGGCCCCCGCCGGGCCGCTTTGCGTCTACCTGCACGGACTCGCGGACCCGGGGAATGTGGGCACGATCCTGCGGAGCGCCCAAGCGTTCGGTGCCTCGTCGGTCGCGCTCGGGCCGGGTACCGCCGACCCGTTCAGCCCGAAGGCGGTCCGGGCGAGCATGGGGGCGGTGTTCGCGGTGGCGCTGGCGAGGGTGGAGGCGCTCTCGGAGCTGCCCGGGACGAAGGTCGCGCTGGTGGCGCGCGCGGGGGTGCCGCTGGCCGAACTGTCGCCATCTAAGGACGCTCAGCGTCCGGAACGGGCGACAGTTGCCCCGGGTGAGGCCCGCGCGGTTGACATAACCCTCCTGATCGGCGCCGAGCGCGAGGGGCTGCCGCGCGACGTGATCGCAAGCGCCGACCTCGTCGCGCACATCCCGATCCAGACCCACTCGCTCAATGCGGCGATGGCCGCGACCGTCGCTCTGTACGAGCTAACTAGGATGGCCGCCGGATGAGTGAGGGCACCGGAGCCACCGAGCGGATCGCCGCCATCAGGGCACAGGCCGAGGACGCGATCGTCGCGGCGAGCGACAGCCAGGCACTGGAGGACGTGCGGATCCGCTATCTCGGTCGCAAGGCCGAGCTCCCCAACCTGCTCCGGGGCGTAGCCGGCCTTCCGGCTGACGAGCGCGCCGCTACCGGGAAGGCCGCCAACGAGGCCCGTCAGGCGCTCGAGCGGGCGATCGAGCGCCAGGCACGGCGAGCTCGCCACCCAGGAGCTCCAACAGCGCCTGCGGGAGGATCGGATCGACGTCACGCTGCCGGGCGACCCGCTTCCCCGGCAGGGCGCGCTGCACCTGCTGACCCAGACCCAGAGGGAGATCGAGGAGGTGTTCATCGGCCTTGGCTTCAACGTCGCCGAGGGCCCCGAGGTCGAGACCGTCTATTACAACTTCGACGCGCTCAACCACAATGTCACGCACCCAGCGCGGGCGAAGACCGACACCTTCTACGTGACCGACGAGGTCCTGCTGCGGACGCACACGAGCCCGATGCAGGTGCGTGCGATGGAGCTCCAGCCGCCGCCGCTCTACATCATCGTCCCGGGGCGCGTCTACCGGCGAGATCCGATCGATGCCACCCACACGCCGCAGTTCCGCCAGATCGAGGGGCTCGCCGTCGACACCGACATCACCCTCGCCGACCTGAAGGGGACCCTCCAGGTGTGCGCGCGGGCGCTGTTCGGCGAGGAGCGCGAGATCCGCCTGCGGCCGGACTTCTTCCCGTTCACCGAGCCGAGCGTCGAGGTCGACGTGTCGTGCTTCAACTGCGTCGGCGGCGTGACTGCAGACGGGAACCGGTGCCCGATCTGCAAGGGCACCGCCTGGCTCGAGATCCTTGGGGCCGGGATGGTCGACCCGAACGTGTTCGAATACGTGCGCGAGCACGGGTATGACCCCGAGGAGATCCAGGGGTTCGCGTTCGGGATGGGCGTGGAGCGGATCGCGCAGCTCCAGCACGGCGTCCCCGACCTCCGGATGTTCTACGACAACGACATCCGCTTCCTGGAGCAGTTCGCATGAGGCGTGTGCGCACCCGGGAGGCCAGAACCCGATGAGGGTCCCGCTCGAGTGGCTCCAGCAGTACTGCCGGCCGGAGATGGAGACCGCCACGCTCGCGGAGCGATTGACGATGACCGGGACGAAGGTCGAGGCGATCGAGCGCCACGGCGTCGCCGCGCTCGAGAACTTCGTCGTCGGCCGCGTGCTGGAGGCCGGCAAGCACCCGGACGCAGACCGCCTGAGCGTCTGCGTGGTCGACATCGGGAACGGGTCGCCCTCGCAGATCGTGTGCGGCGCGCCCAACGTGGCAGCCGGGCAGACGGTCGCGGTCGCCAAGCCCGGTGCGGTGATGCCCGACGGCAGCAAGCTCGGCAAGGCGAAGCTCCGGGGGGTCGAGTCGAACGGGATGATCCTCGCCGAGGACGAGCTCGCGATCGGGACCGAGCACGCGGGGATCCTGGTCCTCGACCGGGACGGGCTCGAGCCCGGCACGCCGCTTCAGGACGTGCTGCCGCTCGCCACCGACGTGCTCGAGCTCGAGATCACCTCCAACCGGCCCGACTGTCTCGGCGTCTACGGCGTAGCCCGTGAGGCCCACGCCGCGACCGCCACGCCGCTCACCGCACCGCCGTGGGCCGACGATCCTGGGGGGGAGGGAGCGATCGAGGGTGTCAGCGTGACCGTCGAGTGCCCGGAGGACTGCTACCGGTTCACCGCCCGGGCCTTCGAGGACGTCAAGATCGGCCCCAGCCCACCGTGGCTCAAGGCTCGCCTGATGGCCGCCGGCCAGCGACCGATCTCGAACGTCGTCGACATCACCAACTACGTGATGCTCCTGAGCGCGCAGCCGCTGCATGCGTTCGACCTCGACCGGGTCGCGGGGCAGAGCCTGACGGTGCGGCGCGCGCGCGGGGGGGAGCAGGTCGAGACCCTCGACGGCCAGGCGCGGACGCTCGACGACCAGATGGTCCTGATCGCCGACGCGGATGGCCCCACCTCGATCGCCGGGGTGATGGGCGGGGCGCGCTCCGAGGTCGGACCGGCACCACTCGCGTGCTGATGGAGGCGGCGACCTGGGACGGCCCCAGCATCCACCGGACCGCGTGGGCGCTGGGGCTCCAGAGCGAGGCCTCGTTGCGATTCGAGAAGCAGTTGCAGCCCGAGCAGGCGATGGAGGCCCAGGCGGTCGCCACCAGGTTGATGCTCGACCTGTGCGGAGCGACGCTCGTGCCGGGGACGATCGACGTCGGCGGTGACGGCCCGCCCCCACCGACGATCCGGCTGCGGGACGCGCGCGTCGCCGGGCTGCTCGGGGCCGCGATCCCGCGCGAGCGCTGCCAGGAGATCCTTCAGTCGCTGGAGTTCTCCACACAGGACGCTTCCGACGGTCTCGACGTCCAGCCTCCGGCGTTCCGCCGCGGCGACGTGACCCGGGAGGCCGACGTGATCGAGGAGGTAGCCCGCCTGGACGGGCTCGAGAAGCTCCCGGCGACGCTCCCGAGCAGGCACGGAGCGTATGGCCGGCTGACTCCTCGCCAGCGGCTGCGCCGCAGAGCGGCCGACGTGCTCGCCGGTCAGGGCCTGGACGAGGTGGTGGGATGGAGCTTCACGGGACCGGAGCTGCCCGACCGCCTGCGCCTGCCCGAGGGCCATGAGCTCCGGAACGCAATCGAGCTCGAGAACCCGATGTCGGCCGAGCAGTCGCGGATGCGAACGACGCTGCTGGGATCGCTGCTTGACGCCGCCCGTCGCAACCGCGCGTACGGCGCCGGTGCGCTGGCGCTGTTCGAGGGCGGGGCTGTGTTCCTTCCGCAGCCCGAGGCGGCCGGCCCGCTCCCACGGAGCCCTACCACCTCGCGGTACTGACCAGCGGCCCGGTGCGGCGCCCGACCTGGCGCGACGCCGACCCGCCCCGCGCCGACTTCTTCTCGGCCAGGGGGATTCTCGCCGGGCTGCTCGACGCGTTCCGGGCGTCGTGGAGCGTGGAGCCGACCGAGTCCTATCCGTTCCTTCACCCGGGCGCCGCCGCCGCGATCCTGATCGACGGGGCGCCGGCGGGCTGGCTCGGCGAGATCCACCCGCTGGTCGCGGGGGAGTGGGAGCTCGACGCCGCCGTCGCCGGGTTCGAGCTCGACCTCGACGCGGTGCCCGAGCCGCCGACCGCCGTCTACCAGGACGTCACAGCTTCCCCGAGGTGCGCGAGGACCTCGCGGTCGTGGTCGGCGAGCGCGTGAGCTCGGCAGAGGTTCTCGACACGGTGAGGCGGGCCGGCGCGCCTCTGCTCTCGAGCGTCGAGGTGTTCGACCGCTACCGCAATCCCGAGCTCCTCGGCGAGGGCAACGTCTCGCTCGCGCTGCGGCTCTCGTACCGCGCGCCCGACCGGACGCTGACCGACGAGGAGGTCGCCTTCGCCGGTGCGGCGATCACCGCGGCGCTCGAACAGGAGCTTGGCGGGAGGGTCCGTGCCGCATAGCGCCGCCGTGTTCGGAGGAGCGGGTTTTACGGGCGCGCTGACCGCGCGCCTGTTGTTCGGGCACCCGTCGTTCGAGCTGCGGACGGTGACCGCTCGCAGCGACGTGGGCCGCCGGCTCGACGACCTGTACCCCCAACATCGCGTCCCGCTCGTGCTCGAGGAGCTCGACCTTGAGCGCCACGCGGACGTCGAGGCCGCGGTCGTGGCATACCCCCACGGGGCGGCGGCGGAGTTGGTGAAAGAGCTGCGAGAGCGAGGCATGAAGGTTGTCGACTTATCCGCGGACTTCCGCCTGCGCGATCCAGCGGTCTACGCCGAGTGGTATCGCGAGCATCCAGCGCCAGAGCTGCTCGAAGAGGCCGTGTACGGCCTTCCCGAGCTCTACCGCGAGGAGATCCGCGGCGCGGACCTCGTCGCCAACCCCGGCTGCTATCCGACTGCCACGCTGCTGGCCCTGGGGCCGCTGGCCCGCGCAGGGGTGATCGAGGACCTGGTCGTCGACGCCAAGTCGGGGGTCTCGGGCGCCGGCCGGGCGCCGAGCGAGCAGACCCATTTCGTCACCGCCGACGAGAACGTCAACCCGTACGGAGTCCCGCGCCACCGGCACACACCGGAGATCGAGCAGGAGCTCGCGGCGCTCGGCGCCGACGTCCGGATCACGTTCACGCCTCACCTCGTGCCGCTCGACCAGGGCGAGCTCGTCTCCTGCTACGTCACCTCGGGTGGCGCCCGGGACGACGTCGACCTGGACCAGCTCTACGCCGACTCCTACGCCGCCGAGCCGTTCGTGGAGCTGAGCCGACGCCGCCGGGGGTTCGCGAGGTCCGCGAGACCAACTTCTGCCGGATCTCCGTTCATCGCGACGAGCGAACCGATCGGATCATCGTGTTCGCGGCGATCGACAATCTCTGGAAGGGGGCCGCGTCCCAGGCGGTCCAGAACCTCAACCTGATGTTCGGGCTGCCCGAAGGAGAGGGGATCTCGTGAGTGACTTCTTCGCCTCTCGCTGGGTGGACGCGCCCGGCCACGTCACCGAGCTTCCCGGCGGCCTCCCGCGGGCTTCCGGGCGTCGGGCGTCGCGTGCGGCATCAAGGACGACGCGGCGCTCGACCTCGGGCTCCTCGTCTCCGACGCGCCCGGCACCACCAGCGCCGCGCGGTTCACCCGCTCGGGCACCCAGTCGGCGCCGGTGCTGCTGTGCCTCGAGCGCTGCAACCTGCAGGGGATCCGCGCGGTCGTCGTCAACTCGGGCAACGCGAATGCCGCCACCGGTCTGCCCGGCCTCGAGAACGCGGCGCGGATGCAAGGCGCCGCTGCGATGGCCTCGGGCGTACGCACGGAGAATGCGGTGGCCGTGGCCTCGACCGGCGTGATCGGCGTGCCGCTGCCGATGGATGCGGTGATGCGCGGCGGGAGGGGCGCGGCCAACGGCCTCAGCTCCGAGGGGGACGCCGAGTTCGCTGAGGCGATCCGCACCACCGACGCGGTCCCCAAGCGAGCTTCGCTCGAGGTCGCCCTCGCCGGGGGGAAGGTCGCGGCTGAGCGCGCAGGCGAAGGGTGCGGGAATGATCTCCCCGGGGTTTGCGACGCTCCTGTGCTTCGTCCAGACCGACGCCCGGCTGTCCCCGGAGACGTGCGACCTGCTGCTCGGGGTGACGGTCAAGCGGTCGTTCGAGCGCGTGAGCGTCGACGGCCAGCTGTCGACCAGCGACACCGTGATCCTCCAGGCAAGCGGCGAGTCAGGCGTCCCGATCGAGCCCGAGAGCGAGGACGAGCTGCGCCTCGGCGAGGCACTCGATGCGCTGCTGCGCCAGCTCGCGCTGCGGATCGCCCACGACGGCGAGGGGGCGCGACGGGTCGGGAGGGTGGTCGTCCGCGGGGGCGACCAGGACGTGGTCGAGCGCAGCGCCCGTGCGGTCGCCAACTCGTCGCTCGTCAAGACCGCTCTGTATGGGGGCGACGCCAACTGGGGACGAATCGTGCAGGCGGTGGGGATGGCCCTCCCCGGAACCGCGCCGCTTGCCCTCGACATCGCGATCGAGGGCACCCAGGTCTGCTCGCGCGGCGAGTACGTCCCGCACGACGCCGACGCGCTCAGCGCCGCCGTCCAGGCCGACGAGATCGAGTACGAGATCGGCCTCCCCGGGGAGGGTGCGGAGACCGAGCTGTTCTTTTCAGATCTGGGGCACGAGTACATAAAGATCAATGCCGAGTACACGACGTGATGGCCCATGCGCGACATCGCCACCCTGTTGGAGGCGCTCCCGTACATCCGGGAGTTCCACGGCAAGACGGTCGTGATCAAGTACGGCGGCGCGGCGATGAGCGATCCGCAGCTGAAGGAGGACTTCGCCCGGGACGTGGTGCTGCTCAAGTACGTCGGGATGAACCCGGTGGTCGTCCACGGCGGTGGTCCCGAGATCACGCGCTTCATGGAACGGCTCGACATACCGGTGGAGTTCGTCGAGGGACTCCGCGTGTCCGACGCCGAAACCGTCGAGGTCGCGAAGATGGTGCTGGTCGGGAAGGTCAACAAGGACATCGTGCTCCTGATCAACCGGCACGGCCAGCCCGCCGTCGGCCTATGCGGGGGACGACGGGCTCCTGTTCCGGGCCAGCCGCCAGCTCTCGCCCAGCGGCCAGGACATCGGCTACGTCGGCCGCATCGAGCGCGTCGACACCGACGTCCTGAACCGGATCGCCGAGGACTACATCCCGGTGGTTGCGAGCGTCGGCGCCGACCGCGAAGGAAACTCGTACAACATCAACGCCGACGAGGCCGCTGCCGCGATCGCCGGGGCGCTGCGCGCGTACAAGCTCGTGTTCCTCACCGACGTGCCCGGCTGGCTGCGGGACCCCGCGGACCCCGCCAGCGTCGTGTCCGAGGCGAGCGCCGACGAGGTCGAGGGGGCGCTTGCGAAGGTGTCCGGCGGGATGCGCCCGAAGCTCCAGGCGTGCGTCGAGGCGATCCACGGCGGGGTCTCGTTCGCGCACATCGTCGACGGCCGGGCGCCGCACTCGCTGCTGCTCGAGCTGTTCACCGACGCCGGGCAGGGCACCCGGATCGGGCCGAGCGCCTGATGGCCACGCTGGCCGAGCTCCAGCAGCTGGAGCGCGACTCCGCGATCCCCACGTACGCCCGCAACCCGGTCCAGTTCGTGCGCGGGTCCGGCGCGCGTCTGTGGGACGAGCACGGCAACGAGTACCTCGATTTCCTCGCGGGAATCTCGGTGCTCAACGTGGGGCACTGCCACCCGCGCGTGGTCGAAGCTGTCCGCGACCAGGCCGGGCGGCTCACCCACGCGACCAACCTCTACTACACCGAGCCCGCGCTGCGGCTCTCCGCACGGCTCTCAGACCTTTCGCTCGGCGGCAAGGTGTTCCTGACGAACTCGGGCGCCGAGGCGATCGAAGCCGCGATCAAGCTGGTGCGCCGTGCCCGGCCGGGTGGGAACGTGGTTGTGCTCCAGGGGGGTTTCCACGGCCGCACGTACGGCGCGCTATCCGCCACGCCCCAGGAGTCCAAGCAGGCGCCGTTCGCGCCGCTCGTCCCGGGGTTCGTGGTCGTGCCCAAGGATCCCGATGCGCTGGCCGCCGCCGTCGACGAGCGGACCGCGGCCGTCCTGGTAGAGCCGATCCAGGGGGAGACTGGCATTCACGTCCTGGACGATGAGCTGCTGCTCGCCGCCCGCGAGGCCTGCGACCGAGCCGGGGCGGCGCTGGTATTCGACGAGATCCAGACCGGCATGGGGCGGACCGGGACGCTGTGGGCCTATGAGCAGACCGGGGTCGTGCCGGACGCGCTGACGAGCGCCAAGGGGTTAGGGGGAGGGCTCCCGATCGGCGCGCTCGTCACCGGCACGCGCCTGGCCAACGTGCTCGGCCCCGGCGATCACGGCTCCACCTTCGCCGGTGGCCTGGTCGCGTCGTCGGCGGCGCTCGTGGCGCTCGAGATCTGCTCGGATCCAGAGCTGCTCGAGCGGGTGCGAACGCTCGGCGCTCGCCTCGCGGAGGGCCTGGAGGGAATATCGTTCGTGGCGGCCGTTCGCGGCCGGGGACTGATGCTCGCGATCGATCTGATCGAGGGAATGGATGCGCCCGAGCTGGCGCGCCGCGCGCTGCTCGAGCAGCGGTTGGTCGTGAACGCGACCGGGCCGGGGACCGTCCGGCTGGAGCCTCCGCTGATCGTCTCGGCGGACGAGATCGACGCGGCCGTCGCGAGGCTCGAGGCGCTTGGCTAGTGAGGGACTATCTCCTGCCCGAGGGGATGACGCTCGCCGCGGCGGGCAAGGCGGTTGCGGAGCAGCTCGATGTGCGGGACGGACATAGCCGCGTCGGAGACCGCAGCTACTACGACACGTTCGACGGCCGGCTGCACGAGGCCGGGCTGCTGGCGGTGTGGGAGGAGGGCCAGCTCGAGCTCGTCGAGCTCGGTGGCGACCGCATCAGGGCGCGGGCGCCGGCGCCGAAGCCCACCAGGCCGGTGTTCGCGCACGAGCTCCCCGACGGAGCGCTGCGCGACCTGCTGGGTCCGCTGCTGGACGCGCGCGCGCTCCTGCCGGTCGTCGAGATCCGTAGCCGCGAACGTCTATACGACGTGCTCGATGCCGAGCGCAAGACCGTGGTGAGGATGCGCCTGCAACAGCCGGCGCTCGGGAGGCGGCGGCTGAGACCGCGAGTCCGCGTCTCGGCCGTCCGAGGCTATGACAAGGCGCTGCGCCAGGTCGGCCGGACGCTGACGACCGAGCTGGGCCTCCAGGCGATCGATCAGCCGCTCGTGGACGAAGCGGTGGCGGCATCGGGTGCCCGGCCGGGCGGGACCTCGGCCCGGACCGCGGTCCCGCTTCAGCGAGAGCAGCACGCGGATACGGCAGCGGCTGCCGTGCTGACGGCGCTGCTCGGGGTGATCGAGGCGAACATGGCCGGGGCGCTCGCGGACCTGGATTCGGAGTTCCTGCACGACCTGAGGGTGTCGGTGCGGCGAACTCGCGCGGTCCAGCGCGAGCTCCGCCACGTGTTCGAGGCCACCGCCCTGGCCCACTTCCGCGAGGAGTTTCGCTGGCTCCAGCGCGTCACGGGCGATGCCCGCGACCTCGATGTCTACCTGCTCGAGTTCGAAGAGATGCGGGCGCTGGTCCCCCGGTCGATCGGCGGCGACCTCGACGCGCTCCAGAGCGTCCTCGCCAAGCGGCGTGTCGCCGCCCGGCGGCGCATGGTCCGCGCGCTCCGCTCCGAGCGGGCGGGATCGCTGCTGTCCGGGTGGTCCGCCTTCCTCGAGCGCCTGAAGGACGAATCGGGCGGGGCGGGGGGCCACGACGCGGCCGTCCCGATCGGCACGATCGCCGGCGAGCGGATCGCGAAGGTCTACGCCCGGATGGTGAGAATGGGGGACGCGATCCACTCCCAGAGCCCGCCGGGCGACTACCACGAGCTGCGCAAGCAGGGCAAGGAGCTCCGCTACCTACTCGAGCTGTTCGGCGCCCAGCTGTACCCCGAGGGCATGGTCAAGCCGATGATCAGATCGCTGAAAGCTCTCCAGGACGTGCTCGGGCGCCACCAGGACCGGGCGGTACAGGCGGACACGCTGCGGTCGCTGAGCGATGCGGTGTCGGCCGTCGCCCACGGGCCCGCTGCGCTGATGGCGATGGGGGTGCTCGTCGAACGGCTCGAGGAGGACCAGCTGGCGGCGCGAGACCAGTTCGCCGCAAGGTTCGCGGCGTTCGCATCGAGGCGCCAGCGCAAGCTCGTGGGGGAGACGTTCGGGTGACCGAGGTGCTCGCCACCTACAACATCAAGGGCGGCGTCGGCAAGACCTCGGCGGCGGTGAACCTCGCCTACCTGGCGAGCCGGGAGGGCGCGCGGACGCTGCTATGGGACCTCGACCCGCAGGGCGCCTCCACCTTCCTGTTCCGGGTCAGGCCGAAGGTCCGGGGCGGGGGGCGCAAGCTCGTGCGACTGAAGAGCAACGTGTCGAAGCTCGTCAAGGGAACCGATCACGACGGCCTCGACCTGCTCCCGGCCGACTTCTCCTACCGCCACATGGATCTCGTGCTCAAGCGCTTCAAGCGGCCGACACGACGCCTGATGCGGGTGCTCGAGCCGCTGCGCGGCGAGTACGACTACGTGTTCCTTGACTGCCCGCCCAGCATCTCGCTGGTGTCCGAGAGCGTGTTCGAGGCCGCGGACGCGCTGCTGGTTCCGATCATCCCGGCGACGCTGTCCTCGCGGACGCTCGCGCAGCTCGAGGCGCTGGTCAACGGGGATCCGCGCGTGCTGGCGTTCTTCTCGATGGTCGACGGGCGAAAGCGGATGCACCGCGAGGTCATGGAGCACCTCCGGGCCGAGCATCCGAGCGTGCTCGATTCCGCGATCCCCGCCTCCGCGGAAGTCGAGCGGATGGGCGCGGAGCGGAACGTACTCGCCAGATTCGCGCCGCACGGCCGAGCGGCGATCGCGTATGAAGCCCTGTGGGGAGACGTGCGCGAACGGCTCGCCCACTAGGCTTCGCGCGCCGTGACAGACCCCGAGTCCCCGCCCGCTTCCGCGCCCCAGACCGCCTCCTACCTGGCGGATCCTGACCAGGTTCAACGCGTCCTGCTGCTCTACAGCGGTGGGCTGGACACGAGCGTGATGCTCAAGTGGATCCAGGACAACTACGACGCTGAGGTCGTCGCGCTGACCGTCGACCTCGGGCAGCCCGGCGAGGACTTCGAGGTGGTTCGGGCGAAGGCGATCCAGCTGGGGGCGCTTGATGCGCAACTGGTTGACGCCCGCGAAGAGTTCGTGACCGAGTACGTGCTTCGGGCGATCAAGGCCAACGCCGTCTATGGCCTCGGGTATCCGCTGTTCACCGCGCTCGGCCGGCCGCTGATCGCCAAGCTTGCCGTCGAGCACGCCCGGCGAACCGGCTGCGACACGATCGCCCACGGCTGCACCGGCAAGGGCAACGACCAGGTGCGGATCGAGGCGACGATCGCGACCCTGGCGCCGGAGCTGAAGGTGATCGCTCCGGTCCGCGAGTGGCGGATGGGACGCGAGGAGGAGATCCGCTACGCCCGCGAGCACGGGATTCCGGTCAAGGGCGGCACCGAGGCGGCGCCGTACTCGATCGACGACAACCTGTGGGGACGCTCGAGCGAGGGACGCTGGATCGAGGAGCTCGGCCACGCCCCCGAGGACGATGTGTTCCAGCTGGTGACACGACCCGAGGACGCGCCGGACGAGGCCGAGGTCCTGACGGTCTCGTTCGAGGCGGGTGTGCCCGTGGCGCTGAACGGCGAGCGGCTGGGGCCCGTCGAGCTGCTCGAGCGCGCGGCGGCGATCGGCGCCCGGCACGGCGTGGGGATCGTGGATCACATCGAGGACCGGATCGTCGGCCTGAAGGTCCGTGACATCTACGAGGTGCCCGCGGCGGCGATCCTGCTCCCGGCCCACCAGGAGCTCGAGAAGCTGGTCGGGACGATCCACCAGAACCAGCTCAAGCCGATGCTCGACCAGCGATGGGCCTATCTCGTCTACGCGGGGTTGTGGTGGGAGCCGCTGCGCGAGGACCTCGACGCGTACATGGACGCCGCCAACTCGCAGGTCACGGGGACGATCGGGATCAAGCTCTACAAGGGCTCGGCGCGGGTCGTCACGCGGGAGTCCCCGAACGCCGTCTACGACGCCCAGCTGGCGAGCTTTGCCGAGTCCGGTGGCATGTTCTCGCAGGATGCCGCCCCGGGGTTCATCGAGCTGTGGTCGCTCCAGTCGCGGATGGCGTGGAGGGTGAGGCACGGCGATGACGGGTAGGGTCGGCGCGATGCTCTACAAGCTCATTGGATTCGTCACGTGGCGGGTGTTCCGCGGATATCTCCGTCACAAGTTCCCGGGGGCGCGACGCAAGCTCGCGATCGCCGGGGTGGCCGCGCTGGTAGTGGCCGGCGCGGGGACCGCGATCGCGGCCCAGCGCAAGCCTGAAACCGGTTAGCGTTGCGGGTCGTGAAGTTGTGGCGTGTCAGCCGAGCTGTCATCGTCACCGCGTCGCTCTGTCTCGGCGGCATGGGCATCGGTTCGAGCGTCGCCTCGCTGGAGGGATCATCGGTGCGAGTCGTCCACCGCATCCGCTCCTCTTATCCCGATTTCACGCGCCTCGCGGCTGACTGTCCGGGTGGCTATCAGCTGACCAGCGGTGGCGCTGAGGCGCTCGGAGACGCGTCGATCCTCAACGCGACGATTCCCAATCGCCCGGGCACCGGCTGGATCGCCGTCGGTCACCAGCCAGGCCATGAGTCCGTTGGCCTCCACGTGTTCTCCGTGTGCGCCAGCCCGCCCGAGCAGGGCGCGACCGTGCGCGTCGTTCACCGGCTTCGGTCGTCCTATCCGAACTTCACGCGCCTCGAGGCACACTGCCCAGGTGGCTACCAGCTGGTGGGCGGTGGCGCTGAGGCGCTAGGGGACGCGTCGATCCTCAACGCGAGCATCCCGAACACCACCGGCACGGGATGGATCGCCGTCGGTCACCAGCCCGGTCATGGGTCCGTCGGCCTGCACGTGTTCGCTGATTGTGTGGCGATGCCCGACGATGTCCTGACCGTGCGCGTCACCCATCGGATCCGCTCGTCCTATCCCGATTTCACGCGCCTCGCGGCTGACTGTCCGGGTGGCTATCAGCTGACCGGCGGTGGCGCTGAGGCGCTCGGAGACGCGTCGATCCTCAACGCGACGATTCCCAATCGCCCGGGCACCGGCTGGATCGCCGTCGGTCACCAGCCCGGTCACAACTCCGTCGGCCTCCACGTCTTCGCCGTTTGCGCTGCGACGTCGGAGGCAGAGGGGCGTCGTCGGGCGCGGATAGCAGAGGCTGAGCGGTGAATAAGCCGGTGTTGTTCTGCTACGACGGATCCGACGGCTCAAAGACAGCGCTGGCTGCCGCAGTTGAGCTGATCAAGCCCGCAGATGCCGTGGTGCTGGTTGTATGGATGCCGGCAGCGGTGCAGCTGGCCCGCGCAGGCGCATTCGTGGTCGCCGTACCGAACGAGGGCGAGATCGACGGGCAGGAAGCGGCTATCGCGCGGCAAATCGCCGAAGAGGGCGCCGAGGGTGCGCGCAGGCGCGGCTACAACGCGTCCGCACGAATCGCGCAAGCCAACGAATCGGTGGCCACGACGATCGACGAGATCGCCCAGGAGATTGACGCCGGATTGGTTGTCTGCGGCCAGCGCGGCCGGGGCGCGATCGGCAGCGCTCTCCTCGGCAGCGTCTCCCACGCACTCGCGGCACACACCAAGCGGCCGGTGCTCATCGCGCCTGCGCACCCGTCGTAGCGCTGAGCCCAGGCTGGACGCGATCCGCAGCCTCGTAGTGGTGGCAGTTGCCGATCGCCAAGCGGGCCAGCGCACCCCTGAGGGTGGGCACGCGAGGCTTGGCTCGGCCGGGCAGGATCGCCATCGCCAGAAGGAAGCTGAGGACGAAGATTCCGACCGCCCACCAGAACGCCGTGGTGTCGCCGTGGACTGCCGCGGCGTTAGCCACGCCGGTGGAGTGGAGGTGAGTGGCCGTGTAGCCGGCGACGGCGCTGGCGAAGATCGTGCTCAGCAGGGAGGTGCCGACCGAGCCGCCGACCTGCTGGGACGTGTTCACCATCGCCGAGGCGACCCCAGCCTCGCGTCCCTCCACGCCGAGAGTTGCCGTCGAGAACGCCGGCGCGAAGATGCACCCCATCCCGACGCCTAGAACGAGCAGACTGGGAAGGACATTGCCGGCGTAGCCGGAGCTGGGCGTCAGCCGCGTGAGCAGGAACATCGCGATCGCCCCGAGCGTCGTCCCAGCGAGTACCAGCGGCTTGACCCCGGTGTGCTGAATCACGCGGGTCTGCACAGTGGTCGAGGTGACCACGAGAACGCCGGTCAGGGGGAGGAACGCCAGTCCGGTGGTGAGCGGCGAAAGGCCGAGCTGCTCCTGCAGGAAGTAGGTGAGAAACAGAAATACGGCAAAGGTGCCCGCGCCGGCCAGCGCGATGGTGGCGTACGCGCCGCCGCGCCCGCGGTCCCAGACGATGTGCAGGGGCAGCAGCGGATGCTTGGCTCGGCGCTCGATCAGCACGAAAGCCGTCAGGAGCACAGGGCTGGCGACGAGCGCCACGATCGTGGCCGGTGCACTCCAGGAGTGGGTCTCGGCGTTGGAGAACCCGTAGACCAGCGCGAACAGGCCCAGCGCTGAGGTGAGAGCGCCGGGTATGTCGATCGGCTCCCGCTCCGGGACGCGTTGACTGACCAGGAGCCGCAACGCCACGATTGTCGTGGGCACGGCGATCACAAGGTTGACGTACAGGCACCAACGCCAGGACAGGACTTGCGTGAGGGCGCCGCCGAGGATCAGCCCGAGCGAGGCGCCACCCCCGGCGATCGCACCGAAGATCCCAAACGCCTTTGGGCGGTCGGGCGAGCCCTCGAACGTCACCGTCAGCAACCCCAGCGCCGATGGTGCGAGCAGCGCGCCGAATGCGCCTTGCAGCGTTCGGGCGACCACGAGCACGCCGAAGGACTGCGCCAGACCGCCGATTGCCGAGGCGATCGAGAACCCGACCAGGCCGGTGACCAGGGTCCACTTGCGCCCGAACAGGTCACCGAGCTTGCCGCCCACCAGCAGCAGGCTGCCGAACGCCAGCGCATACGCGGTGACGATCCACTGGCGGCTCTCGGTGGAGAAATGCAGCGCCTTCTGGGCCGAAGGGATGGCGATGGTCACGATCGTCGCGTCCAGCACCACCATCAGCTGGGCGACGCTGAGCAGGGCCAGGACCGCCCATCGATTCGGTTCGCGAGCCCTCGAGGCCACCGAGGTCAGATCGGGCGCATCCCGATCGCTGCCGCGGCCATCGACCTCAGCCATCCCCCGACGGTAACACCGCAAAGCGGGCGCCTATGGGCAGCCAGTGCAACGCTCCGTTCTCAGGCAAGATCCCACCCGAAGTAGACCTCCGCCCGCGTGATCTTGTCTCCGACGAAGGTGAGGACTTCGGTGTTGCGAAACCGCTTGCCGTCGGTCTTGGTCGCTTCGTAGGTGACGACGACTTCGTCGCCTGACTGGATGATCCGCTTGAACTCGAATTCGGTGATCATCTCGGCGTTCGGCCAACAGCGCTCGAAGTAGGCCGACAGGTCGATGCCCACGTCCGCCGGGCTGTAGAACTTGAAGTCCGAGGCCAGGTGCCTGTCGAGCGCCGAGCGGTCGCCTGACTCGTATGCGCGGTATGTCTCACGCGCGATCCGCTCTTGGTCAATCGCCGACACGTCATCCTCCTCTGGTCATTGGTCTACGAGATAAGACGGCCACCGCACCGCGAACTCATCGATGACCAGGGAACCTTCTGGGCACCGCTGGCGGTTAACGGGGTGATGACCGATTTCGACGAGTTCGTCGCCACGCACGTCGATGACCTGCTTCGCACCGCCTGTCTGATCGTCTGGGAGCAGGCCGAGGCGGAGGACCTCGTCCAGGAGTGCCTGTTGAAGGTCGCGCGCCGCTGGCCGCGCATCCGCCGCATGGAGCAGCCGCGGGCCTATGCCCGGAGGATTCTGGTCAACCTGGCGCTCGACGGGGCCCGCGGCCGGGCACGGCGCCGCAGCGAACTGGAGGCCGGGGCGTCGGCGAGTCCGATCACGGTCGATCCGCTGGCGGCGCTCGACACTCGCGCTGAGCTGCTCCAGCAGCTCGCCCAGTTGCCTGTGCGCCAGCGCGCCGTGCTCGTGCTGCGCTATTTCAACGACTTGACGGAGGCCCAGGTGGCCGAGGTCCTCGGCTGTTCGCCGGGGACCGTCAAGAGCAGCGCCTCGCGCGGACTCGCGCGGCTGCGCGAGGCGCTCCAGCCAGTCCCATTCCAACCCAGGAGCACTGAAACATGAGTGATCTACTCGAACACGATCTGCGCGACGCCCTCGCCGACCGGGCCGCGCGCGTGCCGCGGGACGCGAGCGCGCGGCTGCAGGCGGTCGACTACCACCCGCGCTCGCGCCGGCTGCCGTCGCGGCCTGCGTTGGGTGCTCTGGGGCTGAGTGGCGTCGCCGCTGCCGTGGGCGCGGCAATCCTGCTCGGATCGGGCGCCGCGCCCGCATTCGCCGGATGGACCGCGAGCCCCACCGCACCGCTGCCTGGCCAGCTCGCCGGCGCTGAACAGCGCTGCGCCACGGGTGCCGGCACGCCGGTCCTGACCGACACCCGCGGCCCGTACACAGCGTCGATCTATGCCGACGGCTCCACCTGCATCGAGGGCAACGGGATCACGATCAGCTCAAGCAGCGGTGGCGGCGGGAAGTCCGGCGTTGCGGCCGGAGCGATCGAGCTCAACGGCGCCGGCCAGTCCGACTCCGACGGGCACGCGCTGACGATGGTCGACGGCCCGATCGGCGCCGGCGTAACGGGCGTGAGCATCACCCGCAGCGACGGAAGCTCGATCCAGGCGACCGTCAAGAACGGCTGGTACCTGGCCTGGTGGCCCGGCACCCAGCGCGCTGTCACGGCCCAGGTGGCGAGCGCGAGCGGAACCAGCGCACAGTCCTTCCCGACTGGGCCAGACCGCCCGAGCCCGGCCTGCCCAGCAGGCGCCCGCTGCGCGAGCGGCTACGGCTTTGCATCCGGGGGGGCGCATGGCGCTGGACGGTCGAGCGTCCGGGTGGGGGGCAGCAGCGGCAGCGTCAGGCCATAAACCCTCAGCATTGGCGGTGGGCCGGCCGGCCCACCGCCAATGGACGGCGCGAACGACGCGCATCTGGGTCGCGTGGTGGGACGGCCCGGCGGTAGTGAATGAGGCTCCTCCAGCGTGGCGCAGTGAGCACCTGCGGGTCGCTGGCGCGGGCCGTTGGAGCGCGTTAGAGTCGCGTTGCAGACCCCATCGGCGCAGGTCGAAGGAGGAGAGAGATGGAAGGCACCGGCCCCGAGTCCCGGCCCGACGTCGGCGCGCAGCCGCCGTCCACGGCACCGCCCCCGTCCACGGCACCGCCCCCGGCTGAAACCCAAGCCTCCGCTGCGCCCGCCGCGCCCGCCGCGCCCGCGGGCGCGTTCCCGATGCGGCTCGAGTTCGAGTACCCGACCGAGCCGAGCAAGCTGACCTTCGTGAAGTGGATTCTGGCCATCCCCCAGTTGATCGTCCTCAGCCTGGTCGGCATTGGGGCGTACGTCATGTGGATCTACGCCTGGCTCTCGGTGCTCATCACTGAGCGCTATCCGCGCAACGCGTACGACTTCCTCGTGGGCTTCGCGCGCTGGGCAACGCGCGTTAACGCCTACATCTTCTTCATCGCCGAGGAGTACCCGCCGTTCTCGATGGACGACATCCCCACCTATCCCGCCCGCTTCGAGCCCCCGCCGTTCCCGGGCGAGCGACTGCCGCGGGCCGCCGCGCTACAGCCGATCCTGGCGATCCCGGCGTACATCTTCGCCGTGATCCTCGTCTACGTCGCGGAGCTGGTGGCGTTCTTCGCCGGCTTCGTGATCATCTTCACCGGCGAATACCCGCGCGGGATGTATGACTTCGTGGTGAGCGCGCTCCGGACCCTGGCCCGGACTCTTGTGTACTTCTCGATGATGACCACGCAATATCCACCCTTTGAGCTGGGGTAGCGGAGGACGCGTCTCATCAGTCGCTCTTTGGGCGGATTCGACTGCGCCATTGCTCGGGATCAAAACGCGACGCTTCGGTCTCGGCCATGAATCGGTCGACCGACGCGACAAAGCGCGCTGGAGCCTCGACCTGCGGAAGATGTCCCGCTTCGTCGAAGATCTCGAGACGGCTGCCGGGCATCGCCTCGTGTGCGTTTTTGCCGTGCTCGACGGGAATGATTCGGTCTCGCGCGCCCCAGATGATGAGGACTGGCATGCCCTCGGCCAGGTAGAGACGGTCGGCGGCATGGACTCGCTGACCTCCGGAGCCGACCACTCCGCGCAGAGTGGACAGGAAGGCGGCTCGACGGTCGCAGTCAACGAGCGATCCGTACCCGCGCACGACCTCCGCGAGGTCCGCATTGGGATGCAGGCCGACCGCCGCCAGACCGCGTCCGACCGGCTGTCCGATAGCGCCGCCTAGGGCGGCGGTGGCGGCGATGAACAGCTCCGCCCCCGGCAGCGTCGCGGCACGAAGGATCGCGCTCACCTCGGTGCCGAGCCCGCCGCTGGACACCAGCACCAACCTCTCGGTCATCTCAGGGAACTGGTACGAGAACTGCATCGCGATCCCACCACCTAGCGAGTGCCCGACCAGCGTCGCCCGCTCGTGCCCGAGCGCGACGAGCAGATCGCGCAGCCCGGCGGCCAGCGCACCGAGCGAATAGTCCCCCGCTCCCGGGGCCGATCTGCCGTGTCCCGGCAGATCGGCTGCTACCACGTCCCATCGGCCGATTCTCCGATCTGATCCGACGTCTTGATGTGGTCGGCTGCGAGGCGTACGCTTGCGGTCCCGAGGGGTCAATCAGGAGATCGGGGGTCCATGAGTACACAGCCGTACCTGCCTGCTGGTGTCCGCGGAGCGGTTTCTTGATCCTCTTCCTCTCCGGATTCCAGTTCAACGACCTCTTCCACCCGCTGCGGTACTGGGGCTATCAGTTCTGGTCGGGGATCGGCTCCGACATCGGGGAGCTGTCGATCGTCGTCTCGATCATCGTCGCGGCCCTGGCGATACGGCGCTTCCTCCACACACACTTCCCGTGCCACAGCGATTCCTGCCGGAAGCTCGGGTTCCACCACGTCGCCGGCACGCCCTACCGGACCTGCTGGCACCACCATCCGGTGCTCAGCTCCTACGATCCGGGGACGGTCCCGCTCGCGCACATCAACCGAGCTCACGTCGAAGCGAATCAGCCGTCCTCCTCCCCGGACTGAGGCTCCTGGTCGCGTTGCCGAGCTGAGCGCCGGGACGCTCAGCTCTCGAGATCCGCACCGGATGCTGAGACCCCGACTCGCGCCTGGAAGTTGGCGGTGGTGTTCTCGTGCGGGAACGGGTCCTTGGGAACAGCAACTCCGATGACTGAGCAGATCGGCTCCCAGCCGTCGCCCGGCCGCCAATCAATCAGCCGATCGGGCGGCACGGTCCGACGGACTTCTTCGTTGTGCCGTTCGTATGCATCGATCGCGTTGCCCTCGCTACGCCAGTCCGGCGTGAGACGGGCGAGCACCGAGAGGGTCACGGCGCGACGCCGCGCCCAGTCCGGTCGGTCGGCTGGCACCTCGCCGCTGAGCGACTGCAGGATCGTGCGCTGAAAGCTGTCCCACCAGATCTGCGCGGATTCACGCGTGGAAAGCAGCACGACTGCGTCGGGGCTGTCGGCCAGGAGCTCTCGCCAGAACATCGCCGCCGGAAAGTCGAGCGTGGCGGCGTAGTCCCGGCGCAGCCAGTCCCACGTGACGAGCTCGCCCGCGGCGGCCTGCTCCCAGCACTCGGTGTCGCCAGGCCGCTCGATCAGCTCGATCATGTGGTAGCACCGGCCGCCAAGCAGCCGCTCGAGCGCGACCTTCAGCGAGTTGGTTCCGGTCCGCCCGAGCCCGGCGCCGACAACCCTCAACGTCACTGTCATCCCTTCAGGTTGGACCGGGCCTAAGCCTAACCCCAGGGGGCTCGCCAATCAGCCCTCGAGCACCCGGGTCTGGCGCTTCCAGGACGGGCGCGCCGCCCCGCCGTGGCGGGACGGCGCGCGGTCATGTAAGCGTCAGCCTGTCGGGATGCCGTTCGCCGGTGGCGCCGGCTGGGCTCCCGTGTACGGGACGATCGGGCTGCTCGCGGTCGGGTCGGTCGTAAGCGGCCCACCGAACAGGACTATCTTGCCGCCGCGGATCTGTCCGATCTCCGCGCCCGCGTAGCCGCCGTGCTGGGTCGTGCTGTAACGGAACGGGACGAGGCCCGGACCCTTCCAGGAGCTGCCGAACTTGTTGACTGCGTTCACGAGGTCCTGGCGCGTGAGGTTCTTGCCGGCGGCCTGCAGCGCCTGCACGAGCGTGTACGCACTGGCCATCCCGTACTCGACGTTTCCGTCGAACGGGACGCTGGGGTCGTACTTGGCGTGGACCTTCATGAACAGCTGAACCCACGCATTCGACGTGTCGGTGTTGGACGGGAGGTAGCCGTCGGTGATTGCGCCCTCGATCAGTCCCGTCCCGGACGCCTTGCCCTTGGAGACCGTTTTCAAGAGCCCGGCCACTGTCGTCGGGTCGATGCCCACGCTCGAGGTCACGAGCTGTGGCTTGTAGCCGAGGGTGAACGACGTCAGCTGGCCGATAGCGGTGTAGATCGGGACCGTGAAATCGACCAGCACCTTCGCTCCCGCCGACTTGATCGCCGTGATCTCCGGGGCGAGCGTCGTCGTCCCGACCTGGTATGGCTGCTTGGAGACGACGTCTGCCGCGGGCACCTCGTCCTGGATGCCGGCGAGTCCACCCTGGCCGAAGTCGTCATCCTGGTAGAGGACTCCGACCTTCTGACCGGGGAAGTGCTGCTTGATGTATTGACCGAGGATCTTTCCCTCGATCGTGTAATTGGGCTGCCACCCGAACGTGTACGGCTGGCTGGTTCCGTTGTCCCAGCAGGGGCAGCCCGAGGCCACGAACAGGTCGGGGATCTTCGATGCGTTCAGAAAGCCGACCACCTTTGTGTGGGTCGGAGTGCCAAGGCCCTCGTAGACGCCGAACACATGGCTCTGGAGCACCAGCTGGTGGACGACGTTGACCGTGTTTGTCGGGTTGTAGGCGTCGTCCTTGATGATGAGGTGGATCTTGCGACCGAACACGCCTCCCTGCGCGTTCACGTAGTTGAAGAACGCCTGTGAAGCCGCGGCGATCTCGCTGTATCCCGGTGCCGCGGGGCCGGTCAACGGCGTGTGCGTGCCGAACGTGATGCTCGTCGATGTGACCCCGGGTGCGCTGCTGCTGCCCGACGACCCGCACGCAGCGAGCGCTAGCGTCACCAGAGCTGTGGTCGTTACGGATGTGAGCAACCTGATGCTGCGATGTCTCACCTCTGCTCCTTCCCATTGTGGGCGCAATCCCCGGTCGTGCAGCGACTCGAATACCATGGCCGCGGAGCCGGGGCAATATTAATTTTGTTACGTCCTCGGTCGTGCGTATCAAACCACGATGAAAGCCAGTGCAAACCCAGGTCGTCGTGGCCGACCGGCGACCGCTTCGCGAGAGGACGTGCTGCGGATTGCCCGAGAGCAGTTCCTGGACGGTCGCCGAGTCGACCTGACGGTCGTGGCGCGCGAGCTCGGGCTCGGCAGGGCGACGATCTACAGGTGGTTCGGCTCGCGTGACGCCGTGCTCGGAGAGGTGGTCGTCGATGAGCTGCAGCAACTCTTGGCACGCCACCGGCAAAGCGTTAGGCAGCGGGGCGCGGCGGGCCTGCTCGAGGTGTTCGACCGCGTCAACCGCGGGCTGTCTCGCTCACAGCCGCTGCGGCGGCTGGTGGAGCAGGAGCGAGAGGGCGCACTGCGGCTGCTGACCTCCGGCGCCGGGCCGGTGCAGGGCCGGGCGGTGGCCGCCATCCAAGCGCTCATCGATGCCGAGGTAGCGAGCGGTCGATACGAGCCTCCGGCCGACACCGGCACACTGGCCTACGCGATCGTGAGGCTGGCCGATGGGTTCCTCTACAACGATGCCGCGGTCGACATCCGGGGACTGGGAGCGGCTGCGGCAGGTGGAAGCGGCGCTCCTGGGCGTACCGGCTAACGCCGGACGAGGCGGCGCCAAGCCGCGGGGAGCGCGACGTGCCGCCGGCCCACCCCGGCGAGCGCGCGCACGCCGCCCTGGATCCCGCTAGGCCAGACCAGCATCGCACCGATCAGCACCAGTCCGTAGACCGCCAGCGGCAGATTTGCCGACACCTTCATCGGCAGCGAGAACGAGTGGGCGAGGTCACTCGTCCAGTTCGGTAGCAGCACCAGCAGCGCGGCTCCCCAGACTGCGCCTGCGAGCGAGCCGAGACCCCCGACTACCACCCCGGCGAGCAGGAACAGCGAAAGCTGGATCGTGAACGCGCCGGGCGACGCGAGCTGGTCGACCGCAACCGCCAGCAACCCGCCGCCGAGGCCGGCGCAGCCCGCACTGACGACAAAAGCCAGCGTCTGCGTCCGGCCGACGCGCAGGCCGCACAGCGATGCCGCTATCTCGTCGTCGCGCACGGCACGCCATGCGCGCCCGACGCTGCTGTGGACCAGGTTGTAGAGGACGAACAGCACGACCAGCGCTCCGGCACCGGCGATCCATGTTTCCCAGCGGAACAGGTCGAAGCTCGAGCCGAGGAACGATGGAGGACTCGGTGGATTGATCGTCAGGCCGTTCTCACCACCGAACGTGGCCGGGAACCTGTCGGCGATCGCCGGGAGGCCGACCGCAAGCGCGAGGGTCGCGCCGGCCAGGTAGGGCCCGCGAAGACGGCTGGCCGCCGCGCCGACGGGTATCCCGACGACCAGGGTCGCCGCGACCGACGCGATCAGTGCCGGCAGCACCGCCCATCCCTCCTTGCCGATCAGGAGCGCCGCGGCGTACGCGCCCACTGCCATCAGTGCACCGTGGCCGAGCGACACCTGGCCGCTCTGCCCCGCGAGCACGGTGAGGCCGGCGAGCGCCGCGAAGTAGTACGCGCCCGTCGCAAGCTGCGTGTTGCGGTAGTCGCTCAGCAGCTCGCTGGCGACGAGCAGCGCCGCCCCGCAGGCGAGAACCAGCAGCAGCGAGCGCAGCAACGTACTTCGCCTCAAACGCGCCGTTCCTTGGTCGAGGAAAACAGGCCGGACGGGCGCACCATCAGGACCAAGACCAGGATCACGAACGCCGCCAGTGGAACCAGCGACGATCCCTCGTATCCGGAGACGTAGGAGAGCGCGAGCCCGAGGACGATGCCGCCCACGACCGCCCCGGGTGGGCTGTCCAGCCCGCCGAGCACGGCAGCCACGAAGCCGCTGATCAGGATCGGGTCGAAGCTGTTGGGCCCCAGGAACACCGACGGGGCCACCAGCACGCCGGCCAGCGCGCCGACCAGTGCCGCCAGCGCCCAACCGATCGTGAACATCCTTCCCACGCGCACGCCGAGGAGGCGCGCGACCTCCTGGGCGAACGCGGCGGCGCGCATCTGAAGCCCCAGCGAGGTGGCCCGGAACAGGAGCGCCAGCAGGATCGCGACGCCGATCACCGTGAGCACGATGAATGTGTCGTTGGGCGTGAACAGCAGGGTGTTCCCGCCAACCCGGTAGCCGCGCAGTGAGAAAGCGGCCGGGAAGGAGCGCGGCGTGTTACCCCAGATCATCCCCGCGATCGCAACGAGCAGCGTGTACAGCCCGAGCGTCACGATCACCGCGTTCAACGGGGGTGCGGATTCGATCGGACGGATCACGGTGCGTTCGACGAGCGCGCCGATCAGCAGCCCCGATGCCAGCGCGACGGCGAAACCCAATGCGTACGAGCCGGTCTTGTTGATCACCGCCGATGCAATGAACGTTGTGATCATCAGCATCGCTCCCTGCGCGAAGTTGACGATCCGCGTCGCGCGCCAGATCAGCACCAGCGCGAGGGCCACCGCGGCATAGATCGCGCCGGTCGAGATCCCGCTGAGGGTCAGGTCGATGAATCTCGTCACTTCCGCACCTCAGAACCCCAGGTACGCGTGGCGGAGCCGCTCGTCGGCCGCGAGCTGGCCGGGTTCCTGATCGGCGACCACGTGGCCGAGGTTCAGAACCACACCGCGGTCGGCGACCGACAGCGCGCTGCGGGCGTTCTGCTCGACCAACAGCACGGCCAGGCCGAAGCCGTCAGCCAGTCTGCGGATCAGGTCCATGATCTGCGCAACCAGCCGGGGGGCCAGCCCCAGCGAAGGCTCGTCGAGTAGCAGTGCCGTGGGCCGGCCCATCAGCGCGCGACCGATCGAAAGCATCTGGCGCTCACCGCCGGAAAGCCTGGACGCCTGCTGACCCGCGCGCTCGCGGAGCGGGGGAAACAGCTCGTAGATCTCGTCGATCGGGGCCGCACCGCGACCCCGCCACAGCCCACCGAGCCTGAGGTTCTCGGCGACCGTGAGCTCGCGGATCACGCCGCGGCCCTCGGGAACGTGTGCGAGCCCCCGCCTGACGATCTCCTCGACGCGCAAGCCGGTGATCTCTTCGCCCTCGAGCACGATGCGTCCGGTGGTAGGGGGCACGAGTCCGCAGATCGTCCGGAGCAGCGACGTCTTTCCCGCGCCGTTGGCACCCAGCACAGCGGTGACCGATCCCGCCGGCACCGTCAAGGACACATCGTCGACGGCCCGGACGGCTCCGTAGTCGGTCGTGAGCCCCTCGACCGCGAGCATCAAACACCAACCTGTCCGCCGAGAGGCTCGGAGCTGCTCGCCTCACGACCCAGGTATGCGTCGAGCACGAGCTCGTTCTGCCTTACCTGCGAGGGCGGGCCCTCCGCGATCACCTTCCCGAAGTCGAGCACCACCATCCGATCGCAGACGGACGTCACCAGGTCCATGTGGTGGTCGACCAGCATCACGCCGATCTCATCGCCGAGCGAGTCGATCAGCTTCGCCAGCTCGGACAGCTCGTCGGCGGAAAGCCCTCCGGCCGGCTCGTCGAGCAGCAGGAGCTCGGGCTCGCACACCAGCGCTCTCGCCAGTGCCACCCGCTTCTGCATCGCGTAGGGCAGCGTTCCTGGCATGCGATTGCTCAGCTCGGCGCAACCCACCCTTTCGAGCGCGCCGATCGCCCGCTCGCGCAGCCGCCCGTCGTCGCGATCGGAGCCGGGTAGCGCCAAGAGCGCGCCCGCGAACCTGGCACGCCGGAAACGCTGCGCTCCGACCATCACGTTCTCGAGCACGGTCAAGCCGGCGAACAGCCCGACGCCCTGGAGCGTCCTGGCGATACCGAGCCTGGTCAGGCGATCGGGGCGTACGCCGTCGAGCGAGGAACCGCGCCAGCTGAGCGCGCCCGCGTCGGGCTTCACGAACCCGCAGATGACGTTGAACAGGGTCGTCTTTCCCGCCCCGTTTGGCCCGATGATCCCGAGGACCTCGCCTGCGCGGGCCTCGACGGAGACCCGGTCCAGCGCGGTGATCCCTCCGAACGACACCGTCACATCGCGGACCGACAGGGCTGCGCCGGTTTGCGGCTCCCTCGTGCCGGTTTGCGGCTCCCTCGGCTCCACGCGCGAGCACGCTACCGCAGCAGGCGACGCGAGCCAGTTTCAGACACGAATCGCCGCGAGTTGTTAATAAACCCGCCGTGTGATCGCTTCGTTTGTGCGGACCCGCCGCGCGCTCAGGACGCGTGTCATGCTCGGGTTGTGCGGATCGCGGTGGTCTCCGATGTCCATGGCAACTTGACTGCATTGGAGGCGGTTGTGGCCGATCTGGCGCGGCGTGGGCCCGACCTCGTCGTGCACGGCGGCGACCTGGCGCTGATGGGCCCTCGTCCCGAGGAGGTCATCGACTTGGTTCGCACACTGGCGTGGCCCGGTGTGGTGGGCAACACCGATCAGCTGCTGTGGCGGCCCGAGGAGCATGCGCGCCAGCGTGACCGGGCGCCCGCGCTGCGAGTCCTCCTTGACCTTCTCTTCAATGTCTACGCGCCGGACACTCTCTCGCGGTTGGGCGACGAGCGCGTGTCTTGGCTCCGCGAGCTCCCATCTGAGTATCGCGTCGGCGAGCTCACGGTCCTTCACGCGCAGCCCGACGATCTGTGGCGGGCACCAGCGCCCGACGCAACCGAAGAGGAGCTCCTTGCCGCGTATCCGTTGGTGGACACGGCGCAGGTCGCATACGGGCACATCCATCGGCCGTTCACCCGCCGGGCCGGGGGCCTCAGGATCGCCAACGCCGGGAGCGTCGGATTGCCGTGGGACGGCGATCCCCGGGCCTCCTACCTGCTTGTAACCGATGGGGTGGCCGACATCATCCGCGTGGCTTATGACATCGAAGCCGAGGTCGTCGCGCTGCAGGCTGCCGGCCACCCAGACTCCGGACGCCTGGCAGAGATGCATCGGCGCGGGCGCTTCATCAGACCTGAGCCCAACTCGCGCCAGGACGCTCGGGGTGCGTAACGTGAGCGACCCGTGCAGCGCTTCGACTTCCGCTTTGCGCCCGCCTACCTTCTAGCGGCTAGACCGTTTGGGATCACGCCCGAGCGCGCCTGGGTGCAGGTCGATGACGAGCACCTCCTCGCCAACTACGGCCCGTGGCGGCTGCGCACAACGCTGGCCAACATCAGCCGGGTGGCGATCACCGGCCCGTACAGGTACTACCGGACTGCTGGCCCGGCGCGGCTGGGGATCACCGACGGCGGCCTGACGTTCGCGAGCAACGGAGAGCAGGGCGTCCTGCTCTCGTTCCGCCGGCGCGTGCCGGCGATCGATCCGCTCAGGCTGATCGGGCACCCCGAGCTGACTGTGACCGTCGCCGACGTCCACGGTCTGGTCAGCGCGCTCGCGGCCGCCCGGTAGCCGCGGCGGGTGGCCGCGACGCTTATCGGACGCCCGCCATCGATAGCGGAAATTGCCGCTGATACGACACTTGGGCGTCCGAATCGTCCGCGCCGGTACCTATCCTCGAACACCGCTCGATGAGCTCTGGCTGCGCACACCTCCACGTCCATTCCGAGTACTCGCTGCTCGACGGGGCATGCAAGATCGACCGGCTCGCCGAGCGGGCCGCGTCGTTCGGCCAGCCGGCGCTCGGGCTCACCGACCACGGGGTGATGAACGGGGCCGTCGAGCTGTTCCAGGCCTGCCGCAAGCACGGGATCAAGCCGATCCTCGGGTGCGAGGCATACGTCGTCGAGGACCACGCGCGCCGCGCGCCGGGCCGCCTGGAACGCTTCCATCTGACGCTGCTGGCCGCCACCCCGACCGGCTACCGCAACCTCGTCAAGCTCTCCTCGGCGGGGTTCCTGGAGGGCTTTCAGCGGGGCAAGCCGTCGGTCGACCTCGAGCAGATCGCCGCCCACGCCGAGGGCGTGATCGCGCTCACCGGCTGCCTGCAATCGCGCTTCTGCCAGCACCTGCTCGACGGGCGTCCCGCCGAGGCCCGAGCGCATGCGGACGATCTGCTGGAGGCGTTCGGGGCCGAGAACGTGTACTTCGAGGTCCAGAAGAACGGGCTTGCCGAGCAGGAGCGCGCGAACGAGGGGATCGTCCGGATCGCCCGCGAGCTTGGCCGGCCGCTGGTCGGGACCGGCGACGTCCACTACCTCCGTCGCGAGGATTACCACCACCACGCCGCGCTCCTGTGTGTGCAGACCAAGTCGACGCTCAGCCAGCCGAAGATCAGCTTTGACAACAACGAGTTTTACCTGCGCTCGGGAGAGGAGATGGCGAGCGCGTTCGCCGAGTGGCCCGAGGCGCTCGCGACGACGCTCGAGATCGCCGAGCGATGCGACGTCGAGCTCGAGCTCGACCGCCAGCTGATCCCGCGGTACACGACTCCGAACGGCGAATCCGAGAGCGATTACCTGCGCTCGCTGGTGCTGGAGGGTCTGCGCGTGCGCTACGGCGACCCGGCGCCCGCCGAGGCGCTCGAGCGCGCCGAGTACGAGCTCGGGGTGATCGAGCGGATGGGCTTCAGCGGCTACTTCCTGATCGTCTGGGACTTCGTCAAGTACGCCAAGGATTCGGGGATCGCCGTGGGACCGGGCCGCGGCTCGGCCGCGGGCTCGATCGTCGCCTACGGCCTGCAGATCACCGACGTCGATCCGCTGCGGTACGACCTGCTGTTCGAGCGCTTCCTGAACCCCGAGCGCGTGTCGATGCCCGACATCGACATCGACTTCTCGGTTCGTGGGCGCGAGCGCGTGATCCGCTACGTGACCGCCAAGTACGGCAAGGAGTCGGTCGCCCAGATCGTGACGTTCGGCAAGATGTTCCCGCGCGCGGCGACCCGCGACGCCGCGCGCGTCCTCGGCCACGACTATGGCGCCGGCGACCGGCTCGCGAAGCTGATTCCCGACCCGATCATGGGGCGCCCGCCGAGCTTCGAGGACTGCCTGAAGCCCGGCCAGCCGCTGCGCGCCGAGGTCGACCGCGATGGGACCGCCAAGCAGATAGTCGACGTCGCTCAGGGACTCGAGGGGATCGTCCGTAACTCCTCAATCCACGCCGCGGCCGTCGTGATCGCGGACCGGCCGCTGACCGACATCGTCCCGCTGCAGATCGCCGATGCCGGCACCGACGAGAACGGGGAGAAGGTGCTCCGTGCCGTCACTCAGTTCACGATGAAGCCGATCGAGCAAATCGGGCTGCTGAAGATGGACTTCCTCGGGTTGCGCAACCTCGATGTGATCGAGGATGCGCTCGACATCATCGAGCGCTCGACGGGCGAGCGCCCAGACATGGTCACGCTGCCGCTCGACGACGTAAAGACCTACGCGATGATGGCCAAAGGCGACTCCGTTGGCGTGTTCCAGTTCGAGTCAGAGGGGATGCGAGAGACGCTCAAGAAGGTCAGGCCGAGCGAGTTCGAGCACCTGATCGCGCTGAATGCGCTGTACCGCCCCGGTCCGATGGAGCAGATCCCGACCTACACGCGCGGCAGGCACAACCCCGAGTCCGCCACCTACGCGGACGAGCGCTTGCGACCAATCCTCGAGTCGACCAACGGCGTCGTCGTCTATCAGGAGCAGGCGATGCAGATCGCCAAGGAGATCGCCGGGTTCAGCGGCGCCAAGGCCGATGACCTGCGCAAGGCGATCGGCAAGAAGAACCGCGAGGCGATGGCGAAGCTGAAGCCCGAGTTCATCGCCGGCTGCCGGGCGTCGGGCACAGCCGAGCCGGTGATCGAGCAGCTGTGGACGATCAACGAGCGATCCGCCGACTACTCGTTCAACAAGTCCCACTCTGCGTGCTACGCGCTGATCGCGTACCGCACGGCGTGGCTGAAGGCCAACTACCCGGCCGAGTACATGGCCGCGCTCATCTCATCGGTGATGGACACCAAGGATCGGGTCCCGTTCTTCGTCGCCCAGGCCGAGCAGATGGGGATCTCGATCCTGCCTCCAGACGTCAACCTGTCAGACCACGAGTTCGTCGTCGTCGACGGCAACATTCGCTTTGGCCTCGATGCGGTGAAGGGGGTGGGCTACGCGGCCGTCGAGGCGATCAAGGGGGCTCGCGAATCTGGGCCGTTCACCAGCCTCTACGATTTCTGCGCCCGCGTCGACGGCCGAACGGTCAACAAGAAGGCGATCGAGGCGCTGGTCAAGTCCGGCGCGTTCGGGTCGACCGGGGACACGCGCAAGGGAATGCTCAGTGTGCTCGAGCAGGCCCAGGGCGCGGGCCAGAAGGCCCAGCAGGACGCGTTGATCGGCCAGGGGTCGATCTTCGATCTCGACGGCGGCGACAGCAGCTCGCCGATCGCCAGCACGCCGAGCCACGCGCCGATCCCGACGATCGAGTTCGACCGCTCCGAGCTGCTGGCGGCCGAGAAGGAGTCGCTCGGGCTGTTCATCTCCGCGCACCCGCTGAAGGACGTCAGGGCGGCGCTCGGCGCACGCGTCGACTGCTCGCTCGCCGAGGTCTCGAGCCGCCACGACGGCGAGTGGGTGACGATCGGCGGGATGATCGCCCAGGCCAAGCGGATCCGGACCAAGAAGGGCGACCCGATGATGTTCGCCACGCTCGACGACCTCGAGGGCTCGGTCGAGCTCGTTATCTTCGGCAAGGCGCTGGGCTCGAGCGAGGACGCCGTCGCGACCGACACGATCGTTCTCGTTCGCGGCCGGGTCGACCACAAGGACCGCGACAAGACGTGCGTGATCGCCCAGCAGATAGAGCGATTCGAGCCCAGCCCCGAAGAGGTCGAGGAAGCCGCCGAGCAGGCCGCCAAGCGCGGATCCGCGCCCAGCGCCCTGCGTCTGCGACTCGATGCCGCCGCCCTGCCCGCATCCGCGCTCGGAGAGCTCAAGGAGCTGCTGGCAGGATTCCCCGGCCAAGCCGAGGTCGTGATCGAGCTGCTCACCTCGGTGGGCCCGCGGCAGCTCAGGCTCGGCACCGAATTTCGGGTCGCCCAGACCGCGGGGCTCCATGCCGAGCTCGACGCACTGCTGGGCGAGGCGATGATCTGCGACGAGCCGTCGAAGGTCGCGGCCACCGCCTGATCCGGCGGCTAGTCCCCGGGCAGCCAGGGACCGTGCCAGCCACCGAAGTTGCTGACCAGCTTGTCGGCCTCGGCCGGTCCCCAGGAGCCGGGCGCGTAGGGAAGCGCGGGCGGGGGGTCGTCGAGTAGCGGCTGGACGATCCTCCACGTCTCTTCGACCATGTCCTGCCGGGTGAAGTGGGTGCTGTCGCCCACCAGGGCGGCGTGGAGCAGGACCTCGTACGGGGTGGCTCCCTCCCCGCCCTCCTGCGCAAACTCCATGTCGAGCTCGATCGCGGTGGGTCCGTCCTGGTCGGCGCGATGGGCGTCGAGGACCATCCGGATGCCGGTGCTCGGATCGATCTTGAACACGATCTGACTGGGCTCGGGCAGCCGGCGTCCGCGCCCCAGCTTGAGGAACTGCACCCGGGGCGGGTGCTTGAAGATCAGCCGCAGCTCGGTCTGGGTCACGGGCAGGCGCTTGCCGGTACGGATGAAGAACGGGACCCCGGCCCAACGCCAGTTCTCGATCTGGAGCCGCAACGCGGCGAACGTCTCGGTGGTCGAGTTCGGCGCGACGCCGTCGATCTTGACGTAGCCCTCGTACTGCCCGCGGACATAGCGCGAGGGCTCGGCGGTGTCCATCGCGCGGAACACCGTCTGCTTCGCGTCCTTGAGCGTTTCGGGGTCACTGCCGGCGGGGGGCTCCATCGCCGCCGCCGCAAGCAGCTGGAGCAGGTGGTTCACGACCACGTCTCGCAGCGCCCCCACCGGGTCGTAGAAATGGCCGCGGTCCTCGACGCCGAAGCTCTCGGCCATCGTGATCTGAACGCACGCCAGGTGGTTGCGATTCCAGACCGGCTCGAGCATCGTGTTGGCGAACCGGAGGTAGAGGATCTCGTCGAGGCCCATCTTGCCGAGGAAGTGGTCGATCCTGTAGATCTGGGACTCGGCGAGGTACTTGTGGAGCTCGGCGGCCAGCGCCCGCGCCGACGCCAGGTCGTGGCCGAACGGCTTCTCGACGACGACCCGCTGGCCCCGGGTCACGAGGTCAGCCTTGTGGAGCCCGGCGACGACGGTCGCGAACAGCGACGGCGGGATCTCCAGATAGAACGCCGGGTTCCGGTGGTCGCTCAGCGCTTCGGCGACTCGCTCATAGGTCTGCGGGTCGGCGAAGTCGCCGCTGACGTAGCGCAGGCGCGACGCGAACCGGTCGAACACCTTCGGATCGAGCGACTCCCCGGTCGCCTCGATCGACTTGCGGGCATGATCGCGAAGCTGGTCCACGGTCCAATCGTCGACCGCGACCCCGATCACGGGGCACGGCAGCATGTCTCGCCGCTCGAGCCGGTAGAGCGAGCGGAATGTCATCTTCTTGGCAAGATCGCCGGTGATGCCGAACACGACCAGGGCATCTGCATCGTGTGGTGTGCTGGTGCTCATCGACTGCGGACCCTAGCGGGCACGCCGCCTGCGGGCCGCCTTCCCGCGCCTGCGGAGCGTGAACGCCAGAGTGACGTCCTGCGCGGCGGGAGCACCCCCGTCGCGGCCGGTCTCCAGCACGCACGGCAGGTCCTCGAAGCGAGGCTCGGACAGGAAGTTGGCGCATCCGCGCTCTCCGAGCTCGCCCTCGCCGAGGATCGCGTGGCGGTCGCGGTTTGAGCCGAACTTCGCCAGCGAGTCGTTGAGGTGCAGCGCGCGGAGGCGCTCGAGGCCGACCGTGCGATCGCACTCGTCGAGCGTCTCCCGCAGCCCCTCGGGCGTCGAGACGTCATAACCGGACGCGTACATATGGCACGAGTCCAGACACAGTCCCAGGCGCTCCGATCCGCCGGCGGCGTCGAGCAGCTGCTCCAGCTCGTCGAACGACCGGCCCAGCGTCCCGCCCGCTCCGGCGGTGTCCTCGAGATGGAGCTCGCAACCCTCCGTTTCAGCGAGCGCCTCCGCGATCACCGCGCCCGCTCGCTTGATCGCCGTCGGGACGTCACCGGTCTTGGCCGAGCCTGGGTGCAGCACGACCCCGGCCGCGCCGATCCCGTCGCCCACCCGCAGCGACTGGATCAGCGAGGCCAGCGTCTTGGAGCGGATCTCGGGGTCCTCTGAGGCACAGTTGAGGAGATAGACCGCGTGGATCAGCACGGCGTCGATGTCGCTCGCATCCATCGCCTCGAGAAACGCGGCGAAGTCCTCCTCGCCGTATGCGGTAGGTCGCCACATCCGCGGCGACTGGTTGAAGATCTGGATCGCCTTGCAGCCACGCTCGACGCCGCGCTCGATCGCCTTTGCCAGGCCGCCCGCCTGGGACACGTGGGCGCCGATTAGCATGGGACCCGCACTCTATGCGCGTTCGCTTCGCACCATCTCCGACCGGGGCGCTGCACATCGGCGGGGCCCGCACCGCTCTCTACAACTGGCTGCTCGCTCGCGGACCCGCGGCGCAGGCAGGGGATGCCGGAGCGCCGACGCTGGTGCTGCGGATCGAAGACACCGACCGCGAGCGCTCCACTCCGGAGAACGTCGAGCAGATCATCGATGCGCTGCGCTGGCTGAAGCTCGATTGGGACGAGGGGCCGATCTTCCAGTCAGAGCGCGCCGAGCGCCACCAGGAGGCGCTCGAGCAGCTGCTCGCGAGCGAGAGCGCGTACCACTCGACCGCCACCGCCGAGGACGTCAAGGCCTACAAGCAGCGCCACGGCAACGATCGCGGATTCCGCGGAGAGCCGCAGGACACTGGCGCCGTTCGGCTGCGGGTGCCCGACTCCGGCGAGACGGTGGTCGACGACATCATCCGCGGGGAGGCGCGTTTCCCGAATGCCAGCATGGACGATCCCGTGATCGCCCGGGCTGACGGGTCGGCGCTCTACAACTTCGCCGTCGCGGTCGACGACCTCGACGCCGGAATCACCCACGTGGTCCGGGGCGAGGACCACCTTTCGAACACGCCCAAGCAGCTACTCGTGTTCGAGGCCCTCGGTGCCGAGCCACCCCGCTACGCCCACCTGCCGCTGCTGCTGGGACCCGACGGGCGCAAGCTGTCAAAGCGACACGGCGCCGCGTCGGTCCAGGAGCTCCGCTCCGCGGGATACCTCCCCGAGGCGGTCGACAACTACATCGCGCTGCTGGGGGCCGGGTTCGCGTCCGACGAGGAGATCTTCAGCCTTTCCGAGCTCGCCGAGCGATTCAGGCTCGAGCGCGTGTCCAAGAACCCTGCCGTGTTCGATGAGCGCAAGCTCCGGCACCTGAACGGGGTGTACATCCGCCGGCTGAGCGCGGAGGAGCTGACCAAGCGACTCGAGGAGTTCACCGGGCGCACCGGCCTGGGGCCCGCTGTCGAGATCGCGCGCGAAAAGATCCAAACGCTGGATGAGTTCTGGCGGCTCGTCTCATTCTTGTACGACGGACCGGCCGACGACGAGGCGGCGTTCGCGCGGGTGATCGCGTCCGACGGTGGGGCGGAGCGGCTTCGTGCGGCGCGCGACTCACTCTCGCGGGCCGAGCCGTTTACGGTCGAAAACGTCGAGGCGGCGCTGCGCCGCGTCGTGGAAGCGCAGCGCGCCAAGCCAGGCGAGGTGTTCCAGCCCGTGCGGGTCGCAATCGCGGGCACGACCGTGTCTCCAGGTATCTTTGAGAGCGTGGCGCTCCTGGGCCGTGAGGAGACGCTCGCTCGAATAGACCGCGCGCTCGAGCGCGCCGATACCCAGCAGTCCTAAACCGCCGCCTGCTAACTGCCGATACAGGCGTATGTCGCGTGCAGCGGCCCAAGCCGCTCTTTCAATGGCAACCCAGCCCCATACAGCGAAGCGTCCAGGCCGGAAGCTAGCCGCGGTACCCGCAGGCACGACGGATCCGTACGCCACCAGAGAGCGCCATCACAACGAGGGCCACGGGCGCCGGCTGACGGCAGCGTTCGAGGCGCTCGAGGCGTTTCCGGCGCTGGTGGAGTCACGTAATCAGGTGATGCGGCTGTTCGAGGCCGGTGAGCCGTCGCCCGCCGAGCTGGTCGCGGCAATCGAGGGCGACGTTGCGCTCGCCGTTACCGTCCTTCGACTCGCCAACCAGGTCGAAGGCCGAGGCCGGGGACGCGTCGACAGCGTGGTGAAGGCCGTGCAAGTCCTCTCCCCCGGGGGGTGCGGACGATCGCCAGCCGCGCCCGGACATTCGACTTCTTCCAGCGCAGCCCGATGTGGAAGGGCATGCCGGAACGCTTCCGGCTGCACGCAATCGCCAGCCAGCGCGCGGCCGACAGGCTCGCGCGGGAGTTCTCCTACGAGGCTCGTGATCGGCTGATGATCACCTCGCTGCTGCACGACGTCGGCAAGCTCGTGCTCGTGCACGCATATCCCGGGTATCCCGGGCAGGTCCACGGGGACGCGCGCACGCCCGAGGAGCGGCTGGCCGCCGAGCGCCGTGAGCTCGGTGTCGACCACGCACTGGTCGGCGGAGTGCTCGCCCGGCGGTGGAGCCTTCCCCGGTCGGTGGCCGGCGTGATCGAGCGCCACCACGCCGAGGACTGCCAGGGCGAAGCGGCGATCGTCCGGCTGGCGGACATGCTCGCCCACTACGCGCTCGGCGGCTCGATCTCTCCGGCCGAGCTGCTGAAGGTCTCACGGGTGGTGGGCGTGACGCCCGAGCAGCTTCGCGAGGTGATGTACGACCTGCCGCTGTCGGGCTCGGACTCGAGACCCCGGCGGATCGATCCCTGCCCGATGTCCAAGCGTGAGCTCGAGGTCGTCCGCCGGCTCGCCCGGGGCATGGTCTACAAGCAGATCGCCGGTGAGCTGGGCCTTTCGACCAGCACGATCCGCACCCACCTCCACAACATCTACGGCAAGCTGGGCGCTCGAGATCGCGCCCAGGCCGTGCTCATCGCGACCGAACGCGGTTGGATCTAGGGCCTGCGCGCGAGTGCCGCGCGCGCAGCCCCGGCGCTTTGCGCGAGGGCGCGCGAGCGGCACCCGCGCCCATGCCTCAGCTTCCGTGATCCAGGCTTGATCGGCCTGAGCGCGTTCCGGCTTAGTCGCAAGCGGGTTCAGCGACTGCGATCATCGGTGTTGTGATCTCGATTACCAGCAAATCCCCCTACGCGCTCGCAGCCATGGTCGAGCTCTACGGCCATGGCGACCGGGGGCCGGTGCCGATCGCCGAGCTCGCCCGGCGCCGTGAGATCCCGGCGCAGTTCCTGGAGCAGCTGTTCGCGACGCTCCGCCGCGCGGGGATGCTTCGCTCCCAGCGCGGAGTGAAGGGTGGCTACGCGTTCGCGCGGCCGGCGACCGAGATCACGGTCCTGGAGCTGGTCGAGCTGCTGGACGGCCCGGTCGGCCAGGACGCCGCCGGGGTGTTCGCCGAGGCGGCACATGCCGCCCGCGCGGTGCTCGGTGGAACGACCGTCGCCGAGGTCGCCGAGGCCGAGGCCCGCGAGGCCGGAGCCCCGATGTACCACATCTGAGCC
Organism: uncultured Solirubrobacterales bacterium; assembly: GCA_963695965.1. Lineage (GTDB taxonomy): Bacteria > Actinomycetota > Thermoleophilia > Solirubrobacterales > Solirubrobacteraceae > Palsa-465. Next base: position 39,856 of record CAVOIU010000027.1, read on the forward strand.
TCGTCCCGTAAACACGCGACAGCAACGCGACATTGGGAATTAGTCGGTTGTGCGTCCGAAATGCGAGTAAGGTGACCGTAGGGCCGTTACCGGTTGTTACTGCTCGATCTCGAGCAGTAAATCGGCGGGCAAAGCTTCTTGTCACCGCCGAGACTAAAGAACTCGGACAAAAGCCTAGGGTGGGTCCCTGGGGCGAACTAGTCGTATTGGGGCGATAATGCGACGGGAAGGATCGGCTCGGCGCGGACGGAGACCGTTGGGGCGTGGATTGATAGGGGACAAGGCCTGTGGATGACTCGCGGGCAGACGAGTAGTTCGGGCGCTTTCTTGCGTACACCGCCGAGCCTAGTGTTGTGGCGTTTCGCCGAAGATCACGGCGCGCGAACACTGGGGCACGGAGCGTTCCACAGCATTTCGCAGCGACGAACGGAGGGATGAGGGATGGCGATCATTGATGAGCAAAGGACTGGGACCGAGCATCTTCGTCCGTGTCCCGAGTGCGGGCATCCATGCACAGTGGAGCGCTATTGCCCTGAATGCGGGCACGCTCTGACCATCTCTGCGAGCACATCGGATGCAACCGTCGAGCAGGACACGGTCACCCCGCCACGACACCCGGGTACCTTCGCGCCCGTCAGCGCGTCGCCGGGCGGACGCCAGCCCCGCTCCCGTGTAGTGCCGATCGCCATTGCTGGAACGCTCGTTCTGGCGGCTGCGGTGGCGATCGTGATCATCGTGCTGAGCAACACGGGCTCGAATCACGGCAGCACCTACCGTCAGCAGCTCGGCAGCGCGCTCGCGCCGGTGGTTTCCGCCAACCGGGCGATGTCAACTGCGCTTCAGGCGGTTGACGGCTCGCGCAAATCGATCGTGGCGGCGCAGAATGCGACCTCTCAGGCACAGACGGCTGTCGTTGCCGCGCGCGGAGCGGTCACGGTACTCATCGTCCCGAGCAACGATGCGACTCTCTCACAGCAGGTACAGCAGGCGCTGACCCAGGAGAACGGCTACGTGCAAGCGGTTTCCTCGACGCTCTCGAACCCGGCTGCTCAGAGCGCCTCGCAGGTGCGGCCGCTCGTCACTTCTGCGCAGAGCGCGATGGTGCCGCTCGCGGTGGTGGCGTCGGGTGCGGCAAGCAGTTTGACCGGGACCGACAACCTCCTTAGCTGGGTAGCGGGAGCGTCGGCGGCAGCGAAGGGCCAGGCAGCGGCTGCGCAACGCAAGGCAATCCAGCAGGCTGCCGCACAAGGCTCAAATGCGCCTAACAATCAGACTGCGAGCCCGCCGTCGTCCGCCACCCCGCCCTCCAGTTCTCCAGCCGGCCTTACCGCTTGCGATCAGAACATCAGCGTCAACTCAAGTACGAGCTGCACCTTTGCGGATAGCGTGTTTGCGCAGTACGCGCAGGACGTTCAGGCTGGCGGAGGGCCGGGGTCATATGCGGTGTATGCGTCCAGCACTTCGACTGGCCAGACCTACACGGATACCTGCAACTACAACCCCGCGAACCAGATCGTCCTGTGCAGCCACGGTTCAGACCTCATCCAGTTCCCATACTGGGCCGCCGAGGTCTACCGCCTACCAGGTCAATGAGGGCGCGCTATCGGATGCATTAGTGGCCTGCTATGGGGCTGCTTCGAGGGCCGACAGGGAGCGAGCAGATGATCTTGAAAATCGGCCAGATTTGAGGGGGATTTGACGCTGCGACCGCTACATTCGGTGTACGGATGATGCGGTGGGGTACTCGAACAGGGGCCCGTCGGGCCTGCCTTTGTGTCGTCGCCGGGGCGGCGATGGCTGCGCCGGCGTCCTCGTCGGCGGGACCAGCGGCGCCCGTGCGCGTCGGGAGCGCCCCGCTCCTAGCGCGTGGCGCGAAGGCCGTCGGCGCACTTCCCGCGGACGTCCGGCTTCACCTGACGGTGGTACTGAAGGGCCGAGACCCAGCGGGTCTGACCGCGTTTGCCCAGGACGTCTCGACGCCGGGCACGAACGTCTACCACGACTACCTGACTCCCTCGCAGTTCGCCGATCGATTCGGCGCCACGACCGCGCAGCTGAAGACGGTGGAGGCGAACCTGCGCGCGCACGGACTCATCCCGGGAGCGGCGAGCGCCAACCGCCTGTCGATCCCACTGACCGGCACCGCGGCGCAGATCGGCCGGGCGTTCGCCGTGTCGTTCCGGCGGATGGTCCTGACCGGCGGGAGGACCGCGACGGTCGCCAGCGCCGCGCCGGCCTTCGACGCGTCGGTCGCGGGGGAGGTGCAGTCGGTCCTGGGGCTCTCGAGCCTGGGCGAGTTTCATCCGCTGGCCACACTCGGGTCGGTCCTCACCCCGATGGCTCATGCCCGGCTGAAGGCCGCCGCCAAGCACAACGCGACGGGCGGCCCGCAGCCGTGCTCGGCCGCGAGCTCGACGGCGTCAAGTGAGGGGGCATACACGGCTGACCAGATCGCCTCGGCGTACCGCTTCTCCGATCTCTACCAGGCCGGCGACCAGGGCCAGGGCCAGACGGTGGCGATCTACGAGCTCGAGCCCAACGACCCGAACGACATCGCGGCGTACCAGAGCTGCTACGGAACCCACGCCTCGGTCTCCTACGTTCCAGTCGACGGCGGCGTCGGTAGCGGCGAGGGGGCCGGAGAGGCCGCGCTGGACATTGAGAACGCGATCGGGCTGGCGCCCAAGGCCAACTACCTCGTCTATCAGGGGCCCAACTCGAACTCGAGCGCTCCCGGCTCGGGGCCATACGACATCTTCAACGCGATCATCAGCCAGGATCGAGCGAAGGTGATCTCGGTCTCCTGGGGGGAATGCGAGTCCTCCAACACGGACGGGCTGCAGGCCGAGAACACCCTCTTCCAGGAGGCTGCGGCCCAGGGACAGTCGATCGTCTCGGCGTCTGGTGACGAGGGATCGGAGGACTGCTTCGCCCCGCCGCCCAGCGTCCCGAGCACCTCGCTCGCGGTGGACGATCCCTCAAGTCAGCCGTTCGTGACAGGGGTCGGGGGGACCACCCTGAATACCCTCGGACCGCCGCCCGGCGAGACCGTTTGGAACAACGGCCCGGTTGCGGGCCTGGATGGCTCGGGTGGAGCCGGGGGCGGCGGCACGTCGTCTGTGTGGTCGATCCCGAGCTATCAGAGTGCTGCCGCCGCTTCGCTCCACGTCGGCCAGTCCGGCTCCCGCGAGGTGCCGGACGTCGCTGCCGACGCGGACCCGAACACCGGGTACATGGTCTACTGGAACGGCTCGGGCGGCGATCTGACCTCGGCCACGGGATGGCAGGCGATCGGGGGGACCAGCGCCTCGGCGCCGCTGTGGGCTGCACTGCTCGCGGACATCAATGCCTCGACCGCGTGCCAGGGCTCGCCCGTGGGCTTCGCCAATCCGGCCCTGTACCGCGCCGCCGGCACCGCGTACGGCTCGGACTTCAACGACATCACCTCGGGCAACAACGACCTGCTCGGGCTCAACGGCGGTCGTTTCGCGGCGGGGCCCTTCTACGACATGGCATCGGGCCTGGGGACCCCCCAAGCGGGCGGGCTGGCGGCGACCCTCTGCAAAGCCACGCTCCGGGTCACGAGTCCGGGATCGCAGCGCACGACGGTCGGCCAGTCGGTCGGCCTCCAGCTGAACACCACCGGGCCGGTCGTCGGACGCATCAGCTGGAGGGCATCTGGATTGCCGCCGGGGCTCTCGATCTCGGGCTCGACCGGCCGTGTCTCGGGGCGCCCGGGGAAGGCCGGCGTCTACTCCGTGGTGGTATCGGCGAGCGATCAGACGGGGGCGCTCAGCCAGATGAGGTTCAGCTGGACGATCGTGGGCTTGCCCACGATCTCACGGGTTTCCCTGACTGGGGTCGCCAGGGGTCGCCCGACGCTCTCGCTGACGATCGCCAGCGGCGCTGGGGCCGCCGCGCTGAAGTCGGTCACGATCGCACTCCCAGCCGGCTTGCGATTTGCCGCCCGGCGGGGTGCGGTGACGGTCACCGGCGCCCGCGGCGGGCGCGTCGGCTTCAGCTCCCGGATCGTGCGCGGCCGTCTGCAGATCACGCTCGCCTCTGCCCAGACGAAGATCGGCGTTCGTGTCACCTACGCCGGAGTCTCGACGACCGGTGGCCTCGCCGGGCGGGTCCGTGGTCACCGGGTCAAGAGCCTTCAGGTGACGGTGACCGCAACCGACACCGCGCGCCACGGCTCGACGCTGACGGCCCACGTCAGACCCGTCTGACCACGCTCCGGGCGGTCGCGCGGGACGACCGCGCACGCCGGGGTTCTCTAGGGTTGCGCCGCAATGGTGCAAATCCCGACCAACATTGCCGATCACGTTGGTCACACGCCGATGGTCCAGCTCACCCGGATCGCTCCGCTTGAGGACGTCGAGCTGTACGCAAAGCTCGAGGCGCTGAACCCGGGGGGGAGCGTCAAGGACCGGATCGGGGTGTCGATGATCGAGGCGGCGGAGCGGGAGGGACGGATCGAGCCCGGCGTGACGACGATCGTCGAGGCCACCAGCGGCAACACCGGAATCGCGTTGGCGTTCGTGTGCGCGGCCAAGGGCTACGACCTGATCCTGACGCTGCCCGAGGGGATGAGCCGCGAGCGCGAGGGGCTACTGCGTCTGTACGGCGCCAAGGTCGAGCTCACCCAGTCGCTTGGAGGGATGACCGAGGCGGTGCAAGCCGCCCGCGCGCTCGCGACGAGCGAGCACTTCTTCCTGCCGGATCAGTTCTCAAACCCGGCCAACCCGGAGGTTCACCGCCGCACCACGGGGCCCGAGGTCTGGGAGGCGATGGACGGACGGGTCGATGTGTTCGTGGCCGGGGTTGGCACCGGCGGGACGATCACCGGGGCCGGGGAGGTGCTCAAGTCACGCAATCCGGATCTGCGGGTGATCGCGGTGGAGCCGAGCGCGTCGGCGGTGCTCTCCGGCGGGCGTCCCGGTCCGCACAAGATCCAGGGCATCGGTGCGGGGTTCGTGCCGAGCGTCCTCAACCGTGAGGTGCTCGACGAGGTGATCGAGGTCGAGGACGAGGCGGCGATCGAAACCGCCCGGGCCCTCGCGCGTCGCGAGGGCGTGCTCGCGGGCATCTCCGGCGGGGCCGCGGTGTGGGGAGCGCTCGAGGTGGCGCGCCGGCCGGAGTCGCGAGGTGCCAGGATCGTGACGATCCTCCCCGACTCCGGAGAGCGGTACGTATCGACGCCTTTCTTTGCGCCGTAACGGACCGTCCGCGCGCGATCCCGTCTCGGGCCCCAGGGCCGCCCCGGCTACGCTGTGCCGATGGGGAACGGGGCGTTCGCCCGCATAGCATCGGAGATCCGGTGTGACGTCAGGGCCGCGCGCAGCCGGGATCCGGCCGCCCGGGGCGTGACCACCCTGGAGATCCTCGGGACGTGGCCCGGTGTGCATGCGCTGCTCGCGCACCGCGTGGCCAACGCGCTGCACCGTGCCGGGGTCCCGATGCTTCCCCGGATGATCGCCGCCGTCTCGCGATCGGTGACCGGGATCGAGATCCACCCCGCCGCCGCGATCGGCTGCGGCCTGTTCATCGACCACGGGATGGGGGTCGTGATCGGCGAGACCGCCGAGCTCGGGAATGACGTGACCCTCTACCAGGGGGTGACGCTCGGGGGCACGGGTTTCGCCACCGGAAAGCGCCATCCGACCGTCCAGGACAACGTCACGATCGGGTCCGGAGCCAAGCTGCTCGGTCCGATCACCGTCGGTCACGGATCGAAGATCGGCGCCAACAGCGTTGTGATTCACGACGTGCCGCCAAACTCGACGGTCGTCGGCAATCCGGGCCACCCGGTCCGGGTCGAAGGCCGCAGACCAGAAGGGCCGGACGCCGATTGGGTCCATCTCCCCGATCCGATCGCCGACGCGATCAAGAGCCTCTCGGGGCGGATAACCGCGCTCGAGGAGACGGCCGACGTCGCTCCGGCGGACGCAGAGGCGAGCACCTCGGTCGGCCCGAACCCGGCCGGCGGCTGATACGGGTCGAGCTAGAGCCCGATGCGCCCGCGCTCGGCCGGTGCCGGCGGCAGCGGCGGCTCGGCCACCTCGTCCTCGATCACGTTGAGCCGTGTGCGCACGAGGTATAGGGGTCGACCCTTGACCTCATCGTAGATTCGCCCGACGTATTCGCCGATGATCCCGAGGGCGATCAGCTGGATGCCGCCCAGCAGCAGGATCGCGATCGTGATCGAGCTGAACCCGGGAGGTAGGAGCCGAGGATCCGCAATACGACGACCACCGGGATCGCGATGAACGCCAGCGTCGAGATGATGAACCCCAGCAGGGTCGCGAGCTGGAGCGGACGATGAGAGAACGACGAGATCGCGTCCAGCGAGAACCGGAGCATCTTGCCGAGCGTGTACTTCGTCTCGCCGGCGTAACGGGCGTCGCGGTCATAGGGGACCGCTGCCTGCCGATAGCCCACCCACACCGTCATCCCGCGAAGGAAGCGGTTGCGCTCGCGCATCGACAACAGCGCATCGAGCGGCCGGCGGTCCAGGAGCCGGAAATCGCCGGAGTTCGGCTGGAGCTCGACCTGGGCGAGCTTGTCGAAGAACCGGTAGAACCATCTTGCCGTGGCGAGCTTGAACCGCGATTCGCCTTCGCGCTGCTTGCGTACGGCGTAGACGACGTCGCAGCCGGCACGCCAGTGATCGAGCATCCGCGGGATCAGCTCGGGAGGGTCCTGGAGATCGGCGTCGAGCATCACCACCGCGTCTCCGCGGGCGTGGTCGAGGCCGGCGGTCAGCGCAGTCTGGTGCCCGAAGTTCCGTGACAGGAACACGACATGCACGCGCGGGTCGCTCGAGGCCATTTCGGTCAGCCTCGCCGGGGTGCGGTCGCTCGAGCCGTCGTCGACCAGCAGCAGCTCGAATCGCAGGCCCTCGAGTGCCGCGCAGATGCGCGAGTAGAACTCCTCGATCGTGGCCTCCTCGTTGTACACGGGTGCCACGACGCTGAGCAGCTCGAGCCTTCGGGCGTCGCCCTCGCTCGGTGTGTCGCTCACATCTGAATGGTAAAGCGGCTCGCTCACGTCACCAGCGAAGCGCCATGGGGGATGTATCCCAACAGCTGAATTCCCAGGATGACGCCGGTCGTCCAGAGCGCGACGCGCCATAGCCTGCGGTCCGAGGCGAGCGCCGCGAGTGGCACCAGCCAGGCCACGTACCAGGGCAACAGCGAGCTGGAGGTGATCAGTAGCGCGGCGGCGGTCCATCCCGCCGCGTCGATCCAGTCGAGCTGTCCCCGCCAGACCCGTCGAAGTAGGTGGAGGAAGATGCCGACGAACACGGCCGCGAGCAGCCACCCGACCACGTGCGAGACGGTCTTGAGCCCGAGCCCCGTGCCGATGAATCCGGGGATGCTGTGCCAGTCACCCTCGCCCTGGACCTTTTGCAGCGTCCCGAACAGGTGGAGCGGCCCGATCCCGAACAGCGCGACGGCGAGCCCCGCGATCACCGCCCCGGCGAGGCCCGCGCCGATCAGGACGTCGCGACGGTGGTCGCGTGCACGTCTGCCGCCTCCGCTGGCGATCGCGAACGGCAGCATCAGTCCAGCCGTGAGCTTGATCGCGGCCGCGGTCATCATGAATGCGCTGGCCGAGCGCTCGCGATGGGCCAGCATCAGGTAGACGCCTCCGACCAGAGGAAGCATCATCAGCAGGTCGTTGTGCGCGCCACCCACTCCGTAGACCACGATCAGCGGGTTCAGCCCGACGAGCGCGGCTGCCTTGACCGGGTTGATTCCCCGGAGGCGCGCCGCGTTCCAGACCAGCGCGACCGTGCCAAGGCTGGCGCATGCCGCGATCGCCTTATAGGTCAGAGCGCTCGCCGCGATCGAGAGTGGGGCGAACAGGTAACTGAGGCCGGTGAACAGCGGGCCGTAGACGGTGGGGGTGTATGCCCACTTGGCACCGATGTACGGAAACAGCGGATCGAGCGCGAGCGCGTGCGGTCCGGCGAGGTAGGGGTTGGCTCCGTACAGCGCGCCCATCCGGCCGTAGAACTGGTAGCTGAACACGTCGGTCGACAGCAGCGGTGGCGCCAGCAGGATGAGCGCATGCATCGCCGCGATGCACATCAGCACGGTCCGTGCCGACAGGCGATCGGACGCACGGGTCGCGACCGCGTAAGAGACGAACATGATCGCCAGGACACCGATCAGCCCCCAGCCGCCCAGCCCGAACCCGGTGCTCCCGAACGGACCAGCGAGCCACTGGGGCACCGGGCGGACCGACTCGGGCAGCAGCGAGTCGGTGTGGGCGGCGCCCACTGCGACGAGCAACGTCGTGAGGAGCAGGCCGGTGATTCCGAACAGCCCTGCTCGTTCGCGCAGCGCAGGCAGCCGCGCACCGACCGCGCGCGTGCGAATCTGAACGGCGCCGGTGTCAGCGGCGCCGAGCGGGCCATGGACGCTCATCGGAAGGAGGATGCCCGCCAGGACATTGGTTTTACGTTAGGACACGGGCGAACTCGCACGTCGCGGTCGTGGATCTGACACCGGACGTTCACAGGGCTGCGTCCGCAGTCGTGTGTTCGGCTTTGTGGAGCGCGGCGTAGGCGTTTCTTCGCAGTCGTGGCACGAGCCATATCGCCTCGATCGCGATCCGGGCCGACATCTTGCTGGTGCCACGGGTCCGATCCTGGAACACGATCGGAACCTCGGTGACCCGGAAGCCGGCGAGGATCGCTCTATAGGTGACCTCGATCTGGAATACGTAGCCCTCCGCGCGCAAGCTCTTGAGGTCGATCGCCTCGAGCACCTCGCGGCGGATGCACTTGAACCCACCGGTTAGATCGCGGACGTCGACTCGGAGGACCGTGCGCGCGTACGTGCCGCCCCCGCGACTGATCAGCCTTCGAGCGAGCCCCCAGTTCTGTACACCGCCGCCGCGCACGTAGCGAGACCCGAGCACCAGGTCCGCTTGTTTCGCGGCCTCGAGGAGATCGCCGAGATACCCAGGATCGTGGGAGAAGTCAGCATCCATCTCGATCACGAGCTCGGCCCCGCCGGCAAGCGCCTCGGCAAATCCGGCCAGGTACGCGTGGCCCAGTCCGCTCTTGGCGCTCCGATGGAGCACCTCGACCGCAGGGAGCTCGGTTGCCAGCGCGTCGGCGATCTTGCCTGTTCCGTCGGGCGAGGAGTCGTCCACCACGAGGATCCGGTACTCGCCCGGGACCAGGCGGTCGAGCTCCTCGGATGTCCGGCGCAGGATGGCGTCGATGTTCTCCGCCTCGTTGTAGGTGGGGACCACCACCCAGACCCGCGTTTGCATTCCGCGCAGAGTAAAGCCCGCCCCTAAAGGCTGTTCCACGGGTCACTCGCGATCGCGTGCCTCGGGTCTCCCCGCGAGGCGCACGCCTCGACGGCTCCAGCCCCCCGGTCTCGCGACGCCTCTGCACGCCGCCGGAGGACGCGGCATCATTGGTCCACTCAGATGTCCGACCTGCTGACAACCCCGCCATGGTTCTCGGGTCCCCCCGCCGCGTCCGTTCTCAGGGAATGGCGGGCGCAACCGCCAGTGGAGCCGCCAGCCGCACCATCGGCGCCGCCGTTCGGCCGCCGCGCTCATCCTGCTGGTCCTCCTCGTGATCGTGGTGATCCTGGTGGCATCCGGGGGCGGAGGCGGGACCCACGCGGTGGCGGTTCGCGGCGCTGGCCTCCTCACCCGAGTCCAGACGCTGGCCGGCACCGGCGCCGGGTCGTTCCGGCCGCCGAGACCGCGGCGGAGAACCGGGCCATCAACCGCACGCTCGCATACACGCCGGCCATCCGGATCGCGGGAGCGCAGCACCGGGAGGTCGCGCTGACGTTCGACGACGGCCCCGGGCCGTACACGCAGCAGCTCGTCTCCGTGCTCAACCAGCTGAACGTCCCCGCCACGTTCTTCGAGATCGGAATCGCCGAGCAGTACTTCCACGCCGGGACCACGGACGTCATCTCGCACGGCTACGCGGTCGGTGATCACACCTTCTCCCACGCGCCGATGTCGCAGCTGTCGCAGGGCGACCAGCAGTCACAGATCGTCAACGAGGCGAACACGATCCTCAAATACGGCGGGGTGTACCCGCGTCTGTTCCGGCCGCCCTACGGGCTGTGGAACAGCACCACCATGCAGCTGCTGCACAAGTACCGGATGCTGATGGTCCTGTGGACCGTCGACACGAGCGACTACACGCTGCCCGGCGTGTCCTCGATCATCGACTCGGTGCTTGGCGGCGCGCAGCCGGGCGCGATCATCCTGATGCACGACGCGGGCGGGAACCGGGCTGAGACGATCGCCGCGCTGCCGAAGATCGTCGAGGGCCTGCGGGCCAAGGGCTACCGGCTGGTGACGGTCCCGAAGCTGGTGCTGGACAATCCACCCCCCGCGAACCAGCAGATCGTGTCGATCGCCGGCGGCGGCGGCTGAGGCTCAGCGCCGGGCGTAGGCGACGCGGAGGCTCAGCGTCGGACGTAGGCGACGCGGTTCCAGCTCGGCTCGGGCGCGAGCCTGATCGGCTCGCCTCCGCGGTCGGGCTGTACGTACACGAACGCGCTGGTGTGCTCGTCGAACCAGACGTCGAGCTCGCCTTCCTTGACACGCTGGTCGAGCCATGCGCTGCGAAAGATCAACCGCCTGAGCCAGTGCACGAGTGAGCGTTCCGACGGGCCGACCAACTCCGGCCAGCAGTCGTTGACGTGGTCGCCGAGGCCCGAAGCGGGGTCTGAGACCTCGCCGTTGACCACGAGGTTGATCAGGTCCTCGGCCTCGTCGGGCTCGATTTCGTCCTCGATGAAGCCGACCTTCCGCGCCGCCTGCTCGCAGCGCTCGCGAAAGTCGCGCTCGTTGAAGGTGAAGCGGAGCTCTCCGTACTCGAGCACGAAGTCCTCTCCAGAGCTGTAGTTCCCGCGTCGGTACATCAAGGGCGTCGGGATCATATGGCGGAATCCTCCGGGAGCGCATCGGTTGAACGCGATGTTGCAGGTCGCGTCGGCTTCGCTCGATCCCTATACGGGAATGGGCGTCGGGTTTGCCGACGCCGCAATGCGTCAGCCACAAGCAGCGCGGCGAGCGCGACCGCGCTCAGAGCGAAAAGCCACGCGTAATCGGAGAGTCCCACGTACCGAAATAAGACTCTGTGGACGCCCGCGGGCACGCGTGCTCCCACCAGTGCGGGTGCCACCATCTGCACCGGCCGGGCGTGGCCGTCGATCGTCGCGGTCCATCCCGGGTCGAACGAGGCGCTCAGCACCACCACCCCCGGCCGTCGCATGGTGATCGTCGCGAAGACCTCGCCGTGCACGAGATCGTCGTGCTCGACAGCCACGGTTCCGACCTCCGGCCCGCGACGTACCGTGGGTAAGTGCCCGGCTGCCCGGCCGCCTCGGCCGAAGATCACGTCCAGATAAGCGTGCCTCTCGGCGAGCGGTGAGCGAAGCAGGGCAATGCTCCGAGCGCCGAGGTTTGTCCGATCTGCCGCAACTGAGCCGATGACCGTGCCGACGCGGAGGTAGCCCCGCGAGCCGGTTCGCCAGAGGGCGTATGGGCCGGCCCGGGTCACGAGCAGCGCCGGCACCGGTGGAAGGCGCTGTGTCGGGAGGATCAGGTAGTGGATCCCGAACAACGAGTAATCACTGGGGTTGCGTTCGTCGAAGAAGTACTCGGGATTGGTCATCAGCGATGCGGTCCGAAGCGTGTATCCGACCTCGTCCACATCCCGGCTCTCGAGGTACTTGAACACAGGGACAGCGCCGACCGTGAATTGCATTCCCCAGTTGGATGGCATGCCCGCGTACACGCGGCCGCCCCCGTCTTGTCTGATGATGGCCACGAGACGGTTGACTTCGGCGCCCTGAGCGGCATCCGCGAGCCGTTGTGCCTTGATGGCCTCAGCGTTCCGGGCGTCGAGCGAGCTCGCTTGCGTCCATGCCGGGGCCAGGACGAGCACGATCGCTCCGATCGCGAGAGCGGTCGGGAGGAGTCTCGCGGGCGTGGTCCCCAGCCGGACGCCTCGAAGCAACCTCCATCGCTCGAGGCGTTTCCAGACTGCCTGGGCGCACCAGGCGGCGCCGATCCCCGCGAGCAGCAGCCCAGCGAGCTGGATACCCATCATGAAGCGACGAAAGAAGATGTCGCTGCTGCCGGGGATCAGGTTGACCAGAGATCCGAACGTGGCCCTGCCGAAGGACACCAGCAGACAGGCCGCGAACACGACCACGAGCGCACGACTGTGCGGATCGCTGCGCCAGCGGCGGCAGGCGACCAGGACCCCGATTCCTGCGAGCACGGTTATGACCGGGATGCGACCGGCATCCAGTAGCTGGCCGGATACGAGCCAACGGAGCACCCGCGACGCGCCGTAACCGTTGGCCAGCGCAGTGCCGCGAAGGACTTCGTTCGTCGAGGCCCAAGCTCGCTGCTCGATCAGCGGCACGATCACCCACGCCGAGGCAAGCAGCGCGCCACCGACGACAATCGCGGCTCGGCGCAGTCGGAGCATCACGGGACGGCCCGCGACGAATGGCCAAACAATCAAGGGCAGGATGGCCAGGTAGCCGGTCTCGAAATGAAGCGCTGTGGTGAGCGACGCCGTGAACGCCGCCAGAAAGAAGCCGCGGCCCTCTCTCACAGCCCTCCAACCGAGTCCCCAGGCCAAGGGCAAGGTCAGCGATGCCCACAGCTGCGTCCAGACGCCGTATCCGATCCACAGGTAGGCCTTCTGCTCGTAACCCACACCGGTCACACCCATCAAGAACGGAGCCATCGCGGCCGATGCAGCAGCGGCGCAGCGACTGGCTCCGAGCCAGCGGGCGCAGAGGTAGACGCTGATCGGCCATAGAGCCAACAGGATGTAAAGCGTCCACCGAAACGCCGCATCCGGCCCTGACCCGACCCCGATCAGGCCCGTCACGATCGCTGGAAGGCTCTGGTAGTGAAGAAACTGAGGTGACCCGAGGCCTATGTACGGAAACCAACTGGTCAGTGGTAGATCCCCGGCTTGAAGCTGGGATGTCGCAAAGCGCACCATCTGCTCATGGACGGAGCTGTCGTTGAGATAGGCGACTCCCAGCGTTCCGGATCGAAGATTCACCAGGTTCCATGCGACCGCCAACCCGACGACGATCCATGCGCCCCGGAATGCGGTGAGGCGGTGTCGACTTGCACTCCAGGCGTGTCCGCTTGAAGCTCGGGCGGGACGTGAAAGCTTCGGGATCAGCGTCCGGGCCCCAGGCTGTTCGCCGGTCTCGATCGGCGTCATGGCATCGCCGCTACGGCATTCCCAGGTCGGTCAGATCCCGACCTTGAGTTGATCGCCAACCGCCGCGTTTGGCGGAGCCGTCGCGGTTGTTGCACCGCCGGTGTGGGCGCGCTCCCGCCGCCAGCGATCTCGAATCGCCGCGATCAGCCGGGATGCGGTGTCGGGGGGCACGAACGCGATGTAAAGAACGAACATCGCGAAGGTAAAGAAGCCGACCCTGATCGAGTAGTCGATCCCGAGATGCAGGATCACACCCAAGGCCAGGACCCAGGGACGCGCCTTGCGATTCCAGACGAGCACCGCGATCGCAAGCTCGATCGCGAGAGTGCCGTAGGTCAGGAAGTTGCTGATCAACGCAGAGTCGCTGATCGTCGTGGGAACCGGGAAGCGCGAGATGTCCTTGATTCGCAGGGCGTACGAGACGGCCGTGCCATCGTTCCAGGTGGTACCCCGCACCTTCGCCCACACGGTCGACAGATAGATCACGCTCAGCTGAATCTGCAGCAGCCGGAGCGCCCATTGCGTCCGGATGGGCGCCTCCCAGAAGCGCTCGCGGGCGCGGCGAAAGCGGTCGACCGAGAGGGCGGCTCCGGCAGGAGACAGCGCGATGTAAAGGGCGATGATTCGGACCAGCGCGTCCCCCGAGTCGAATACGAATGGATTCCTGCGCTCGAACGAGAGAACTCCGACAAATACGAACAGCGCCGCAAGCCGCGTGCAAAACCCCAACATCAGGCACACAGATGCCGCCATCAGCAACGCGAACAACGCCACCAGCGCCGCCTGTCCCGGAAACAGCCCCAGCAATCCCCACACCCAGTGGCCGCCCGCGTAGGTAAGGGTCGGTTGCCGCGGTAGGAGGCCTTCAGAACCGAACATTGCAGACAGTCCGGGCAGCAACGCCGCGGTCCACCCGATCATCAGGAGGCCGAAGGCGATACGGACCAGCGCGAGCGTCGATGTGGGCTTCGGCTGAAACCAGAAGCGCTGCCAACCCTCGAGGAGTGCGGTCATGTGAAGCTAGCCGTGCAACATCGCCGAGGTGATCCTCAGCGAGTAGTAGGGCGATGCGACCGGCGCTTCGTGGTCTGGACGAAGCCCGGGCGGCTCGTTGAGAGACGTGATTCGAATCAGTGTCACGCGCACTGGCCTCCGGCCGGGCCGAGCGTCCGCTCGCGCGATGAACAACGCCGCCGGCCGCCACAGCGCGGGGTGGTGGGCGTCGAGCACGAACTCCAGCCACTTTTGCCAGTGGTAGTCCCAATAGCTGCCGATCAGGGCCCCACCGCGCGGCAATTTCCAGGCCCGCGTGCTCCCGTCGGCGTACTGCACGCGCGCCTCGATCGCGATCGACCTGAGACGGGGGTCGGGGGCGAACAGGCTCCAGCTCTGATCAAGTCCGGTCACATTCAGATAGCGACCGGCGACGCGGACGGCGTCTCGAGTAAGTCTCGAGCCTGGGAGGTTGACGACGATCGTGGTCGCGAGCGTGATCAGCAAGAGCGCGCTGATCAGTAACCGCCCGAGGCGTGTCCCCTCAGCGCGCTCCTGGAGACTCGGCGTCAGCTCGTTCACGGTCAGTTGCTGCCAACCGGAGTCGCCGGGCGCTGATCGCGATCACGGGCCCCCACCTGAGGTTCCACCACCTGTGCTTCCCCCGCCGGTGTTGCCCGCACCCGTATTACCCCCTCCGGTCGTGCCACCACCAGTCGAACCACCACCGGTGTTGCCCGTATTACCCCCTCCGGTATTGCCGCTGCCGGTGTTGCCGCTGCCGGTGTTGCCGCCGCCGGTGTTGCCGCCGCCGGTGTTGCCGCCGCCGGTCGTGCCGCCGCCAGTCGTGCCGCCGCCGGTGTTGCCGCCGCCGGTCGTGCCACCGCCGGTCGTGCCACCGCCGGTCGTGCCGCCGCCGGTGTTGCCGCCGCCGGTCGTGCCACCGCCGGTGTTGCCAGTGCCGGTGTTGCCAGTGCCAGGGGGGGTTATGCGCGATGGTCCCCCGCCGCCCCCACCGGCTCCTGAAGCCCCGGTTGCGCCGCTCTGATTGTTGGGCAGTGGGTCGTCACCGTACTTGGTCCGTTGGGGTAGGCCATTCGCGGCCCGGAAGTCGTTCTCCACCGTTGTCGCGATCACCTCGCAGGTTTGGATCTTTGAGTTTCCGTATTCCCCCCTGTTCAGCTTTCCTGTGGCGTTGTCCCACGAGTGGGTCAGCTCGTGGAGCAGAGTCGCGCAGGGGTCGAGGTTCACCCCCGGATCACCAGGAATTGGAGATTTATCGTGGGGGTTCCAGGTCACCGTGGACCCGGTACCCTTCCCGTTGCTTTCGTCTCCCTTGTTATCCGACACGGCGTTCTCACCCAGGTTCTGGTTGCTGAAGGTGATCGTGACGTTGTTGTCGTTCTGGCTGCCCTCGAGCCCGCTGATTACATCGCCGACGGGTGTGACCGTCTGGCCGGTTGTCCTGATCTTCGCGAGGCAGTCCTGCAACGCCTTTTCGTTAGCCCGGTTCGCTTGAGCGTTTGGGCCGTCCACGCCCTCGATCCTGCCGGCCATACTGACCGCTGGAGCTGCTAGGAGCACGGCGGTTGCCAGCATCGCCGCGAGCCCGAAACGTGCCATCGGTCGACGACGTGGCTTGCGGCTCGCCGTGTCGACCGGATCGGCGGTGGGAGTCTCAGGGCAGGACATCGAACGAGGCTGTGGCCTGGTTGGTGGTGCCTTGGAACGTCGATGGCTCAGCTGTGGCCGTTGTGGGGTAGCTGTAGTCGAGGGACAGGACGTAGTGCCCCGGGGTCGCGACCGAGTAGAGATCGACCAGGTTCTGGTTGCGTTGCACGGTCACGCTGTACAGGGCTTGACCCCCAGTGCCCTGGTTGAACTCGCTCTCCCAGCTAAGGGCCAGAGTCTGTTCGGGGCCTAGTGTGTGGAGGTTCGCGTGGATAACCGTTCCGAGGTCCTCGATCGTCTCGATGAAGCTGTGCCGAGGCGGCACTGGCTTGCCGTCACGTGTGAGCGAGGCGACGTGCAGCGTTCCCATGACGAAGCTACTTGCCGAGAACGAGCTGCCGCCATGATTCGCAAGGGTCACCTGGAGGGCCACGGGCTCGTTGCGGTGAAACGTCGGCTTTGCCGGGGCGGCACTCAACTCGGCGCCCCCCGCGGCGCTAGTCGTCGTGCTGCTACCAGCGCTGCTCGTCGCGCCGCCACCACCGCACCCAGCCAAGACCACAGCGACGACGCCAACCACAAAGACCCCAGGCCAGCTCGCAAAGCGCCAGATCACGGACCGCCCCCGATGTGCCTCCACCGGTAGCCCCCGAACCCGTATTGCCCGTGTCCCCGCCACCGGAGCTGCCCCCGCCCGTGTTACCCGCACCCGTGTTGCCACCGCCGGTCGTACCCCCGCCGGTGTTGCCTGCGCCGGTGTTGCCACCGCCGGTCGTACCCCCGCCGGTGTTGCCTGCGCCGGTGTTGCCACCGCCGGTCGTACCCCCGCCGGTGTTGCCTGCGCCGGTGTTGCCACCGCCGGTCGTACCCCCACCGGTCGTGCCGCCGCCCGTGTTCCCGCCACCGGTTGTACCCCCACCGGTCGCGCCGCCACCCGTGTTCCCGCCGCCGGTTGTACCCCCCCGGTGTTGCCGGAACCCGTGTTACCGCTGCCGGTCGTACCCCCTCCGGTGTTGCCCGCGCCCCCGGGTGCCAAATGCTTGGCTCCGCCAGTGCCTCCTCCGCACTTCTCTCCCGGGGGCGGGGGTCCCTGAGTGCCAGCATCTACGCCGTAGGCAGGGAGCTCGGAGCCATATTTGGTCCGCTTGTCCAGTCCGTTCGCCACCCGGTATTCGTTCTCCGCCCTGGTCCCAAGCACCTCGTCGTAGGGCATGTATGAGCCCGGCCAACAGTCGTTGCTCCATCTCCCTTTGGTGGCATCGTCGGCGTGTTTCAGCTCGTGCATTAGAGCGGCGCAAGGATCTGATTTCACGGTTTCGTCGTCCACAAATGGGGCAATGTCAGTGGGAACCCAGGTCACCGTCGACCCGCTCCCCTTCCCGCCGTAAGCGTTCGCTCTGTCGTCCGGGGCGGTTCCCTCGTCACCGTTTTGTGTGCTGAACGCGATCGTGACCTTGAACGGGTTCTTGGGACTCTTGAGCCCGTCGAGGACTTCGCCGACCGCTTTCACCGTTTGGCCAGTCGCATTGATCTTCGAGAGGCAGTCGTTCAGGGCCTGGATCTGAGCCGCGGTGGCACCTGGAGCGGCGACGATGTCGCCGGCCACGCTGACCGCCGGAGTTGCCAGGATCATCGCGGTGGCCAGCATCGCCGCGAGCCCGAGGCGGGCTGCTGGTCCGGGTCCTCGCGCACGCCGCGACGCACCTCCCAGCCCCGCCTCAAACCGCCTACCCGTGTTCATGCGCCGACCCCTAGGCACGGTTTCGAGTGCGCCAGCGCCAGAAATCTTAGTCGGCGGGGGCCCTCCCGGCAAGGTGTTGCAACAGCCTGGGGGAGAATTTCGTCGGCTGCAGGCTCTGATTGGCATGGAGGCGCTCCCGGCGACGATCTTGGTGGTCGAGGACGACACGCCAACCCGGCGGTTCCTCGCGGACAACCTCGCAGCGGACGGGTACGAGTTGCTCGAGGCGGCCGGCGAGCGCGACGGCCGGCACATGATCGAGACGCGGTTCCCGGACCTCGCGATCGTGGATCTGGGCCTGCCCGACGGTGACGGCCTCGGGCTGCTGCGGGGAGTCCGGCAAGCGGATCGGATCGCCAGCCGGGTCGACCCGGACCTACCCGTGCTGGTGCTGACCGGCCGTGGCCGTGAGCTCGATCGCGTGCGCGGCTTTCGCAACGGATGCGACGACTATCTGGTCAAGCCGTTCTCCTACGCCGAGCTGGTTGGCCGGATCGACGCGCTGCTGCGCCGGAGCCGCCGCCGGCCGAATCTGGGTCGGCTGCGAGTGGGGACGCTCGAGGTCGATCCGCTCGCGCGGCAGGTACGGCTGAGGGGGGAGCAGATCCTGCTCTCCAAGAAGGAGTTCGCGTTGCTCCGCGCGCTGGCCGCTGAGCCCTCGCGGGTGTTCACCCGCGAGGAGCTGCTGCGCGGCGTGTGGGGCTTTCAAACGATCGGGATGACCCGAACTCTCGATTCGCACGCGTTCCGGCTGCGCAAGAAGCTGAACGCCGCCGGCGACCGGTTCGTCGTCAACGTCTGGGGGGTGGGGTACAGGCTCGTGGACGGGAGGATCGAGTGACGAGCTCGGCGCTGGCGCTGGCGGGATGGACTGCGGCGGTGGCCGCGCTGGTGGCGCTTGCTCTGGCTAGGCGGAGGCTCGCAATCCGCCTCGACGCGGTCGCTGAGGCGTGCCACGAGCTTCGTGGGCCGCTCGCCGCCGTGACGCTCGGCGTCGAGCTGGGTGGCCGTCAGGGGAGGCTGTCTGCGGCGCGCGTGCGCGCGATCGAGCTGGAGTTGGGCCGCGCCGCGCTCGCGCTTGACGACCTCGAGACCAGGGGCAGGGGTTGCACGCAGGGCGTCGCCGGGCTGATCGACGTGGGCGAGCTGCTCGGCGACTCCGTCGAGGCTTGGCGTCCCAGCGCGGCGGCACGGGGGAGCGAGCTGCGGATGCGCTGGTCCGGACCTGACGGGTTCGTCCGTGGTGACCGCCTGAGGCTGGCGCAGGCGACCGGCAATCTGATCGCCAATGCGATCGAGCACGGGGGAGGGGACGTGGAGGTCTCCGGGCGCCAGGGACCGGATGGCGTCCGAATCGAGGTGCGGGACGCTGGGCCGGGATTGAGCGCTCCGGTGGCCGACCTGATTGGCCGGCCGGACCCGAGGCGCCGCCAACCGGTTCGCCGCGGGTCGCGCCTCGGGCGCGCATCTCGGACGCCCCGCGGGCGTGGGCTCGGGATTGCGAACGCGATCGCGATCGCACACGGCGGCCGGCTCGCAGCGGCTCCGAGCGAGCGAGGGGCGACGCTCGTGCTGGAGCTGCCCGCAGGAGGGCTCGAGGCCGAGCAGGCCGGGCGCCGCTGAGACCTCGCCGGACGCGCGCACGCGGCGCGGCCGGAACCCGCGGTCGGCTGCAACGCGGCGTTCAGCGGCGCGATCTGCACGCGAGCTTGCAGTTTCGGGGAGGGAGCACATAGGAGGCCGGGCGCCCGGAATTCCCCGTCACTGCGGCGATCCCATCGCCGGGGGGGCGACGAGACCCCGGTGTGGGGCAAACGATGGGAAATGAGTTGCATTGTGGGATGAAGTGGGTTACAGTGGGGCCCGCATGGCATGCGATGTGGAACCCGGGTGGCAGGGCTCCTCCCACCCAGCCACCCGGGTTCAAAGCTTCGGCCCGACAGATCAGAACCCTTGATCCCTCCGGATGAGACCACCCCGAGCGAGCTGGATCGAATCTCTTGATCGCGTTCCGCGGAACCTTCGAGCACACGCTCGACGTCAAGCACCGGCTGACGATTCCGGCGAAGTTCCGCGCCACGCTCGCGGACGGCGTCGTGCTCGCGGCGTCCTCGCGAGACGACGCCGGCCGCGCCCCGGTCGATCGCGATCTGGACGCCCGACGCCTACGACGCGTACACGAGCGCGACGCTGGCCGGGCTGAACCCGCTGTCGTCGACCGCTCGCGACCTCAAGCGGTTCTTCTTCGGCTTCTCCCATGACACCGAGCTCGACTCCGCCAACCGCGTGATGATCCCGCCCAAGCTGATGGACTACGCCGCCCTCGACAAGGACGTCGTCGTGATCGGCTCGGGCGAGTGCCTGGAGGTGTTCGATCGTGCCCGGTACGCCCCGTACAGCGCAGACGTCGAGACCCGTGTCCCCGACCTTGCAGCAAGCCTTGGCCACACTTCTTGACATGACCCAGACCCACATCCCGGTCCTGGCCGGGGAGCTGATCGACGTCGTCGATCCGCGCGCCGGAGAGGTGGCGGTGGACTGCACCTTCGGCGGCGGGGGCCACGCGCGCCTCGTCGCGGACCGGATCGGCCCGGCCGGGACCCTGATCGCCGTCGATCGCGACCCCGCGGCTGAGGATCGTTTCGCCGAGCTGTCGGCCGAGCTGCCCTGTGACACGCGGTTCATCCGAGCGGACTTCGTCACCGCGCTCGAGCAGCTGCTCGAGGAGCGCCTCGAGGTCGATCTGGTCTACGTCGACCTCGGGATGTCCTCAATGCAGGTGGACACGTGGGCGCGTGGATTCTCGTATGCGTACGACGCGCCGCTCGACATGCGCATGGACCCAGACCAGGAGCTCACTGCTCACGAGATCGTCAACACGTGGGACGAGCGAAGGCTGGCGCGCCTGCTCCGCGAATACGGAGAGGAGCGCTACGCAGGCCAGATCGCGCGCGCGATCGGCCGGGCCCGCGGACATCACCAGCTGGACACCACCCACGAGCTCGTCGACGTGATCAAGGCGTCTGTGCCGATCCACGCTCCGTTTGCGAGCGGGCACCCGGCCCGCAGGACGTTCCAGGCGCTGCGGATCGCGGTCAACGACGAGCTCGCGCAGCTGGACGCGGCGCTGCCGCTCGCCTGGGACCTGCTCAGGCCCGGGGGGAGGTTCGCGGCGATCGCGTTCCACTCGCTGGAGGACCGAGCCGTCAAGCGCTTCCTGGCGGCCCGCGCTCGCGGATGCGTCTGCCCGCCCGATCTCCCCATCTGCGTGTGCGGGCACGATCCCGAGGCGGAGCTGCTGACTCGTCGCGCCGTTGCGCCCACCGCCGGGGAGATCGCTGCCAACCCGCGGGCTCGCTCGGCGCACCTTCGGGCGGCGCGGAAGCTCAAGGAGGACGGCGAATGACCCCCTCGGCGATGACCGCAGCGGGGCGGGGCGCCGCGCCTGCTCGTCCCGCCGCGGCGCCGACCGCGCCCGGCCATCGGCGGAGCACCCGCCCGGCGCCTGTGCCGCGCGGTCCCCGCCGTGTCAGCGGACCGGCCCGCAACCGTCCCGGCACCGCGCCGGGCGGCACGACTCTCGCGGCCCGCACGCTCGGCTTCGTGCGCGCCCTCCCCGACCACGCCTTGCTGGATCGGATCGTCCGCGGCCGGGCGTGGATTCCGCTGTTGGGCGTGCTGCTCGTCGGCATCGTCGCGATGCAGGTCGAGATCCTGAAGCTGGGTACCGGCATGGGCCGGTGGATCGACCGGAGCTCGACGCTTCAGACGCGCAACGAGGCGCTCCAGGCCAGCGTCGCGGGGCTGATGGACGATCAGCGGATCGAGCGGCTGGCGGCCAAGCTGGGAATGGTGATGCCGGATCCCACCGCGGTCTCGTTCCTGTCGGCGGAGCCCGCCGGCGACACGGCGCGGGCGATCGCGAACATCCACGCGCCTGACCCCTCGACCTTCTCGTCGCAGACAGCCGGCGTGAGCGCCGTTGCGGCATCGAGCTCCGCGATCCCGATCGACCCGAGCCAGGCGGCGAGCACATCGAGCCAGCCGGTCGGCGCCTCCGCAAGCGGTGGCTCGAGCGCGACCGCCAGCTCCGGCGGGAGCGCCTCCCAAACGAGCACCTCCACCGGGGGGTAGCGGCTGGTGGGGGCGATCGACCGTCGCATCGGCCTCCTGTTCCTGGCGTTTCTGGCCCTTCTGGCGATCGCGCTCGCCCGCGCGACCTACCTCGGCTCGTTCCAAGCCGGCACGCTGCAGCGGGCGGCCGCGACCCAGCAGGTCCAGACGATCACGATCCCCGCTGCGCGCGGGGCGATCACCGACCGCAACGGAGTGGACTTCGCCGTCAGCGAGGCGGCTGACGACATCGTCGCGGACCCGTACCTGATCAAGAATCCGCCAGGCGGTGGCCCAGCAGCTCGCGCCGCTGCTGGGGAAACCGCTGACCTCCGTGCTGCAGGGCGTGACCAAATCCCACACGGGCTTCGTGTACCTGGCGCATCTGCGTCCCCGGTCAGCAGGCCGCGGCGATCAACCGCCTGCACATCGCCGGCATCAGCCTGATCCCTGAGACCAAGCGCGACTACCCGCGGGTGTGGGCCGCGTCGCAGGTGCTCGGGAGCGTGGGCTGGGGCGATCGCGGGCTGAGCGGGATCGAGTACAAGTACAACTCCATCCTGCAGGGCCACGATGGGGTCCGCAAGATCGTCAGCGACGCGATCGGTCAGCCGATCTCGATCGACAACGTGCGGACGACAAGACCGGGAAGGCCGGTGGAGCTGACGATCGATGCCGCGCTCCAGGACGAGGTCGAGCAGGTGCTGGCAGGCGTCGGCGCGCAGTACTCACCCAGGGGAGCCACCGCGATCGTGATGGATCCGAACAACGGCCAGATCCTGGCTCTGGCCAACTGGCCACGGATCGACGCCAACAATCCCAGCGCCGCGCCGTCGTATGCGACCGAGGACCGGGCAGTCGGGTTCGACTACGAGCCCGGATCGACGTTCAAGGCGTTCACCGTGGGGGGCGCCCTCCAGGACGGCGTCGTGACTCCAAGCACCCAGTTCAACATCCCCTCGGTCCTGCAGGTCGCCGACCGCCAGATCCACGACGCCGAGGACCACGGCGACGAGACGCTTTCGGTCGCGCAGATCCTCAAGGTCTCCAGCAACATCGGCGCCGACGAGATCGGGATGAAGCTCGGACCGCAGCGGTTCGACTATTGGGTGCACCGATTCGGCTTCGGCTCGCCGACGGGGGTCGACCTGCCGGGCGAGCAGCAGGGGATAGTGCTGCACTCCTGGCAGTACTCGGGCTCCTCGATGGGGAACCTCCCGATGGGCCAGGGCGAGTCGGTCACGCCGATTCAGATGGCGACCGCATACTCAGCCATCGCCAACGGCGGAATCCTGCGCCCGCCCAGGATCGTCGGGGCGATCGGAGGCAGGCCGGTGCCCGAGCCCCGCGGGCACGCGGATCTTCTCCGCAGCGGCCGCCGCGAGGAGCGCGACATGCTGCGCGGGGTGCTCGCCGACGGCGGCACGGCGTCGGGCGCCGCGATCCCGGGCTGGGACCTGGCGGGCAAGACCGGGACCGCAAACGAGGTGATCAACGGCCAGTACTCGAGCACGGCCTACGCCGCGTCGTTCATCGGCTTCGTCCCCGCCGGCCACCCGCGCCTGCTGGTGGCGGTAATGGTCGACCGTCCGCAGGGAGCGATTTACGGCGGCGCCGTCGCCGCCCCGGCGTTCCAGAAGATCGTCGGCTGGGCGGTCCCGTACCTCGGTATCCCCGCGCGCTAGGTAGACGCTCGGCGGAGCGGTTCGCCGGCCCCCGCTCAGCGCTCCACCAGGCGGCGCAGCAGCTCAACCGCATCGCGCAGGAGCAACTGTTCCTCGGCCGAGAGGTCGGAGGCGATCGCGCCTGCCAGCCAGCCCTCCCGACGCTGCCTGTCCACGCCGAGCTCGAGCCGGCCCTCCTGGGTCAGCTCGACCAGAGCCCGCCGTCGGTCTTCGGGGTCCGGGCGGCGCTCGACCAGCCCGTCGGCCTCGAGGTCGCCGACCGTCTGAGCCATCGACTGGGGCCTGACTCCCTCCGCGTTGGCGAGGTCGGAGACGCTCTGGAGCCCTTCGCGATCGAGGCGCCCCAGCACCATCCCGTGGGAGAGCGGGAAGCGGTGCTCGGCACGCAGCCGGCGCACCAGCCGCCCGAGGACCACACGCAGCTCGCTGGCGACGAGCGCCGGGTCGGTCTTCGTTGGCATGCGCGAACTATAGCCGGGATCGGCAGGCAAACTGCACAGTTTGCCTGTAGAATTTCCCGGCGGTGAGCGACTCGAGCGGGAACGGCATCGCCGCGGACGACCGTTACAAGTGGATCGCGCTGTCGAACACGACGCTCGGCGATCCTGCTCGCGACGCTCGACGTGTCGATCACGATCATCGCGATGCCGGACATCTTCCGCGGCATCCATCTCGATCCGCTGGTCCCCGCCAACAGCTTCTACCTGCTGTGGATGATCCTCGGCTACATGATCGTCGGGAGCGTGCTGATCGTCAGCCTCGGCCGGCTCGGAGACATCTTCGGCCGGGTGCGGATCTACAACCTGGGGTTCGTGATCTACACGGTGGCGTCGCTGCTGCTGACCATCGACTGGCTGACCGGACGAGCGGGGGCCGACTACCTGATCGTGTTCCGGATCTTCCAGGGCATCGGCGGGGCCTGCCTGATGGCGAACGCGGCGGCGATCATCACCGACGCGTTCCCGCAGAACCAGCGCGGGATGGCGCTCGGGATCAACAACATCGTCGGTGTCAGCGGCATGTTCATCGGGCTCGTGCTCGGGGGCCTGCTGGCGCCGGTCAGCTGGCGGCTGGTGTTCCTGATCTCGGTCCCGGTCGGGCTGTTCGGAACGGTGTGGGCGTATCTGAAGCTCCGGGAGCTCTCGACGCCCAAGAGCGCCCGGATCGACTGGTGGGGGAACGTCACGTTCGCGATCGGGCTGGTCTGCCTGATGGTCGCCGTCACGTACGGGATCCGGCCGTACGCCGGGCACGCCACCGGCTGGAGCAGCCCGCGCGTCGCTGATGCTGTTCGGCGTCGGAATCGTGTTCCTGGTCGCGTTCGGGGCGATCGAGCGGCGCGTCGTGGATCCGATGTTCCGGCTTCCGCTGTTCCGGATCCGCGCGTTCACGTTCGGGACGCTGTCGACGTTCCTGTCCGCGGTCGCCCGTGGTGGCCTGATGTTCATGCTGATCATCTGGCTACAGGGGATCTGGCTGCCCCTGCACGGCTACAGCTTCTCCGAGACGCCGCTGTGGGCGGGGATCTACATGCTGCCCCTGACCGCCGGCTTGCTCTGCGCGGGTCCGGTGTCGGGCTACCTCTCCGACCGCTACGGCGCGCGTCCGTTTGCCACCGGCGGGATGATCGGGGCCGCGATCAGCTTTGGGCTGCTGCTGATGCTGCCGATCGACTTCTCCTATCCGGTGTTCGCGGCCGATGCTGGCGCTGAACGGGATCGCGATGGGCATGTTCGCCTCGCCCAACCGCGCGGGCGTGATGAACAGCCTGCCGCCCGGCGATCGCGGCGCCGGCGGTGGGATGAACCAGACGTTCCAGAACTCCGCCCAGGTGGTCTCGATCGGGATCTTCTTCACGCTGATGGTCATCGGGCTCGCGAGCGCGCTGCCCGCACGCGGTCGGCCACGGGTCTGGAGGCCCACGGGTCTCGAGCTCGATCGCCGCCAGCGCCGCGCACCTTCCGCCGGTCTCGATCCTGTTCGCCGCCTTCCTGGGCTACAACCCGATCGCGCACCTGCTCGGGGCGCACGCGCTCGCGAGCTGCACGCCTCCACCCAGGCGGTCCTCACGGGCGGTCCTTCTTCCCGCATCTGATCTCGGCCCCGTTCCAGAATGGGCTGCGCCAGACGTTCGTGTTCTCCATCGTCGCCTGTCTGCTCGCGGCCGCTGCCTCGCTGCTCCGCGGCGGGCAGTACCACCACGCACACCAGCCGTCCACATCCAACTTGGAGCTACAGCCAGATGCCCGATAGCCATCCCGCGCTACTCGTGATGGATGTCCAGGAGGGGATCGTCGAGCGCTTCGACGACCCCTCGCTGCTCGAGCGCGTCAAGCGCGCGATCTCGGCCGCCCGGGGGGCGGGAGTCCCCGTGATCTACGTGAAGGTCGACTTCCGCCCCGGGTTCCCGGAGATCAGCCCGCGTAACCGAACGTTCTCGCAGGTGGCGCAGGGCGGCTTCCTCGGCGACAAGGCGCGGGTCCATCCCGCGGTCGCGCCACAGCCTGGAGACGTGGAGGTGATCAAGCGCCGCGTGAGCGCGTTCGCCGGCAGCGACCTCGAGGTCGTGCTCCGATCGCAGGGGATCGACACGCTGGTGCTGACCGGGATCGCGACCAGTGGCGTGGTCCTGTCCACGCTTCGCGAGGCGGCCGACAAGGATTACGAGCTGGTGGTCCTCGCCGACTGCTGCGCCGACGGAGACCCGGAGGTCCAGCGCGTCCTGCTCGAGAAGGTGTTTGTCCGCCAGGCCGAGGTGCTCGACGTCGAGAGCTGGGCGCGCGGCCTCACGGGCTGAGGCGCCGGCCGGCGAACGTGCCCTCGAGCGAGGCGAGTCGGTCATCCCACTGGGCGCCGACATGGGCCATCCACGAGACGGCGTCCGACAGCGGAGCGGGCGTGACCCGGTAGCGGACCTCACGGCCCGCCCGCCGGCGCTCGAGCAGCCCGGCGTCGGTCAGCGCGCCGAGGTGCTTGACGACCGCCTGACGGGAGATCGGAAGGCCACCCGCGAGCTCGGTTGCGGTTGCGGGATGCTCGGAGATCTCGCTCAGCAGCCTGCGGCGGGTCGGATCGGCGAGCGCGCCGAACACCGCGTCCGTCGGGCCCATGCCCGGGTCACGCCGCCGCCAGCAGCGCGGGGCCGTGGGCCGCGCCGCCGGAGCCGGGCAGCGGGATCCCGATCGCGTCGAGCACCTCGAGCGGGCGCGCTCTCGACGACGCGCAGCTGCGTGTAGCCGCCGGCGTTCAGGCTCGAGCGTGAGCTCGACGCGGGAGGCGGGCTCGCCGGCTGCCGACCACCAGAAGGCGAGTCGCTCGCCGGGCACCGGCCTCTTCGACCCATCCCGTTCGCGCCTCGCCGAAGCTGGCGTCGCCGCCGGGCTCGAGCTCGAGCTCGACCTCCTCCGCAAGGAAGCCAGGGGCCGTGACGACCTCCCATACCTGCTGGGGAGGGGCCGGCAGACAGCAATTCACGTTCGATCTGGTCGGTCATCGCGTCCTCCTCGCGGGTGTTGTGGGGGGTTTCCTCGCACAGCAAAGGAATCTCTCGGATTATATGCAACCATTCGGTTGCGCGTTTGCTACGGTATGCCGCAACCATTCGGTTGCACCTTATCACGATCGACTGGAGGACCCATGCCCCTGATCCCGATGGTCGTCGAGCAGACCGCCCGCGGCGAGCGCTCGTTCGACATCTACTCACGGCTGCTCAACGACCGGGTCGTGTTCCTCGGCGGGCAGGTCGACGAGGACATCGCGAACCTGATCGTCGCGCAGCTTGTCCACCTGGAATCGGACGATCCCGACAAGGACATCCACCTGTACATCAACTCCCCTGGAGGCTCGATCTACGCGGGCCTCGCGATCTACGACGCGATGCAGTTCATCCGCCCGGACGTACAGACGATCTGCTACGGGATCGCGATGTCGATGGGCTCTCTGCTGCTCGCCGGCGGTGCGTCCGGCAAGCGGATGGCGCTGCCCAACTCGCGGATCCTGATCCACCAGCCGTCGGGAGGATTCGAGGGCGCCTCCAGCGACATCGAGATCCACGCTCGCGAGGTGCTCGCGCTGCGCGCGCGGTTGGACGAGATCTACGCCGAGCACACCGGCCAGTCGGTCGAGCGTGTACACGCCGACATGGAGCGAGACCGCTACTTCACCGGCGAGGAGGCGGTCGCATACGGGCTCGTCGACCGGGTAATCGAAAAGCGCGACCTCGGCGACGCGCGGCCGCGGCTTCGCGGGGGTTTCTGCCTGACGCCGCGGGGTTTCTGCCTGACCCCATCTCTACACTCGGGCCGCGATGCGGCTCGGAGAGCTGATCGCCCGGCGTGCCGCCGGAAGCGCGCGACGTCGACGTCTCGGGCCTCGCCTACGACAACCGCGCTGTGTCGGCCGGCACGCTGTTCTTCTGCGTGCCGGGCTTCACCCGTGACGGTCACGAGTTCGCCCCGGATGCAATCTCTCGCGGCGCCGTCGCACTGGTCGTGCAGCGGCCGCTCGGGCTCGGAGTCCCCGAGCTCCAGGTCGAGGACGTCCGAGCGGCGATGGCGCGGGCGGCCGCCGCGCGGTTCTATGGCGACCCGACGGCGGCCTTGCAGGTCGTCGGCGTCACCGGCACCAACGGGAAGACGACGACCGCCTTCCTGATGCGATCGCTGCTCGAGGCCGACGGCCGGCAGACCGGCCTGCTCGGCACGGTCAAGAGCGTCGTCGGGGGTGTCGAGAGCGACGTCGAGCGAACCACTCCCGAGGCGATCGACCTCCAGCGCACGTTCCGGCGGATGCTCGACGAGGGCGACGTCGCATGCGCGATGGAGGTGTCGTCACACGCGCTCGAGCTCCGCCGCGCAGACGGGATCCACTTCGCCGCCGCGGTCTTCACCAACTTGACCCAGGACCACCTCGACTTCCATCCGACGATGGAGGACTACTTCCAGGCCAAGCGCCGGCTGTTCGTCGCGGCGCCGCCCGATCGTTCGGTGATCAACGTCGACGACGGCTACGGGGGCCGGCTGGCCGCCGAGCTCGAGCGCCCGGTGACGTTCGCGCTGGAGGCCGACGCCACCTATCGGGCGGCGGACGTGCAGACCGGCCTGGACGGCTCGCGCTTCATCGTCCACGGTCCCGACGGCGCCACCGAGTTGAGCTCGCCGCTGCGAGGACGCTTCAACGTCTACAACGTGCTGGGCGCGTTCGCAGCGGCTCGGACGCTCGGAGTCTCGCTCGATCGCGCCGCCGCCGCGATCGAGACGGCAGGCCAGGTCCCTGGGCGGTTTCAGACGATCGAGGAAGGCCAGGCGTTCGCGGTGCTCGTCGACTATGCCCATACGCCCGACTCGCTCGAGAACGTCCTGCGCGCCGCGCGGGCGCTGACCAGCGGCCGGCTCCACGTGGTGTTCGGCGCCGGCGGCGATCGCGACCGGGGCAAGCGGCCCGATGATGGGGGAGATCGCAAGCCGGCTCGCCGACCACGTGATCGTCACCTCTGACAACCCGCGTTCGGAGTCCCCGGAGGCGATCATCGATCAGATCCTGGCCGGCGCGCGGGGCACCCCCGGCCTCAAGAGCCGGGCGGCGGAGCCGCCCCGGCGGAGCGCGGTGGTCACGTCGAGCGGTGCGCGGATCGTCGCGAGGCGATCGCGGGCGTGATCGCGGGCGCCGAGTCGGGCGATGTTGTGGTGATCGCCGGCAAGGGGCACGAGCAGGGTCAGGAGTTCGAACGGGGCCGCAAGGTGCCGTTCGACGACGCAATCGTGGCGCGCGAGGCCCTGAGGAGCCTGACCCCGGCTCGATGAGGAGCTGGAGCCCCGAGCAGATCGCGCAGGCGGCCGGTGCGCGGCTGCTCTCCGAATCGCGCAACGGGGGCGGCCCGGAGCGAGCGATCATCGACTCGCGCGACGCCGGCCCGGGCGCGCTGTTCGTCGGGTTGCCCGGCCGGCGCGCCGACGGCGGACAGTTCGCGACCCCCGCGCTGGATGCCGGTGCGTGGGGGGTGCTGACCGCCCCCGAGCACGCCGGGAACGCCCGCGATCAGGACCCCGATGCGGTGGTGCTCGCCGCCGATGACCCGCTGGTGGCGCTCCAGCGTCTGGCGACGGCTTGGCGGCGCGAGCTCCACGCCGACGTGATCGGGGTGACAGGGTCGACCGGCAAGACCTCGACCAAGGACCTCCTGCTCGCGGTGCTCGCGCCCCATCGCCGGACGGTCGCCTCCCGCGCGAACTTCAACACCGAGATCGGCCTTCCGCTAGAGATCCTCGCCGCGCCCACCGGTACCGAGGTGCTTGTCCTGGAGATGGCGATGCGCGGGCCCGGGCAGATCGCCGAGCTCGCGGGTGTCGCCGAGCCCGACGTCGGGGTGATCGTGAGCGTCGGCCCCGTGCACCTGGAGCTGCTCGGCACGATCGATGCCATCGCCGCCGCCAAGGCGGAGCTGATCGATGGGCTCCCTCCCGGCGGGACCGCGATCGTGCCGGCCGGGGAGGAGTTGCTCACGCCGCATCTCAGGGACGACCTCCGGACGCTCACCTTCGGAGCTGGGGGAGACGTTCGGCTGTGTGGCGGCGACGCTGACACCGTCGAGATCGACCTGTGCGGCGAGCGGATCGCCGTGGAGGTCTCCTTCGAGCAGGCGCATCTCCGCCGGAACCTGCTCGCGGCCGTCGCTGCCGCTCGAGCGGTCGGGGTCACCGCGTCGGGTCGAGTCGAGCTCGCGCTCTCGCCCGGACGCGGCCAGCGTGTCGCGCTCGCCACTGGGGTGACGCTGATCGACGACTGCTACAACGCCAACCCGATGTCGATGCGCGCCGCACTGGACGACCTGGCCGCGACCGCGCGGCGCGAAGGTCGCCCTCGCCGGGTCGCGGTGCTCGGAGACATGCTCGAGCTCGGCGATGCCGAGGTCGAGCTACACGAGGAGATCGGTGAGTACGCCGGCGCCTCCGGCGTGGACCTGCTGATCGCGGTCGGGCCACGCGCCGAGCGGATGGCCGGCCGCTTCGGAGGCGACGCACATTCCGTTCCCGACGCGGACGCGGCCGCGCAGCTCGTGCCCGGGCTGCTGCGAGCGGGCGACACGGTTCTGGTCAAGGGCTCGCGGGGCGTCGGCCTCGAGCTCGTGTGCGAGGCGCTGGACCCGGACGGTGAGCGCTGATGGGATCCGTCTCCGGCCGCATCCTGATCGCGGGCACGGCGTCGCTGTTGATGTGCCTGTTCCTCAGCCCCCGGTTCATCGCGTTCGTGCGCCGCCGGGAATTTGGGCAGAACATCCGGGAGGAAGGACCGCAGGGCCACCAGACGAAAGCCGGCACGCCGACGCTTGGCGGCATCGTGATCATGGTCGCGTTCGCGGTTCCGTTCCTGATCCTGTCCAGGCACCAGACCGACAGCCGCTGGTGGGAGGCGATGGGCGTGTTCGGGGCCGCGATCGCGTGCGCGCTGCTCGGCTTCGCCGACGACTACACCAAGATCGTCAAGCGGCGGTCCCTGGGGCTGCGCGCGCGGACCAAGCTGGTGGTGACGGTCTTGATATCCGTGGGCCTGTGGTGGATCGCGACGCAGAAGGCGCATGTGTCGACCTCGGTCCGGATCAGGTTCATCGACGGCTCGATCGACCTGGGGCCCCTGTACCCCGTGTTCATCTACCTGGTGGTCGCGGGAACGACCAGCGGCGTCAACTTGACGGACGGGCTCGACGGCCTCGCCGCGGGGTGCGTGGCGATCGTGCTGCTGGCGTACATCGGGATCACGTTCATCACCGATGGCCAGCACGACCTGACGCTGCTCGCGGCGTGCCTGGTGGGGGCGTGCATCGGCTTCCTGTGGTTCAACAGCTTTCCCGCCAGCATCTTCATGGGCGACACCGGGTCGCTCGGGCTGGGAGGAGCGATCGCGGGCCTGGCGGTGATGACCAACACTGCGGTGCTGCTGATCCTGATCGGCGGGATCTTCGTGATCGAGGCGCTGTCGGTGGTGATCCAGGTGTTCTCGTTCCAGCTCTTCCGCAAGCGCGTGTTCCTGATGGCGCCGATCCATCACCACTTCGAGCTGCGCGCCTGGTCGGAGACGAAGATCATCCTGCGCTTCTGGATCGTCGCGGCGGCCTGCTGCGCGGTCGGCTTCACCGTGTACCAGCTCTCCATTCGTGGTTGAGCGCCGCCCGCCGCTCCCGGCGGGCCCGTATCTCGTCGTCGGTCTCGCGCGCTCCGGCGTGGCCGCCGCGCTGGCGCTCCGCGCCCGCGGAGAGGAGGTGATCGGTTGCGATGCGGGCGCGAGCGTGGATCCCCAGCTGGCCGAGGCTGCGCAGAGGCTTTCGGCTGCGGGCGTGGAAATACATCTCGATGCGTCAGGCGACGCCCTTGCCGCCCGCGCTGGGACGCTCATCAAGAGTCCCGGCGTTCCCCAGTCCGCGCCCCTCGTCGTGGCGGCGCGGCGACGCGGCATCCCCGTGCTCGGGGAGCTCGAGCTCGCCTGGCGACTGCTCCAGAACGAGTTCGTGGCGGTGACCGGCACGAACGGCAAGACGACCACCACCGAGTGGATCGGCCACATCCACCGCGAGGCCGGTCTTCCGGTGGCCGTCGCCGGCAACGTCGGAACCGCCGCCTCCACGCTCGTCGGCCGACTCGATCCTGCGACGACGGTCGTGTGCGAGGCGTCCTCGTTCCAGCTCGAGGACACCGATGCGTTCGCTCCCGAGGCAGGCGTGCTGCTCAACCTCGCGCCCGACCACCTGGACCGACACCCGAGCTTCGAGGACTACGTCGCCGCGAAGCTCCGGATCTTCGCCAACCAGGGCAACGATGACATCGCGGTAGCGCCGGTCGAAATGGCCCGGGACGACCTCGGGGGCTGCGCGCGGCGGGTCCTGTTCGGCTCCTCGCCCGACGCGGAGCTGGCGGCCCGCTCTGGCCAGCTCTGGTGGGACGAGCACGCGCTGCTGCCGGTGAGCCGGATCCCGCTCCCGGGCGAGCACAACCTCCAGAACGCGATGGCGGCGGCCGCCGTGTGCCTGGCGCGAGGCGTCGACGCCGGCGCCGTCGCCGAGGGCCTGCAGACGTTCGCAGGGGTCGCCCACCGGCTCGAGCGGATCGCGGAGATCGACGGAGTCCGGTGGGTCAACGACTCGAAGGCGACCAATGTCGCGAGCACGATCGTCGCGCTGCGCTCGTTCGCCGGTGGGATCCACCTGATCGCCGGCGGTCGAGCGAAGCGCCAGGATTTCTCCCCGCTGGCGCCGCTGGTGCGCGAGCGCTGTCTCGCCGTGTACCTGATCGGCGAAGCGGCACCGGAGCTCAAGGCTGCGCTCGAGGCCACCGGCGTCCCGTTGCGCGACCCGGGCGCTCTGGCCGGCGCGGTCGCCCAGGCGCGCGGCGCCGCCAGGCGCGGGGACACCGTGCTCCTGTCTCCGGCGTGCGCGAGCTATGACCAGTACCGAGACTTCGAGGAGCGCGGCGATGCCTTCCGCGCGCTCGTGGAGGAGGCCTCGTGACACCGGCGGCGACCGCTGCGGCAGCGACCCCCGCAGCGGGACGCCCGCGCTCGTCCGGCAAGCGGAGCGCTCCGCCGCTCGAGCACCGGATGTTGATGACCGCGACGCTGTGCCTGCTCGCGTTCGGTGCGGTGATGGTCTACAGCGCTTCCTCGCCACTGGGCGTGCTGAGTGGCCGGAGTGGAACCGGTGCCAGCGAATTCATCCGCTACCTGATCTTCGCGGCGATCGGACTGGTCGCAATGCACGTGCTCGCGCGGGGGGGCGTCACGCTGTTCCAGCGCCGGCTGGTGAGTGCCCTGCTGCTCGTCGCGTTCGTCCTGCTGCTGCTCGTGATGGTCCCCGGCTTCGGCGTCCAGGTCAACGGCGCCCGTCGGTGGTTCGCCGCGGGGCCGATCCAGTTCCAGCCCTCGGAGCTGATGAAGCTCGCGCTGGTGCTGTACGCCGCGCGGTACCTCGCAGAGCACCCGAAGCGCATGCGCGGGTTCAAGGAGGCGGTCGCGCCGATCGCGGTGATCGCGGGCCCGGCATTGCTGCTCGTGGTGGTCGAGCCCGACCTCGGCACGGCGCTGGTGATCGCGTTCACGATGGGGACGCTGCTGATCGCGGCGGGCATGTCGAAGCGCCATCTGGCGCTGCTGGCGGGGATCGCGGTCGCCGGGGTCATGCTGCTGGCGATCGCCCAGCCCTACGAGCGGGCAAGGCTGACCTCGTTCCTGCACCCGTGGGCCGCTGCGACCAAGTCGGGTGCCGGCTATCAGGCCGTGCAGGGACAGATCGCGCTCGGCTCGGGCGGGCTGCTGGGCGTGGGGCTGGGACGCTCGGTCCAGAAGACCTACTACCTGCCCGAGGCGCAGACCGACTTTATCCTGGCGGTGGTCGGGGAGGAGCTCGGCGTGCTCGGCATATTCGGCGTGGTGTTCCTGTACGGGATGATCGCGTACGCGGGGCTACGAACAGCGCGGCGGGCGGCCGGACGGTATGCGAAGCTCCTCGCGACGGGGCTCACGTCATTGATTCTGTGCCAGGGACTGCTCAACATCTTCGTCGTGCTCGGGCTCGCCCCGCTGACGGGCGTGCCGCTCCCGTTCATCTCCTACGCGCCGACCAACCTGTGCATCATGCTGGCCGCCGTCGGGTTGCTGCTGAACATCTCGCGGCCGGGAGCCGGGCGCCTGCGGCTGGTGCAGGGCCCATCAGGTGAGCGCGCCGCGAATCGTGATCGGCGCCGGAGGGACCGCGGGGCACGTCGTGCCGGCGCTGGCAGTCGCCGACGCGCTGCGGGCTGAGGGCGCCGAGGTCGCGTTCGTCGGCGGTGGCACTGCCCGCGCAGCGGGTGGTCCGCCCGAGCGGCTTCTCGTCTCCAAGGCGGGATACGAGCTGAGCATGCTGCGCGTCGAGCCGCTTCCGCGGCGAAGGCCGCTGCGGGCCATCCGTGCGGCGCTCACCGACGCCGTCGCAGTGCTCCGCGCCTGGCGGCTACTCGGACGCCTGGCGCCTGACGCGGTCCTCGGGGCGGGCGGGTATGTGTCCGGTCCGGTCGGGCTGGCGGCGGTCCTCCGCCGCCTCCCGCTGGTGCTGACAGAGGCAGACAGCCACCTCGGGCTCACCAACCGGCTGCTCGCGCCGTTCGCGCGCCGGGTGTTCCTCTCGTTCCCGATCCCGGGGCGGGACGAGCCCCGCTACCGAGTCACCGGCCGTCCGGTTCCGCCCCCGGCCACCGACCGCCAGGCCGCGCGCGACCGGTTCGCGATCCAGCCTGCCGAGACGTGCGTGCTCGTGTTCGGCGGCTCGCAGGGAGCGTGGTCGATCAACCAGGCGTCCGTCGAGGCGTTTGCCGGAGCGCGCTTCCGGGTCCTGCACGCGGCGGGTGAGCGCGACCTTCCGCGCCTGCGCTCGCCGGGACCTCACTACGACCTGCGCGGCTACATCTCGGATTTCTCGCAGGCGCTGCTGGCAAGCGATCTGGTGGTCGCTCGGG
Organism: uncultured Solirubrobacterales bacterium; assembly: GCA_963695965.1. Lineage (GTDB taxonomy): Bacteria > Actinomycetota > Thermoleophilia > Solirubrobacterales > Solirubrobacteraceae > Palsa-465. Next base: position 74,797 of record CAVOIU010000027.1, read on the forward strand.
CGGGCGGCTCGATCTTCGAGATCGCCGCCCACGGGCGGCCCGCCGTATTGATCCCGTATCCGTACGCGACTGCCGACCACCAGGCGTTCAACGCCCGCTACATGGAGGAGGCCGGCGCCGCGATCGTGATCCCCGATGCCGAGCTGAGCGGTCCGCGCCTCGCTCACGAGGTCGGCGCGCTGCTGGCCGATGCTTCGCGGCTGAACGCGATGGCCCGAGCCGCGAGCGAGCTCGCGCGGCCTGACGCGGCGCGTCAGATCGCCGCCGAGTTGCTGGCGGCCGCGCGGTAGGCCGTGATGCGGAGGATCTAGTAGGGCTGGCTCGGGTAGCCCGGGCCGATCTTCTGATTGGCGTTCTGCGCCAGCTCCAGTGCGAACCGCGGGTCGAACACGCCGCCCGGCTGCCACGGGCCGTTCGGGCAGGTGGAGTTATGACTGCGTCCGGGGACCCCGGTCCAAAGGAAGCCGTCGAGGTACTTGAACTTACGACCGTCGAACGTCGGGGAGACCTGCCCGGTAGGCATCCGCCCCAGCCCTCGTCCGGGCGGGTTGCAGAGGTCCTCGATGCCCTGCGTGACGGGGTTCGGGTTGAGCTTGGGCCCCTGGCCGTTCTGGGCGGTGTTGACGACGAAGTGGGCGCGGTAGTGCTGCCCGCGTGAGAGCTCGTAAAGACCGACGGAGACGTCCTTTGCCCACACGATCTCGTTGCTCGACCACGCGAAGTGGGTGCCGTTCGTGTAGAACCCGCGCACCTGGTTGACCCCGGCCTTCCACAGCCGCGCCGCGGTCCAGGCCGGACCATTGCTGTCGGAATAGCCGGCCTCGGCGTAGGTGACCGCGTGGGGCAGCTTCGAGAACTGCCGCGATTCGAACTTGAGGTCACCCAGCCACAGCGTCAGCGACTTGCCCGTCAGGCACGCGCTGGCGCCGATCGAGTCGATGTCCTCGAGGATCACGGCCCGCTTGCGGCCAATCGCCGAAGCCATCTCACTCACGAGGCGCTTGAACGTCCCCTGCCAGCGCTGAATTGCCGGAAGCGTCGGGCAGAACTTACCCTGCGGGTAGATGAAGAACGTGCTGAGCACGGGCACCGTCGGCTGCACGGGGTCGGCGCTCATGTTGTTGCAGAGGAGCTTGGTCGTCTGGGAGGCGATCGCCCCCGGGCCGCCGCCCTGGGCGAACAGGCTGATGTTCTGGGTCTCCTCCTGATCGGCGATCTTGATCAGCGCTCGCGCCTTCGAGTTGCCGTTGATTGCGCGGAGATGATTCGCCTTGAATGCCGCCCAGCTGTCGCCGTCGGCAAAGTTCATCGGGTTCATCCCGAGAAGCTGCGCAATCGCGCCGGCCGCCTGGCCGTGCCGGGGGCCATCCACGAAGAAGTGGGCACCCTGGAGCGGATCGCCGTTCGGGGGCGTCGTCGGCAGCGCCAGCGGGTTCGCCGGATCCCGCGGAGCCGAGACGTCGGGATCCGCGCAGCCTCGAGAGTCCCGGGCATGAGCCGGGCGCCCGGCCGAGACCGCCGTAAGGCCGAATGCGACGACCAGCGCAGCTGCCGACGCCACCCCGAGCCAGCGCATCACACACCCCACAAGGGCCCTGCTCATCCTGCGCAATGGTCTCAGACAATCGGCCCTACCGCAACCGCCGATAGCCTCGTCGCCGTGAGCGCTGACTGGTCCTCGCGCAGGCTGCACTTCGTCGGCATCGGCGGCGCCGGGATGAGCGGGCTGGCGCTGATCGCGCACACGCTCGGAGCCAGCGTGACGGGATCTGACCGCGCCGAGTCGAGCTACACGGAGCACCTGCGCGAGCACGGCATCGAGACGGTGATCGGTCACGCCGCGACGAACGTGCCGGACGGGGCCGAGGTGGTCTACTCGACCGCGGTGCCGTCGGACAACCCTGAGCGCATCGCCGCCTCGGGGGGGAGCTTCACCGTGCCCAGCTGCTCGCCCAGCTCGCGCAGCTGCGCTCCTGCCTCGCCGTCACCGGGACCCACGGCAAGACCACGACGGCCGGAATGGTCGTGCACGCCATGCGGGGATGCGGACTGGACCCGGCATACGTGCTCGGCGGCGAGCTCCGCTGCACCGGGTCCAACGCCGGTTGGGGGGACGGCGACTGGATCGTGATCGAGGCCGACGAGTCCGACCGCTCGCTGCTCGAGCTGTGGCCCCAGATCGCCGTGCTCACCAACGCCGAGCTCGACCACCACTCAACATACGAGTCACGCCTGGACCTCGAGGACACGTTCCGGACGTTCATGGCACGCGCAGGTGACGGCGCCGTCGTGTGGGACCGCCCGGCGCTTCGCGAGCTGTGTCCCGACGGCGCCACCGCCTACGACGCCCCGGCCCCGGCGCTGTTCCCCGGCGGATCGCGGTTCCAGTGGCGGGGACTGACGGTCGAGCTCGCGGTGCCCGGCGCCCACAACGCGGTCAATGCGGCGGGCGCACTGACCGCGGCGGCGCTGGCCGGAGCCGAGCCGGAGCAGGCGGCCGCTGCGCTCGGTGACTTCGCCGGTGCGCGCCGCCGGTTCGAGCTGCTCGGCGCGACCCCCTCCGGCGCGCCCGTTTACGACGACTACGCACACCACCCGACCGAGGTCGCGGCCGCGATCGCCGCGGCGCGGACGCTCGAGCCGGCGCGGTTGGTGGCCGTGTTCCAGCCCCATCTCTACTCGCGCACGCAGGCACTCGCCGCGCCGTTCGGCACCGCGCTCGCGGCCGCCGACGTGGTGGTGGTCCTGGACGTGTACGCGGCCCGGGAGCGGCGCGAGGATTTCCCGGGCGTCGACGGTCGTCTGGTCGCCACGGCCGCGGCTGATGCCGGCGGCGGACGCACCGTGGCATGGCTTCCCGGGTTCGAGGAGGCGCGGCGGTTCCTGGCGGGCGCCATCCGTCCGGGCGACCTGTGCCTGGCGATGGGCGCGGGCGACGTCGACTCGCTCGCGCGCTCGCTGCTCGACGGCTCCTAAGGCAGCCGCGGCCCCATCTACCCTGCTGGCAATGGCGAGTCCCCCTCCTGGGGTCCAGCGCGACTACCCGCTGTCACGTCTGACCACGATCCGCACCGGCGGAGCCGCGGAGCTGTTCGCTCGCGCCGGATCCCTTCAGGAGCTCGAGCGGCTGCTCGCGTGGGCGCACGCCGAGGATCTGGAGGTAGGGGTCGTCGGTTCGGGGTCGAACCTCTTGGTGGCGGACGCAGGCGTCCGCGGACTCGTGCTGAAGCTGGACACGGAGCTGAGCAAGATCGAGATCGAGGGAACCCGAATCGAGTGTGGCGGTGGCGCCCGGTTGCCGGCCGTTTCCGCCCGTGCCGCGCGCGCCGGCCTCGCCGGGCTCGAGTTCGGGGTCAACATCCCCGGCACGGTGGGGGGCGCTGTCCGTATGAACGCCAACGCATATGGCGGGCAGCTCGCCCAGGTGCTTGAGTGGGTCGACGTCTCCAATGCCTCCGGCACCCGCAGGCGGGGTCCCGGCGAGCTCGGTTTCAGCTACCGCCGTTCGAGCCTTGAGCCCGGCGAGATCGTCGCGCTGGCCTCGTTCGAGCTCGAGCGCTCCGAGAGCGAGCACGTGAAGGCGACGCTCGCGGAGATGCGCGCGCGGCGCAAGGCCGCGCAGCCGTCCGGGATCAAGACGTTCGGATCGACGTTCAAGAACCCCGACGACGCCAGGGCTGAGGGCCGGACCGCCGGTCAGCTGCTCGAGGCCGCCGGCTGCCGCGGCCTGCGGATCGGGGGGGCGAGCTTCTCCAGCAAGCACGCGAATTTCATCGTCAACCACGGCGACGCGACCACGGCCGACGTCGTGGCGCTGATGGCCGAGGGCCGGCGGCGTGTCCTCGAGCGCTTCGGGATCGAGCTGGAGGCGGAGGTGCAGGCGCTCGGGCCCGTTGAGCTGCCGCCGGATTGGAGCAAGCGGTGAGCTTCGGGCGGGCGCTCTCGCGATGGCAGCTGCCCGTTCGCGGGGGCCGGCGCCTCCGCCTGCGCAGGCGCCTGACCCTCAGCTCCCGGAAGGTTCGCCTTGGGCTGCTGAGCGCGATCGTCGCCGGCGGTCTCCTCCTGGGCGGGTGGTTGTGGCTGCGGGACTCGTCGTTGGTCGCGGTGACGCGCGTGACGGTGACGGGCCAGAGCGGCCCCGACGCCGCCGCGATCCGCACCGCTCTGGTCGGCGCGGCGCGTGGGATGACGACGCTCGACGTAAGCATGTCCACGCTTCGGACCGCGGTGTCTCCGTTCCCGGTCGTCGAGGACCTGCGGGTGAGCACTCAGTTTCCGCATGGCATGCGGATCCGCGTCATCGAGCGGCTACCCGTGGCCGTCGTCTCCGTCGGTGGCCGGAGGATCGCGGTGGCGAGCGATGGCACCCTGCTGCATGAGAGCCAGCCGACCTCGACGCTTCCCGTGGTCCCGCTCACCGTGCCGCCTGGGGGTCCCCGGCTCATCAACCCCGCGCTTCAGGCGATCAAGCTGCTGGCGGCCGCCCCCGCAGAACTGCTCCCGCGAATCGGCCAGGTAACGACCGTTCAGGGACACGGCCTGGTGGCGCAGATACGAGGTGGACCCAGCATCTATTTCGGCCTCGCCGCGGACGCGCGGGCGAAGTGGATCGCCGCGACCGAGGTCCTCGCTGACCCGGGCTCGGCCGGCGCAACCTATATCGACGTCACGGATCCGGTGCGCCCGGCGGCCGGCGCAGGGGCGGCGAGCGCGGGAGCGGCCGGCGCGAGCGCCAGCGCCGCCGCGGGCACGCCGACGAGCGCGACCGGCGGGTCGGCGAGCGGCGCGGCCGCCGCCCAGAGCGGCTCGGCGAGCACTCCCGGGGGATGATAAGGCTCAACTGAAGGTTGAGGCTGCTCGTGAGCGAAGCCTCGGCCCTCTATCGAGAGTTGTGCCATCTGCAACGAATCTTGCGAACCGATGCCCGGCGTTGACTTGCCGCGTGATCAGCGCCTAACGTGCCAAACTGCGCAAAGAGCGTAAGACGGAAAAAGAACCTCAACGCTAACTCGAGGCTCGGACGATCCACATGGAAAGCGGCAGTTATCTCGCAGTCATCAAGGTTGTAGGCGTCGGCGGCGGCGGCACGAACGCAGTCAACCGGATGGTTGACGCCGGGCTGCGCGGTGTCGAGTTCATCGCCTCTAACACCGATGCCCAGGCGCTCGCCATGTGCGATGCGGACGTCAAGCTCAACATCGGCCATCAGCTGACGAAGGGTCTCGGCGCGGGGGCGAACCCCGACATCGGACAGGGCGCGGCCGCGGAGTCAAGGGACGAGATCAAGGAGGCACTCAAGGGCGCCGACATGGTGTTCGTCACCGCCGGGGAGGGTGGCGGCACGGGCACCGGCGCCGCCCCCGTGATCGCGGACATCGCCAAGAACGAGATCGGCGCCTTGACTGTCGGCTGTGTCACCAGGCCGTTCTCGTTCGAGGGAACACAGCGGGCTCGGCAGGCCGAGGAGGGCATCCAGCGGCTGCGGGAGAACGTCGACACGCTGATCGTGATTCCCAACGAGAAGCTGCTCACGATCGTCGAGCGACGGACCTCGATGCTCGACGCGTTCCGCGAGGCGGACAATGTCCTGCGTCAGGGCGTGCAGGGGATCACCGACCTGATCACGATCCCCGGGCTGATCAATCTCGATTTCGCCGACGTCCGCACGATCATGCGGGATGCCGGCACCGCGTTGATGGGAATCGGCGCCGCGAACGGGGAGAACCGCGCTGCGGAGGCGGCCAAGATCGCGATTTCCTCGCCCCTGCTCGAGGAGTCCGTCGACGGCGCCACCGGGATCCTGCTCAACATCACCGGCGGTCATGACCTCGGGCTGTTCGAGGTCAACGAAGCCGCCGAGATCGTCCAGGCCGCGGCGGACTCGGACTCCAACATCATCTTCGGCGCGGTGATCGACGACACGATGGCCGAGGACGTCCGGGTCACCGTGATCGCCACCGGATTCGACCACGGCGGCATCCGGCGGGGAGCGGCACGCCCGGCGCGCAGCCGCGACGTGACGATTGACGATGTCCGCCGCTCGTCGCTGGAAATCCGCGACGACGAGATCGACATCCCGTCGTTCTTGAAGGACTAGGACCATCGCGGCGTTCACGCGTCCGTGGCATCTTGGACTCAAGGTGCCGGACCGCAACCCCCACGCCGCTGATCTGTTCTAGATCCGTCAGACCCCCGGCCGACAGGAACTCGCGTGCATGGCATGCGCTCGTCGCGATGCTGTGTGCTCTCGGCTCGGCGGCGATCCTCGCGGCGCCCGCCGCGGCTCAGCAGCCGGTGGCCGCGGCGCCCCACGTGATCGACGGTCCCAGCTCCGACATCGTGCGGCCCGCGGGGATCGGGATGTCGGTCGCCCGGGACGGAACCGGCGGACTCGTCTACCTCAAGCAGGTCGCGGGCGTCCAGCACGTGTTCGTGTCAGTGCTCCGGGGAGGGGCGTTCGAGACGCCGGTTCAGGTCGATCCCGGCCTGGGCGGTTCCTCGCAACCGGTGATCGCGGCCGGTAACGGGGGCGTGCTGCTCGTCGGGTTCATCAGCGGGAACGAGCTGTATGTGGCCGACATGAGCGCCTCGGGGGCCAGGTTCGGCGCGCCGATCGCCCTGGCCGCCGGTGCGTCCAACCCGGCGATCTCCATCACCGATCTCGGCAAGGCGTATCTCGCGTTCACGAGCGCGACCGCAGGCGGGAGCCAGGTCAGGGCTGCCTTCTACTACAACGGCGCGTGGGCGCTCGCGACGGGGCCGCTCAGCGTCTCGGCGACCGACGGCGCCGGCACCGGCGCCGGGCGGCCGGCGGTTGCCGCCGCCGGCGACGGCGTCGGGATCGTCGCGTGGGGGGAGGCCGGGCACATCTTCGCCAGGCGGGTTTGGGGCATCACGCCGAGCGTCGCGACCGAGCAGGCCGACGCCGCGCTGCCGGGGTGCACGGAGGTCTCGGCCGACGAGCCCGCCGTCGGGAGCGAAGGGAACTCGTCGTTTGCCGACGTCGCCTTCCATGAGGTGCTCTCGTGCGGCTCGGCTCAACAGCTCTCGCGCGTCCTGATGAACAGGCTTCAGGGCTCGGTGTTCCTGGGGCTGACGCAGCCGGATGGCCTCGCGGGCGCGACCACGGACGGGGCCGATGACCCGCAGATCACGATGGGCGAATACGGCCACGGCTGGGTCACGTCCTCTCGCAACACCAGCAACGACCTGATCGCGACCGCGCTCGGCGACGACGGAGTCACCTGGGGGACGACCAAGGTCAACAGCGTCGCCGAGACCTCGGCCCCCGACGGGGTGCCCGCCACCGCGGGCCTGTTCTCGAATCTGATCGCGTGGCAGCAGACTCCCGGCTCGAGCGGGCAGCCCGAGATCCATGTTCGGTACGCCCCGGGCGGCTCGACGCTCGGGCCCGAGATCGTGGCGTCCTCGGCCGCCCAGGGACCGACCGACGCGAGCAGCGGCCTGGCGGCCGACGGCGACGTGGCGGGGGACTCGGCCGTCGCCTGGGTCCAGGGCGCGGCAGGGGCGACCCAGATCGTGGTGGCGCAGCTCTACCAGCCACCGGGGCCGTTCTCCGCCGTCGGCGGGCTCCGCTACGTGACGACCGCGCGGCCGCAGCTGTCGTGGTCGCAGTCGCACGAGCCGTGGGGCCCGGTCACCTACGCCGTCACGCTTGACGGCGTCCAGATCGCCCAGACGCAGGCGAGCACGCTCGTCGTTCCGACGCCGCTGGCCGACGGCCCCCACGCGTGGACCGTGACGGGCACGAACCCCGCCGGGCAGACGGCGCAGACGCGAGCGGCCACCGTGTTCGTCGACACGGTCCCGCCGCTCGCGACGCTCACCCCGTACGGCACCACGGGCGGCGCCACGCAGATCGGCAAGCAGCTCCACACGTTCCTCACCTACGCCGACCACCCGCCCGCGGGCGACCCCGCGAGCGACGCTTCCGGCGTCGCCACGGTGGTGCTCAACTGGGGGGACGGAACCGTCGTGCCACTCGCTCTGGGGTTGCATCGGAGCTTCCACGCATACGCCCGTCCAGGGAGCTACACGATCACCGCGACGGTCGTCGACCGGGCCGGAAATCTCGTCAACGCGATCGTCCACGTGAAGGTTTAAGCCGAAGCCGAAGCCAAAGCCCAAGAAGCACACCGGCAAGCCGAGCCACGGGCAGCGGCGGCGATGATCGCTCGGCGCCTGGCACTGCTCTCGCTGGCTGCGCTGATGGCGGTGCCGTCGATCGCACACGCCCAGGCGCTCGTCTACTCCGCGTCGCCGCCGACCCCCGGCGCGCTCTACCGAGACGGCCAGACCGGCCGCTACCTACTCGGCGGAGCCTGGCTCTACAGGTCAGATCCCGCCGACGTCGGCTTGACCCAGCAGTGGTGGCAGGCCACCGGCTCGACGACGGGTTGGTCGCCGGTCTCGGTTCCCAACGCCTACAACGCCGGCGACCTCTCGAGCGCCAGCATGACCGGCTCCGTCGGCTGGTATCGAAGGGACTTCACGGTCCCCAGCGGCGCGTTCGCGAATGACGTGCCGGCCAGTCAGCGCCACTGGATCGTGCGCTTCGAGTCGGTCAACTACCGCGCCTCGGTGTGGCTGAACGGGCGCCTGCTCGGCAGTCACGTCGGGGCATACCTGCCGTTCGAGCTCGACCTGGCCGGCCTGCACGCGGGGGTCAACCGGCTGATCGTCAGGGTCGACGACCGCCGTGCGGGCGGAGACCTCCCGCCGGGCCCGGGCGGAGGCTGGTGGAACTACGGCGGCCTCCTGCGGGAGGTGTACCTGAGGGCGGTCCAGAGCGTGGACCTCTCGCAGGCGATCGTGACGCCGGTCCTGCCGTGCCCCACGTGCGCGGCGACGATCGAGGAGCAGGTCAAGGCGCGGAACGTCACCGGGGCGGTGCAGCGGGTGCAGCTCGCCGGGAGCTACGGCTCGGTCCCGATCGACTTCGGCACTGCGACGATCGCTCCCCACGCGACATGGACGGCGAGCGCGACTGCCGTGATCGCCCATCCGCAGCTCTGGTCGACCCAGCGCCCCTACCTGTACCGCGCGAGCCTGACGCTGTCCGACGCCAAAGGACGGCGCCTCGGCGGCTACGTCACCTACAGCGGGGTTCGCAGCATCACGGTCACGCCCGGAGGCCGGCTCGAGCTCAACGGGCGGCTCCTGGACCTCCGCGGGGCCTTCATCCACGAGCAGAACGTCGTGACCGGGGCGGCGCTCACGCCGTCGCAGATGGCCAAGCTGGTCGGATGGGAGCGCTCGCTCGGGGCGACCGTCATCCGATCGCACTATCCGCTCAATCCTGAGATCGAGGAGCTGGCCGACCGCGACGGGATCCTGATCTGGTCAGAGGTCCCCGTCTACCAGGTGGCCAGCCAGTACCTCGGCCAGCCGGGCTGGCTGGCGCGGGCGCACTCGTTCCTGGCGCAGAACATCCTGACCAACGAGAACCACCCGTCAATCCTGCTGTGGAGCATCGGCAACGAGCTTTCGACTCCCCCGCCCGCGAACGAGGCGAGGTACATCGCCAGCGCGGCGGCGCTCGCGCACAGGCTGGACCCCACCCGGCCGGTCGGTATGGCGATCTCAGACTGGCCCGGCGTGCCCTGTCAGGCGGGTTATGCGCCGCTCGACGTGCTCGGGTTCAACGACTACTTCGGCTGGTTCGACGCGGGTGGCGGGACCAACGACGACCGCGACGCGCTCGGCCCGTTCCTGGACAGCCTCCGCGCCTGCTACCCGACCAAGGCGATCATGGTCACCGAGTTCGGGTTCGAGGCCAATCGCCACGGTCCGGTGGAGGAGCGCGGCACGTATGAGTTCCAGGCGGATTCGGCCGCGTACCACCTGGGGGTGTTCGCGACCAAGCCCTGGCTGTCCGGGGCGATCTACTTCGCGCTCCAGGACTTCGCCGCCCGGCCCGGCTGGGGCGGGGGGGACCCGTGGCCCGACCCGCCTTGGGTCCAGAAGGGCCTGGTGGATGAGTATGGAAACCTGAAGCCGGCGTTCGGGATCGTGTCGTCCATATTCCACTCGACGACCCAGCTCGCGCCGCTGCGCCGTGCGTCCGACCACCGCGCCCGCCCGCGCGGCTCGCAGGACCGACGCGCCCGTCGCCGGCGTGCACCGAAGGCCTCCTGATCGTGTAATAGCCTGGGGTGGGTGACCTCCGCAGCCGAGACATCGCTCCGCCACAGCCCGCTGCACGATCGCCACGTCGCTGCGGGCGCCAAGCTCGTCCCGTTCGCCGGCTGGGAGATGCCCGTCGAGTACGGGGGTATCCGCCAGGAGCACCTGGCGGTACGCCGGGAGGTCGGCGTGTTCGACGTCTCGCACATGGGGGAGGTGGAGACCAGGGGTCCACAGGCGCTCGAGTTCCTCCAGCGGATGCTCTCCAACGACATCCGCCGGATCCCCGAGGGCGGCGCTCAGTACAGCGTGATGTGCCGAGAGGACGGCGGGATCCTCGATGACCTGTTCACGTACCGGCTGGCCGAATGCGAGTTCCTGACCGTCACCAACGCCGCCAACCACGAGCGCGACATCGCGCATCTGCAGGCCCACGCGGACGGCTTCGACGTCGATGTGCTCGACGTCGCCGCGCAGTTCGCGATGCTCGCGGTGCAGGGCCCCGGTGCCCGGGGGCTGGTCGGGCGCCTGGCCGACGGGTCGCTGCCGGAGCGGATGCACTGCTGCGATCGAACCGTCGCCGGAGCCCCTGTGACGGTGTGCGCCACCGGGTACACGGGCGAGGACGGGGTCGAGCTGCTGCTCGACCCCGATGACGCTCCCCGGGTATGGGATGCAGTCGTCGGGGGAGGCGCCACGCCCGCCGGCCTGGGGGCCCGTGACACCCTGCGACTCGAGGTCTGCTTCCACCTCTACGGCAACGACATGAACGAGCAGCGCAACCCGATCGAGGCCGGCCTCGGCTGGGCCTGCAAGGAGCAGACGGGGTTCATCGGCTCAGAGGCGGTCGCCAAGGCGAGACGCGAGGGCACCGAGGAGAAGCTCGTGCCGTTTGCGATCGAGGGCCCGGGGATCGCGCGGGCCGGTAACGCCGTGATCGGCGGCGGCGAGGTGACCAGCGGGACGTTCTCGCCGAGCCTCGAGCGCGGGATCGGCATGGCGTACGTTCCGGCCGAGCGGGCCGAGCCCGGGACCGGCATCGAGATCGACGTCAGAGGCACGGCCCGCCCCGCAGTGATCGAGACAAAGCCCCTGTACCGAAAGGGATCCTGACGATGGCCGAACCCAGCTACCCCGGCGATCTGCTCTACCACTCCGAGCATGACTGGGCCCGTGTCGAGGGCGACGAAGCGACCTTCGGGCTCACCTGGTATGCCCAGGACGCGCTCGGCGAGGTCGTGTTCTTCGAGGTGCCCAAGCCGGGCTCGAGCGTGACCAAGGATGAGCCCTACGCGGAGATCGAGTCCGTGAAGGCCGTGTCCGACGTGGTCGCGCCGATGTCCGGGGAGATCGTCGCCGTCAACGAGGCCCTCTCGGACAGCCCCGAGACCGTCAACGAGGACCCCTACGGGGAGGGCTGGCTGGTACGCGTGAAGCTGTCCGACCCCGCTGAAGCAGAGTCCCTGATGGACGCCGCGACGTACGAGGCGTCGCTTTGAGCAGGTACACCTCCGCCACGGACGCCGACCGCGCGGAGATGCTCGCGGCGATCGGGCTTGAACAGGTCGAGGACCTGTTCGACGAAATCCCCGGGCAGCTACGGCTTGGCCGTTCGCTCGCGCTGGATGCCGGCCTCGCCGAGCAGGAGGTCTACGACGAGCTGCGAGCCCTCGCCGCCCGCAACGTCTCGACCGAGGACGAGGTCTCGTTCCTGGGGGCGGGCATGTACGACCACTACGTACCGGCGCTGGTCGACTCGATCATCCTGCGCTCCGAGTTCCTGACCCCGTACACGCCGTACCAGCCGGAGATCTCGCAGGGGACCCTGCAGGCGATGTTCGAGTATCAGACTGCGATCTCCGAGCTGACGGGCCTGCCGGTGTCGAACGCCTCGGTGTACGAGGGGCCGAGCGCGGTCGCCGCCGCCGGGTACCTCGCCAAGCTGTCCAACGGCCGCGCCCGGTTCGTCGCCTCGCGCGGCGTCCACCCGCATTCGCGCGAGGCGCTGGCCACGCTCGCGCACGCGTGGAGCATGGACGTGGTCGAGGCGCCGCTGACCGCGGGCGCCACCGACCTCCCCGCGCTCGACGACCAGGTCAGCGCGGTGATCGTCCAGCAGCCAAACTTCCTGGGCGCTGTCGAGGAGCTCGAATCGATCGTGCGGTCCGCGCACGAGGTCGGGGCGCTGGTGATCTGTGCGTGCGACCCGCTCCCGCTCGCGCTGCTCAAGTCGCCGGGTGAGTGTGGGGTGGACATCGCGGTCGGCGAGGGCCAGACGCTCGGCAACAGGCTGGACTTCGGGGGCCCGTCGTTCGGGTTCTTCGCGGTCACGGAGGCGCTGATGCGCCGGGTTCCGGGGCGGATCGCGGGTGAGACGCGCGACATCGAGGGCAAGCGCGGATTTGTCCTCACGCTCCAGACGCGCGAGCAGCACATCCGCCGCGAGCGCGCGACCTCCAACATCTGTACCGCCCAGGCCCTCAACGCGCTCGCCGGGATCATCTATTTGAGTTGGCTCGGGCGCAGCGGGATCGTCGACCTGGCCGAGCTGATGATCCAGCGGACCGCCTACGCCCGGGAGCGCCTCGGGGCGATCGAGGGCGTGAGGCCGCTGCACGACCAGCCGGTGGTTCGCGAGCTCGCTGTCGCGCTCGATGCCCCCGCCGATGCGGTGATCCGACGCTGCCGCGAGGACGGGATCAATCCCGGGTACCCGCTCGGCCGCGATTACCCGGAGTTCGAGAACGGACTGCTGGTCGCGATCACCGAGCGCCGCACGAGGACCGAGATCGACCGGCTCGCGGAGGTGCTCGCCGCGGCGGTCGCGGCCGAGCGCAGCGAGCTCGCGGGGGCGACAAGATGACGGGCCGCTGGTTCACCGCGGCGGCCGACGACGAGCTGACGATCTTCGAGCGCTCGAAGCCGGGCCGTCGCGCGTTCGTCGCGCCGGAGCTCGACGTCCCGGAGCGGCCGCTCGACGAGCTCCTGCCGCGGGCGGTCAGGCGTTCGGCGCCGCCGGGCCTTCCGGAGGTCTCAGAGCCCGAGATCGTCCGGCATTTCAACCGGCTCTCCAAGCGGAACTTCGACCTGGACACGGGCTTCTATCCACTGGGGTCGTGCACGATGAAGCACAACCCCAAGCTCCACGAGCGCGTCGCCGCACTCCCGGGCCACGCGAAGCTCCACCCGCTCCAGCACCCCTCCCGCGCGCAGGGCGCGCTCGAGCTGATGTGGCGTCTGCAGGAGGCCCTCGGCGAGATAGCCGGGCTGCCGCACGTCTCCCTGCAGCCGTCGGCCGGCTCTCACGGCGAGCTCGCGGGCGTCCTGCTGACCCGCGCATTCCACGAGGACCGCGGCGAGCACCGGACCAAGGTGCTGACCCCCGACACCTCGCACGGCACCAACCCGGCGACGGTCACGATGGCGGGGTACGAGGTCGTCAAGGTGGGCACCGACGGGCACGGAAACGTCGACCTCGACGACCTCCGCGCGAAGGCCGGCGACGACGTCGCGTGCCTGATGCTGACCAACCCTTCGACGCTCGGCCTGTTCGAGACGGGGATCGAGGAGATCGCCAAGATCGTGCACGGCGTCGGGGCGACGCTCTACTACGACGGGGCGAACCTGAATGCGATCATGGGGATCTGCAGGCCGGGGGACATGGGGTTCGACATCGTCCACTTCAACCTGCACAAGTCGTTCACCCAGCCCCACGGCGGCGGTGGCCCGGGGGCTGGGCCGATTGCCGTCTCAGACCGGATCGAGCCGTACCTACCCCGCCCCCAGGTGGTCCGGAGCGGGTCGCAGAACGGCGCTGAGCCGTTCTACGACCTCGATTACGACCGCCCGAAGTCGATCGGCCGGTTGCGCGGGTTCCAGGGGAATTACGGGGTGTTCGTGCGTGCTTACGCGTACATCCGCTCGCTCGGCGCGGACGGGCTCCAGGAGGTCTCGGAAGTCGCGGTCCTGAATGCCAACTACCTGCTGGCGAGGCTGCGGGCCGAGGGCGTGCTCGAGTACCTCCCGGCGGCTCATGAGCGGCTGTGCATGCACGAGTTCGTCCTGTCGGGATCGCCGATGAAGCGCGAGCTGCAGATCAAGACGCTGGATCTCGCCAAACGCCTGCTCGACTACGGCGTGCATCCCCCGACCGTGTACTTCCCGCTGATCGTCGACGAGGCGCTGCTGATCGAGCCCACCGAGACGGAGACCAAGGAGACGCTCGACCGGTTCGCCCAGACGGTCGCAGAGATTCTGCGCGAGGCTCGCGAGGATCCGGAGATCGCCCTTGGGGCTCCGTATTCGACGCCTGTCAGGCGGCTCGACGAGGCCGGCGCGGCGCGCAACCCGGTGCTCCGGCAGGCGCCCGTCTCCTGACGTCCCGCGACGTTGCTGGGCATCTCAAAAACCAGCTGGATGCGTGAATGCTCCAGGTTTCGGTTAAAGCCCCCTAGCCCGTTTGGCCGATAAGTCCCTGATGGCGGCTGCCGGGGCAAGCGGCGTGCTCGGAGCAAAGCTCCGAGGGCTCGCTACACAATTCGCCGTGGCGCCGGACGAGCGCGCCCTTGCGGGATCCGTGAGCGGGGCGTTCTTCATGATCGGCGGGGCAACGGTCGTCCCGCTGGCGCTGCTTCCGGGCGTGACCCACGCCCACGCCGGCGTCCTGTACGCGATCGCGGGCGGCGCCTTTTTGTGGGGCGTCTGCTCGCTGTGGTTGATCGACTGGGACCGAGCGCCTGCGTTCCTGAGCCATCTCTCGGTGCTCGCCGGGCTCGGGATCATCGCCGCAACCATCGCCTCGTCCGGAGGCGCCGACTCGCCGTCCGGGGCCTATCTGTTCTTCGTCGTGGTGTTCGCCGCCTACTTCTGGCGCCCCCCGATCGTTGCGGTGTACCTGGTCGCCTGCGTGGCGACCCAGGCGCTGGTGCTCCTGTATGACCCGCGAGCGACCCACAGCGGGTACCTCGCCAAGCTCGAGATCGGTTTCCCGAGCTACCTGGTCGCCGCGTGGGCGATCTCGGCGGGCCGGCGACTGCTGACGCAGGCCCGCGCCCGCGCCGAGCTGCTCGCCGCCGAGCAGGGTGCGCTCCGCCGCGTGGCGACCGCCGTGGTCGAGGGCGACGCGCCGGAGCGGATCTACGAGCTGGTGGCACGAGAGGCCGCCGCGCTCCTGGGAGCAGGTGCCGCGGGCATCATCCGGTTCGACAACGAGGACGAGGCCACGGTGATGGGCTCGTGGGCCGATCACGAGGGCGGCCGCTACCTGCCCGGCACCGTGATCAAGGTCACCCTGGGGAGCGACGTGGCCCGGGCAAGAGACACGCACTCCACGGTGAGGATCGAGGGCCATCCGTCCGACAGCCCGGTTGGGAAGCTGGGCTACACGTCGAGCATCATCGCTCCCGTCAGGGTCGGCGGCCGGAGCTGGGGCGCACTCGCGGTCACGGCCGCGGAGCCCGCGAGGCTGACCCCCTCCGACGAGCAGCAGCTGCAGGAGTTCGGTGATCTGCTGGCGACCGCGATCACGAGCATCGACGACCGCGCCAAGCTCGCCGCTCAGGCCGCGACCGATCCGCTGACCGGGCTGGCGAACCGCCGGGCCCTGCACGACCGGCTGGCCGCGGAGGTGGCGAGGTCACTCCGGCATTCCCGGACGCTGTCGGTGGCGGTGATCGACATCGACCACTTCAAGGAGGTCAACGACTTCGGCGGTCACGACGCCGGTGACGAGATGCTCGCCGGGGTGGCACGGTGCCTCGCCGATAACGCCCGGGTCGAGGACATCCTGGGCCGGGTCGGGGGCGACGAGTTCGCGTGGGTGATGCCCGAGACCACGCGCGAGCAGGCGCTGGTCGGCGTCGAGCGCGCCAGGAGGCTTATCTCCGCAACCGTG